>DPGN01000021.1:95435-172361 GCA_003523185.1 Halieaceae bacterium
GAAAGAGGACCTTTCATGGATTTACTCCAAATAACCATTTTGGGTCTTCTACGGATTCAGGCATCAGTCCCGTTCCCAGACTTTACGAGGGATCAGCTAACTTGAGCAGTTGCTTGCCGTGATTCTCGCCCGTGTAGAGGCGACGCAGTGTATTTGGGATATTCTCAAATCCTTCCTGAACATCGACCTGAAATTTCAGATCACCGGACATTACCCAGCCCATAAGATCTTGAATGGCTTCCATGGCCCGTGGCATGTAATCGAGGATAATAAAGCCCTCCATGCGTCCTCGGTTTGTAACAAGATTCATCAGGTTTGAGGGTCCCGGAATCGGTTCTTCTGCGTTGTAGCCAGAGATGCCACCGCACATCACTACACGGGAGTAGAGGTTGAGGTGGTTAAGGGCCGCTTCGAGCGTGTCGCCGCCGACGTTGTCAAAAAAGACATCCCACTTATCCGGGCAGGCGGCGGCAATTTGCTCATCCAAGTTGCCCTGCTTGTAATCGATAGCGGCGTCCAGTCCTGCCACTTCGGTGAGCCACTGGCATTTCTCGGGACCGCCCGCGATACCGACCACGCGACACCCTTTAATCTTGGCTATCTGACTCGCAACTGAGCCTGTGGCTCCGGCAGCGCCTGAGACCAATACCGTTTCGCCAGCTTTTGGCTGGCCTAATTCCAGGAGGCCAAAGTAGGCAGTAATGCCAGTCAAACCAATGACAGAAAGCATCATCTCAGGGGTAACGCCCTCAGGCACCTTGGTAACGCCCATGACACCTTCACCCGGGGTGATCACAGCATAGTCCTGCCAGCCACCCATGGTTTGCACAAGGTCGCCCTCTGAGAAATTATTATGGTTGGAGAGCACGACCTGCCCAACAGTACCGGCTCGCATGACCTCACCTATGCCGACGGGCGGCAGGTAGCTGGGACGGTCGACTGCCCAGCCTCGCTGTGTGGGATCAAAAGAGAAGTAAAGATTTTTGACCAATATTTGCTGGTCGAAGACCTTGGGAACGGTGGTCTCTACAAATTCAAAATTGGTTTCCCCGATCATTCCCTCGGGGCGTTTTGCGAGACGCCATTGGCGATTAACGGTCATTGATTCAGCCTCTCTAGGTAAGCTTTGATGTCAGTGGCGTGTTACTTAAATTGTCGTTCGTTTTTCTTTCCCGCTACTAGCGTTTCAATACCTGCAATGATGTAGTTGACCGTCAGCTCAACGGTCTCATCCATGCTCAACCCTCGTTTGTCAGCTAGCTCAGCGGCTGACCAAGCAGCACCAGAAGAAAGCTGCACAATGAGACGTGCTGTATCTTCGTCAAGCCGGTAGTGTTCGGAGACTTTCTCAATAAGGTAGCTGGCGGCTTGTCGTGAGTTTTGTACCAATCTGTTCTGAACAACACTCGCTATTTCCGGCTGAGTGATAAGAATGGGTAGCACCGTGCCCGGCGCGTAGTGCTCAAAATTACTTCTGACCGCGACACGAACAATATCTTCAAAGCTCGTTGCGTGCTCCGCGTCGTTTGCGGTTCGCCTGTTAAACCGCGCGAACTCGCGCTTGAGTAATGTTTGGAGGAGCTCGATTCGATTCGGGAAGTAGTTATAGACCAATGGTGCGGACACATTCGCTCGCTTTGCGAGCCCTTCCATTGTGAAGCCGGCAATGCCGTCAGTCGCGATCATTTCCGCGCTGCAATCGAGCAAGTGCTCCTGCCGTGCCTCGGGACTGAGTCTGATTCGTTTGGGTTTAGTGTCTGTCATGGCTTTATTGTTGAGTGTCTATAGTAATCAGTTTAGTTGAACCGGTGACAGCGGTAAACCAACCGGCGATATCGAGCGACGCGGACGGGTTGCCTTGGTCGCTAAAGGCGGCGCACTGTGGATTACCGAAAACAGCACGCTTGAGGTTAAGGGCCCAGTCAATCGTTCCGGAATCCCTGAGTTTTTCACGACGCTATCATCGTGCGTATGCCGCTCGCGTCTGCTTATAATCAAGTTCATACACCTCATAACAATGGACGTGATCAGAGATGAATCGATTAACGAGTGTATTAGTGGCAGCCATGATGGCGTGGGCACCGATCGCGGCGCAGGCAGACTCAGAACAAGATAGCCTGCCGCTTGAGGGTGCCACCGAGGTCCTCAGTTTCACGACGGATGAGGGTTCATGGCTTTCCATCGATGCGGCACCCGAGGGCGATAGTCTCATCTTTGATCTCTTGGGGGATTTATACCGGTTACCCATCGACGGCGGTGAGGCGATTCGCATTACCTCAGGCCTTGGATACGACAGTCAGCCTGTGATCTCACCTGATGGACAGCAGATTGCATTCATCAGCGACCGGGATGGTACGACTAATTTGTGGGTGGCTGATATCGATGGCACTGAGGCTCGGCAACTCTCCTCGGAACGCCACGCCGGTATGATTTCTCCTCAATGGAGCTCGGATGGCAATTACCTCATTGTCACTCGAGTCGCGACCGATACTGAGCTGGTGATGTTTCACGTTGATGGTGGCTCCGGCGTGACCTTGACCGGCTCAGGGGTTAATGAGCGCTTCTGGGGTGTTGGTGTCGAGACCTCTCCCGACGGTGAGCATCTCTACTTCGCTGAGGGTCGGGGTTCTCGGCGGGATATCCCTGCATCGCAGATCAGTCGCTACGCCTTTGCCACAGGCGATATCGAGCCATTGACGCAAGGCGAGGGTGGTGCCTTTCGCCCCGTGTTGTCTCCCGATGGTCAGTTAATGGTGTATGGCACGCGGTTCGAAGCTCAGACGGGACTGCGAATTCGCGACCTGGTCTCGGGCGCAGACCAATGGCTGACGTATCCAATTCAACGTGATGCGCAGGAGAATTTCCGCCCGCCGAGTCGCGATCTCTTACCTGGTTACTCGTTCACGCCTGACGGCCAGCAGGTCATCTTCAATGCGTTTGGCAAAATCTGGCGGGTTGATGTGGCAACGGGCGACCGCGAGGAAATCCCCTTCACGGCAGATGTGGCGCTCGACATTGGACCCGATCTCACGGCGCCTTATCGGGTGCCGCAAGGTGATCTGACGGCGACGCTAATTCAGGACCCAAGACCCTCGCCCGACAAGAGCAAGGTTGCTGCGTCTGTCCTGACCAAAATCTATGTCATGGATGATGATGGGAAAAACCTGAAGCGTCTCACCAGAAGCAATCAAAATGAATTTAAGCCGATCTGGTCGCCTGATGGTCGTTGGATTGCTTACACCACCTGGTCGCATGCGCGCGGCGGACACATTTACAAGATGCGCTCTGATGGCAAGGGTAAGCCACGACAACTTACGGACATCGAGGCGTTTTACACCGATCTAGCATTCAGTCCCGACGGCAGCACGATCGTTGCCATGCGAGGAAACGAGTTTCTTCGCAATCAGACGTTTAGCGAGTTTGGGGGTTTGAGAATTCCACTTGAGTTGATCTCGCTACCTGCCAAGGGCGGTGAGCAAACCGTTATCAAGGCGCTCGACAGTGGACGTTATCCCCACTTTGGTCCTGAGTCAGATCGCGTGTACCTCACTGGCGATGACGGACTCTTTTCCCTGACGCTTAGCGGTACCGATCGTCGCGATGAAATGACGGTAAACGCGCCTCGCGGCAACCAGCGTGGCGATGACCCCCCTGGAGCTGAAGTCATCTACATACACCCGGACGGCCACTCGGTTCTGGCGTTTGCGAACAAGCAGGTGTGGTGGATTGCAAAGCCAAAAGTGGGCGCACAGGCGGTTGTTGCCAACCTCAGAGGTGGCGACGTACCGGTCGAGCGGCTAACACACGTGGGGGCGGATTATCTGGGTTGGTCCACCGATGGTAGTGGTGTCTGGTGGGCAATCGGAAACACTTTTCATTCTCGCCCGCTAGATAGTCTGAGCTTTAAGGCAGATGACGCAGATTCGGAAGACGCCGTTGCGGAGGGTGATGACGACGCATCAGATCGCTTTGTTCCGGAAGATGAGCACCCCGCCGTCACTGCCGTTGATATGGATGTGGTCGTGCCCAGATCGACACCAACAGGCGCGCTGTTATTAGAGCAGGTCAATCTCATCAGCATGTCCGGTAAGTCGACGGAAGCCATGGCTGAGGTGCGCACGTCGCAAGATATTCTGATCGTAGATAACCGCATTCATGCGATCGGAGATCATGGCAGCTTGTCGGTACCTGAGGGAGCGGCGAGACGTGATCTGAGAAACAAATTTGTCGTACCCGGCTTTATCGATACGCATGCCCACTGGGAGTTCAGAACCAGCGATGTGCTGGAACCCCACAACTGGTCGCTTGTAGCCAATGTGGCTTATGGGGTAACCGCCGGTCTTGACGTACAGACAGCATCGAACGACTACCTGGCTTACCGGGATTTTGTGGAGACCGGGCAGTCTATTGGTCAGCGTGCTTTTATGACGGCGCGCGGTGTCTTTGGTGACACCGATTTCCGGTCATACGACGAGGCTCATTCTTATCTCCGGCGTTACAGCGAGCACTATCACACCAAGAACATTAAAAGTTATGTGGTTGGTAATCGTGAGCAGCGACAGTGGGTGGTGCAGGCCAGTCAGGCGCTGGGGTTGATGCCCACCACCGAAGGGGCTGCCGATCAGGCGATGAATATCACGCATGCGATCGATGGCATGCACGGAAACGAGCACACACTGCCGGACGCGCCGTTTTACAAGGACGTTGTCGAGGTCTTTGCTAAGACCAAGACCGCCTATACCCCGACGTTGGTTGTTCAATATAACGCGCCTACCTTGGTAGATTACTTCTTCACCCGAACTGACGTGCACGACGATCCCAAGTTAAAGCGCTTCTATCCTAAAAATCGACTCGACGAGATGACCTTGCGGCGCTCCGCTTGGCTTCACGAGAGTGAGTTCGACTTCAAGCAGGCGGCAGCTCAGGTAGCGAAGATTCAACGCGCTGGTGGTCTCGTGGGTGTTGGGGGTCACGGTGAATTGCAGGGCCTCGCCTACCATTGGGAAATGTGGTCGTTTGCCATGGGTGGTATGACGCCGGTTGAGGTCCTCCGAGCTGCCACCATCGACGGCGCACGCATCATCGGTGTCGAGCAGGATCTTGGGTCCATTGAGGTAGGGAAGCTGGCCGATATGGTCGTGTTGAACAGCAACCCGCTGGATGACATTCGCAATACCGTTGATATTGATAGAGTCCTCATTAATGGCCGTCTTTACAACGGTGACACCATGGATCAGGAGTGGCCTGATCGCGTGCCATTGCCCGATTTTTGGTGGTGGGATCAGACAGATCACCGGTTTGTTCCTGCGGAAAACAGAGATAATTAAAGCGCCTGCGCTCGCCTTTTTTCGCGCCGCATACAGCCCTTATTAACCGCCCTATTTTGTTTGCGTTCCATTTTTGGGGCGCCTGACAGCGATTTCGTTACAGGCGGCGCTCTCACTCCCCCCGTATCCTTAGTAGCGCCATACCGTAGTGGCCTTAATCAAGGAGTAATGAAACATGGATAAACTTAAATCTGTTGTAATTCTCGGACTAGTCGGTTTGGGCTTGGGTGTCGAAGCCAACGCGTCTACATCAGTGGGTACTGCCTATGGGGAATGCAAAACCGAGCTTAAGGAGAGGTTTGGGGATGATACTCGAATCGCGCTTAAGGGCAGCAAGAAGTACGGTGGTTCAGTGACTGTCAAATTGTCAGTCGTACCGGAAGGCGCGAAACGTCAGACTTTGTTTTGCAAAGTTACCAATGATGTTTCGCTGCTTAGTGATAACACGGTGCTGGTACTGACCACTAAAGAGGGGGAGCCGCTCTCGTAAACGAGGAAAACTATGCAGGAGCTTAGCTGGGATGATCTGAAAGTGCTTTTGGCCTGCAGTCGTCACGGTTCGACACGTACGGCAGCATCGGCTTTAGGCGTGAGTAACAGCACGGTAGCTAGGCGACTAGAAGTCCTCGAGGCGGCCATTGAAGGCCGCCTTTTTGACAGGACGCCGGACGGACTTCTTGCCACAACGCTGTGCGAAGAGTTACTGCCGATTGCGAAAACAGTAGAAGACACGATATCCGATGGTCAGCTCAGATTAACTGGTAGAGATGCACTGCTCGCAGGAAAGCTTAAGGTCTCAATTGCGGATTTTAAGCCGGTAAACCAACTTTTTTTCCAAAGTCTCTGTGAGTTTTCTGAGGCCTATCCTCGGATTCAATTGGATATACGCTCGTCCAATGACAAGGTGGATTTATCCAGGCGCGAGGCAGATTTTGCGATTCGAGGCCTTAAAGTAGATCAACGTCCGCCCAAGGATATTGTCGGTGTGAAGCTAGGGTTACTGGCAATCGGGCTGTACGTCCACAAAAACCTGCTCGCCGACGCGAGGCTCGGTAAGCGAGAACTAACTTTCATCGATACAACGGAAGTGCTTCCTACCGAATTACCTACATCGACTGATCTAGGGATCAAAGTCAAACACTGCATCGATGGACCCATTGCCCGTCTCGATGCGGTAGCTAATCAAATGGGGGTCGGTGCACTCCCTTGTTGCAGCGTCACTGAGCTAACCGATGTCGTGCGCCTACCAAACACTCAAAGTTTGCCTTATCGATACGTCTGGCTGCTGTATCACAAGGATCTTCGCCAGAGCGCTCGAATACGTGCCTTGTTCAAGCATTTGTTGGTGCTAGAAAAAAATTGGCCTTCGGAGTGGATGGGTCAGACATCCAGAAAATAGAATCTCTCACGTATTACAAATGCCCGATACTAGCTCTCGGGGATATTTCTCATCAAAGCAGTGCAAAACCGTGGGTGAGAGGCATCAGAAGCAATACGTGATTACTTCCACGCTTTCTACTCCAAGCGATCAAAAACATTATTAAGTCGGTTTCAGTCGTGGTGCTACGGCCCGATTGCCCCGTGAGCCGTCTGCCTAGCACTGTTTTTTTAACATCTAAGTTTTCTGGGTGCCGACGCCCATCTTTTGCTACCCTTCTCCGCGTAAAATCGTCTTAGCGCCAAGCGGATTAACTATGAAACGACGCACATTTTTAAGCGTCACAGGTACAGCCTTCGCAGCCCTCACAGCGAGCGGCTGTGACGCTCGGGTGCTCCACGATCCATCGTTCCCCCGCGCGGTGGGCTACGGACAATTAGTCGCTGATCCTCAGGGTGTGCTCGACCTTCCCTCAGGCTTCTCCTACCGAGTCATCTCAAGTCTGGGCGATGCCATGAGCGATGGCGCTACCGTCCCAGACAAGGCTGATGGCATGGGATGTTTTGACCTTGGTGATGGACGTCTGGCACTCGTGCGCAACCACGAGCTGGTTCCACGCGATTCAAGCGGCGGTGCCTTTGAGCTGGGGTTTGGTGCCAAACACGGTGTCTTGGTTCCCGGAGGCACGACCCATGTCGTACTTGATCAGAAGAGTCTCGAGGTGACAGATCAGTTTCGATCGCTTGGCGGCACCATCCGTAATTGCTCTGGTGGCACCACGCCCTGGGGAAGTTGGCTGACCTGCGAAGAGTCGCCAACGGGTCCTGGGCAGAAGTACGGCGATGGTTTAAACAAGAATCACGGTTGGGTGTTCGAGGTGCCAGCGACGGCCACTGGTTTGGTTGATCCCGAGCCATTGGTGGCAATGGGTCGTTTTAATCACGAAGCCGCCTGTGTGGATCCGGCGACTGGTTTTGTGTACCTGACCGAGGACCGTAATGACAGTGTCCTATATCGCTTTGTTCCCAAAGTCCCGGGCGAGCTCTCTCGTGGAGGTCGCCTGCAGGCGATGAAAGTAGAGGGTATCCCCGACCTGAGAAACTGGACGGGTATGTCGATGGCGGTGGGGGCTGCGGGCAAGGTAAGTTGGATCGATTTGGATGCGGTCGAGGCACCAAAGGATGATCTGCGTTACCAAGCGGCCGCAAAAGGTGGGAGTTTGGTGGCACGTGGTGAAGGCATCCACATGGGCGACGGCGAGGCTTTTGTCTGCTCAACCAGTGGCGGCGCCCGCAAACTCGGTCAAATTTTCCATATCAAATTCAGTCCTGACGGGGAAAGCGATCGCGTGGAACTGTTTTTCGAGAGCGTATCGAAGCATCAGTTTGATTACGGCGATAATCTGGTCGTTGCGCCCAACGGGCACCTCATTGTCTGTGAGGATCAGTACACCGAAGTCGTTGATAACCACCTGAGAGGGATTGCGCCCGACGGGAATGCTTATCCGCTGGCACGCCTTCGACTGCAGACCGAGCTCGCCGGAGCCTGTTTCTCACCCGATGGACAGACAATGTTCGTCAACGTCTACGCGCCGACAAAGACGCTCGCTATTACGGGGCCATGGGATAGCTTCAACGCAAAGACGATTACGGTGTCCTGAGCACATTGGCCGTGCTCAGGTCTGACGAAACTAGGACGGACTCAGTTACACGACCGTCACAGTCTGCCCTTGAGTAATGGCGCCGCCGCGGACGACTTTTGCATAAACACCTAGATTGCCTTCTGCTTCAGTCACTAGATGCCGCATGATGTCGGTGTCTCGCGGGAGGGTGTCGGTGGCGTGAGTGGTCATCGAACAGCGCGGGCAGGTATCGATTACTTTGAGAACCACCTCGCCAATATGCAGCTCTTTACCAATCCACGCTTGCTCTGGGAATCGATCGGTCGAGCCCCCCACATTTAGAATGAAGTTGGCTCTAAATCGCTTTTCATCAAACGCCGAATTTGGAGCTGCTTGTGACATCGTATCTAGCGATTGCTGCGTCATGAGCATGATCGGAAACGCATCAAAGTAGGTCCCAGGCGGCGACTCGAATTCGATGACTTCCGCGAAGGCGCTGAGATCAGGGAGCGGTTCGTCGGGGGTGCGCCCGAAGATCTCTCGCAGTTCCTGTTCGAAATCTTCTGAGTCGGGGGCGCCTCGTCGATAGTGCTCGAGGTTATCGGGAGGAAGTAGCGGCCACAGGGTAACGCTGTGATCAAGTTTCTCTGACAGCCAATGATTCATCTCGTCTGAGCTTGTTAGGCAGGTTGAACCATCAGGAGCGGTAATTTCCGATGTATTGCCATCGACCGATCGCGCACCAAACAGCATCAGTTGTGGGAGTTTCTTAGCGCCGCGAATGCCACCACGGACCTCATCGCGCGTTGCCCATGCGCGATCACCTTGGATACCGCGTTCGCTAACCGTCACTTCTGAAGGTGTCTCGCCTAACATGGACTTAACGGGGTATCGGTGTATTTCTGTGATCGTTATTTCCGACATGATCGAATTCCTCTGTGCACCCTCATGAGACGCAATTTATTCAGGAACGTCCAGTGCTGGATTGCGATTAAAGAAGTTACGCGGCTTGAGCATGATCTCATCCACCTTTGACGGCATGACGGGCCAGTCCTCGGCCATGGGTACATGATGGAAGCCAATCATGGGCCAGGCGACCAGGTCGGTATTTTCTATAGTCTCATCATCTGCCGCATACTGGGGCAGTCCAACACCAACATCCGACTGATTGACGGCGAGCCCGGTCGAGAAAATCTCGTTGGGCTTGTAGCGGGTTACCCATAAATTGTTCTTGAGAAATCCGGCGCGTTGATAAATCGCGTCATCGAGCGTCACCAACGGATGGGTATTGGGGAAGATGAGCTGGTATGAAGTGGGGTAGCCCATCGCATTTTCCGCGGTGGTGCTGGCAAAGGTTAACAGCGCCGGCTTTTCTACTTTCATGACCGTTTGCGCCTGTTGCTCCGTCAGCACTTGCTCTTGTTGAACGGTCCAGATGCCCTGGCGAGGTGCGCCGTCGGGCTGCTCTGTGGCCACCAGACGCTGACGAACAAAATTGTTATTAACACCATCGACATCCATATCAATGCGGTAGCTAAAGAAGTGGTCGTGATTGACGCCGACACGATAGGGAGCAATCAGCGTTCCTGTCTGTGTTTCCGACGCGGCTCTCGGGTCATCTAACGACGCCGAGAAAACACCCTTGGTGGCGTCAATGCCTGTTGAAATCAGTCGAATTCGTAGGCGTCCGTCTTGCTGGAAAACGTAATCCTGGAAGTAATCGTAATTGCCGATCACGGCGACCATACGTACAACGAGATTGGTGGCTCTGCGTGAGTTGTGTTTCACCATGCCGGGTACATCGTCATACAAAGACTCGTGGTGGCGCCAGCTGGGGTAGCCCGGGTCGAACTCAAAAATACAAATGCGATTTTCGGCGGTGAAAGCTTCCCCGCTCGCAGTGTGCAACACCGCATCCTGATACACAGCGGTGGGTGGGCAGTCGTTGCCCTTAAGCTCGGTAGCCATGTTGCCGAACCCGTACTCACCCATATCGAAGTAGGCGCGATAGAACCAATGGGTATCGGGGTCCTGATATGGGACGAACATTTCGGACATGGCGATTTCGTAGGCGACGGGTCTGAATTCGTCACCGGAGACAACGCCAACATTGTTGAGAATCGTGCCTTGGCGCGGGTCAAAGCGAAGATGGAACTGCCAGTCCTGCCAGTTAATTTGGCTTCCGGTGATAGCGAAATTTCGTCCTTCGCGCTGCTCGATGGTGATTGGTTTCAGTGCTGGCCGCGTGTCGAGTGCGCTCTCGTGAAACTCGATGACCTCAAAGTCATTGGGTGGTGTTTCAGCATCAGCAAACGAGTCTGTGATTTCGATGAGCTTCAACTCTTCAACATCGAACAAGACACTGATTCCTTCTATGGGTCGCGCATAAGCGCTGGTCGTAGGAAGCAGCCCCAAGCCACTTTGACCCCGAATGTTGAAGCAGTCGAACCGGACAAGTCGGTCGTTGACCGGGTTTGCAAGATCAGAGAAGAAACGCCCGACTGTGCGTGGCAGACAGAGACCGTCCGAGCCGGTAACGCCGCGCCGTTCCAGCGCAGCCATCACTTCAGGAAGTTGGTTGACCGCATCGAGTGCGCCGAACAGCTGCTCGCCCGCGAGCATGGGCTGACCGCTGGTGATCTCCTTCGGAGCAGAGAGCGATGCGTTATCAAAATCATAGCGCGCTACATAAGAGGCTTTGTTTAGCCTGTAGACAATATCTGCACTGCGGGTTGCTTGATCACCGGTCTGCCAAGCACGCGCCTTGCTCTTGTCGGGCTCGGTAAGACTGATGCGATTGAATAAGATGCCCTCACCAAACGCATCGCTCACGGCGGCAGCTGCTTCGTTAATTTCGGTTCCGGTTAAGGAGTGCCAAGGTGACACTGTCGTGTGGGTGTTATTGCCCGTTTCCTGTGGGCTTTGACCGCAGCTTGCAAGAACAGCGACGCTTAACACTGCTAGAACTCGATTTATCCCCATGGTGTTACCTCCTTATTTATTTTTTTGGAGTCGGCAATGTGCAGGCTTACTCCGGTATTTGGTTTCTTCGGACCCCTAACGAGACGAGTCGACTAAGCTCCGACAAGCTTCTACCGCTCTCCTCACGAAGACCATTGAAATAACTCTGTGCGGCTTTGAGGGCGCGCAAACTGTGAATCCCAGAATCGACAATATCGTTTTCGCGCAAAAAGAACTCCACATCGGCGGTCATCAGAAAGGTATCAACACCCAATGTCCGGAGTGCATAGGGTCCTGTGTTTCCACCCAACCGACTACCGTTTTTTTTCAAGAAAAGCCAGAGGCCGATGACGTCATCATCAGGCCAGCTGGCGATGAACTCGCCAAAAGTCTTGTCTTCGCGGCGCTCGGTGTCCGAGATCATCAGGGCATTATCAAGCACCGTTTTCACTTTGCTGAAATTGCGAATGATTCCCGGGTCACTGGCCTTACGCTCCAACATATCGTCGGGCATCATCAGTAAACGCTCGATATCGAAGCCCCAGAAGACCTCTTCAAACTGCGGCCATTTATTGTTGACGATGCGCCAGACGAAGCCTGACTGAAATACCTTCCGGGTGAACTCCGCGAGGTAGCGGTCGGACCCCAGCCCGCTGAGATATTCTTTGGTTGCAATGGTGGGCAGTAGGCTCTCCACAACATCACTCCCGCCTTTTCGTAGGCAGGCGACTTCATACAGGTTGTCGTAGGAAGGTCCGGGCATTAAGGGAGTGTAACCCTAAATGACTAGGCTTTTGCTTTCCGTGTACTGACGATACAGCCAGTGATGATAAACGCTGTGCCCAAGATCGTGCCCGCACTGACAGGTTCGGCAAAAAACAGCCAGCCAAACAATGCAGCCCAGATAAACGCTGTGTACTCCACGGAGACAAGGGCCTGTGCTTCCGCTTTGCTGTAGGCGATGGACAACAGTATGAGCGAAATGACGGCAAGAACGCCGGCGGCTGACGCGGCAGTCCACTGGACAACATCAGCGGGTAGGGTGATGGCGAATGGAGCGCCGAGCGCCAGAATGCAGGTCATGATCACATTTTGATAGCAGGCAATTTCCGTGGGTCGTGCCACCAAGGCCTGCTTTCGCTGCAAAATGATATTGAGTGCATACATGACGGCGAAGATGAGGACCGCCGCAATCCCCAGCAGACTACTGTCATCACGCATCTGAAACATATCTTCGCCGGCGATGATCACAACACCACCAAAACCTAAGACAGCGGCGATTTTTGCGCCGCGTGTAATTTGCTCTCCGAGCATGGGGGCCGCAAGGTAGAGAGCGATGATTGGAGCGACAAAGCTCAGACCAACAGCCTGCGCAAGGGGCAGCTGTGTCAGGCTCCAAAACAGGAAGAGCATCATGGATGCGGTAAGCACACCGCGGGTAATATGCAGCCTCAATACTCTCCCTGTTGCCAGTTGCGGCCGATTGGGTAAGTAGAGCGCGGACGCGAAGACAGCGCCCATTGCTGCCCGCCAAAACGTAGCGCTGTAGGCGCCCATGGCCAGCGCTTGGGCTTTCATGACCGCATCGAGCATGCAGAAGAACAGTACGCCTGCACTCGCCAATAAGACCGGAACGAGAAGGCTCTCGCTGTTGTCAGGGGCGCCGATCATTTTCACGAGTAAGCCACGACTGCATTGGAGAAATGCACTTACCGGACACTAGCTCAAGCCGCTTTATCAGCTGCGTGCCACTGTGCAACCAGCGAGCGAAGCACGCTGACAAAGGCGATGGGCTCATCGAGCATCAGGTGATGACGTGCGCCGGGAATGCTAATGAAAGGAATGTTATCGCCACCCCGCTCACGCACGTAATCGGCCGAGTCATCATCAAATAAGGCGCTGTGCTGTCCGTAGACATAGGCTTTTCTGCCCGGTGCGGCGACAACCGCATCTACTTGATTGAGTATTCGGTCTTTCAGGGAGAAATCACTGTCGAAAACACTGGCATCGAACTTCCACGTCCATCCACCGTCGACCTGTTTCAGCGAGTGATAGGCCATGTAATGAAATAGATAAGGTTCGCCACAAGGTTGGTTTGGCGAGAGCACAAAGCGCGATTTTGCCTCGTCATACGTTGGGTAGATTCGGTTCGGACGACTCGTATCCGATCGCATGGGACGTCCACCCGCGAAGTGTTCTTTGAGTCGCTCGGGTCTCAAGACCATGAGATCGCAAACAACGAGGCCACCGAATAGCTCATGAAAATCATTCATGGCTGCAAGGCCCACGTGCCCACCATAGCTGTGTGCAATCACGATGGGCTTAATGGCGTTATCAAATAGACCCGTTTCGCGAGCGACATCGACCACTTCCTGTGCGCGAACAGCGTCGGGATAGGACGAACGAACGCCTGAGTCACCCATACCCGTTAGATCGTAGGCAACGACGTGGTATTGCTGAGCTAGGAACGGGGCGATGAAGGCCATGCAGCGGGCATGGGCCAGAAAACCGTGCATCAAGAGTAGAGGTGGATTCGCAGGATCACCCCAGCGGAAGTAGTGAACATTGCACCCGTCCGAGTTTACCCAGCCCTCTTCGCGAGGTACCTGCAACGCATCGACCAGCCACTGCGGTGCATCGGGTGCGTCCGGCGGCAGTTCCTTAGTTAGGTCACAGATGTCGGTTACTGGGCTCTTCATAGTTGTGTGTTTATCCCCGAAGTCTACTCATACGAGCAAAACTGGCTTTTGGTCGCCTATCAGTAAGGTATTTTTGGTGGTGTTTAAGTTCCGGGTTACTTGGTGCGTTAGCGCCCGATGACCGCGCGGGCATGCTAAACGCTTCAGCGGGAAAAATCTCGTTAAATCACCGGGTCTGACTCACTTATCCAACGCCGTTAGTGAGTTAATGCGGTCGGTTTAGAAGCGCTGATTTAGTTTCGAACAAACGGGGGGTAATCTGCGCCGACGTCGCTGTAGACGTATTCCCATCCTCTCTCTTGCATGATGGCACGGTGCCTTGCGCCCGCAACGCTACCATCCCCCGTTTCGTAACCCGCATCGCCTTGGAATAGCACGGCCATTTTCCCCTCTGTCTTGGTAAACACCGGGAACACATAGGGTGGGGGTGTTTCGTTTTCACCGGCGGTCATGTCGTCGGTTGTGGTATACCGCAATAGACTCAACAGCGTGATGTAGGTGGGTGGCAGCATACCGAATTCACCCGCCTCGTGTTGTGCTACTGCATCTTTAACGCGAATCCACGCAAAGTCGTGAATCTCGCTTCCGTCAATGGCAACGTCCGCATCCTCAGCGAGGGGCGCTGCGTAAATCCAGGTCTCGAATCGCTTGGGTTCGACAACCGGCGTGGTCCAGTGGCTGAGGTGCACCATGTTTTTAGTATCGGGTCTCAGGCCACATTCTTCCTCAGCCTCGCGTGCCGCAGCAATGCGCGCGGCCGATGCGATATCGCCATTAGCCGACTCAATGTCGCTTTCTTCCAAGGCACCACCGGGAAAGACCCATAGCCCACCTGCGAACAGTAGCGCCTTGTTGCGCTTAAGCATGAGCGTTTCCATTCCGTTATCTGTGTCGCGTAACAGGACAACGGTGCTGGCCGGCCTGGCTTTAGGTACATCCGTCAATGGAATACTCCTTTTGGCGCAAGGTCCCTAAACCTCACGGTGATGCGGCTTACGATCGAACAAGATTGTTGCCACGCTTTAAAGTTGCTTGGGCTAACGAGCTTTGTCAATTGCTGAGTAACTTCCTCGGTAACACGGAATAAAAAAGCCCGCGAGGGGCGGGCTTTGGGCCAGTGGACTCGTTTTGCTAGTTGACTCGGGTTAATTTGGAGTAGTTCTCAACGAGCTCACCCTCTATCATCACTTTGCCTGTATTCACCAAGACGTTAGGGTCGTCAGCATCAAAAACCCACTTCATTTCGGTCACATAACTGTCGTGACCAACGTGAAAGCTATTGGTCTTTTCGTCGAGTCGAACAGTGAGCGCACCATCCGACATTTCTGCCACTTTAAAAATGGGCGCAGTTCCTAAAGAGCAGTAATGAGTAACTACCAAGTTTCCACCCTTATCGGTGTAGGTGGTCAGCATTTCAATGCCGTCTTCTACCAGAGTTTCAACAATCGTGTTCCCACCAGAGGTGAGCTTAAGCTCGTAGGACACTGGTATGTCTCGATCTGAGATTGATTGCCGCATCGTGCCTTCCCAGCGCCCAAGCCGTTTTTTAACCTCTTTGAAGGCAGCACTATTATTGACAGCCGGCATTTCAACGACCCCGATACTTACCGGTTCCTGAGCTGCAGCTGTCGAGATCATTAAGGTTGCAGTAATTGCAGCCAGTGAACTGACGGAATGTTTCTTTCTGAACATAGTATTCCCCTTGCGTGAAATTATTTGATGACCGTCTGTGAGGTGCCGGCACCACCCTGTAAGGGTGACCAGTGCGCGGCTTTAATGCGCCACATGCCGTCTTCCTTAACGAAAGCCTGAGTGACTCGAGTCCGGTAGTTGGGTACTGCGGGAAGACCTTTAGGCTTCATGACGGCCTCTTGGTAGTAGTGAGCTACCGCTGCTTGACCCTCTACTAACACCACAACCTCAATGTGTTTTACCGACCCAGAGAAGTACTCGAAGTCAGAGGCATCGTTCTCTCTCTGGATTGTGTTGAGCAGTCCACCACTCGAGAAGAACTCCTTGGACCCGTATTTAGAAATTCGCATTGGATCCTGGCTCAGCATTTTGTTGGTGTGAGCGATATTCGCCTCGACTACATCGCGAATCTCTTCCTTGGTTCCTGCGTGAGCTGTGCCCGTGCATAGTGCGACGACCAATAGCAGACTTAGCTTGTGCATTTTCATTACGTATTCCCCGTTTCGTTTTGTTGTTTTGTTCTTTAGCGTAGTCGCGATTGTGCGATCCGCCATTTTTTTGTAGTTGGATATTGATAAGCCCAGATCAGAGCACATGTCGAGCGCTTATCGCGACGAGTCAATAGGCCTGTTAAATCGACATGAAGGGGGAAAATGGGTGACGCGAAAGTGGAGCCAAAACCTCTATCGTGACATTGCTGTGTTATTCCCAAAGGACGTATAGTGGATTCGTGTTTCTTGGAGTGATCAGCCATGAAAAATGACGTAGGAAGTGAGTCAGAAAGCCGATACCGGGACACGCAAGAGACGTCAATGAGTGGTTTTTCAGGGCTTTTAAGCTCTGTCATCGGTGCAGGACGCGATATTCTAGCGCGTCGCCGACAGAATGCGCTTGAAGCGCCTTCGAGCGATCTACTGGCGAAAAGTAAGCAGCTCATTCACCACCGGGGCGAAGCGTCAGGCTTAGCACTGGCTTGCGAAGTTGTAGCGGACTACCAAGCGCTTGATGATGCCAACCGACGCCTTTTCTTTGAAGCCTTAGCTGACGATTTTTCAGCCGACAGTGACGCGGTTTTAACTGCCGCAGAGAGCTACAGGCTCGATCCGGCAGAGGCCAATCTTGCGGCGCTATCGCGGGCTGCCGAGGCGCCACGAATCAAGCTCTTTCGCCGAATGAATATGGCGCCCGAAGCAACACCTGTGTTGGTGAAAATGCGTGGCGCAATGATTCAGGCGCTGGGTGATCTGCCCCGGCTCAAGGCGGTGGAGACCGATCTAAAGCACCAGTTCATCTCTTGGTTTAATCGTGGATTTCTCGAATTACGGGTGATTGACTGGAATACACCGGCATCCATTCTCGAACGAATCATTCAGTACGAGTCGGTGCATGCCATACGGGGCTGGAATGATCTGCGAGCCAGATTGAGTGGCAATCGCATGTGTTTCGCATTCTTCCACCCTGCTATGCCCGATGACCCGCTGGTGTTCGTGGAGGTAGCGCTAACCGAAGGGGTTCCCGACGCGATTAGTCCGCTGATTGATCAAACGAAAGAGCGTGATGTGGGGAGTATGCCGGATACGGTCGTGTTCTATTCCATCAGCAACTGTCACCCTGGTTTGGCCGGCGTGTCATTCGGTAACTTTCTGATCAAGCAGGTGGTTGAAGAGGTGGGTAAGCGTTATTCGACGATGAAGCGTTACGTAACGCTGTCACCCATTCCTGGTTTTTGCCGTTGGCTGGCAACTCAGGAAACAGGCATTGATCTCGAGGAGATGCGGTCTATGGCTAAGACCGATACGGCCAAAACCGCCGATGCAAGACGTCACGATTTACTCGCGGCTTGTGCACAGTATCTAGTCAAGGAGCGTCGAAATAACTTAGCGCTCGATCCGGTAGCACGCTTTCATTTAGGTAACGGAGCAAGCCTTCACGCCATTCATTGGGCTGCTGATCTCAGCGACAAAGGCCTAGAGCAATCAGCGGGTCTGATGGTCAACTATCTTTATGATCTAAAGAGTATCGAAGAGAACCACGATAGCTATTTTGATCAAGGTGAGATTGCAACATCGCGAGATGTCGCCCGCCTGCTCAACTAACGTTTTCAATGGCGCTCTACAACACAGACTCAAAGCCAGCGGTCTATTGCTCAGCTAACGTTGTAGATAAGGCTGAGCACCATCTTGCTTGAGCGACTACGGTGGTGTTCTGTGCTATCTACAATTAAAAAGATAACGAAAGAGACAATTAAAAAGACAAGGAAGCGATGTTTCCGACGGTAGACAAAATACCGCCAACTCCTGATTCGAGCGAGCCATGCACGCCGAGAGCTGAGTACCCGCGTCCTATCCTCGTTCGTGATCAGTGGCAGAGCCTCAACGGGTCTTGGTTTTTCAGAGTTGATCCTGATAACCGCGGCCTTACTGAGGCTTGGTGTGACGGGCAGTGGGATGGAGCCTCAGTTATTACCGTGCCATTTTCTATGGAATCCGCTGCCAGCGGCATTGCCGAGCCTGAAGGTGCTGCTGTGGTTTGGTACCAGCGGGAAGTTATCAAACCCGAAGCCTGGGGCAGTCGCGTTGTGCTTCATATTGGTGCCAGTGATTTCCTGACCCGCGTCTTCGTCAATGGGCAAGAGATTGGTCAACATCGAGGAGGTTATGCATCGTTTGGCTTCGATATTCAGCATGCCCTTTTGCCTGGGGCGAATCGCATCACTATTCGGGTGGAGGACTCATTGTCGTGGACCCAGCCTCGTGGCAAACAAGCGGGTACGACGCGATGGCCAATCGACTACGAGGGGGTGTCGGGCATTTGGCAGTCTGTCTGGCTCGAGCCGCTCACTACTGTGTCGATTGAATCCACGGCGTATTCCTATCAAGTTGCGGAACAGACTCTCAGCTACAAAGCTGTCCTCTCGGCGCAAGTGGACGGTGAGGTCATTATCGAGGTTCTCGATGGTGATAGTGTGGTTGCGAGCGATAGGGTTCAGACGGCCGGGCGTGCGGAGATTCGTGCCATCCTTTACATCGAGAACCCCAGACTCTGGTCGCCAGAACAACCCGATTTGTATGGGGTTCGGCTGACACTGCTGAATCATGCCACGGGAGAGCGTGATGAGGCCATGAGCTACACGGGACTGCGCGAAGTCTCGGTCACCGATGGTCAGGTCTGCCTAAACGGCACTCCCCTGTATCTGCGCGGTGTTTTAGATCAGGGCTATTTTCCCGAGGGCTGGTACACGGCGACGACGGATGAGGCGTTTCGCCGTGATGTCGAGCTGACCTTAGCTATGGGTTTCAACTGTGCAAGAAAGCATCAGAAGGCAGAGGACCCAAGATACCTCTACTGGGCGGATAAATTGGGTTTGATGGTGTGGGCGGAGATGCCGTCGGGACGGGTGTTTTCGACTGAGCTCATCGAGTCATTGACCAGTGAGTGGATGGACCTGATAAAACGCGATCGCGCTCATCCATCGATCATTGCTTGGGTTCCTTTTAATGAGTCTTGGGGTGTGTGGCATCAGAGTGAACGTCCTGAGCAACGCGCCTTTGTCGATGCCATCACGTCGTTGACGAAGGCTCTGGATGGCAGCCGTGTGGTCATCGGTAATGACGGGTGGGAGTATTCCTCAGGTGATCTCTGGACCTTGCACCTGTACAACGAAGACAGCGATGTCTCGAGTCGGCTAGCAGCTTTAGTTGAGGATCCTCACAGCTCGGTTACAAGTGAGTTTGGCGGTCGAGATCGCGTGGGTGCCTTGCCCGGTGCCGATGTGAGTGGCTTGCCCATATTACTCACCGAATGCGGCGGTATCGGTATGGGCTCATTCAGCGAGGAAGACTTCAGTTACGGTAATCTCGCCGAGACGCCCGAGGCGCTGGAAGCAAGAATGCGCAAGATTATGATGGACATTCGCTCACTTGAAGCGCTACAGGGTTTTGTTTGGACGCAGCTCACTGACGTACAACAGGAAATTAATGGCCTTCTGTATTTTGATCGGCAACCAAAACTCCCTGTCGCGATTTTCAGTGATATTTTCGGTGAGGCTGGGGACGTATGATGTCAGACCTCACGTTGCAGCAGTTAAAAGCACTCCGTTTTTGGCAGACTCCGGAAATCACCAGTCTGAATAGAATGCCGGCACACACGCCGCTACATAGTTATCGCTCATTTACCGATGCTGCAACGGGTGAGCTATCCGCTAGCCGACGATCGCTGGATGGTACTTGGCAGTTCGAGTGGTTTCCCTCACCCAATGAAGTGCCCGATGACTGGCTGACCTCGGAGGCCAAAGGCAATCGAATTCGGGTGCCCGGAAACTGGCAGCTTCAGGGGTACGACAAACCCATCTATACCAACGTTAAGTATCCGTTCTCCGCAACGCCTCCGATTGTTCCTGAGGACAATCCCACGGGTTGTTATCGCCGCAGTTTTTGGCTCGACGAAAGCGATTTGGTTGATCACACCCGGGTCGTCTTCGACGGTGTCGATAGCGCATTTTTTGTCTGGTGTAACGGTCATCTGGTGGGTTACTCGCAGGACAGTCGCCTTCCAGCCGAGTTTGATATCAGTCGCAGCCTTAGAGCCGGTGACAATGATCTTGCGGTAATGGTTTTGAGGCTTTGCGATGGCAGCTATCTCGAAGATCAGGATATGTGGAACCTCTCCGGCATCTACCGGAGCGTGTATCTGCTCTCAAAGCCAAAGACACATATCAGTGACGTGAGAGCGACCGCGACGCTCGATCAGTACTACGCAGAGGGTGTGCTCGAGGTTGAGGTGATGTGCAGTCAAGCTTGTCGAGGCGAGGTTGAGTTGGCGCTTAACGATGCGTCGGGAGCAACCGTGCTCTCACATCGGCAAGGGATTGGCACCGACCTCATCGACGAGCGGGGTCGCTACAAAGATCGAGCGCGAGTCAAGCTCAAGGTGCCCAGTGTTCTGGCTTGGAGTGCTGAAACCCCGAACCTCTATAGGTTAGTCGTTTCATTTTTCGATGCGCACGGTCAGTTCGTTGAGTGTGAAACGAGCGATATAGGGTTTCGCTCGGTTGAGATTACAGACGGGCAACTGTTGCTCAATGGCAAGCCCCTATTAATTCGCGGCGTGAATAAACACGAGCATCACCCCGAGACGGGGCATACCGAATCACTCGCGCAGGTCGAGGCCGACATTCGGTTGATGAAACGGCACAATTTCAATGCCCTACGTTGCTCGCATTACCCACATCAACCCGGTTTTTATGACCTCTGTGACCGTCTGGGTATGTACGTTGTTGATGAGGCAAACATCGAGACACATGGGCTTACGCCCATGAGTTTAGTATCCGATGATGATGCGTGGTCTCACGCGTATGTGGAGCGCATGAGTCGGATGGTCCGGCGGGACTTCAATCACCCCAGCGTCATTATCTGGTCGCTCGGTAATGAATCGGGTTATGGCGGTAACCACGAGGCCATGGCCGCCTGGGTAAGGAAGGCTGACCCCTCGCGTCCCATTCAGTATGAGGGTGGTGGTGCAGACACATCTGTCACGGACATCATCTGTCCCATGTACGCGCGGGTGGTGGATGACATGCCGTCACCCTATGGCCGCCCGGCTTACAGCATTCAGCACTGGGCAGATTTGCAGGCAGAGCTAGGTGAGCGTGCGCGTCCCGTTATTCTTTGTGAGTACGCTCATGCCATGGGAAACAGTCTCGGCAATTTCTCAGATTACTGGGACGCCTTCAGAGCCAACCCTAGGTTGCAAGGAGGGTTTATTTGGGACTGGGTTGATCAGGGACTGACGCAGGTCAGTGACGAGGGTGTGCCTTACTTCGCCTATGGCGGTGATTTTGGCGATGAGATTAACGATCGTCAGTTCTGTATTAATGGCCTGGTGTTTCCGGATCGAACGCCACATCCCTCACTCTTTGAAGCGAAGCGAGCCCAGCAGCCCTTTACGTTCACTGCAGAGAGTTGCGATCGGTCGATCATCCTTACCGTGACCAGCGAGTACCTTTTTCGAGCGACGGATAATGAGCGTTTGAACTGGCGACTAGGCTCCTTACGAGACACGCACCATGAAGGCTCGCAAGTTTTGGAAATAGGACCAGAGGGCACTCAAACCATCGTCATTGATAACCATGGTGACCTAATAGCAGCCTCCGAGCAGGCCCTTCTATTAGATGCCTGGATCACGACAGAACGCGTGACAAATGTGCTCCCTGCAGGGCATGAAATTGCGCGGAGTCAGCATGTCTTGGCACTCGCGGAGGGAAGGGTCGAACGGGAGACCAGACCCGCTGATATCTCGCAGCACGGTGAGCAACTTTTGGTAACAGCGGGCGATGTCAGCTGGCACTTCAACGCTGCGACGGGTTTCATTACCGATTGGACGACCGATGGCAGAGCCTTACTCGATGCACCCATGGCCGATTGCTTTGTTCGCGCACCGCTCGATAACGATATTTGCAGTAGCGAGGTGGATAACCCGTCACCGGAGGCCTGGTTAGCCAAGTGGCAGGCGTCGGGTCTATTTGACCTAGAGCACCGATGCACTGGCGTAGAGGTTAAGGACGCCACCGTTATCAGTCAGCACGAGTATCTCAGTGACGCAGGTGTGGCTATTAGCTCGGTGTGGACACACATCTTCGACGCTGATGGTGGTGTCGATATCGATATTGAGGTGAGCGTGGAACCTGAGATGCCGCCCCTACCACGCGTCGGCATGCGGTTGCTGCTGTCTGATAAACCTGAGGTTGTGTCGTGGCTTGGTCGAGGACCCCACGAGAATTATCCCGATCGCAAATTGTCAGCCGATCTTGGTGACTGGTCCTGTGATCGGCAGGCGATGCAGACCCCTTATATTTTCCCGAGCGATAACGGACTTCGCTGTGACGTGAGACAGGCCGTTATTGGTGCGGTCTGTATTGAACGACTCGATGGCGATTTCGCCTTTGCCGTTAGCGACTACGGAGTGGAAAGCCTGATGCGAGCAGAGCACACCTTCGAGTGCATCGAGCAGTCGGCCTTGCACGTCCATATCGATGGCTACCACATGGGTGTTGGTGGTGATGACTCGTGGACGCCCAGTGTTCGACCCGAGTATCTCGTCAATGCGGAGACCTATCGATGGGGTTGCCGGCTGAGTGTGGCACATGACGATAAGGCTTGAGATAAGTAGGTATTCGGGAGCCATGGGCTATGAGTGATGCTCTCGATGGGATTGACGAGATTTCGACGTGCACCAAGTTCAGTTACGGACTGGGCGCACTGGGGAAGGACTTCGCCTGCTCCATCGTTTATCTCTTTCTCATGTACTACTACACCGATGTGGCTGATGTGCCGGCGGCGTTTGTGGGGACGTTGTTTCTCGTTGTCCGCATGATTGATGCGGTATCCGATCCGGTCATGGGCATGATCGTCGACAACACCCGCAGTCGGTTTGGAAAGTTCAGGCCCTGGATCGTCCTTGGGACGGTGATCAACTCGCTGGCCTTGTTGGCGTTGTTCTCTGCACATCTATTCACGGGTTCGCAGCTGCTGTTATTTGTCACTGTGACCTACATCGTCTGGGGTCTCACCTACACGATTATGGATATCCCCTTCTGGTCCATGGTGCCTGCATTGTCTGCTCGTCGTGAGGAGCGAGAGCGATTGGTTGTGTGGCCGCGCCTCTTCGCCAGCATCGCGTGGACGATCGTCGGCACCTATGGTCTGGCGAGCATCGCCTTCCTGGGTGAAGGCGATGAAGGCAAGGGTTTCCTTCTCCTCTCGGGTCTCATCATTATTGCCTTTGTCGCATCAGCGCTGATTACCTTTACGCAGGTGAAGGAGCGCGTTGCTACTCAAGTGACGAGCGAGCGCTTCTCATTTGGGGATGTGATCGCCATCTTGCGAAATAACGATCAGCTAGCTTCGCTGATTGGTTGTGTCCTTACCTTTAATATCGGCACCCAGCTGGTGGGTGGCTTTGCGATTTACTACTTCAGCTACGCCATTGGTAAACCCGAATTGTTTCCCATGTTTGCCTTGGTCTCCGGTATTGCCGAGATGTTTGGCATCTTCATTTTCCCGTGGCTCTGCCGACACCTGCCAAGATATTTTACCTGGTACATCGCCAGCCTTTTCGCTCTTGCCTGCAGTTTAGTCCTGCTGGCAGGAAGCATCGTGGCACCCGAGAGTGGCGTCTTGGTCGCTGTCGCTGGCGCGCTACTGAAGTTTGGTGGTGGTATTGCCAATGGCTTGGGCACGGTCATGCTCGCCGATGTCGTTGATTACGGTCATTACAAGACGGGGAAGCGCAGCGAGAGCATTATTTTTTCAGTCCAGACTATGCTGGTGAAGTTCGCAGGAGCTTTCGCCGGCTTTTTCATCGGGGTTGGGTTATCGCTCATCGGTTACGTGCCCAATGAGATCCAAAGCGAGGCGACAGTATTTGGCTTAAGAGCCCTGATGATTGGTCTTCCGGTTTTCTTTCTGATCGGGAGTATCTGGGCATATCGACAAACGTTTCGTTTGCACGGTGAGTTGCACCAGCGAGTCTCCGATTTTATCTCCAAGCAGCGATAGCAAAACTGGCTTATGGCGGTAGATTTGTCTTCAGGTACGCAGACATTTCAGATAGACCTGCCTCGAGAATTGCTCGTTCATTGGCGTAGCCAATTCGCACATAACCCTCCATGTCGAAGGCATCCCCCGGTGTGAGCATAACCCCCGTCTCTTCGAGGAGGTCGATACAGAATTCTCTGCAGCTTATGGGAATGTCGAGTTTCAACATGGCGGTGGTACCGGCGCGCGGTTTGACCCAGTCAACTCGTGGCTCGTTTTTAATCCAGTTGTCCAAAATCGCAAGATTTTCCCGCGTTATTGCCATGCTTCGTGCCAGTACTTTGTCAGCATTCTCAAGCGCCATGGCCGCAAAGTGGTCGTTAATCATGCCAACGGAAATAGTGTCGTAATCACGATGAATCATAATCTTATCGGTCAGCTCTTTTGGCGCTACAACCCATCCGACACGAAGACCGGCGAGGGAGAATACTTTCGACATACCCGCCGTACTAATGCCTTTATCGTAGATGTCGACAATGGAGGGGACCATCCCGTCTCCGACTTGGGCGGTCCCTCGATAGACCTCGTCACAGAGTAGATGAGCCCCGACCGAGTCGGCAATCTCAGCTATAGCCTCAAGCATGGGGCGTTCTATGAGAGCGCCGGTCGGGTTGTTTGGGTTGGTGAACGCGATGAGTTTCGTTTCGGGCGTTACCATCGATCGCAGACGGTCAAGGTTAGGCAGGAAGCCGTCGCTTGCCTCGAGACTCAGTGTGGCGACATCTGCCTCGATGCTGCGCGGGATAGAGTAGTGTTGCTGATAGGTTGGGATGATCGATATAACATGGTCGCCGCGCTCAACCAACCCTTTGTGCACGAGCATATTGGCCGCTATCGTGCCGTGGGTAATGGTGATGTCCGCAATCGACGTATTTGCGTAGAGTTTGGAAATGGCTGTTCTCAGGCGGTCAGACCCTTCGATATCACCGTAGGTGAGTTTCATCGATAGGAGCTCGGATAGGTCTCCCTCGTCATGCCCTGATAGTGCGAGTAGTTCCTCAATCGTAATACTAGCCACGCAGGTCTCAGCAAGATTGTGGGTACAGCGTGTCTCCCACTCGTTCATCCAGATTTCGACTTTGAATGGCTCGATGAACATAGCTAACTCCCGGGCTTTGTCAGATAAATGAGTGCTTCCAATTAAAAAGCGGGCACGCGCTCAGCTGCGCTGCGCGATTAGGTTAACTAATTTTGAGCAGTCAAAAACAGGGTGAATGCAAAAATCAGTAATGCGGGGAGTTATTCGACGCAACTAGGCTCTGAGTTTCAGCCCACTCGCTAAGTTGGCCCATAAGCACTTCATAAAACGTGACGTTCGCTAGAAGGAGTCCACTAACAACGCCAGCGACGACACACGCGGTTACCACCTTGCTGAGAGTTTTGATCTCCATTGTTTCGCCTTATTATTTTTTTGGCTTGATATAATTGAACCTTAGTCTGGAAGGATGCGCAAATGTTTCTCGGGTGGTCGATTTCCTGCTGCGACTGGAGTTCGTGGCGCCACCTCCAGTAGCGCCATATTAGTTAATTACAGCGCCTCAATAATGGTAACGTTAGCGATACCGCCACCTTCACACATCGTCTGTAGACCCCATTTTTTACCTCGAGCATGCAGGGCATGCACGAGTGTGGTCATCAGCTTTGTACCTGTCGCACCCAGTGGGTGGCCCAATGCAATGGCACCGCCATTGACGTTGAGCTTGTCTGGATCAGCACCTGTATGCTCCAACCACGCCATAGGCACTGGAGCAAAGGCTTCGTTGACTTCGTAGAGGTCCATATCATGAATGCTCATACCAGCGCGCTTTAGCGCTCGATCGGTCGCAAAGAGAGGTTCCTCAAGCATGATCACAGGATCGCCCGCCGTTACCGTGAGGTTATGAATGCGCGCCAGAGGCGTGAGATTGTGATCTTTGAGTGCCTGTTCGGACGCTATCATAACCGCGGAGCTGCCATCGCAAATCTGACTCGCATTAGCTGCGGTCAGCGCGCCGTCTTCCATCAAAATTTTCAGCTGCGCCATGGCCTCCATGCTGGCGTCGTCACGGATGCCCTCGTCGTGCTGATGTAATGCTGTACCCCCGTCGGCGGTTCGGCCCATGATGGCTACGATTTCTTTATCAAACGCGCCCGCGTTCCGTGCGTCACGACCACGCTGATGGCTTCGCACTGAATAGGCGTCTAACGCTTCCTTCGTGTGACCATACTTTTTAGCAATCATCTCGGCGCCAACGAACTGGCTGAAGTGGCGAATACCGTACTGGTCTTTCACCGATTGCGGTGTGGGGTCCGTGGGCACGTCAAACACCTTACCTGCGCGGGCATTGATGCCCATGGGGCAACGCGACATGCTCTCGATGCCTGCTGCGATCACCAGATCTTGCGTGCCGGATAGGATGGCCTGTGCTGCAAACTGAATACTTTGCTGTGAAGACCCACACTGTCGATCAATGGTTACGGCGGGGACACTTTGGGGCAGATTGGAGGCGAGGACCGCAGTGCGGCCGATCTGATTGGACTGCTCGCCGGCTTGCGAGACACAACCCACAATCACGTCTTCAATCGCGCTCGGATCGACTTTACTGTCCTCTACAATGGCATTGAGTGTTTGAGCACCTAAGTCTCCAGGGTGCCAGTCTGCGAGTGCGCCGCCTTTGCGACCGCCAGCGGTTCGCTTCGCAGCTACGATGTATGCATGAGCCATCTGCTTTCACCTTATTGTTTTGTTGAGCTTACAAAGTTAATGAGCGAAGTGAGGCTCAGCAACTTTTTCTGGTTCGACGTTAACACAGAGCTTGCTTGTTTAACGTAGGTTGCACTTTACGACCGTGTTAATGTCGACGGCACTCCCGCTGGCGCGAGATCAGGTGATTAGACTGAAAAATGACAAGCAGCTCGAGGGCTGAGGAATCGATGAAACCGGATATGAGGCTCCCTATAGCTTCGATTGACGAGGCTCCACGATTGATCTTTGAGACTTCCGAAGACCAGGATATTGCCTGGAAGCTCGGTATCTTTTATCTCAAGGTGCCGGGCTGGCTCGACCTAAAGGCAGCGCGCTGCTTTGGTCAGGAGATATTGAAGGCCGACAGCCCCTACCGCGATATCCCGCAATACGGTGACCTCGAAGGCTTTATTTCACTGGAAAACAACCAGCAGACAAAGCTTGCCCTGCGCCGTCACCGTTGGGATGAACACTACCCAACGGAGATCACACAGTTTGGCCGTCAGCTCGATGACATCGGCGTGGCAGTGATTCGAGAGGTTTTCCGGCAGTCGGGTATTCCTGAACCTCTATGGAGTGAAGCGTCGGGGGGTTACTCTTCAGGCGAGGGCACGGCATTTTTGAACTTTGTTCACTACGATACTGCCCAACCCGACTTAGGCTTGCGGCCTCACACTGACTACGGATTCGTGACGATTCTCGACGCGACGAGCCCTGGACTACAAATTGAGCTTGAAGGTCAATTCCGCGATGTGCCGGTGCTCGACGGACACCTTGTCATCAACTTTGGTGAGGCACTGCACTTTATTACGCAACATTCGAATCGATCGGTCGCGGCCATTGTTCACCGAGTCACCAGTCAGTCCGCGTTCAATCCTGTGCGCCACGGCATTGTTTATTTTGCAAATCCTGACCTTGACGGTGCATTGAAGCAATTTAATACGGAGGGGCGAGAGGTGAGCAGCACCTCGGTAGAAGACCTGTTCTCACGCCTCGAAGGAAATCTTACGGAATATCAATGAGCCCATGAGGCCCCTTGTGAGGATTACGAGGGGCAGATCGAACAGTCACTCGGTAGCTCTGGCAAGGCGCTTACAGTTTGAGCAGCTGTTTTCCGAAGTTGGCACCTGTGTAAAGGCGCTGCAGTGTGCTGGGAATATTCTCAAATCCTTCTTGGACATCAACTTCGTAAACGATATCACCGGCACTCACCCATCCGATCAAGGCCTCAATGGCCTCCATTGCCCTGGGTAGGTAATCAAGGATGATAAATCCTTGCATACGCCCTCGATTGGTCACGAGGTTCATCAAGTTATTGGGTCCGGGTGCCGGGTCAATGTTGTTGTAATTGGCAATACCCCCGCACATCACCACTCGAGAATAAAGATTCAGGTGGTTAAGCGCGGCCTCCAGAATCGGTCCGCTCACATTGTCGAAAAAGACATCCCATTTGTCGGGGCACAAGTCGGCGATTCGCTCCGAGACATTCTCGCTTTTGTAATCAATGACACCGTCAAATTTAGCGACATCTCTGAGCCACGCGCATTTCTCATCACCGCCGGCAATGCCGACTGTCCTACACCCCTTGAGTCGTGCGATCTGACCTGCGACCGATCCAGTTGCACCCGCAGCGCCTGATACCAAGACTGTTTCACCTTCTTTCGGCTGCCCATGATCTAGGAGTCCGAAGTAGGCAGTCATGCCAGTGATGCCGAGTATCGATAGCATCATCTCGGGAGAGACACCGGGGGGTAGTTTATTGACGCCCATAGGACCTTGCCCTGGAGCGACGATGGCATAGTCTTGCCAGCAGCCTGTGGTCTGCACCAGTTCGCCCACGGCAAAATCGGGGTGTTTAGACTCGACGACTTCAGCGACGGAGCCGGCACGCATGACTTCCCCGATGGCGACAGGAGGCAGATATCCGGGGCGGTCCACCATCCAGTTACGCTGCGTAGGGTCGAAGGAGAAGTACTTATTGTTGACCAGTATCTGACCGTCGGAAACGCTGGGGATAGCTGTTTCAACGTACTCAAAGTTCTGTGGGCCAATCATGCCGTGTGGCCGCGCTTTCAAAATCCATTGCCGGTTAATTGTCATACTGTCGGTACCTTTTCCATTTTTAGGTTTTATTTTTTGGTCATTACAAGGCTTAGTTATTTGGCTAGTCAGACCTAACGCCTTGAATAATGCGTTCTGCGTTTTTTACGAAAATGGGCCGCGACGAAAAACTTGCAAGCAGATGTTGTACGTCCTCAGGTATTTCCTCCCCCTTAAGCGACGGCGCCAGATCGGCACCCGCTACGCCTACAATGAGAACCCCAAGGGTTTTAATGACTTCCAATGCTTGCTCGTTTCTTAGACGGAGCACATCAGCTGAAGCTGCGGCAAGTCGATCGACCTCTTGAAGAAAGTTTCTTTTCGACAGCAAAAGGCAATCAAGCGATACATTGTGCTCAATAACCTTTTCGAGACGCGCCTGCAGTGGAACATAAAGAGGGTCGCCAAATGCGGTTTCATAGAGTAATTCGCAAAACGCTCGGTCCTCTAGCGACTCCGGCAATTGCTGAATGAACTTCTCGCTCCAGCGGTTAAGACTCTGGTCATACAACGCGAGGAATACCTCTTCACGCGTTTTGAAATAGAGATATAACGTTCCTTTAACAATACCAGCCTTACTCGCAAGAAGAGCTACAGAGAAACCCTCGTAGCCCACTTCCCCGAATAGCGCCGATGCCGCATCTAATATTTGCTGTCGTCTGAAGGACTTTTCTTCAAGCGATCGCGCACGTTTTTTCTCAGGCGTCACACTTTGACCTTTTGCTTGATGCTTTTCTCGGAGGCATCTCCGTAAGGCGGCATGAACCCGGCCAGCTTAGTGACGGGTATTTTGCCGGGCTGTTTGTAAACGCTCTTCGCGTGGCTGAACGCTTTGAAGCCCTCGATGCCGTGGTAAGAACCCATGCCGCTGGGACCCACTCCACCGAACGGCAGGTCTTTTTGAAGCATATGGAACATCACATCGTTGACACAAGCGCCGCCTGAAGTCGTGCCCGTCAAGAAACGATGCTCCTCGGTACTGTCCTTACCGAAATAATAGGCAGCAAGCGGTCGCGGCCGTGCGTTGATGTAACTGATAACGTCTTCGAACTTTGTGTAGGTTTTCAACGGCAGAAGCGGACCAAAGATTTCGTCCTGCATGCAGAGCGCGTCATCGTCTGGATTTAATATCAGTGTTGGTGGAATCTTTTGCGTTGGATTTACTGAAAAGTCTTCATTGGCTGGATTGATGGCAACAATCTGCGCGCCGCGATCATTTGCATCGTCAATATTTTTTTGCATCCGCTGAAAATGACGTTCATTCAGCATCGCTGTGTACTGCTCGTTGTTGAGCAGCGTCGGGTACATCTGGGCAACTACTTCTCTTGCAATCGCAACAGCTTCATCCATTTTGCCCTCAGGCAGCATGACGTAGTCAGGTGCAATACAAACCTGGCCAGCGTTCAACATCTTGCCCACCATAATGCGTTCGATTGCCTCTCTGAGGTCAGCAGTCTCTGAGATGATTGTTGGTGACTTCCCGCCCAGTTCGAGTGTCACAGGCACGAGGTTTTTTGATGCTGCTGCCATGATATGGCGGGCCACACTTGTAGCACCGGTGAATACCATGTGGTCGAAAGCAAGCGAGGAGAATGCTTGTCCGACTTCCGGACCTCCGGTGACCACAGCAATTTCTGCCGGATCAAAAGTTTTACTCACCATTTCATCGATGAGTTGGGAGGTTGCTGGAGTAAACTCTGACGGCTTGATCATCGCCCGATTACCCGCCGCGATGACCCCGGCCAGTGGCTCGAACACCATACCTAATGGGAAGTTCCAAGGTGCGATGACTCCCACCACACCTTTGGGTTGGTACTGGATGGAGGATCGGCCGCCGAGGAGACCTAGCGGAAACATAGACGGCCGTTTTTCGGCCTTCATCCACTTTCGCAGGTGCTTCTTAGCGTGTTTTAGGTTTTCCAGAGATCCAGTGACGTCAGTCATCAGGTTTACCTGCCTAGGCCGACATCCGAAATCCGCATTCATGGCTTCACTGATTTTTTCGGCATTGGCGACAAGCACATCTATAGTGCGATCTAGCCGATCGATGCGAGTCTCTGCGGATACCTCGCCTTCACTCAGATAGCTTTCACGCTGCAAACGCAGTGTTTCCAGCATTTTTTCTTCAGCATCAGTATTTAAAGGGTTGGCCTGAGGTGCGTTCATGAAACTCTCCAGCTTTTATAAATGAATTTTGTTCATTTAATAACTGAACAGCATTCATTTCAAGTGGCTGCAAGTTGGTAATGGGTTCGAACCGATCAGATGACAGGAACGGGTACTTCGAAGGCATGAATGGAAGCCGAGCGACGATCAAGACAAATGTCTCTATCGGTCGATTCAGAGGAGCTCACAAAAAGCGTTCGGCCTTCGTCACCACCCACCGCACAGGCGATGGCTTTTCGACCGGTTTGGATGCTGTCGGTTACCTCGCCACCCTCACGTACTCGCAGTACTGAGCCTGTGGTGGGCGAAGCGACCCAAATCGCTTCCTCGGCATCGACGCAAATACCATCAGGTACATCACCCTCGGGCAGTTGAGCCCATAGCCTGCGATTGACCAAGTCCCCGGTAGCTTCAATATCCAAGGCCGTGAGACACCCGCGATAGGTCTCAGCCACAACAAGTGTGTTGCCACCATTGAGGAGTACCATGCCGTTCGCGAAAAGCAGATCACCGGCAGCAGCATGCACAGACTGGTCGGTATCAACGCGGGCTAAGGTGCCTGGTGCAATAGCTTCACCATCTTGGTGAACAAAACCGAAATTGCCTACCCATGCTCGACCTGTGGGATCAACGAGCATGTCGTTGATGCGCCGCTCCGCGATGGCTGAAACGTCCGCGTACTTATTAAGTCCTTGCGCTTCGGACCATCGGTAAATGGTCTTATCCAACATGGATGAAATGAGAAGATCACCGTTGGGCAACCATCCCAGCCCTGAGGGCTGTTGTGGTACGGAGACAACTTTCTCTGGCAGCTCTCCCGGGACGACTCGGAACACGGCCTCGTCGTAAAAGTCTGAGAACCATAGTGCTCCCTCGTGCCATCGCGGACCTTCAATGAAGGTGAAACCCTGACAAATAAGTGTTCCGTTATCCATTGTATTTACCTCCCGCACAGCTCGGGTATGGGATTTCCAGACCAGCGTAGTACTGATCTCTCTCAGACTTAATTGCGTTCGCTTTGGACTCGCTCAGTTTCCTGCGGCAATTTCCTGATCACGCAGTGTTCGCCGCATAATTTTCCCTGTGGTTGTCATAGGTAGGCTGTCGACAAATTCGATCAGCTTCGGGACCTCGTGTTTTGCGAGATGTTCCCTCACCAGCTCCTTAAGCGACTCAGCGAGTGTCTCAGTTGGTTCGGCACTTTCGGAGACAACGATAAAGGCTTTGATGATTTCGGTGCGGGTCTCATCGGGCACACCAATTACGGCCGCAAGCTGCACAGCAGGGCTTTTGAGTAAGCAATCCTCTATTTCTGTCGGTCCAATACGGTAGCCAGAGCTTGTAATCACATCATCCGTGCGACCGTGGAACCACAAGAATCCATCTGCGTCCTGCTCCCCTAGGTCACCGGTGATCATCCAATCATCAATGAATTTACTTGCCGTCGCCTCGGGATTATTCAAGTAACCCGAGAACATTGCCGGATGCGGCCTCTTAATGGCGATGTTGCCCTGAACGCCACGCTCCACCTCATTCCCATCATCATCAACGATGGCGCAGACTGAACCAGGCATTGCCTTGCCCAAGGAGCCATGGCGAACCTCCATGAGTCTCGGGTTAGTGCCAATCATGCCGTTGCACTCAGTTTGTCCAAACCCCTCGCTAATCGTCAGTCCAAAGCGCTCATCGGCCCAAAGTGCTAATTCTTTCCCGACAGCTTCCCCGCCGCTCAACACCACACGAAGCTGAAGTTCAGGAGACGCGTCGGAATCAATCTGGCGCATGAGTTTTAGTACCGTAGGCGTCAGCAGAGAGACCGTAATGTCATGCTGACCCAAAATGCGGAAGGCCGCTTGTGGGTTAAACCCTTCCATGTCGGTTGAGACGACTCTGCAGCCTGAGTACCACCCGACGAGGAGAATGTTGATGAGACCCGCAATCCATGCCCAATCGGCAGGTGACCACAGCGTATCGCCGTCTCTCGGACCATAGTCGTAGTAATACTCAAACAGCGGCTTGTTGCCAAGCAGGACACGGTGAGGCATCAGCACACCTTTAGGCTGGCCTGTCGTCCCGGAGGTAAAGCTAATCCAGGCCGTATCCTCGCTCCGCGTTTTCACATTATCAAAATCATCTGGGTGCTCTGAAATGGCGGCCCACAGCGATAAGGCGTTCGTAGGGGACTCATCATCGACTACCACGATGTGCTCAAGCGATGGGCATAGGCTCCGTATATTCTGAACTTTCTGCAGATTTGCTTTGTTGGTAATGCACACTTTTGCTTCAGTGCTCGATAGCCGATGTTCTATCGCATCGGGCCCAAAGAGCACGGAGGCCAAACAGGAAACGACGCCTGATTTGAAGCAGGCGAGGTGAGAGATAGCACACTCTGGCGATTGCGTGAGAAGTATGAGCGCACGATCACCTTGCGCCACACCCAGACTGCGGAGCAGATTCGCGAGTTGATTCGAGTAGCGCTTTATCTCGGCAAAGGTGAAATGTTTGATCGAGCCGTCGAGACTTTCGTGAGTGATCGCAATACGGTCCGCGTCGTCAGCCCAACGGTCACAGACGGCGTCCGCAATATTGAAATACTCGGGAATCTGCCAATCAAACTTGCGGCAAATGTCTTCGTAACTATCGCCAACTGGAAGGTCCATAGATCACTCCTTTGCCTCTCGCTCACATGGGTGAATGAGTTGCTCGGTCTTTAGCCATACCTAGGAAAGATGAAAGCAGTACTTCGATTGCGTCCCACCATCCGTTAACCAAAGAGGTCCCGTCGCTTCTTAAAGGCCGCTTTGACGCCTTCTTTGCGTAGGGTTCTGAAAAAGTCTTTGAAACTATCGAACTGGTGATAAATGGCATCTAGATCGGCGCCACGTCTCACCGAGGCTTCCATACCCATGTTCTCAAACCACGTATTGGAGACCTCTTTAAGAATAGAAAGATTGTCGCTCGGCGCTCTGGCGATATGAGCTGCAGTCATTGCAACTCGTTCATCCAGTTCATCATGGGGGACTACCTCATTTACGAGGCCAATCTGTTGTGCCTCGGTTGCACTGATCAAGCGCGACGTATACAGCAACTCTTTTGTCTTTCGTAAGCCAATGAGCATCGGCCAGAACATGATGGAGGGCGGTATTCCCAGATCACGTCCCGCGGGGTGACCAAATCTAGCTCGCTCACTCACAATCGCGAGATCGCAAACCCCGAGTAGCTCTCCGGCGCCCGACAAGCAATCACCCTGTACTTTAGCTATGAGAGGTTTCGGATAGCGCCAAAGCTTCATCCAGTAATCGACAATGATGTGGACGTCATCTCTGTCCTGCCGAATGTCGACCTGATCTTCAAAGTTGGCGGGGTATTGAGAGGTAATCCAATGCTCTTCACGCAAGTCGTAACCGGTTGAAAATGCTTTACCTGCAGCACCTATGACGATGACACCTACGGTGTCGTCACGTTCGACGCTGTCCAACAGCGATTTTATTTCGTTCAGCACCTGCCAACACAGGGGATTGAGGTCATCCGGTCTGCTCAACGTGATAGTTAGCACACGGTCAACTTGCGAGACGGTAATCATTGAAGCATCGCTCATGGGGTGACTCTCTGTTTATTAAAATGAATTCAGTAATTCTTTTCTGTCTATTCGTTGATCTCTTCCTGAATATCCATGCGGCCCCATGTCGCTCGAATATCGATCACAATCCACGCGAGCCACAAGACAAGTCCGGTCAGGACCCAGATTTTTGGCAGTAAGGCGAAGCCAAGCACCCATAGCAGCCCAAAGGGCGGCCATCGACGAAAGGCTTTTCTGAAGCGCACCGGGGTCGATTCAGCACCTGGTGAATAAGCAAACGACTTGGCCCCGAGGAACCACCCGTTTGCGATGAGCGCTGCCATGAAGACGATGCGAGGTGGAGGCGGGCTATCAATTTCAGGGTCGTCATCGTGCGGTGCATCACCCGAGGTCTCTCCTGCCAAGAGCGAGTCGTCAATAGATCGCCATACGTACTCTGCCGTTGGGCGGGCGACCGTACCGTTTAAGTTCGCGTGTGATGGTACCGATCGCCAGCGGTAAAGGATGCGACTCGATTGTGTTATTGCCAGAACGCCCGGCTGGAAAAATCCCTTTGGGTGTTCAACAGTCCAATCCGCACCGCGTTGCAAGAATTCGGTATCCCCTCTATTGGCGTACAGGGTCAGCCAGTCTCGCTCGTTACAAATTCTTGGAATCTCTTGATGGGGATCACCGATGTTCTCGAAGTTTAGATTCCAGTGTTCATGGGCCTGATCAGCAAGGTATTGGGGCTCACTGGTAATGGCATACACCTCACCCCCCGCAGCTCGAACTTTGTCGACCACGCCAGAGTCAATATAGCCCCGCAACTCGGAGCGACAGGGAGGTCACCAAAATCCGCGGTAAAAAAGTAGAACCACAAAGGCGTGTTGCGCCATGACACTGTCCAGCCATCCCAAGCGAGCACCAGGTGGTGGATCGAGTTCCGCTTGAGGTTTCCCTGGGAGTGTGTGCAGAAGATCTGCGTGCTGGACCAGAAAGTTAGAACCCTCTCCAGATAACTTAAAGGTTCGTTGCTCGCACCGATCACCGCCGCAAAGAATTAACTTGAGTTCGTTGGAACCAGAGAGGGCCTTATCGACATCAATAATGCCGGTGACCTTGAACGTATCGCCAGCCGCGTCAGGTGAATCATTGAACCATGCGACCGCTGCATCCACGCGAGACATTAGTGGTTCCGGTATGTGTTCGTTGACTTGCACTCCCATGCGGTCACCATTCATTCCTCAACGACCACACGCTAAGCGATGTGTTGTTTCAGCGCAACAAGGACAAACGAAGCGGGGTAGAGAGTGAGCTGTAGCTGCAGTTAGGGATAGTCGCGGTGGCCCCTGTGGCTAGATAAGGGAACATATCGTGTTGCAGGCTATATACTCAGAACTGTTGATGTTTTATTCGCAGCGACGCTGCACAGTCCAGACATGTATATCCGACGTCCATCCGCACTTCTCTGCTTGCTACTGCTGTCCGCTACCGTTTCTCTGGTTGAGGCCAGCACTGCGAACGAAGAAACGATTCGTCGGACCTATTACCCCGAGGATTTTTCGCAGTTTGTTCCGCGATCAGCGCTCGACTTAGTCAAGCAAGTGCCGGGCTTTAATGTTGACGAAGGCGGGGATGATCGAGGGTTTGGACAGGCGGACACCAATGTACTTATCAACGGCCGCCGTGTGTCGGGCAAGTCAAATGGTCCTGCGGCGGCGCTTGAGCGACTCTCGGTCGACAGCGTCATTCGACTCGAGGTTGTTGATGGCGCCAGTCTGGATATCGGAGGTATTTCAGGCCAAGTGGTCAATGTCATCACTACAACAGAGCGCGAAGTCACCGGCCTATATCGCTACACCCCCCGATTCCGTCCTACTGGTGGTAATTCCGAGGAGCGTCTTCGCGAATTTACAGTCGCTATGACCGGCGGAGGAAATAACTCCGAGTGGACTGTGAGTATCGCCAACGAGCAGCGCAACTTTAGTGACGCTGGCAGCGAAGAAGTTCGAGACTCTGGCGGGGAGCTTACCGATACGCGCTATGAAAAAGGTATTAATCAATCCGACCGCCCGTCAGTCTCTGGGTCGTATTCGCGTGAAACGGATAACGGGAGCTTATTCAACCTCGTTGCCGAGCTGAACGGGAACTACTCGGACAGGGGTGAAACCTCCAGGCGGCTCGTGGGGAGCCCTGATGAGAACACGCGCGTTCTCGATTCGTCTGAAGATGAGCATAACTACGAGATCGGTGCGGATTACGAGTTCGAACTGGGTGCGGGACGATTGAAGCTGATTGGGCTGCATCGCTTTGAGTCGAGCCCGACGCTTGATCGCACTGCCACAACATTTGTAAATGGTCTGGTCGAGGGGACGGCATTCACGCGCCAAGCCGATGAGGCAGAATCCATTATCAGAACTGAGTTCTCTTTCCCCGCCTGGGACAGCCAGTGGCGATGGTCGGTGGAGGCGACGGAGAATTACCTCGATCTAGACTCTCAGCTCGACAGACTCAACACCGACGGTGTGTTTATTCCAGTCGATCTCCCTGACGCGAAGGCGCGTGTCGAAGAGACGCGCACCGAGTCAACACTCAATGTCAGCAAGCGACTGAATGAGTATTTGACCCTTCAGGCAACGGTAGGCGCGGAGTACTCGGAAATCAGGCAGACCGGCAGCTCCAATGTCACACGCGATTTTGTTCGTCCAAAAGGTTTTCTCGCACTGAACTACAAACCTGCGAATGACCTGTTTCTCTCAGCAAAGTTAGAGCGAGCAGTGGAGCAGCTAAGATTTTTTGATTTCATCGCGTCGGTGGATGTGAATCAGGAGCGAGAAGACGTTACCAACGTTAATTTGGTGCCGCCGCAGTCCTGGGACTTTACTCTTGAAGCCCAGCAGTCCTTGGGTAAGTCGGGCAACCTGACCTTGAGCTTGTTCTATGAAGACTTAGAAGACATCGTGGACCGGATTCCTATCGGGGGAGGTGGTCAAGCGCCCGGGAATATCGACAGTGCCTCGGCGTATGGTGGCTTCTTCGATGCGACATTACTCAGTGATGAGTTCCTCTGGAAAGGCGGCCGCGCAGATCTCTCGCTCGGTTATATGACCTCTAAAGTGAAGGACCCCATATTAGGTAACACACGGAAAATCAGTGGCAATTTTTACAAGTCCTATGAGCTGAGCCTTCGGCAGGACTTTAACGGTACGCCTTGGGCTATCGGTGCGGTTGTCGACTATGGGGAACAGGCTCCCAGCGTCAGAATCGATGAAGTCAGTTTCAACAACAAAAGTCGCGGAACACTCTACGTCTACGTTGAACACAAGGATGTGATGGGGCTGACCCTCAAGGCTTTTGCGTGGAATTTGTTAGGTGCTGAAAACCGCTTCCGGCGAACGGTTTACAGTGACCGACTGGCCGATGATGTCCTGTTTTCAGAGCGCCGAAGCCGCAACTTTGGCTACTCTTACACCTTTGTCATTGAGGGCGCTTTTTAGCAAAAGCCCAGTGAACCCAAGCATCTTTTTAATGCAACCTACTGGGGCGGTGTACTGCGATATCACCCAAGCCTGCCCAGCACTTGGATACACCTGTCCCCAAAGAGCACCATAAGTGCTTGTGCCAATATCGTTCCCTTAAATTGCTGCACACTCACGTCCTCGAAGGCTTGGTTAACGAGACCATATGCTGCGATCAAGGCTACTTAGCAGGATGCGCGCGTTGCACAAAAGAAGCAGAAACCTGCTGTGGGTCTGACCTCTTTAGGCGGATCGCGCGCTGACCTCCTCGTTCTCTGATGTAAAGTCACGGGTCGCTATCCTCGATAGGGTTTTTTGGTGAAATCTAGGAAAAACTCAGTACATTAAGGTCATCAAGAACATGGCTCAGCAGCTTAAGCGGAGGTATGTCATGGAGCTTACTTTTTTCCAACTTTTGCAGCTGGTGGATATCACGATCAACCGGTTGGAGTCAGTGTTTCAGTTTTGGCTCAGTGCTACCTTTGCCGCGATCGTCGCGAGTCACTTAGCAAACGACAGACTGACGAGGGCCTATGCGAGCATGCTGACGGGGCTTTATTTGGTGTTCACTTTTTCCGTTGTGGTTCGCATGATGGCTTTCCGCGAGACGTTAGAGCGATACTTCTTACAGGTGGCGGAAATGAGAGGGGATTCTCTCGGCTCTTCGGTGGTGGGTTTGGTCAACGGAAGCATCTGGGCGACCGTCATTTTGGGCACCATTGCTACAGTAGTGTTTATCTGGCACTCCTACCTGACTGCGAGGGAGACAAGGTCGAGCATCGACCCTGTAGTAAATGGGCCAACACAGGATGCCCAGAGCTAACAGTATTGGGGATTATTTTCTAAAGAGTTGTACGACCTACGGGGTTTTGATGTCGCTAGGTGATGTTACTCCACAGAGCTCCGAACAATTTCGAGTTCCCGTGTGATAACGGATCCGATCGCTGCATGTGAAATTCGGGATCTTGGTAATTGTAAAGTTGATGCGATGTTTTCAGCCGCTGCAATGCCAGTGCAGTGACCACCCATCATGAGATTCAGCCCCGCTTTTTCAAGCCATCTTGCGGTTTCATCCAATGTTGACGAATCTGCTTTCCAAAGATGGAACCCCCCCATAATTGAATAGATTGGCGCATCCTTGATTTTCTTCAGTGTCTCACCAGTGTTCATGAGCCCTGAGTGACCGCATCCAGACGTCATCATCCAGCCCTTATCCGTCAGGTAGCCCAAGGATTGATCGTCATGAATGATATCTGGGATGGGACCATTTTTCGTTTCTAGAAACAGCCCGCTCGGGCCGTTATACGATTCGATCTCACGAGGCACTGGGCCCGTGATCCACAATGCAGGCGCGATTTGAGTGGGTGAGTCCACTACGATAAAAGTAATACCAGCGGCTTCCGCGGCCTCCTTGAACTCAGCGGTGGTGTCAAAATCTCCCGGCCCAACTAAACGTCCTTCTGCCGTTCGGCGTTGGTCAAAAAAGCCCTTAGCGACATAGACCTTACTCAGCGCGGCGGAATTCTCCTTTCGAAAGTGCTCCCTCAGCACCAGCAATCCCCCTGTGTGATCACCGTGGAAGTGGCTTAAAACGACTTTTTCAACAGATGCGAGGTCTACGCCAAGGTGCAGGACGTTGTGCAGCACGGTGTCACTCTTAAAGCCCGTATCAAATAAAACCGAGTCGTCTTCGCCTTCGAAGAGGGCTGAAAAGCTCCACTCACCTAGACCTCCGTAGTCTGCAATGTTCGTCGATAGCACCGTGACTTTGTAGGCGTTCTCGGCGAAAGCTGTTGAAGACAAAATGAGTAACAGGGCTAGAAGTTTTTTCATGCTGTTCGCCTACTAGATAGTGGGTGCCCCAATGTTGGCAGACTGAAGTGCTTGCTAATCGAGATCGTCTCGGCTTGGCGCAGTCGTTTATTATTTGAACTGTCGGTTCGCTCCATCCTCTAGTCTGCCGAAGGCGGATCCGGATCCAGCTTGTCCTGAGTGCGCAACTCGAAATCACTGGCGTCATGCCGCTCGAATAGCTGCGATGATTTGGCGCCGTACGGTCGGTTAACCATACGACCCCGTTGCACGGCAGGCCGCTGAGATATCTCATCCGTATACCGCTTCAGATTGGTGTAGGTGTGCGCTTCTAGGAACTCAGCGGCGTTATACGCTTTTCCTTCAATCACTGACCCATACCAAGGGTAGATGGCCATATCAGCAATCGTGTACTCATCACCGCAGATATATCGGTTGTCTGCTAAGCGCTTATCAAGCAGATCGAGCTGACGCTTCACTTCCATGGCGTAGCGGTCAATAGCGTATTCGATCTTTACTGGTGCATAGGCATAGAAATGACCAAACCCACCACCCAACATCGGTGTTGCGCCCATCTGCCAGAACAACCAGTTCAGGCATTCGGTTCTTCCCGCATGATCCTTTGGGATGAACTCCCCAAACTTGTCCGCGAGGTAAAGGAGAATTGAACCCGACTCGAACACCCGCAGTGGCGTCTCCTCACTGTGATCCATGAGCGCTGGAATCTTCGAGTTGGGGTTGGCCGCAACGAAGCCACTGCCGAACTGCGAACCATCGCCAATATTAACCAGCCAGGCGTCGTACTCAGCACCGCTGTGACCTTTTGCAAGTAGCTCTTCCAGCATGATGGTGACTTTCACGCCATTGGGTGTCCCCAAGGAATAAAGCTGTAGCGGGTGCTTACCAATGGGCAGCTCTTTCTCTTGCTGAGCACCGGCGGTGGGGCGATTGATGTTCGCAAAGGCCTGGTTGCTGTTTTGTTTCCACTCCCAGACCTTGGGGGGCTCGTAGGTATCGCTCATGGGATTTCCCTTATTGTCGATTGGCGCGTCTGGTCTCAGTGTAGCGACTCCCAGTTATTTCAGCGAATTCACTGGCCGAAACTGGCGGCCCTAAATTTGAGCCGAATTGGTGCGTCGCACATTCACCGTCACTGAGACAGTATTCTGTCCAGCCCATCATGCCTCGGACCCGGTCACCGACCGCAAAATCCGGATGCTGACTCTCGACAACTTGACCAATGCCGGAGGAGCGCATCACTTCTCCTATCCCAACCGGAGGCACATAACTTTCGGTGTCGGGGCTCATCCAGCCAATCATTGCAGGATCAAGCGACATCTGAGTCTGTTTCACGACCAACTGACCAGTACCCGCGGACGGAACTTCCTTAGTAACGACCTCAAAAAGGTCACGGGTAATGGGACCGGGTGTCGGCCGTGCTGCAAGATTAATCTGTGTATATGAACTCACTGTAAGCCCCCTAATTGATGAATGTGTGTCACCTTAGCGATTGATTATTACCGCTATTAAAAGGGTTATATAAGGGGTTAAACTGCAATTTCTTTTGTCTAAAAGACAATAATTTGGAGTAATGGACCCCAAATGGACCAACTACTGGCGCTTAAGTATTTTTGCAAAGTCGCAGAGACAGGCAGCTTCACGAGCGCCGCAACTGCGTTTTCTGTTCCCCCGTCTTCAATTTCTCGACGCATTGCTGATCTTGAGAGCAGCTTAGGAACCCACCTGCTGACTCGGAGCACGCGCGTTGTAAAACTGACGGAAATTGGGATCGCCTACCTAGAGCAAGTCCAAGAGATTCTGGTTCAGCTCGAGTTGAGTAACGAATCGGTGAGGAGCTATCAGTCACGGCCCATGGGGCAGCTAAAAATAAGTAGCATGGTGAGCTTTGGTGAGCGAATACTGTTCCCACTACTCGATCAATTCAGCGCCTTGTATCCGGACATCACCCTCGATATCAGTCTTTCCGATGAACTCTCATCACTGGCCAATGACGACATCGACGTTGCCATCCGAGGTGGCTACGCACCCGATGAGCGGATACACGCGATCAAGCTGATGCCCAATGAGTTTATTCCCGTTGCCTCACCCGCTTATCTAGCGACTATGGGCACACCGGAGGATGGCTTTGAACTCCGTAACCATCACGGTCTGTTTTTCCGAACGCCGCGAGGACCATCGCCCTGGCTACTAGAAATTGACGATCAGTGGCATGACGTCTCCGGTCAACCTGTCGTGATTTCAAACAACGCTAACTGGCTAATGAAGCAGGGGTTAGAGGGTAAGGGCATCATGATGGCGCCACGGTGGTCGGTCGAAGCCTATTTGATGTCGGGTGAACTAGTAGAGCTACTGACCGACACCGCATTGAGCGTGAATCAGAACCCGGGGATGGGCATTTATCTCCTTTACCAAAAGCCCAAATACCTGGTGCCAAAAGTGAAGGTGTTTATCGACTTTCTCGTTGAGAATCTAATGGAAAAGCGCGACTGACCGACTCATCGCCATGATTTAGCGCTAAAGCCCGTGCTCGCTCCAACCGCTTAGTGGGGGCCACAGGTATGACAGGCGTTCTATCTTCGTGTTACTACTGTGTTCATGAATACCTTCATTCATGCGGCGATAGCGGGCTTCACACGTTGCTTTGATTTCAGCGGCCGGTCATCTCGACCTGAGTTCTGGTACTTTATGCTGCTGTTCATCCTCTTGTACCTAGTGGTCGCGGTCGTTGATCAATTTCTCGTTACTGCAACAGTGGATATCCGGGAGCTACCCCTTGGGCACTTCATACCCATGGGCATGGTCGACCCGAATGTGGGTGTGTTAGTCCTTCTCTATCGCCCCATCATGGCTATCCCGACCATTGCTGTTACGGTGAGGCGATTGCATGACGTGGGTAAATCAGGTTGGTGGTGCTTGTTGTGGGTGCTGCCCCTGCCGGTTGTGGGTTGGCTCTATCTCGTACCCCTGCTGTACAAGCCATCCCGTGACTAGCGTCGTTACCGGGTTAATAAGTAGAGGAAGGTGCCAGTGCGTTTGAAGCCCGTCTATGTGACCGACCCGAATCTGGTTGATGCACCATTGACCGACATGCCCAATCAGTGGGCGCCTGCAAAAGGCATTCATCTCTATCATTTCCCCTTGTCCTTGGATTCACAAAAGGTGCGTCAGGGCCTCGAAGAGCTAGGGGTTCAATGGCAATCGCACCCTATCTTGCTATCCGCCCACCAGCAGTTTTCACCCAGCTATGTGAGAATTAATTCTCGATGCGTCGTCCCAACACTGGTCATCGATGGCAAAGTCACCACCGATACGATCAACATACTCGACCTTCTCGCTGTCCGTTTCGGTGCTGCCAATCAATGCTTTGAGACCTCTGAGGAGGAAAGGAAGCTCGTTAATGACTGGGTTGATAAGGCTGCCGGCTTGTTTATTGAGGCCCTGACGTACGGCCACGTTGAGGGGGTGAAGAAACCTTTTCCACTGGGGAATGCCTCCGAGAGCGGGCGCTCCCACCAAGATAAAGTTGACCTGCTATCTGGATTGATCGAGACCTATAAAAACGATCCCACACTGAAGACGGCTTATGAAAAGAAGCGGGCAGTCATTGAGGCCACAAAAGAGGCTATGGTTGCGCCAGGTCAGATGTCTGCCATTGTCGACGCTACGAGAGTTGAGCTTGAAGACTTGGCGCATCAATTAGCGTCAGGACAGTTTGCCGATGGCGGATGGCTTGCGAGCGATGCCTTTAGTCTCGCTGATGTTCAATGGGGGGCGGTCTTGTATCGCTTGCAGTGGGTGGGGCTTCAACCGCTATTGTGGGAGGAAGACTCCATTATTTCGGCTTACGCCGAAAAACTCTTTGCTAAGGCGTCATTTCAAACAGGCGTTGTTGAGTGGTCTAGAGTGGGTCGCAAGGTCGTCTTGCCTACTATTCGCTACAAGCTGTTAGAGGCCTTTGGTCTTGCGCGAGACATCTGAACGGTATCGGTAAAAAACTGACTGGCAAAAGCCACGATCTGGGGTAAATAAAAAATGAGTCAACTCGCTAATAAATGTCAGACGCCCTGGTGGCTCACGGTAATTATTGTCATCGAAACCTTGCCTATGTTTTTGGGCCCTATTGGCGCTCTGAATAACCCTGCTTTTTTAGGTGGTCCCGACGCGACAACAGTCGGGTTTGCTGCCTGGCTTTATGCTGCTCGGAACTTCGCGGTAGGCGTCGCCTTCGTCATCGCTTACCTCCTGAGAAGTGCGCCTATGCTATTTATTTTGATACTCATCAGGTTGCTGACAGACCTAGTCGATGGCCCCGCCTTCTTGCTTTTTGGAATGGCGAGCAACGAGATCAGACTGATGGCGATATTTGTCATTGGGTACTACATACCGGCGATGATCGCCTTACGCTTTCTTTGGAAGCAAATGACGAGCTCTATTGCTACTGAATAGCCGCTCATTATCTGACTTCGGATGGGTAACCTCAGGTTCCGTCGGAAGTCAGCGTGCCATCTGCGACAAGGGTAGCGCCAACATCTGCCGCTGATTTAACCGGACTTTCGCGCCCATTGGAGAATCAGGAAAAACGACACCATAAAGATGGGGAAGTCGAGAAACATGGTGTATGTGAGCCAGAAATCTTCCGAGAAATTTTCGGCAACAAAATAATTTCCACCGGCAGACATAATGCCCACAACACTCATGCCAATGGCCAGTCGATTGTGATGCAGTGAACCCGGCATGTAGCGCTCGAATCTTGCGCCAAAATACGCCCCTTGCCTTAACAGCCCGTCGGCCATTAACAGGGCAGCTGTGAACAGTCCTAGGGCCGTGCTCTTCATTTGTACCCAATAGCTGTCTTGTAAAACGAGAGAAAAAACGGTGGAGATGCCCAACATGATGGTGCCGAACACAGCAAAACCGCCGAGCAGGTCCACTTTAACGAATCGTTGCAACACGATGAGACCTAGGCCTGTAACCCCTCCAACAATGGCGGCGAGAACCAGATCCCCTGTGATCTTGCTCACGATGAAGAACAAAGCCCCTAGACCGAGGTCGGCATAAATGGAGTATTTGTTTTGCTCCCACTTGCTCTCCCCAGCATCTGCAACGTTCTCCTTCATGCCATTGAGGTCGTCCATGAGTGCTTCGCCGTAGCGCAGATCTTCCCCCGGGTGGCTTTCATGCACCATGCGGCCGTTTTCGATTACGGCAATGCCTACATTCCGCCAATTGAAATACCCCGACTCGACCTTTGCCTCAACGCCAGACGCGGTCCGTAGCGGGTGCACGAATGTTGTGAGCCCATCGACGTATTTGATGGATTGTTCATCAACGAGGAGGTCGTCCACATACAGCGACGAAATTGTCTCGCTGAGAGTCAACGTGACTTTCACTTCGCATCTATGGTCATGAAATGTAAACGGCCGAACGTAGGCCCAGATCTGCATAGGTCGATGCACCCATATCACTGAAAATGGTGTCACACTGTCGCATAATCTTTGTCTAACAGTGAGGCAGTGCTAGAAGCGCTTTTCACGATCAAGCTGGCAATCAATTACTTTTCTCCATTTGCGCCTGTGCGTTGCCCTGAGATTTACCTTGAGGCTGACGTTTACAGCGACCTTTCTAAAGCGATAGTCTCTCCTCGCTGAACGGCCTTCAGAGACTTCTCTTTGTTGCGCACGCATTCGAGAGCATCGTTTAAAACATGGACTTACTCTATATCTCCGGACTCTTGGCGACGGCTGCCTTCGCCGCATCTGGTGTTTTAGCCGCGCTCGGGAAACATATCGATCTATTTGGTGCGGTGGTTGTTGCGGTGGTCACCGCCGTGGGCGGAGGTACATTGCGGGACCTTATTCTCGATGCGCCGGTCTTTTGGCTTCGTGACGAGGCTTGGTTACTGGTGGCTGTGGTTATCGGGTGTTTCGCCTTCTTTTTACGATCTCAGCTTGACCGGTACGGCAATGCGCTGGCGTATCTTGATGCCATGGGGGTCGCTCTTGTGGCGGCTGGTGCGCTTCAAAAGTGTATAGAGTTGGGGCTCCCCGGACTCCATGGCGTAGCGCTAGGTGTCATAACGGGTATTGGCGGGGGACTGATTAGGGACACTCTGACCAGTCGAGATACATTACTGGTCTCGCCAGAACTCTACGCTACGCCCATTATCTTGGGTTTGACGGTTCAGTATGTCACGCATCAATGGTTTGGGTTGAGCAATATCGCAGCGCTGTTCCTCGGAGGAGCGACCATTTTTATTTTCAGGGCGTTGGCCATTCGATTAGACCTCCGCATGCCCTCCAGGTTTGTCAATCAATGGTCAGAATAGGCAGATCAAGCATGGTTACTGACGGATTTCGTTCGCTGAAGCACCACCACCGGCAATACACCCAGGATCACGATCAGTAGCGCGGCACCAGATGCCTCGGCCAGCCGTTCATCGCTCGCTAATCGATAGACTTGGGTCGCCAAGGTGTCGAAGTTGAAGGGTCGTAATATCAGTGTTGCAGGCAGTTCCCGCATTACATCCACGAAAACTAATAAACAGGCCGCAAGGATGCTGGGCCTTAGCAGCGGAAAATGGATTTTGCGGATCATCTCGGTTGTCGAGGTGTCGAGTGTTCTAGCCGCCGCGTCGATGTCATGAGAGATACCCGCGAAGCCGGAGTCAACCGACTGATAGGCGACCGTCAAGAACCGGCAGACATAGGCATACAGTAGTAGGAACAGGCTTCCTGAAAGCAGTGGCGAGGACAGCCCTGACCACGTTTCCATCAACCACGCATCAAAACCACCCACAGGCTTAAGTAATGCCACGGCCAACAGAATGCCCGGCAGGGCGTAGCCCAAAGTTGATACACGGATCAGGCCATGGGTGAGAGGGGTTGGGCGAAGGCGCTTCACATAGGCCAACACCCAGGCAATAAGGGTAACGCCAACACCGGCCGCCATGGCGAGCAATAGGCTATTTAAGGCCAGTTGAGTGAACTTGGCTTGAGTTACCGCATTGACGTTTTCAGCAGCGTATATGGCTAGCGTCACTGCTGGAATCACAAACCCGAGCACTATTGGAAGCACACAGGCCGCAATGGCGAAAAAGGCTCGGACGCCCGTCAGATTAATCTGCGAGGCTCCGGCTATATCACTGCGATCGACAGCCCCCCGCCGATTACTCTCTTCGAGTCCTACCAGCACAATGACGAATAGGAGCATTAAAGAGGCTAGTTTCAATGCGGCCTGAGGGTCGCCCAATCCGAGCCATGTGCGGAAGATACCCGTTGAGAACGTGGGTACTGAGAAATAGCTAACCACCCCAAAGTCGGCCAGTGTTTCCATCAGCACTAGTGCCAGACCGCCTACGATGGCGGGCCGCGCAGCGGGCAGAGCGACGCGGAAAAAGGCGCTAAACGGACCGTGACCAAGTACGCGTGCGGCGTCAAACTGAACACCCGATCGCCCCGCGAAGCTGTTTCGGCAGAGCAGATAAATGTAGGGGTAGAGCACGAGCGAGAGTAAAACGGCAGCGCCTGTTAGGTTGCGAATCGGTGGGAACTGGAGGTCGTTTATCCCTAACGAGAGCCACGAGCGCAGCGTGGTCTGCACGGGGCCAGATACTTCCAGCAGGTCCGTGTACACATACGCGACGATATAGGCTGGCGACGCCAGCGGCAGCATTAACAACCAACTCAAGGTGGCCCGTCCGCGAAACTGACAAGCACCAATGAGCCAGCCCGTGCTGACGCCCAAGAGCAGGGACAGCCCCCCGGTCATCAGCATAAGAGCTAGCGTATTGAGTAGATACTCGTTAAGCACTGTCTCCCTTAGGTGCTCCCAAATAGGACCGGCCGGCTGGGCTAGGGAGAGCAAGGTGACAACAATCGGCAACGACACCAGCGCGGCTACAAATAGCGCGGGTAATACGAGTAGACCGCTAGCTTGTTGTGATGGAGTAGGCATAGACTATTGCGAGTGATTGTCGGCGAGTAGTGTATTCAGGTGCTTGTAGTTAACAAAGTGTCGCATCGATTTAGCAAGAATGTGGCCTTAAACGATATTTCTTTTGAGTGTAAGGCCGGTGAAGTCACCTGTTTGATCGGGCATTCGGGCTGCGGCAAGACCACGTTGCTGCGGCTCATGGCCGGGTTGTTGCCCTTGCGGTCGGGGGAGATTGCACTAAATGGGTCCACTCTTGCGAGTCCATCGTTGATGGTACCACCCGAACTCAGGTCGGTCGGCATGGTGTTTCAAGAGGGTGCCTTGTTCCCCCACATGACCGTCATTGACAACGTCGCTTTCGGGTTGCGGGAAAGTGGAGCCAAAGAACGGGCACGAGAGTGGCTGGTCCGCGTTGGATTGTCGGACTACGCGGAGCGATACCCAGATAGTTTGTCGGGCGGGCAACGCCAACGTGTTGCGCTGGCGAGAGCCATGGCACCCGAGCCGGCAGTTCTACTTTTTGATGAACCCTATGCCAATCTGGACGTTCCTCTGCGAAGAACACTTCGGAAAGATGCGCGGCAAATCATCCGCGAGACGGGGGCGGTGGGTGTGTTCGTCACTCACGATCCGGATGAGGTGTTGGCAATGGGTGACAACGTCGTGGTGCTCGATCAGGGCGTGATGGTCGAGAGCGGCACGCCCCAAAACTTGTACGAGGCGCCTCAGTCACGCTACACCGCAGAATTATTCGGTGATCCTCAGAAGCTTGAGGGCGTTATTCATGATGACGGCGTCACCTCACCACTGGGTGAGTGGCACCGGAATGTGCTGACTGAACCCACAATGGCAAATGGCCCTGTCACACTGATCGTGGACGCTCGCCAGTTAATGTTGCATACCGATGGAAACGGACTGCATATCACCCATATCGATAGCATCGGTGGGTTAAACCGAGTGACCGTCCAGAGTGGTCACGGCACATCACTGGACTTTGAATGCCCGAGAGATTTGGCTGCAGAGATTGTTGTGGGATCCTACGTTCGGGTAACACCCAAAGCCGGTGCAGTTTTCGCAACACAGATATCTTCCGATTGAATAGAATAACGACGCTTCTCCACACTTTATTTAGAGGTAATGACATGCGCTTCCGATCGCTCTTCTTCGCCCCACTGGTGGCTCTCGCCACACTGACGTCGTGCTCCACTGACGATGCTCCGGAAGGCGCTAGTGCAGGTGAACTCAACCTGTATTCGTCTCGTCATTACGACACCGATATCGCGCTATACGAGAACTTCACAGAGGCGACAGGCATCAAGATCAATTTGATTGAAGCTGGTGCGGATGAGTTGATTGAGCGAATCAAAAGCGAGGGTGAGGCGAGTCCTGCAGATCTCCTGATTACTGTTGACGCTGGGCGCCTGTGGCGCGCAGAGCAGGCCGGTATTTTTCAGCCCATTGATTCACCGATTCTGAATGAGCGTCTGCCTGAAAATATGCGACACCCCGATGGCTTGTGGGCAGGACTGTCCAAGCGGGCCCGGGTCATTGTTTACAACGCGGAGGCTGGACTACCCGAGCCGCTGAGCGACTACTCAGATTTGGCTAATCCGGCGCATAAGGGCAAGGTTTGTATTCGCTCGTCGAGCAATATCTACAATATTTCTTTGATGGCAGCGATGGTGTCCCGGATGGGCGAGGCCGCGGCTGAAGAGTGGGCTGCCGGAGTGGTCGCTAATTTCGCCCGCACACCACAGAGTAACGACACCGGTCAGATCCGTGCTGTGGCCAGTGGCGAATGCCAGATTGGGGTTGCCAACACCTACTACCTTGCGCGATTGGCAGCGTCTGATGACCCAGCAGACCAAGCCGCGTTCTCAGCAGTCAACATCATTTTCCCAGGCCAAGAGGGTAATGGAACTCACGTCAACATCAGCGGCGCTGGTCTCGTCAGCACGTCTCCTAACCCAGAAAATGCCGTCAAGTTTCTTGAGTACCTGACTAGCGAGCCAGCTCAGCTCTTATTTGCCAATGGTAATAACGAATACCCAGCGGTGCCGGGTATTGCCGCAACGTCAGCGGTGGTCGGATTAGGTGAGTTTAAGGAAGATATGCTCAACGCCTCTGAACTGGGTATTAACCAGGCGGCGGCGATCATGGTCTTCGATCGTGCTGGTTGGAAATAAGCCTCGCTAGAGGTACAAGCCGTCACATATTGAGAAGCCTGCTTTACGGGTGCTCCTGTGCGACCGTCTCAACGCACGATAAGTCGATCCAACCCGACAGGAGACACAGATATGAAAATTGGATTTATCGGCCTCGGCAATGTGGGTGGCAAACTCAGCGGCAGTCTGATTCGCAATGGACATGACGTTACGGTATTGGATCTGAATGCTGATCGGGTTGCCGAAAAGGTTGCCAAGGGGGCAAAAGCGGCCGAGAGCGCGGCGCAGCTCATGCGCGACTGCGACGCAGTAATTACTTGTTTGCCCTCTCCGGCGGCGTCCAATGCTGTAATGCAGGAGATGCTGCCCGAGGTCTGCGAAGGCAAAATTTGGATGGAAATGTCCACCACCGATCAGGCTGAGGCGGTGCGTCTGGGCAACCTGGTGATCGAAGCGGGCGGTGCGGCGGTTGACTGCCCGGTCTCAGGTGGTTGTCACCGGGCTGATACGGGCAACATCTCCATCTTCGCAGGCTGTGACCGAGCCACATTCGAGCGCATTCTGCCGTTGCTGACGACCTTAGGCCGCCGTGTTCTGCATACGGGTGAACTTGGGTCAGCATCGATGCTCAAAGTGCTCACCAACTATCTCGCCACGGTGCATCTGGTCGCCAACGCCGAGGCATTGGTTGTTGCCAAGGCCGCGGGGATGGACCTGAATGTGGCCTACGAGGCGATTGCTATTTCTTCAGGAACCTCTTTCAGCCATGTCACTGAGAGCCAGGTAATCTTGAACGGGTCGCGCGATATTTCCTTCACTATGGATCTTGTGAAGAAGGATGTGGGTCTGTTCCAAGCGATTGCAGAGCGCAACAACGTGCCGTTGGAAATCTCACCGTTGATCTGTCAGATATTCGACGACGGCATCGCGCGCCACGGGGAGCGGGAACTGTCACCTAATATTATTCGGCGACTTGAAGAAGCAACCGGGCTTGATATCCGTGCGCCCGGATTCCCTGCAGAAATGACCGATGACGAACCCGAGGAACCGGGATACGAAGTTGTGCCGACAGGACTTAGTCCTACTGCGTAGGCTGTGTTTCGAGATTATGGCCGACAGTTCTGATGTTGGACTGACGCCCCCGCCATACCAAATCCAGTATTTCTCCACACTTATATTTTCAATACCTGTGAATAACACAGCCAACTCCAGAAATTTAATAGCACAGCGATAAAAAGTGGCGAAAAGCAGGCCTTGTCCTAAGCTGATATGGTCAGCTAAAGAACCTAAATTTGGCTGGTATTCGCGAGATTCGATCTCATATTTATTCTAAGAAAAAGTAAGGGGAAATAATGAACAAATTCATAGCTTTAGGATGCATTGCAGCATGCTCTGTGGCCCCCGCATTGGCAGACAACCACGGCGCAGAGTCTATGGGAAATGGTGCCTTCACAACCTTGTTTGTCTCGGCTAAAGACGTAGATAGTTATATTGATTCTGTGAAATCTAGCACCGCTTTATTTGAGGCTATTGGAAGCGATGCGGCGGGTTATTGCGAGACGATTTCTGGACGTGATGAAGTCGGTCAATTGATGATTTGGAACGCCTTTGCCAGTGTGACTGACGCGCTTGTCGGAGGATCTAAATACGACGCCAGTAAGGCGGCCGCCGATATGGCGAGTCAGAGAGAATTCAAGTACACCGCGACATGGGCTCCACTCAAGCCATTCCCGCGTCTAGATCCGGGCTACGAGAGAGCCATGAGAATAAAGTTAAAACCAGAGAACGTACCGGCATTCATTGCCGCCATCACAAAGATGGAGGCCGAAATCATTGCGGCAGGTCACGACACCTTCATGAACGGCTTGTTTGTTGCCATGGGAGGCGGCACGACTGAAGCGGGGACTTATTATTTAAAGTCTATAACTTCATCAGTCGAAACCCATGGGGCTGTCATAGATGACTATTTTGCTGGGGCATCTTGGGGTGCTACTTACAACGAAGCTTCGGCAATGATCGATGAAGTAGTCAATGATCAGTTTGAAATCTGTGAACAGTTTTATACGGCAGAGTAAGTGGACTAAAAAAATGGGGGTGCTTTGCGCCCCTTTTTTTGTGCCATCAAGTGTGTCCGGTTAGTAATGAAGCCGAAGCGCCTAAGCGTGTTTCGGTGGAAATGGCACTGGTTTTAACCACATGTTTTCTAGCGAAAATGTCGTTGGTGGCCTGCGTCATACTAGGTTCACTTTCACCTGTCTTACTAGGGATTGGTTCCCGAGCAAATTTATATTTACCAAGGAGATGTAGATGAGAAATATCACTTTTTTCGTAGCGATATTGTTGATGGGCACGGCCTGTAGTCAGAAAGATGACGTACAAGAAGAAGGTATGGACGCAACCCCTGTCGTCGCAGTGGCCCCTGCAGTGACGGAGACAGAATCCGTGAGTGACCCGGATGCCTATTATGAATACCTTTGGTGCAACGAGGGCGATGACTTTTCGCAGGAGAAGTTGGCGGAGCTTACAGCAAACTGGAACTCAGTAATTGATGGTTTGGATGCGCCTGCCTTAGCGGCATTCGGTTACATACCCAGAGATGCAGATGTTGAAGCCTATGATGGTCTATGGGTACTTCGCTGGAACTCGAAGAGCGATAGTGCTGCCGGTTGGGAGGCCTACGTGGCCTCGGAAGCAGGCCAAGCCCATGAAGCTACATACGCGTCGGTTCTTGCATGTGGTAATGAGGTGGGCGTGAACCGATTCGGGTTCAACGCCTACATACCCCAAGCCATGCCCGCTAGCTTCACTGGTGAACCGGCGCCGTATTTTCTTACGAATACCTTTTGCGCTTTCAACGATGGAAAAGGTCCTGAGGACTTGCGCAAGGTAGTCATGGGGGAGTACCTACCACTCCTCGCAGGTGCTTTGGAGACTAATCCAGAATCTAGCTACTGGTTCATGATTGGCGCCCCCGATTTTGAAGAACGGATCTCTGGCCCATTTGACTTTAACTGGGTTAACTATTGGCAAACTATTCAAGAGGGAGAAGCGTCATCAACCGCATTTGCTGCTTCCGAAGAGGGACAGGCCGTAATGGTGTCGCTCGGTGAGGTTGCAACTTGCCAGGATCCACAGGGTTGGGATGGATACCTAATTCGGTCGAACGTTGATGCCTGAATAAAGTCAACACATTAAGCGGGGGCGGAAACTGGCCCCTGCTGTTCTCGTTTGCCTTAATCTCTATAAAACGGCCTCAAAGTGCCCGTATCTTTGGCGATAGAACCCTGCGGGCGACTTCGCGTTGTTCTAGCGGACTTAACGCTCCTAAGGTCGCGTTGTTCGAACTGGCGACCTCTACCATGTCAAGGCTCACAGAACTCGCCACAACACGCCAGGACGCCTTGAGATAAACACGGGAGAGCTTCACTCGCGTTTTTCTAAATATTCTGGTGAGAATTCATCGCAAAGAGGGGAGGGGCTGGTATCAGGACCTGTGAACCGCAACCTGACAATGAATTTTGTGGCTCCAGTAGGTCAGTCAATTGCCCTTCGATTTGCCAAGCACGCGTGCATTAATTGAAATAAAAGATCGACAAACACACGGTCGTCCAGCTTAGGATCACTATGACGATTGCCATGAAGACGGCGGCGGAGCCCATGTCTTTCGCGCGTCCCGATAGTTCATGGTACTCCTCCCCAACACGATCAACTGTCGCTTCAATGGCGCTGTTAGCCAGTTCCGCACACATCAGTAGCAGGAGGGGTAGAGCCAGCAAAAGGAAATCCACCGTATCCCGCGCTAGCCAGAGTGCAAGCGGCAGGCCGACCAAAACGAGGAGGACCTCTTGGCGGAATGATTCCTCATTCTGCCATGCTGATCGAATGCCACGATACGAGTACTGAGTTGCCAGGCGCATGTGCGCGAAACCACGTTCTGTGGGCTTCATTTCTCATCTCCTCAACGGAAGAGGCGCAAGTATGCGGAGACTAATATGATGGTTGCAAGTGCAGGTATGCACGAATGCATGTAAAGACACATGTTTTTAACAAAACCATAATGGGGCCTTAATGGCTGACCTCAATAATTGATGTTTTACACCCGACTACTGAGGAACAGACATGAAGACAAAGCAACTTACGCTCGCTTCGCTGGCAATTGCTTCCGCATTGCTTCTCTCTGCCTGCGATGGCGACAATGGACAAGACGGTATTGATGGACTCCCTGGTGCAGACGGAGCGCCCGGCGCAGACGGCTCTGACGGTACAGATGGTTCTAACGGTGCAGATGGCCAAGATGCCAACGCCGCGCTTTCACTAAAGCTGGTCGGAACGACGCCAGCGATTGCTGACAACTTTGATGAGTCTGCAGCGGAAATTGTTGCTTACCATGCTGAGAGCAAAACCGCCTTCTTGGTTAACTCGAATTCGAAAGCGGTTGATGTGGTTTCCCTCGATGACGTCACGGCACCCGTTATTACCCTGACGCTCGATGTCGCGGGTGACGTTGAAGGCGCTGTCGCTGAATTGGCAGCTGGTGATTTGGGCGGCGTCAACAGCGTCGACGTTTACGGTGATCACATGGCTGTGGCAATTGAGGCCGACACGAAGCAGGACACAGGCTACATTGCCTTCTACAACGTAGACGGCACTTATGTATCAGCTGTTGCCGCAGGTGCGCTGCCTGACAAAGTCGGTTTTAGTCCTGATGGCAACTACGCAGTAGTAGCCAACGAGGGTGAGCCTAATGATGACTACAGTAATGATCCAGAGGGTTCAATTACAGTCATTGACGTTTCGGGTGGTTTCGATGTTGCAACCGCTACGACTGCGGATTTTCAGGCTTTCAATGTAGGCGGTAGTAAGTCACTGACAGGCCCCGTTCGAATCTCTGCCAAGGCTGATAGCGTCGCGAAAGACTTAGAGCCCGAATTCATCGCATTCTCCAAGGATGGCTCTACTGCTTTTGCAACACTTCAAGAAAACAATGCGGTAGCTATTGTGGATCTCGCATCTGCAGAAGTAAGCGCGGTTCTGGGCATTGGCTTTAAAGATTACGGACTTCCTGGTAATGAAATTGATGCCAGCAATGAGGATGGTGGTGTTAATCTCGAAAGTTGGTCGATTTTCGGTACCTACATGCCCGATGGCTTCGACGCTTACGAGGTGAACGGCACTACTTACTTGGTCACCGCAAACGAAGGTGATGGTCGTGAGTATGTGAGTGACGCTACTGACGAGGCGGATTGCACAGCTCAGGGTGGTTTTCTGTTTGATGGCGGCGACTGCTTTCATTACTTGGACGAGATTCGTGTGAAAGACCTCGACGCAAGCCAGTTCACAGCCGACTTGGTTGCCAAGCTGGGTGCTGATTTTCAGGATCAAGACAAGCTCGGTCGTTTGAAGGTCATCACTGACTTGGGCCTTGAAGATGCGTCAGCGTGTGCCACGCTCGCAACTACTGGCCAGCCAATCGCGTTCCCCGACGAAACACCTGTAGCGGGATGCGTCTACGAGGACCTCTACTCCTTCGGAGCGCGCTCCTTCACGATCTGGGATACGACTACGGGTCGACCTGTGTTTGACAGTGGAAGCGATTTCGAGCGAATCACTGCACAGCAACTGGGCGGATCATTCAACGCCAGCAACGACAGTAATGATGGCGATGATCGTTCAGACGATAAGGGACCCGAGCCAGAGGCTATTGAGATCGCTACTGTTGATGGCAACACGTTTGCATTCGTTGCACTCGAGCGAGTGGGTGGCGTAATGGTCTACAACATCACAAACCCGCAGAACGCAACGTATGTTCAGTATATTAATCCTCGCGACTTCACAGTGGATGATGACGCGGTAGAAGCAAACATGGCTGGTCCACTCGGTCCGGAAGACATCAAGTTCATTACTCAGGATGGTGAGAACTATCTTTTGGTATCGAACGAGGTGTCAGGTACGCTCTCTATCTATAGCGTTACTGCTCTGTAATTTTCTCTGAAAGCAATGGACTAGTGTGATGGGTTTGTTTGAGCGTTATTTAAGCCTTTGGGTCACACTAGCCATTGCCTCGGGCGTTGCTCTGGGCAGTCTGTTTCCCGCGGTCTTCCAGCTCTTTGCGAGTCTCGAGTACGCCAGTGTCAATTTGCCGGTTGCTGTACTGATCTGGTTAATGATCTACCCGATGATGGTTCAGGTGGATTTCGCGTCGATTAAGGATGTTGGTAAGCGGCCCAAGGGCCTGTTGCTAACACTTACCGTTAACTGGTTGATAAAGCCTTTCACTATGGCGGCTTTAGGTTGGCTGTTCTTCCGGGTGCTGTTTGCCGATCTCGTCGATCCGGCGACCGCCACCGAATACATCGCCGGGATGATTCTTTTGGGCGTGGCTCCCTGCACCGCAATGGTGTTTGTGTGGAGCCAACTCACCAAGGGCGATGCCAACTACACACTCGTGCAGGTGTCAGTTAACGACATCATCATGATCTTTGCTTTTGCGCCGATAGCCGCGTTTCTTCTTGGCGTTAGTGAAGTGTCGGTACCTTGGGAAACATTACTGTTGTCAGTGGTGCTTTATGTGGTTTTACCGCTGCTGGCAGGGTATGTCACGCGTCGGAGTCTTGCTTCGTCGTCGGACTTATCCCGCTTGACTGAACTACTTACTACCTTGAAGCCTCTTTCAATATTAGGGTTGCTGGCCACGGTTGTACTGTTATTTGGATTTCAGGCTGAGACGATTCTGGCAAAGCCGGTCGCTATCGTGCTCATCGCTATTCCTTTGTTAATACAGACTTACGGCATCTTTGCCGTTGCCTATGGCGCTGCCAAATATCTTCGACTTCCCCACAATATTGCGGCTCCCGCCTGCATGATCGGTACATCCAACTTTTTTGAACTTGCGGTTGCCGTGGCTATCTCGCTATTTGGACTGCAATCGGGCGCAGCTCTAGCGACGGTAGTGGGTGTATTGGTGGAGGTGCCCGTGATGCTCTCATTGGTCGCAATAGCCAACCGCACCCGTCACTGGTTTACGCCTGCAGCACAGGCCGAATAAATCTCTCGGTTTATTAGTGGTCCCCTCCGCTGACACCGCTCAGTGACAGACCGGAATGAAGCCAGAATCTAGAATCCACCGATAATGACTTAGGTTTTAGAGCGTGAGTAATGACCGACCGTGGTTTATCCAAACCGCTTTTCCAACCTATTGGCATCACAAAAACTTCAAACAAGATTAAATATTTTGCAACAACGACCTCTTAATTTTGGGCCATCCGGCAAGGAGGAAGTGGCATGGAAAATCTCGCGAGTCCAAGTGAGCCCGGGAAGCGTGTACTGCGCGATACGATCGAGCACGAAGTCCAGCAGTTTTTAGATCAAGGCGGCAAGATCACCGTTTTCAAGCAGCCATCCAGTGACGCAGTGCGGTTCCGGGGTAGTCTTTGGGACGACGGCGGCGATGACCTGATTGACGACGAGTAGTTGGCAAGGAGGTTCGGGTACTGCAGATCCGCTTCAGGTGCGCCCTCGCGGTTTCAGCACGCCTTACGCTAACCAAGGAACCCTTAACGGGACACCGATATCTCATCGTGTTCTTCTGACGCCCGTTTGTGGCAATTACCGGGAGTGACACGGTTGATATCGACACTTCGCGATAGCTTATTCTCAAAACGCCCTGATAGTACGCTTTACCATTACACGTCGTTACCGGGTTTGATGGGGATCATCGAGTCTCGACATTTACGCGCATCCGAACTGCGCTACATGAACGACTCTACTGAGCTGGTCTATGCTCTCAATTTGTTGGATACAGCGATAACGGCGCGATCACGACACGGCTCGTCTGCAACGCAGTTTTTGACCAGTTTCTCCCAATGGCTACACAGTCAAATTAACCAAGGACCGATGCTTTTTTCAGCCTCCTTTCGTGCCAACGGCAATTTACTCAGCCAGTGGCGTGGGTACTCCAACCATGGAAAAGGTGTGAGCCTAGGCTTCAATCACGAGACGATTCAGTCGCTGGCAGTGGCACAGGACTTTTACCTTGGGCAATGCCTTTACGACTCCCAAAAGCAGCATGACCTCGCCTTTAAGATCGTTGACTGCCTAATATCGATGTACCAAGAAGGTGAAGACGTTAACGCTATTTTCCTGAGCATTGAGGCGGATCTAATGACTATCTGCGCCTTATTAAAACATCCGTCTTTCGCTGAAGAGCAAGAGTGGCGACTCATTTCGCCCACGTTCACATCAACCGCTGATGCGCCCGTTGCCTTTCGAGAGGGGAAGGCCATGCTTGTGCCTTATTACCTCTTCGATCTGGAGTTGGACGGGATGATCAAATTGGATCACGTTTTTGTTGGCCCAACACCAAACGCGGCGCTGTCCGTAAATGCTTTGATGCACTACCTGACAAACAAGAATGCAAGACCCGAAAAGGGGATCAGCGATAGCAAAATCCCCTATCGACCGCGCTAACTGACACGTATTGATAGAAGGGTACGGACGACGCTGCCAACCTAACTTTCTGAGAGGGTAAATAGATCCGTATTACCGCCTTTGGCTACCACATTGTCCGTACGCGTTTTCTCCGAAACAAATCGATATAAATAGTGAGGTCCCCCAGCTTTTGGGCCGGTACCTGATAGCCCTTGGCCTCCGAACGGGTTCACTCCAACGACAGCGCCCACGGTATTGCGATTGATATAGGTATTACCCACCTGGGTGTTGTCAAATACCGTTTGGGCAACACCGTCTATGCGGCTATGAATACCCAGGGTGAGTCCATAACCTGACGCTTTGATATCGGCTAGCACATCGCGTAGCTCTGATTTCTTGTAGCGAATGATATGCAAGATGGGACCGAAGACTTCGCGTTCTAACTGACCGAGGCGATCTATTTCGTAGATTTGCGGCGCAACAAAATGACCGTTGGTTAAGTTGGGGTCGAGTGAAGCCTCGGACAAAAGCCGCCCCTCCCGGCATATTCTGTTTGTGTGCTCTTGGATGAGCTGCTGGGCCTCGACATCAATGACAGGTCCTACATCGGTTCGGAGTTCCATTGGATCGCCAACGTTAAGCTCATGCGTTGCACCGTGTAGCATGTCGATCACCGCGTCAGCGATGTCCTCCTGTAAATAGAGCACGCGCAGGGCACTGCAGCGCTGTCCCGCGCTTTGAAACGCCGAAACGATAACGTCATCGACAACCTGCTCAGGCAGCGCCGTTGCATCCACGAGCATCACGTTTAGGCCGCCAGTTTCAGCGATGAGTGGAATGATGGCTCCATCGCGGGCAGCGAGCTGCCGATTGATGCGCTTTGCGGTTTCTGTGCTGCCTGTAAACGCCACGCCTGCAATACGATCATCAGCCACTAGGGCAGCCCCTACGCTTTTGCCGCCGGGGAGAAGATGCAGAATGTCCTCGGGGATTCCGGCCTCATGCAATAATTTGACTGCCTTAAAAGCAATCAGGGGTGTCTGCTCTGCAGGTTTTGCGACGACTGCATTGCCGGCAACCAGGGCGGCGCTGACCTGTCCCATGAAAATAGCCAGGGGGAAGTTCCAAGGACTAATGCAGACAAAGACGCCTCTTCCGTGGAGACTGAGCGTGTTAAGTTCTCCGGTCGGACCTGGAAGTTTTATTGGGTTGCTAAAGTTCTCTCTTGCTTGTTGCGCGTAGTAGCGGCAGAAATCTATTGCTTCGCGCACTTCAGATAGCGCATCTTCGAGGGTCCGGCCTGCCTCCGATACGATGACTCCCATCAGTTCGGGTATTTGCGCCTCCAATAGCTCAGCTGCACGCTCCAGGCACTCGGCTCGATGGTGAGCGCCGCGCAGATCCCAGCGGGGCTGTGCGGAAACTGCTAGTTCGATTGCTTTGTCCTGCTCTTCTTGGCCAGCTGAGGCAACGAAACCGACTGTCTCGCCGGAGGCGGGATTGATAACGGGGCTCAGTTCGCTCGTGACAGACTTGCCACCGACAATAGGTCTCGCCTCTGTGGCTTGTCGCGGTGACGTCAATCTCAGAAGAAGATCCTTGACCACCGAGGGGTCGTTCAAATCAAACCCCAGCGCATTGAGCCAGGGCGCGGACTCTTGGGCATATAATTGTCTTGGCAGCGGAATCTTTGGGTGCCGCCGTTGGGACACGGCTAATACCTGATCGATTGGATCCCTATTGAGTTCGCTCGCCGGAACGCTCGCGTCTAGAAATCGGTTCACAAAGGAGCTGTTGGCACCATTTTCTAGCAACCGTCTGACGAGGTAGGGCAGCAGGTCCTTGTGATTACCGACAGGGGCATACACACGGATTGGCGTACTTGCGTCAGACTTCGACAGCTGCGCGTAAAGTAAGTGACCCATCCCGTGTAAACGCTGGAATTCAAAGTCGGTATTGTCTTGGGCTAGCGCCTTTATCATTGAGACGGTATGCGCGTTATGAGTTGCGAACTGTGGAAATACGGCGCCAGGCGCACTCAACAGCTTTGCCGCGCAAACTTGGTAGGAAAGGTCGGTGTTGCATTTGCGAGTAAATACTGGGTAATCGGGCAGTCCCAACTCCTGTGCGTGCTTGATCTCCCTGTCCCAGTACGCGCCCTTTACCAGCCGAACCATCAAACGCCGATCGGTTTCTCTCGCCAGAGCGATAAGCCAGTCACATGTGGCTACCGCCCTTTTCTGATAGGCCTGTAGGACAAATCCCAGACCATCCCAATCAGAGAGATCAGGGTCTCGAGCTAGGGCCTCAAATAGATCAAGGGAAATATCGAGTCGCTCTGACTCCTCGGCATCAATCGTCAAGCTGAGACCGCCTGCTCTTGCCATCGTAGCCAGTTGCTTAACCTGCGGCAGTAGCTCTGACATGACTCGATCGTACTGGCTGAAGGCATAACGTGAATGTAGCGCAGACAGTTTGATGGATATTCCGTCCGCGCGAGTGATGTCGCCCCCGGCGTTGGCGTCCGCTAGTACACGAATTGCCTCGGCATAGGCATCAAAATAGCGTTGCGCGTCGCTCGCGGTGCGAGCCCCTTCGCCCAGCATGTCGAAAGAAAAACGGGTGCCGGGCCTGTTCGCTGCGCGACCTTTACGAATAGCCTCCTTAATTGTGCGCCCCAGCACATACTGGCCTCCCATGATTCTCATGGCTTGTAGGATTGCTCGCCGGACGACAGGTTCTCCCAGTTTTCTCGTCAGGGTTTGTACCCAGGAGCCCGTGTCTTCGGTGGTCTCACTTCCAAGTGCCACCACCCGTCCGGTCAGCATGAGCCCCCAAACAGAGGCATTCACAAAGCGAGATGAGGATGCGCCCTGATGCGATCCCCAGTCTCCCGAGCGGATTTTTTCTGCGATGAGCTGATCAGCCGTCGCCTCATCCGGTACACGGAGCAGGGCCTCGGCCAAGCACATGAGCGCGACACCTTCCTTGTTGGACAGTCCAAACTCCTGCAGGAACGCGTCCAGAGTTCCGGCTTCTTGGCTGCGCTTACGACAATCTTCGACCAGAAGGGTCGCTTGGTCGCTAATAGTGGTTTTTACCTCAGGGTCTAGGTCGCTCTCTTGCAGCAATCGGTTGACCACCTCCGCCTCGTCTGCATGCGTTTGAGTGCGTATGTACTGCCTCAGTTCTTCTGCCACGACCGAATGCCTTTTTGAAGTATTTAAATCTGAATTATCACCATAATTGTCAGTTTTAATTGCTTATTATGGCTTTTTTGCAATATAAAAAATTGAAAAAAGTGAAATTAAAGCATTTTATTCTGTTATAGTTCCCTGCATGAAATTAGACCGCATCGACCGCAAAATTCTTGAGCTTCTGCAGCAGGATGGCCGACTATCAAACGTGAAGCTTGCGGACAAAGTGGGACTGAGTCCTACACCCTGTCTGGATCGTGTTCGTAGACTGGAGCGCGAGGGATACATTCTGGGGTACGTTGCGCTTGCTGATCCCCACAAGCTTAACGCCTCGACAGTCGCTTTTATTCAAGTGCATTTAACTAATACCAGTACCGCCAATCTCCGTGAATTTTCAGAAGAGATGCGATCGCTTTCAGAAGTTGAGAGCTGTCACATGGTAGCTGGGGGGTTTGATTTTCTGTTGAAGATCCGCTGTTCAGATATGCAGGACTATCAAAGGTTTCTAGGCGAGAAATTAGCGATGATCCCTCTGATCGATCAAACACATACTTACGTTGTCATCGAAGAAGTTAAGTCCGAAACAGCAATAGGCCTCAAAAACGTGGCATGACTTTGCCCTCTGGTTTCTGAGCACTACCTTGCAGCATTCGCGGCAACTCGTCACAACACGTTAACGTTTTTCATATCGCGTTTGATTCGATATTCGCTCAATGTATTGGGGCCTCATCACAAAATCCGCGCTCTGATAGAACGTAACACTCTCTCAAAGACCCCTCTTTCCCGGTACGAAGGGTTTTTATCAGCAAACTGTATGCGCGCATTACTTTTCATCATGCTGAGATATGCGGCGGGAAGGAAACGCTTAAGTCGCCAGATGGTTCTATCGCTAAAGCGAGTGCCGGCAAGAATATAGTGCTTGCCAATGCGCGAATCGTTGTAAACGGTTGTCGCAATACTTTCTGCAGTAATGCCAGTTCCCGCATGGAGCCTGGCGGCTATCTTTGCAGCGTCAGGATTGTCACTGCGCATACCCTTAGCCAGGTTGCTCTGAAAGAACGTAGGGCATACAACTGATACTTTTACCCCATAAGGATCGAGCTCACTCAGGAGTCCTTCAGAGAAGGCCACCATGCCTGCCTTTGAGACGTTATAGGCTGACATGCTCCCCATATGTAATAGCCCGGCCATAGAAGCTACATTGATAAGGAGCCCTTTGCTTTCTTTTAACAGGGGCACACAGACATGGCAGCCTTTCACGGCCCCCATTAAATTGATGTCCACAGTCCACTGAAAGTCCTCTATCGGAAACGTATCAATACCCCCGCTGGCCCCCACCCCTGCGTTATTAATCAGTACATCCAGCCCTTGCCAGCGCTCGGAAATTAGAGCGACCAATTCCTGCCATTGGGTATCACTGGTGATATCGAGGTGCTGAAAAAAACAATCGTTGGCATATTCCTCGTTTAAATGGGCGGCGACTTTTTTTCCCTCCTCATCCTGAATGTCCGCTATACAAACGGACCAACCCTCACTGGCATACTTTTTCGCCAGAGCTAGCCCTAGGCCACTTGCGGCTCCGGTAATAAGAATACGTTTCATCTAAAAGGCACTCCGGTATTCGTCAAAGAATAAGCTGAACAATAGAGAATAAGGCATGGAAGTACGAGGTATAGGCCGATCGCGCCCTAATTCTGTTGCAGCTTTGATTGGAGGACCATGCGATTCGGAGAGGAATCAGTGTCTTTTCTAGGTTTTGGTAGGACCAGCCAGATTGCCTTCAATCGCCATTGCCTCTGGCGATTGAACCCTGCGGGCGCCTTCGCTTTGCTGCGGCGGACTAAACACTCCTAAGGTCGTGTTTTTCGACTGGCTTCGCCAGCTCGAGAGTGTGATAACCCTTCAAACACAAGAAAGCCCGCTTAAAGCGGGCTTCTTTATGTTTGGTAGGACCAGCCAGATTCGAACTGGCGACCTCTACCATGTCAAGGCTCACAGAACTCGCCACAACACGCAAGGACGTGGCTAAAGTTATCACCTGAGTGGTTCTGGGATGGTCTGATTTAAAAGTATAAAACCTATTTTGCCAGTCGCTACTAAATGGCTTGCCTCACTTACTGCTGGCATCAGTGAGCGGTGCTCGTTTATCTACGGCGTAAAAGCTGTTTATGCGTCCGAGAACACTACGCGCGGCCGACTGAATAGCGTGGCTGCGAAAGCTATTAAGGCAAAAGCGAATATGAGTGTGCCAGCCGCCGAGTAGAGTAGCCACTGCACAGGTACTGTCTCGCCCCTCACCAATTCGCCAATGAGCAGGTTCTGAGAGAATAGGGGTATCGGCATCATGGATGCCTCGGGTTTTACCGGGTCACTCATAAACATCAGTGTCGGAATCATGGGGATGAGTATCACGAGTCCCATGTAAGACTGTGCTTCGCGGAAACTTTTGGCGTAAGTTGCCAGTACCGTAAGCAGCGCTGCAGCCATCAAAGCTACCGGTGCGACCACCAATAGAATGCCAACCATAGCTAAGATGTCTAGACCCAGATCCACGCCCAAGGCGGCAAGTGGTAAGTAGGGCAGTGTGATCCGAAAGGCTATGAGAGTGAGCACGAGCGAGGCCATGCCAAAGATAGCGGTGGCAATTAATTTACCCATCATGATTTGCCATCGAGGCACGGGGTTAATTAATAGGGGCTCGAGTGAGCGACGCTCTTTCTCACCAGCCGTGGTATCGATGGCAAGGTGCATGCCGCCCATGAAGGCAGTAATCATAAGGATATAGGGCAAGAAAAGCATGAAGATCATACCTCGACTCTGCGGCGTGGATAGATCTATATCGCGAATCAGTAGTGGTGACATCACAATGGGAGATACGCCGCGCATCTGTAATCGCAACATGCCGATCTCGCTACCGTAGCCGCTGAGTAGGCCCTTCACTCGCGACGTAGGTATATCCGACTCTGGTCGCGAGGAATCTATGATGACCTCGATCTCGGCAGGTCGACCGGCTTGCCATTGCTCACCAAATGTCTCGGGAATACGAATGATTACTGGCTCCTTCTGGCTTTTAACCAATGACTCAGGATTATCCGGTGCGGGTTTGACTACCATTCCGTGTTTTTCAAGATAAAGAATCAGGTTTGGAGCCTGCTCAGCGCCGACGACTGGGACCTCGAGCACACGCTCGGCGCGTTCAGTCTGGGCTGAGGTGCCTAGCCATGTCATTCCAATTAACAGTACTGGGAAAAGAATCGGTGCCAGTAACAAAGAATTGAAGACCGCCTTGCGATCGCGGAGATTCTCACGGACTTCTTTCTTGAGCACGACTATGATGCCCTTCATGCCATCAGCCCCTCTTCGGAACCGATGATCTGAACGAAGGCGTCTTCTATCGTGTCGCTACCGCTTCGGCTGATTAGCTCGTCAACAGTGCCTGTCGCAGCTACCTTACCTTTGGCAATGATGACAATCCGGTCACATAGCGCGGCTACCTCTTGCATTATGTGGGTAGACAGCACCACGGACTGGCCGGTGTCCTTGAGGCTTCGTATGTATTTACGCAGCGCTCTAGTGCTCATGACATCGAGACCATTAGTTGGCTCATCCATCAACACTGTTTGTGGCTGATGTACCATCGCCCTCGCAATCGCAACTTTGACGCGTTGACCCTGAGAGAAACCCTCGGTCCTTCGATCGATGAAATCGCTCATATCAAGGGTTGCGGTCAGCGATTCGATTCGCTCCTCAATAGTTTGCTTGGGTAAGTTGTGAAGCTCGCCAAAGTAGCGGATATTTTCTCGGGCCGTAAGTCGGTTGTACAAACCTCGGCTGTCCGGCACGACTCCCAGCGTGGTTTTGATCGCCATCGCATCTTTCGTAGGATTAAGTCCGTCAATCCGGATATCTCCCCCATCCGGTGGTAGCAACGAGTAGAGCATGCGTAGCGTCGTCGTTTTACCGGCGCCATTGGGGCCAAGAAGCCCCGTGATTTCACCGTCGCGTGCTTCGAAGGTCATATCGTTGACCGCTTTTACCTCGCCGAATGACTTGTGCAGATTTCTGACCTCAATCATGGGTTAGGTCCTAGTAGGCTGGTAAAGAACGGAGAGGCTTCGATCTTTTCTACACAGGCAATATCAACTTCTTCAGTCGAGCCCGTGACGATAAATTCCGTAGTGATTTTTTCGAAGCAGGGGTGTTTCATTACCGAGTGCGACTGACCCCGCGCCACTAAGTTTAAATGGTTGCTTAAGTGGATGGCTGCTTGGTCTGCATAATGAGGAGGTGTCACAGGGTCTCTCTCGCCCGACAGCAGAAGCACTGGCAAATCCGATACCACTGGATTACGGAAGTCCTGGGCAATCTCCCCGCGAGGCCAGAGATCGCATTGTGTCTCGAGCGACTTGAGGAAAATACTACCGAGTAGCGTGTCGCTGTGGTCGACATTGGTATCGATCAGCGGATAGTCCTCGCTACAAATGACAGAAAGTTCCATTCCTCGGGCCACCACATCATTAAGGCCATTCATTACCAAGAGTGCTTGCGCCGCGAGTCTCTCCAGAGAGCCAGTTGCAATTGCTTCGTCGATTAAAATCGGGAGCATAGCCTGGGTTTCACTTGCGTATGTCAAAAATCGAATCGCCACAGCGAGTGTTTCGGCGCTCATTCGGATCTCGCGATCCTTGCCGATGACTGGGTCGGGGATAATGACCCAGGGTGCCTCCTTGCGCAGCTCAGCTGCGAGAGCATTCAGCTGGTTCAGGCTGCCACCAAAACTATCGTTACATTGCTCATTGTTGTAGCAATCATCGAAAACCTTAGCGAGCGCAGCATCGAGCATAGGAGCATGGTCCTGCCCTAGAGCGAGTTGCATCGGTACGACACTGTCAAGCACTACGGAGCGAACCGTCTCTGGGTACTTCCTTAAGTACACCTGAGCGGCGCGAGTACCGTAGGACACCCCCATGATATTGATTTGCTCATACCCCATGGCTGCTCGAACCTGATTGTAGTCGCTCATCGCTATATCGGTTGTGTAGAAGCGGAGGTCTGCTTGGAGTTGATCGCGGCAAATAGTGGTTTGCTCGGCCACATACTCAAGATCTAGCTCGGCATTTAGATCCATGTTCTCGTCAATAGGGCACGCCAGCTTGTTCGATTTGCCGGTACCACGCTGATCAATCATTACGATGTCGCGTTTTTCTCGAATTTTATTGAGTGTGTCCCGGATCATGACCCAGGTCTCTGATGAGGCCTGCCCCGGTCCGCCAGCAAAAAAGAAGACGGGATCTGGTTCGGGCTGCGTTGCGGTTGAGGGAGCGACGGCAATATGAATCGGAATCTTCTTGCCATTTGGGTCATCGGGGTCTTCCGATACTTCGATAAAGCCACAGTCAGCACGTGCGGTGGCAGGCGATCCCGGCGTCGACAATACGCAGTTCTTAAAATCGATAGAGTTGGCTTCAGGTTGAGCCTGAACCGTCGTAGATAAATTCGCAGTGATAAACAACGATAGTGCAATCGCTGAACGATTCATCAGGAAATTAATAATTAGCCTGTTGCCACTGATAACAAAAGGATTCTGAGCGCGAGGTTTCACGGATAGGGCCTATTACGCCTACTATTTGCTCATTATAACCGCAGCAAGGATAACCGCAGCAAGGGATTTCAGTGTTTCAAGGCTCGCGCTTTGACCTGACTCTACACGTTGAATCGTGCGGAGACTCAAGCCCGACATCTGCGCAAGTTGCTCCTGCGAATAGTGGTGCTTGGTTCTAAGGCTTTTTATCACTGGCCTCTCGTTACTGCGTTCTGGTGATAATTATGGAATCAGAAAGATTGAAATCGGTGGCCGCCAGAACGATGACAACCACCTGACAAGACCCCGCCATCATGCCTTTGGTTGGTGCCCAGAGGAAAGACAAACCGGTATCGATACATGCGCTCACTCTCTTCAACACGTTAAAATGTTCGGAGAATTATTTTCCAATTTAGCAGCATGGTCCTCTAACAATCGGTATTGGCCATCGCAGTCGTTGCACCTGCGGCCATACAAAATACCCCATTTATCGCATCCGATCGAACCGCTCACCTCTGCCCGACTTGGGTAATGAATTTTTCGAGCGCTACCTTTCTAAGGTAGAGTTAACTCGCCAAAACACGCGACGACTCAGCGAAGAAGAAAAATAAATTTTAATAAAAACAAAGACTTAGAAATTTGGTAGGACCAGCCAGATTCGAACTGGCGACCTCTACCATGTCAAAGCGAGCGTTACACGGCGCTACACGGATAGTAGCTATTTTCAGTCAACGTGATCAACACAGCTAGAGCCAGTACGCGTCGGCAACATAGCGATAAACCGCAGTGAAAATCAGGACTTGCTTTACGAGCAGTTGGGCATTGAAAAACACAAATTGTAAAAGCTGTTTTTCATCTTTGTGACATAAAAATTTTAACTTTGGTTCATGTGTCGGTCACCGCAATTTAACCTCGCATCGATATCGTGGTGTCTTTCAGATTGGGATTCCAAATGATCCAGCGTGTGTCGATTATTGTCCCGTTTTATCAAGAGCAAGAGAGTGTCATCCCCCTAGTGACCGACATGCACGAGGCGCTGTCGTGTCTTGATCACGAGTGGGAGCTTATTTGCATTGATGACGGCAGCATGGACATGACTCTAAGTCGATTAATGGAAGCTAAACATCGGTTTGGTAGCCACGTTCGCGTGCTACAGCTTCAAAGGAACTACGGTCAAACAGCGGCGATGCAGGCGGGTATAGATGCTGCCAGAGGAGACATTATCGTCACCTTGGATGGCGATTTGCAGAACGATCCTAATGACATACCCGCGATGATCGCAGAGTTGTTTGAGCGAGATCTTGATCTGCTGCAAGGCTGGCGCGAGGATCGAAAAGACGGTTATTGGTTTCGCAGATTCCCTTCATTGGTCGCTAACTGGCTAATTGCTAGAGTCACGGGCGTTAAACTTCGAGATTATGGCTGCAGCCTCAAGGTCTACCGCGCGAGCCTACTTAAACAGATTCGTTTGTTTGGTGAAATGCATCGCTTTATTCCCGTATGGGTTGCATCGGTTACTAAGCCGAGCCGAATCGGAGAAACAGCGGTATCGCATAACGCGAGGCAGTATGGTCATTCGAAGTATGGGCTTTCTCGAACCTTCAGAGTAGTTCTGGACCTTTTGTCCGTATCCTTTTTCCTTAAGTTCAGAGCTCGGCCAGGCCACTTTTTTGGGTATATCGGATTGTGCTGCGGCTTGGTGGGGAGCCTCATCCTAGGCTACTTGGGCGTGCTCAAATTTTTCCTTGGAGAGGATATTGGTGGTCGCCCACTATTTTTCTTCGGCATGTCCATCGTCGTCGCGTCTGCGCAATTCATAACGACCGGTGTGCTGGCCGAGATGTTATCTCGCGTATTTTTTGAAGCAACCAATGCTCGTGGCTACCACCTCCGGGAGACAGAGGATTCCTTGGTCGTCGGCGGTTGGTACTCACCTAGCGCTGCCACGGAAAGCACTGAATGACACGGTTAGCTGTTGAGTCTGAGCGCTGGCGACCAGACTCTTTTGTAGAGGCTGGCCTAATTTCGTTTTATCTTTTTATCGCTTTTTTTGTAAACCTTTGGGGCGTCCCTCTTTTCGATTTGGATGAGGGTGCATTTGCGGAAGCAACGCGCGAGATGCTCTTATCGGGCAATTTTGCGGCCACCTATCTGGACGGAGAACCGCGATACGATAAGCCTATTTTAAGTTATTGGCTGCAGAGTCTCAGTGTCAGTGCATTTGGGATTCACGAATTTGCTTTTAGGCTACCCTCGGCGCTCGCCGCAAGCCTTTGGCTTGTCGCCAGCTACCGGTTTGTAAAGCAAGAATGGGACGAGCAGAGCGCGCTCCTCACTGTCGCGATCATGGCCAATGTCGCCATTGTGGGTGTTATAGGTAGAGCCGCGACGGCCGATGCCTGGTTGAATCTTTTTATTTCGCTGACGATGTTCGATATGTGGCGGTACATGCGGCTGCCTCAGGTTCGTACGCTATTAACCACATACACGTGGTTAGCTCTGGGCGTCTTGACAAAAGGTCCAGTCGCCATTGCCATTCCGCTCATGGCTGGGGGTCTGTTTTTCACGACGACTCATCAGCGTAAGCAATTCTGGAAAGCAGTTGTAAACCCGATGGGCTGGCTGGTCTTCGCGGCTATTTTAGGTCCGTGGTTGATTGCGGTTTATCAGGACCAAGGATTGGGTTTTTTTGCCGGATTTCTACTAGACCACAATATCAATCGGTTTACCCAAACACGTGAAGGCCACGGCGGCTCTCTTCTTTATTATTTTGTTGCCCTGCCCATTATTGTTCTGCCGTTTACAGGTGTGCTGTTTACGTTTTTACGAAGGCTAAGAGTCTTTTGGTCAGACGCCCTCAGTCGTTATTTGCTCTTATGGTTTGGCGTCGTTTTCGCGTTGGTATCGATGTCTAAAACACAACTCCCGCACTACCTACTTTACGGGTTGACGGGCGTCTTTTTTATCTTTGCCCGTTATCGCGACATGCTCTTTAGCGGCACTTGGCAACTCCTCTTTCCCGTAGGCTTCATGGTTCTCATGTTTTTTCTACCTGACCTTGTCTCCTTAGCCGCCGATCAGAGTACACGTGCTTACGAAGCGGACCTCTTATCACGCGGTCACGAGGTGCTGAACTTTAACTACCGCTTGCTCGCAGCGCTGACGTGTGTAGCCATGGTGATCCTTGCCGTTGTTCTTCGTGCTTCCCAAACCTACAGGTTAATTGCACTGGGCGTTTTACAAACGCTGTTTATTTTTAATGTCTTTATCGATGCAGTAGGTGAGCTACAGCAAGGCCCAGTCAAGCGAGCAGCAGAGCTAGCCAGTCAATTGGGCCATGACAAGGTAGTGGCTTATGGCATCTCAATGCCTAGTTTTAGCGTTTATAGGCAGGCCGTGACGCCGCGTGAAGCGCCAGGTGAAGCCGACTTGATATTTACACGTGCTGACAGACTCGAGTCTTTGAGACGTGAGTTGCGTGAAGACCTAAACATTATTTTCCGCGAGGGCGGAATAGTACTAGTGGAGCGTCAATATGAATCTCAATAGCCTTTACACCCACAGTTTGAAGCCCTTTAGAGGCTCTTTCGCGCTAGAGGGTGTTGCAGCGGAGGTTCATGCATCAAGGAACGAATTGCGCCTCAACGATGATGCCGTAACGTTCATGTACTTTGCGGGATTTTTTGCTGTTTGCATGACGACGGCAGCACTGCTTTTCGTGTTTGGTGGCTACGAGGCGGGATTCCACACGATTAACTCACTGGCCCGTCACCTTCCTGAGGATTTCTTGCAAATTACTACCTTTATGGGGGACACAGCCGTTGCTTTATGCCTCATGCTGTTTTTCGCGCGCCGCAATCCCTCATTACTTTTTGTCATCTTACTCGCGGCGATTTACGGCACCTTCGTAACCCATGGCATGAAAGCTTATTTTGACATGCTGCGGCCTCCGGCTGTGTTAAACAGCGATGACTTTGTTCAAATCGGTCAGGCTTTTAAGCGCGCTAGTTTTCCATCTGGGCACTCAGCGACGGTCTTTATTATGGTGTCGTGTCTCTACTATTTTGCGACGCAGATCTCAACGAAGGTCATGCTTGTCACGTTTGGAGCGTGGGTAGCCATCAGTCGCGTCTTGGTTGGCGCACACTGGCCTGTGGATATCTTGGTTGGCAGCGGTGTCGGTGTAATCGCCACAGCGATCGCTATATACAGCGCAAAGCGTTGGTCATGGGGCTTCTCTGTCGGTGTTCACTTTTTTGTCCTCTCGCTCTTAATTGTTGCGGCAATAATGCTTTTTTCGCACTCAGGTGGATATCCGAACGTGTCGCTGTTCGCGAAACTTTGCGCGACGGCCAGCTTGACATTTTTTGTCGCGGACTATTTTTTTAGTCCCTATGTACCCAAGGGCTCGGGGACAACTCACAACGTCTTCCCAGGCAATTAGCGAAGAGCTTTAGTTAACTCATGACTCAGGCTTTACTGCACCGCAATGAAGGAGCGCTATTGCTGTTCGTGTGCGGGTTAGTAATAGCTCGTTTCGCGGCAGTGTCGATCCTTGATCTAGCGCTATTTTACGATGAGGCCTACTACCACTTTTGGTCACAGGACCTCGCTTTTGGGTACTACTCGAAGCCTCCTGTCGTGGCGTGGCTTATTGCTTTGACGACAACGCTCGCCGGACATGTGAGTGAGTGGTCCGTTCGGATTGCAGCTCCAACAACGTATGCCTTGACCGGTTTTATTGTTTATCTGATTGGCCAGCAACTGAAGGGTAGGCGTGTTGGCGTGGTGGCTGTGGCCATCTTTTTGTCGACGCCCCTAGTGACGTTTAACAGTCTGTTTATTACTACGGATGCGCCGTTATTGTTCTTTTGGGCGTTGACTGCCTACGTTTATTTAATCGCTCTGGAAAAGAACCGCACGAGTTTGTGGGTGTTGTGCGGTGTTCTTGGTGGGGTCGGACTCCTGTCAAAATACACGATGGGCCTGTTAGCCATCGGGCTCTTGGCGCATCTCTCGCTGTGTTACAGAGACCGACTCAAGACGCCGGGACCTTGGTTAGCTGCAGTGTCTGCCTTCGCTGTTTTTTCGACCAACCTTGCTTGGAATTACCGGCACGACTTCATTAGCTTTCAGCACACCAGCGAGATATCCCAACTTTCTGGTCCTTTATTCCATCCTGATCAGTTTCTCGAGTTTTTTTTAGGCCAGTTTCTAGTGTTTGGCCCTCTGGTCATGTGGCTATTCTTACTTGTTTTAATTCGACGACCCTATTCTCAAGAAGATAAATTTTTACTGATGATCACGCTGCCTTTGCTATTCCTTATTGGGGTACAGGCGCTCTTGTCGCGGGCACACGTCAACTGGGCGGCACCAGTTTACATAGGCGCAAGTGTTTGGGTGGCGAGTTACATAGAAGCAAACGCAAAACGAGTACTTTTACTCTGGGCACTTGGGCTTAATCTTGCCATTGCCGGAGCGTTTTATGCCTACCCCTCGATTCAGCAGCTTGTAGGCATTGAAGCGACAAAATCTAATACACCTTTTAAGCGTGTTAGTGGATGGCGAGAACTATTTCAGAAAGTTGAGCCCGTGTCAGTGCATGAAGACGCCACCTGGATCAGTGATTCAAGAAAACTGCTGTCATACGCGCACTTTTATTTAAGTGATTTTGAGAGTGGGAAGAGGCTCACCGTTGCCAGTTTCAATCCGAGCGGTGAAATTTCTAATCACTTCGACCTGCTTTTTTCGATTCCGCGGACTGCAGATCCGAATGCGGATTATGTATTCCTATCTGAAGGGCCCCGCGAGTTTGAAGGTTGTTTTGAAACAGTCGCCTTAGCTGATCGCGTCAGACATGAAGTCTTTCCCACCCTTTCTCGAGAGTTGTTCATTTATCAATTATCAGGATTTAAAGGCTATGAATATTGCAGTGATTAAGCCCTTGCATGCCGGGATACGAAAAGACGTATTAGCCTGCGTGGTTACTGGGTTGGTATTTTTCTTATTGCCGGAGATAGATATCTGGGTCAGTAAACAGTTTTATGATGGAGGTGTCTTTTACCTTCGTGAAAACAAGCTAGTTACGACTATCTACCATATTTTTGCGAAGATCCATTTTGCATATCTCCTCATTTTTATTTTTGCGCTTGCAGCTCTGAGTCTTGTTAAGAATGAGTCAGGAGCAAAGTGGCGGAAGCGATTACGTTTCTTACTTTTGGCGCTCCTGCTCGTTCCCGGTCTTCTCGTGAATATCGGGTTGAAAGACAATTCGTTTGGGCGACCCAGACCTGTTCACATCGAACAGTTCGGTGGTCAAGCTGAATTTACCCCTGCTTTTGTCTATTCAGGCGAATGCGTGAAGAACTGTTCGTTTGTAAGTGGCCACGCCGCTATCGCCACCTTTTTCATTGCCTTTGCGTGGATGTTTGGTAGTCGCCGTCTATTTCTCGCTGGGCTCTTTGCGGGTTTGGCTGTGGGTATGGTGCGAATATTTCAGGGAGGGCACTTCCTCAGTGACGTTATCTTTAGCCTGTGGGTAATGTATTTCGGGACGCTTCTATTGGCACATCAGTATCGTTTTAGCATGTCAGGTAAAAATGAGGGCCCTATAACCTAACTACTTTCTATCTTTAGTACGACCAGCCAGATTGCCTTCAATCGCCATTGCCTCTGGCGATTGAACCCTGCGGGCGCCTTCGCTTTGCTGCGGCGGACTAAACACTCCTAAGGTCGTGTTTTTCGACTGGCTTCGCCAGCTCGAGAGTGTGATAACCCTTCAAACACAAGAAAGCCCGCTTAAAGCGGGCTTCTTTATGTTTGGTAGGACCAGCCAGATTCGAACTGGCGACCTCTACCATGTCAAGGCTCACACAACTCGCCGCAACACGTTGGGACACTAATAAAGTAAACATACCTCGTTATTTACTCAAGCTTCACTTGTTACTTGGGTAAGCATCTCTCCCTTACGAAAGTGAAACTTCCCTTGTTAATCGCAGTTGTCGCCGTTAACAAAAATTAAGCCCGCCTGAACCGGACCTGGAGGAAACGTCAGGTTATCTTCTTTGTGCGATCAGTGGTCATGATCTCCGTCATGTCCATGGCCCAGCTTGTATTTTAGATAGCCGCTGTTTCGGAAGAAGGCCTCCTCTTCATGATCGCCGAGATCGGCGAAGTCATAGGTTGTGTAGGTATCCAACTTCGAAGAGATAGAAGTAACGTGCGCGGGGTTAGCCTCAAGCGAATCGACCACCCAGCGACTACCACCCGATGATGTCCTTCGCTCCATAAGAACGGGCAAATTCAATTCATCAATTAATGTAGCTTTGATGGTCTCGCCGTTAACCACGCCTTCATAGGTGCTCGTTTCGAGACATTGATGTTTGCCTGAACCCGTCTTATTGAGTGATCCCAGCGTGTCGTCTGATATGAAGCTTCTGACCTCGCTCCAGCCTCCAGGCACGTTAGTGGGTGACGGCTCGTGCTCAACACCTATTTTCTCTGCATTGAAGTACTCCTCGTAACCAATGGTTTCCTCAGAATAGCGAAGGTAAACACGTGTAATTCCTTGGGGTTTGAAATCGTAAATAACCCTACTGCTTGTCTCTCTCAAAATTGAGAGCGATTGCTTCTGCCCTGCCGCACTATCGCTGCTCAGGGTTACGCCGATAACGCTTTGGGCGTCGATGCACTCCGATGCTGATAACGGCATCGTGAAAAACGAAAGAAGAATAGTCGTGGGCAAGAAAAGTTTCATATTGTTACTCCATAAAAAAGCCACCGCTCAAGATGAGCGGTGGCCATGGTTTTCACTCAGTTATTTACATTGCGCGCGCGTTAGCTTTCGCGATGAGATCGAGCGCGTAGTCAGTGAAGTGGAAGATCGCGTTTTGCTCGTTAGTTCCTCGAACAAGAGAGGCGCCGGGACCAATTGCGTATACACCGATATCTTCACCAGCGTGTGTTTCAGAGGTCAACGGTACGATAGCTTCCTGGTGGTAGCCTGGAGCTGTTGTATCAACCGATGAAATATCAACTCGACCCGATGTGATAGGGCAATCATAGCCCGCATCAGAGTTAGTCTCGGCACCCAAATCACAGAAGCCACGGCCGTTGGTGTAAGTGACTGTTGTGAAGGGGAGTTCATCAGCTGCAGCTTGTGGATCACCACCTGCCGAGTAGACCGCTTTGCCCAAGATTGGGTTGCCGCGAGTGACGTAGCCACCCATGGTCATCACGTGGCTGTGGTCAGCGGTAACGATGATGAGCGTGTCTTCTTGACTGGTGAGATTAACCGCCGTTTGGACAGCGTTTGAGTACTCAACCGTATCCATAAGCGCACCGTACGCGTTACCCGCATGGTGAGCGTGGTCGATGCGACCTGATTCGACAACAAGGAAGTAACCATTTGGATTGTTGTCAAGAATCTGGATTGCTTTTGCGGTCATCTCTGAGAGCGATGGCTCGCCAGCGATGTCGTTGCTACGGTCAGCTTCGTACTGCATGTGAGACTCGTTGAACAAACCCAAAACTTTGGACGTGTTCTCAGTGTCGATTATGTCAAAACCAGATTGGTCTGTGACGTACTGACCTGTTGGATACTTTGCTAACCACTCTGCTGGTAGGTTGCGGTCATCGGTACGGTCACCTTCAGCACCGCTTGCAACTGGCTTTTCAACGTTGAACGCAGTGTCTTTGGGGATGAAGTGACGTCGACCACCACCCATTACGACATCGATACCATCGATATCAACACCTGCAAACTTCGCTTCGAGGTTGTCCTCGAAGTTAACCAGCTGCGAGGCAATGTCTTCTTGGATAGAGCAAGCGCCCTCACCAGGAAGATCAGAGTTGTCCTCATAGTTTCTGTCAGCTGATTTAGCGTAGTTTGCGCCGGGTGTTGCGTGAGTGATACGAGCTGTCGAGATAACACCGGTTGAAAGACCAGCGATTTCGGCAAGCTCCATACTTGTCACTAACTCATTGGCAGCTGAGGTCGTGTCACAATCGCCACGATTAGCCGTTTCGTCGTAACCGAAGACACCAATATCGGTTTTAACGCCTGTCACCATGGCACCCATAGTACCTGCTGAATCTGGTACCTGGGAGTTAGTGTTGTAGACCTTAACCAGCCCAGCGAATGGGAAACGGTCGAAGGAAAGATCGTTAGACTCGGGTCCGTCAAAGTTTGTTGACTGACCATCGGTCCATGACATGCCTTTCATTTCGCCTTCAAAGATACGCGCAGCGGTTACGGTTGAAGGGCCCATGCCGTCCCCAACGAAGAGGATGACGTTTCTCGCAGCACCACGAACCTCTTTGATGTCAGACGCTTCCATGGCGCGGATACGTCCTTCGTCGTTCACGAAGAATGCATTGTTGACGTTGTTGAGTACATCAAGACGCGTCAACTTCACGTTGCGAGCATCTTCACCGTCAGCACCGTCAG
>DPGN01000021.1:172460-180106 GCA_003523185.1 Halieaceae bacterium
CACCGTCAGCACCGTCAGAACCATCTGCGCCATCTGCACCTGCAAGACCCGCAAGGCCTGCTGGACCTACAGCACCGTCGCGGCCATCGTCACCCGAACATGCTGCAAGCGTTAAAGCGAGAAAAGCAGAAGTGAGTAGATTTAGTTTCGGAGTAAATAGCATCGTTAATCCCCTTAATCAGTGATCACAGGACGAGCATTGTTCATGATGTGGAACACCATGCTTTGCTCGACGGTACCGCGGACAAATGATGAACCGGGACCTGTGGCGTGAATAGAAATGTCTTCACCAGAGTGAGTTTCAGACGTGAGCGGTACGACTGCCTCTTGGTGATAACCCGCAGTTGTGGTGTTCACGTTGGTCAAATCCACCCGCGCACCCGCTGCGATTGGACAGTTTGTGTCGCTATATCCGGCATCGGAGTTAGTCTCTGTTCCAAGGTCACAGAAACCGCGCCCGTTGTTGTAGTTGACAGTAGTAAACGGTAGGCCATCGCTCGCTGGCTGTGCACCGCCACCGGCGCTGTAAACCGCTTTACCTAAGATAGGATTGCCTCGTGTAACGTAGCCACCCATAGTGTTAACGTGACCGTGGTCCGCGGTTACCAGGATGAGTGTTTCGTTGGGGTCCGTCGCCTCGTAAGCAGCTTTAACAGCGGTGGCGAGTGCTACTGTATCGGTCAACGCGCCAGAGTAGTTTCCTGCGTGATGCGCGTGGTCAATACGACCAGACTCAACCATCAAGAAAAACCCATTAGGATTGTTGTCGAGAACGTCAATTGCTGTTTTAGTCATCTCTGCAATTGATGGCTCACCAGCGATATCGTTGCCACGATCAGCTTCGTACTGCATGTGAGACTCATTGAACAGACCGAACAGTTTGTCTGTTGATTCAGTATCGACAGCATCGAATCCATCTTTATCCGTCACATAAGCAACATTCATGTCGGAGTACTTTGCCATCCACTCCTCAGGCAAATTGCGACCATCGGTGCGATCACCTTCGGCGCCGCTTTCCACAGGCTTTTCAACGTTGAACGCCACATCTTTAGGGATAAAGTGACGGCGGCCGCCGCCCATAGCAACCTCAAAACCATCAACGTTAACGCCATCGAATCGCGCTTCGATGTTGTCCTCAAGGCTGATCAACTGAGAAGCGATATCTTCGATTTTACCGAAGCAAGATGTGCCATCTCTGATGTCTGAAATGTCTTCGTAGTTGCGGTCTGGTGTTTTTGCGTAAAGTGCTCCAGGTGTGGCGTGTGTTAATCGTGCTGTTGAAACGATACCTGTAGACATGCCTGCAACTTCTGCCATTTCTAGGTAGGTCGTTACGCCGTTGCCTTCCAACGTATCGCAGTCGCCACGGTTAGTGTCCTCGTCGTAACCGAAAACACCGATGTCAGTTTTAAGACCCGACACCATCGCTGTCATAGTACCTGCAGAATCAGGAACCTGTGAGTTGGTGTTGTAGGTCTTTACCAGTGCAGTGTGTGGGAAGTTTTCAAAGTACAACTCATGCTCTTCTCCACCCTGATTGCCCTCGATAGACTGGCCTTCGAAGATACGTGCGGTAGTCAATGTGACGATGCCCATGCCGTCGCCTACGAACAAAATGATGTTCTTGGCGGTCGAGGGCGTATTCATAGTTTTTTCTTTCATGGCGATGTTTGCATTCGCTTCCTGGAACCAGACGCTCTCAGTCTGATGCGCGGGCAGTACCTGCGCGTTAGCGGCAACTGCGCTACCGGCGAGTGCAACAGCCATGCTCAAGGAGCTTAGGCTTGGCTTCATTGGTGTCACCTCAGAATTTGCTTAGTGATATGGGACTTACCTTTAAGAGTTTGCGTAGTGAGACGGAAATAGCTCACGCGAAAGAGGGTGACAACGTCGAGTTACCGAGGTGTGAAGTTAAAATCACGGTTTTTTTAATTTTTTTTAAAAAATTTATTTCCGCTTTTTTATATTTGGATGACACAGCCGCGGTGTGGTTAGTAGCATGTATCGCCATTAAGACCACTCGGCTGTTATTAACGCCTGCGGTGAGTAGTCATGTGTCACGGAGGATTCGATTAGGTTTTTTGGTCGCTACCTTCCGAGGGTAGTGCTTGCGTCCAATTGCGTATCAAGTGTCGAAATAAAACCGAACTATAAATGCGGTGCCCTTCAGTGGTCGTTAGTCAGCTGAATAACGACTGGCGGTAAATCCACTATCTCTTGTTCCTGTTTAACTGCTGGCTTGCCATAGGCTCGGTCGAGTAGGGCATTAGCGGCAGAAACTCTAGCCGCGTCTGTGCGACCGTTTCTGGCGACATCAACGAGTGTTTGGAGTGCTTCCTCGGTGTATACCTTGGCAAGCTCTGAGAGGCGCTGAGACTGTTCAGGAGAGGATTTATTGGTGGAGCCTGATGGACGTCCTGCTCCTTCTCGAAAGCCACCATGGCTGCTCATTTGTTCCCCTTTTTGAAAAAATCTTGATATCTGATGTCTGTCCTTTGGTGAAAGTCTGAGGAAGATCTACCAGCTCGTTTTCTCTGGACACACTTAGCCCAGTAAGGCCAAGTGATTGATCTGTCCTTCGGAGCCAAGCCGTCGAATGATCTAGTAATGTAGCGTCACCTGTCGGGTAGGGGGCGGTTGAGCGATCTCCCCTTTACGCGCTGCCTCTTAACGCAGAACCACTAGATTGCCACATTACCGACCTCTAGCTATCCGTAGGTTGCCGTTAGCAGAGCCTACTCGTGTGAACTTCGTTTCAACAGGTTGTTCACTTACCTAACTGAGGTCACTGCTCCACCCAACGCGCAGACCGCGTATCTGAGCTACCTTTCACAGTCATTTGTCCATAATTTCCCAAGGCGGAATTTGCGCTGGTTCAAATGTGATGAAGATGGTTGTTAAATCAGGAACCTCGTGACTGAGGTTAGCCTCGAATCTTATTTTTTCAGGTGCTGCATGAATTTTCTGCGCCTTGTCAGTAGGGTCGTATTCCTCAAGGTTTAGATTGATCCTGAAGCAAAAGAAAGAGGGGGCGATACTGGGGTGGTCCCAGCTGGTCTCAGAAAACCCAAGAATCTGTAACTCTGGCTTAGATTTTCCATATTCGGTTGTGGTGGCGATAACTCCACCGGATGCGGTTTCGAAAAATTTGGCTCCAGTTTCATTGAACTTAAAACCATTTTGGGCCAAAAAAATATCTTGGGCCGCATCAAAAAATTCCCTTTGTTCCTTGCTTAGACTAAAGAGTGGGTTCTTCATCATCTAACTCCGCTTGCACCAATTTAGTTTTTACCAGCAGTTCAGCTGTCACATGTTCGAACAGAGGAGTAAGCATCGTTGCTCGACTTCCTCGCCCCGGAATAATTGCCTGTTTAGTTTCTAGCTCAACTCTGTGTTGGCGAATAAACCAGTGAAGTGAGGCAAGGGTTGGAAAAAGCTCGCCGCCAAATGCCAAGTGTTCAGCCTGCCATTTGATGATGCTCCTTGAGTGATGAAGAACTGCTTGAGGTTTCATATTTACTCCAAAAAAACGCACCTGCCACGGTGTTATTCGGAGTATTAGGGAGTCTTTGGGCGGCCCATGCTATGGAGCGCCCAGTTTTTGCTCTAGCCAGTTATATTCAGTCATCCAGACGACGAAATCAGTTCTAGGATGGTCAGGTTTTTGAGTGATCTCTCTGAAGGTTGGGGTTAATTTCTCGATTCGAAATTTTGTAATTAATCCCTCCCATTCCTCGCGCTTGTGAGGGGAGCGGCCAAGAATGTCCTTTGCTCGCTTTCGTAGCCGCCTCCAGCCTGGATTTTTCCCATTCGTTTCTAGAAGCCCGACGTGGGCAACGTAGAGCGCAAACTCTACGTAGTCGGGGATTGGTTTGGCTCTCGCAGTATTACTGTCTTTGGTGCGGCTAGATATTTTTAAAAGCTGAGTAAAACGCTCGAAACAGAGCTTATCGATTTGTTTTCGCGCTTCTTGAGGATCGTCTACCGGACGTTGATTCATGGTAACGAGAGCTGTGCGAGAGGACATTCTCTCGCTGGCAAGTTCCGCAACTAAGCGGGCGAGGTTCTGCGGCGAGATAAGCTCCTTCCTGCATCCAATTTCAAACTCTTCATTAATTTTCTCTGCGACCCTAGAGACCGAGAGAGAGTCTCTCCTGAACATTGCTGCGTAGGCGTCATTCAATTCACTCATTTAAAAACTCGCTCTACCACTGATTTTCGATCTTCCACATTACTATGCATGTACCGTGCGGAGGCAGTTAGAGTCCGGTGTGCCATCACTTGCATGATTTGTGCTTGAGAAACACCTGCGTTAGCTAGTGCAGATCCGCAACCATGTCGAAGCCAATGGAACGTTCGACCTTCAAAGCCAGCTTCTTTGCAGACTTTTTGTAGCAGGGCTCGATGATTGAATGGCTTTTCTGATCTATAGCTCTTAAAAATCAGTGACTTGGGCTCTGCCTTCGGTAATTTCCTCAGTTCTTCAATACAACTATCGGTTAGCGGTGCTACATGGGGCCGTCCATTTTTAGTAACAGCGATTGAGGCTGTTTTCGCATCGAAGTCGATGTCTTCCCATTTAAGACACTTTAGGTTTCCTATCCGTATCCCAGTGTGAAACCCCATCACAATTAATGCGGGAAGTTTCTTCCAGCGTTGGTCAACGACCCTTGCCACTGCCAGAAGACGCTCTACTTCCTCGGGTCTGAAGTATTTATCGGGGTCTACAGGCTCTGGCGCTTTCTCAAAACCACGAGTGGGTGGCACGTGAGAGCGAGGTAGTACACGAAGTCGTCGGGCATATTTGAAGAGGCCAGCAAGGGTCGATACGAATCGATTGATTGTGGAGCCAGAGAGTGGTTGCCCCGTAGGTTGGCCTCGATCTTTGCCGGTTCCACCTTTCAGCTTTCCCCTGGCTACCAAGCGATTAATTGCTTGGTCAACTTGGTCTTCGCTAATTTGCTCGACTTGAAGTGGGCCGAATTCATCAACCCAAAAACGAATGCGGCCTAGCGAGCCGCTACAGTGCTCACGCGAGGCAATCCATGCCTCAGCAAGTTCTTTGAAAGTAGTCATGTTCATTTCCTTTCATCGCAAATGGTCACTACCCTGAAAAGGGCGATTTGTGTCCACCGTGGCGGTGCGATTTCTAGAGAAATCAATGACTTATCTAAATTTTGGTAGGACCAGCCAGATTCGAACTGGCGACCTCTACCATGTCAAGGTAGCGCTCTAACCAACTGAGCTATGGTCCTATGGGGGCGGCAGAGTATAAGGGGTGTCTTGATGCACCTCAAGCACCCTGTGCCCATGTCACGCTTTAAGTCTGTAAGGCTCTTTGAAGCGCTTCCAAATCACCCGTTCCGCCCATGCTGGAGAGATCCTTACGGATGCCTAATGCATATTGCGGTGGGACGACTTCGGGTTCCTCGCCGGGCGCGCCCGGTGGTGTGTAATAACCCAATGCATATTGCCCCATGGCGTAGCCGGCGAGCTCCTGTAGCGTACGGCTGAGATCCTTTGCCAGTTCTGGAGGGCAGCTCAAATACTGGTTTTCCTCTTGTCGCAACCAACCCAGTGCATAGGTGATATTGATGCCAATGCGATCGCCATCGCTGCTGTTGGCACCGCCGCCATGGAACACCGAGCCTGAGTAAATGAGTACAGAACCTGCTTTCATCTCAGCTTGAGTCACTTGCTCAGGTTGTATGTCTTGGTCATCGGGCCATTTGGTGCTGCCGGGGACCACTTGTGTCGCGCCGTTCTCAGCGGTGAAGTCTGTAAGCGCCCAAATGGTGTTGAACTGAGGCTCAAGGTGCGACAGATGCTTCCCCCACGCCCACTTATCTCGGTGAATCGCTTGCGCCGTTTCGCCGGGGCGAATGCGGATAATCTGGGTGAGGTGCAGCTGCACCTTCTCGCAGAAAGGCGCGAGGAACTCGCGGCAGGGGTTCAGAATCGTCGCGTGCTCAATAAGCTCTCGGCACTTCTCTGAGCGTACTAACAGACCGCCGGTGCGAGTCGTTTTGAACCCTGCGAAGGGATCGTCACCGTTACTGGTGTTATCCATGTAGGGGTCAGTCTCTTCACGCAGTGCCGCGATAAACTCCGGACTGATGACGTTGTCCAGGATGACTGCGCCGTCTTGCTCAACGGCGGCGACAATAGTGCTGGCATCGGCATTGGCAGGGAGGTGTTGTAGTTCTGGCATGTCCAAGCTCCTCTTAATCCGCGATGGCAACGCACTTAATTTCGATCTTGAATGACGGATCGACCAGTGCAACCACCTGAACAACGGTTTGAGCGACCTCGGGCGTTTTGCCGTAGATCATCTGCCGCGCGGTAAAGAGCGCCTCGACCTGTGACATACATTCATGCATGTCGGTAACGAACCATGTTTCCTCCACCACGTTATCCATGGTGCAATCGAACTCCTTGAGCACCGACTCAACGTGTTGATAGGCATTTTTCATTTGCTCGACCAGGCTCTCAGGTGCCCTGCCTGTGGCATCGGTGCCGACCTGACCTGCCAAGTGGAGTGAGTTGCCGACCTGCACACCCTGACTGAATAGGTCAGCATAGGGGCCGTTTCTAAATAGCTTTTTCTCGATCGTCATGCGGATTTCTCCCGTGTTTTTATTTTTATAGCAACCTAAGGATGCTTATTGCTCACTTACCCTATCATTATGGATGAGTTCGAGAAAACGTTGATCGAAGAGTGGTGGTTTCCGCTCCATTGCAGCCTGATGCTTGGCGACAGCGGCTTGAAGTGCCATGAGAGTGTCGGACTGGCTCGTGGCCAGATTATCGCGTTCCGCCAAGTCTCGCTTGAGGTTATATAGCTCTGGTGTCTCTAGGGGCTCACCTCCCTCTGCACGGTCAAACAGATGCAGCTTGTAGTCACCTTTTCGGTAGGCTCGCAGCTCTCCCTTGCGATACAGCGCGACCTCATCTCGAGGGCTGGCCCCGCCTGTGAAAAGTGCGTTAGATAAGTCAAATCCGTCGATCGCGGTTGACCCGTCGATACCGGTGATAGCTGAAATGGTTGCAAAAAGGTCGAGCACACTCCCGATGTCAGCGGTGACTTTGGGGGTGATCCTGCCTGGCCACCAGAACACCGTTGGTACCCGAACGCCGCCTTCATACACCTCTTGCTTGGAGCCCTTGAACGGGCCGGCGCTGCCGGCAAACTCCGTACTGGCGGATTGCCACGGGCCGTTGTCACTCGAGAAAAAGACGAGGGTATTGTCGCTCACGCCGCGGGCTTTAAGCGCTTTGATAATTTCACCGACACTCCAGTCAATCTCTTCAATCGTGTCGCCATAGGGCCCAGCGAGACTTTTCCCTTGAAACGGTGTGTCAGCAAAAATGGGTAAATGCGGCATGGTGTAAGGCAGATACAAAAAGAAAGGCTCATCGCCTTGCGCGTTGATGAACTGCACTGCTTCTTTGGTCAGCCGAGTCGTGAGCGTGGGTTGAACCGCCGGTTGCTCGAGTAACTCATCGGTACAACCTGAGTTGGAGCACCGACTTCGCCACAGCGGTACGTTGTAGTCCCGATAATCGGGTGCTTCAAAGCTCTTCAGAAAATCGCTGAAGATTTGCATCAGCTCATTGGTCTTGCCGGCCTGCTGGAGTCGGAACAG
>DPGN01000021.1:180328-201322 GCA_003523185.1 Halieaceae bacterium
TAGCCTTTTGCTTTGAGGGCTTCAGCGAGCGTGATCTCTGAATGTGGAATACCTCGGGTGTCTCCGGGAAACATGACCGGTGTTCCCACGCCATAAAGCCCTGTTCTTACGGGGTGTCTCCCCGTTAGAAGCGCGGCACGACTTGGCGAGCAGACCGGTGCGGGAACATAAAAATCAGTCCACTGCTGTCCCTCCGCGGCTAACTGGTCGAGCGATGGGGTCTTGATGTAAGGGTGGCCAAAGGCCCCGAGGTCACCCCAACCGAGGTCATCAGTGAACAAGATAACGATGTTGGGCGTGGGTGTAGGCGCTTCGGTGTCACTCGCCGCAGCAGGTGCGAGCACGGACAGTAAACACCCATAAATTAGCGGTTTTATGATGTGTAAAAGCCGGGCAAAGTGCCCCGAGAAAGAATGACCGCACATTTGATTCATTGATTTCATCGACTGTTATGCAATCCCTCCGTTACGCCTCGTATTTGTCTCACATACGCCGTTAATTTGATACGTGGCTTTGCGCATCGAGGACCCTGTACCCAATGCCAGAAGCTCCTCGTGCGGGCGTTGCGTGGCTTTAATGCTTTAGCCGAGTTGGCTTATGTCGCATCCGCGCTGTCTTGTGAGCTTGCAGATGATCGCAGACCGCCAGGTTCAATGGTGATCTTCCGGGCCTTGTAGAGCGCCCCTACGGCTTGCTTAAACACCTTTTTGCTGACGCCAAAAGCTGCATAAATGACAGGCGGCGGACTTTTATCGTTGAGCGCCAAAAACCCTGAGTTCGCATGTAGGTTGTTTTCGATAGCTCGCGCAACTGCGTCAATCTTGGAGGCACTAAACCCGGGTTGATTCAGCGTTAGATCGATTTTGCCATCGTCTCGAATTCGCTGAATATAGCCTTCAACAACCTGACCTTTGCGAACTCTACGGTGCAGTTCGTTGCTGTAGAGCAACCCCCAAAACTGATCGTTAATAATGGCCTTGAAACCGAGATCCGTTTGTTCGGCGATGAGTAATGTGACTTCTTGGCCTATGGATAAGCCCGTTGCCGTGTCTTCAATCCAGTGGTCTATGCGAGTTGAACCTGCGGGTCGTCCTTGATTATCAAGGTATATCTTGACCACCGTGAACGACCCGGACCGCAAGGGATGTTGCTGCTCGGCGAAGGGAATAAATAAATCTTTACTTAAACCCCAGTCGACAAACGCGCCTAGGTCATTAACGTCTACCACCTTTAGCCAGGCAACCTGGCCTATGGTAAGTGTTGAGTCTTCACTCACGCGTTCTTTCTCTCCAGTCTGTGAAATCGTCAATGATCATGGCGGATAATCACGATATGCCGCTTGGCAGGTCCATCTGATTCGTCAGGATGTTGCCGATCAGTGCGTATGCTGACAGTAAACAGCCCTTCCTGAGCCTGTATCGATAGGCGGGTAAGTTGCTTAACGCGCCCTCAACCGGTTCATGGTACGCCTTGAAAGCGCATGTGGCCGCAAAAAAGTGGTGGGTCTGAACAGATTGGCTTAATTCCTCAAAGTGACAGTCACAACTATTAAAATTGGCTGGGCAATAGCCAATCTTGCCAGTAGGCTGATCGGTCTCTTTTTTGTATGAGTAATAAGGACAAAGTCATGGCTGTAGGTGTAATTGCAACGATCCCAGTTCAAGCAGGGAAAAACGACGAGTTCGAGGCGGTCTTCATGGAACTTGCCTCGCAAGTACTAGCTAACGAGCCGGGCTGTAAGTTTTATGCACTGAACCGAAGTAAAACAGACCCACAGGTCTACAAAGTTCTGGAGTCCTATACTGATCAAGCGGCTTTGGAAGCGCATGGGCAAACTGACTACTTCAAAGCAGCCAACGTAAAATTAGCGGGCTTGGTCGGCGGGCGTCCGGATATTGAGTACCTCGACGGCATCGAGTAATGCTGCCGTTTACTGGCTATTCGTAGCTGTTAGTGGCTGGCGGCTTAGACGCCAGTCGATCTTCCTCTACGTTATTGAATTAAGCTGTGTCGCCACTCGCAGCGTATTGGTAGTGGTATGGCCATCAACGTCCAAGCAAGTTCGTCAGAGTATGCACAGTGAAAGCACTTGAACTAAGAGTCGGTGCCAAGGCTGCCAAGCGCCTCGAAAACGAGGGTTGGCATGCCGATCTCATCGATGGGCTCATCGGGGCATCGGGTGGACCCAAGTGGCTCATCTTGGGGCGGCTCGATCGGGTAATTATCAGTGAACTGCTTTCCGGTCGATCACGACCGCTAGACGCTATCGGCTCTTCCATAGGCTCGTGGCGCCATGCGGCGATGGCGCAGCCCGACCCCATTCAAGCCTACGATCGGTTCGAGCAAGCCTACCTTACGCAGCACTACGCATCGGCTAAACCAACGGTTCCGGAGATCACCGAGGTTGCCCTATGGCTAATGCAAACGCTGCTCGGAGACGATGGCGAGCGTCACGTGGCCGAACATTCGTGGCTTCGTTCCCACATTGTCACTGCGCGCGGGCGGGGTCTGAATGGTCAACAGCCGGGTAAGCGCCTTATTGCGGGCATGGGGATGGCCGCATTGGGAAATGCGGTTAGTCGTCGAACGCTTCCGGCCTCATTTCAACGTGTTGTGTTCACTTCAAACAGCGCCAAGCCACTCACGCCACTGTTTGACGGGTTTGACACGCGCTACATCGACCTTGCGGAAAACAATGTCTTCAATGCCTTGATGGCCAGTGGTGCGATTCCCTACGTATTTGAGGGTGTGTACGACATCGAGGGTGCGGGTAAGGGAGCTTTCTGGGATGGCGGTATTATCGATTACCACTTTGACCTGACGCGATTGCCCGAAGATCAGGTTTGGCTCTATCCACACTTTAATAGCCGCACCACAGTGGGCTGGTTTGATAAGTTTTTGCCTTGGCGTGCTGAGCAGCAGGTATCGGCCGAACAGCTCATCATGATTTGTCCCAGCGATGAGTTTTTGGCGCAGCTACCGTTTGGGAAAATCCCCGATCGACGAGATTTTGGGAAAATCCCCGAGCGTGTTCGAGAGACCTATTGGCGGCATTGCGTCAAAGAGTCACAGCGGCTTGCCGATGAGTTCCATAAACTGATTAACGGACCGGACCCTCTGGCCGGCGCTATTCGGCAATAGTCATCAAACCGCCCGCGTCGGTCCACGTCACGGTTCTTTTTTTTCGTACACCAGTCGCCCGTTCGACACGGTGAGATCTACCTCGATGCTGTGTATCGCATACGGGTCGCTCAGATAGGGGTCGCGATCAAGCACCACCAGGTCGGCTTTCTTACCGGGCTCCAAAGTACCAATGCTATCTTCCATGCGAATTTGCCAAGCGGCATCAACCGTGTGCGCGCGAATAGCCTGGTCGATGCTGAGCCGTTCGTTAGCGCGCGCCTGTATTGGGTAATCCTTGTCGCCCGCTCGCTGGCGCGTGACCGCCATTTCGATATTGAACATTGGGTTCAGGGCGTCCTTACCAATCCACGACACCGGATAGTCGCTGCCCAAGGTCACACGACCGCCATTGCGCTGGATGGATGCAAGAGGATAAAGCTGCTCGAAACGCTCAGGTCCCAAAAATTCCATAGCAATCTCGTCGTACTCAAACCAAGTGGGTGTGGTCTGAGCAACAACGCCAAGCTGACCAAATCGTTCGATGTCTGCCTGATCCACCACTTCAATGTGGCAGATGGTCGCTCGCACATCCGATTCAGCATGCGCCGCCTGGCCTGCCTCGATCGCATCCAATGCCGTTCTAACAGCACCATCGCCAATAGCATGTAGGTGCAGATCAAAGCCCAAGCTGTAGGCTTCGTACACCGCGTTGAATACCTGATCGTCCGGTAGTAGTGGTGATGCTTCATGCCCCTCGGGGGCAATGTAAGGTGCGAGCGTCACCGCCGTCTTGGCCTCCACAGTGCCATCGAGCGAGAGTTTTAAGGTGGTCATTGAGAAGAGTTCGTGCTGGTACGCCTCGCGCAGTTCAGACAACCTCGCGTGTGCGGTTTTGAGGTCTTTGGGCTTGTTGACGTACAGCGAACCCACCAATCGAAGTGGCAGGGTATTGGCCTGGGCGAGTTCATTGGCCACTTTCATCCCAAACTCACCCGTATCAATCATCCCCGCATCAAATGCGGCGGTTAACCCTACAGAGGCCATGTCAGCGAAGAAGCCGGGTGCACGTTCCCTCAAGGTACTCTCACTGACCACGCCCAAGGCATCGGTGACAGGGTCAATGGCGGCGCCTTCAACCAACCAACCGGTTGGGTTGCCGAGCATATCGCGCTGAAAGAAGTGGGCGCCCGGTACCGGGTCTGGCGTATCCGCTGTGATGTTCGCGGCTTGCAAGGCGAGTGAATTGGCCCATGCTGTGTGGCCTCCTTCATCGATGATGAGCGCCGGTCTGTCAGGAACCACGGCATCGAGTTGGGCAGCGGTGGGGCCATCTATACCAAAGGCGCGGGCGAGAAAACCAGACCCCAAGACCGGATTCTGCTCCGGGTACTGCCGAGCATGCGCGGCAATGGCATCCAACACCTCTTCCGCACTTTGCCCGGGCGAGAGCATGACGCCGTTGAGTAGAGGCAAGGTGTCCATGGTGTGGATGTGTGTATCGATGAATCCGGGAAAGACAACACGGCCTTCGAGCTCAATAATCTGGGTCGCTTCGGTCGTGAAGAGTGCAACATCTGCCTCATTGCCGATGGCGAGGATTTGGTCGCCGGCAATAGCAATGGCGCTGTGACGATTCCCCTGGGTGTCCATTGAGTAGACGGTGCCGCCGCGAAACACGACATCGGCGCCCATGAGGGACGCCGAAACTTGCTGAGCAAGAATGAAAAGACATAATAGGGCAAGGCTTAGAACACTGCGCATCGATTATTCCGATTGGGTAACAATGCGCTGAGTCTACTCCGGGCAGTGGGTCCTCGCATACGTTATCGCGTGCGCACTCCCGCTTGATTAATTGGCAAATTGTTTGAGCACAGTCTCGATAGTCAGCGTTTTAAGCGTATTGCCTTGCTCGTCGAGCATTTCTGTCAATCTTCCATCGGGCGCATAAAGATTAAACAGCACGGTCGCGCCCTCGGGACCACCACGTTCCATGTGCACATCGCCCTCGGGCATGTGTGAGTAACTGCCAACTTGGCGGGTGACCTTCGAGACTTCAACACCGTCCTCAAAGGTTACGACTTCGAGAGAACCTTGCAGGACCGTGGATCTCACTTCACACAGGTGACGATGAAAATGACAGTACTTTCCCGGCTCCCATCGATAGAGCAGATCGATATGACCTTGTCCATCGTGCCCCAGCAAGGCACCGCCGTAACCAATGGGAAAAGTGAAGCGATCATCTGGGCCATAGTCTTGCCACGACAGTAACTCTTTGTCTAAAAGATCAATTTTCATCTCACGCTACTCTGTTTCTATTTATTAACGCGTTACTGCAAAAAAAAGAGCGGCTTGCGCCGCTCTGTTACTGTCTTCGCTTTCGTTTCAATATTCAACCCTGTTGAGGATGACGTAATCAACGATTTCACGGTAATCCTCGTAGCCCTGTGCAAGCTCCTCTTGCTCATCCTGATCCGCATTAAAGCGCTCGGTCATGGCCTTCATTAGCGCGTCGTATCCCTCTTTACTGCCTTGCATCGCACCCATATTTTTGTAGGTCACGGTCAGGAAAACGTTCGGCTGCGCCGCCACATTCGCTGCCCAGACGTTGTAATCCATAACAACACCCATGTCTTTTTGAATTTCCATAGAGCTAACCCATGTCTTTTTCAAGCGCGTTAGGTAAGCGTCAACATAGTTTGGTTTCACCGATACGACGGTCAATTCAGTGACTTCCTCGCTCAAGCCGTAATCTTTCCAAATTTCTGCCGTGGTAAGCGGTGCGACAAATAGTGTGGCCATTAAGGTCAGTGTGGAAATGAGATTTTTCATGTTGTCGTCCTGTTCAGTCATTTTAAGGTGATAGGGGACTCCCCTTGCAAAACGTAGTACAGGGATTAGCGAGCGCAAATTTGATTGCAGTCACACTGATCAATGTGACAAGAGGGGCAATTATTTGAGGTAGTAAGATCGGTACCAACTTACAAAGTGTTCGAGACCCTGCTCGATGGAAGTCGATGGGTTGAAGCCTAACAGAGCTTGCGCCGCATCAATGTTGGCGCAAGTCCGGTGCACATCCCCTGGTTGCATGTCGACCAGCTCTTTTTTCGCTTCACGCCCACAGAGCGACTCAAGCGTCTCGATGAAGTGACTTAGCTTTTCTGGCTTGTTGTTGCCCAGGTTCAGAATGCGATGAGGTATGTCGAGGTCGGTTGGGGGGTGATGGCAGCTACTCAGAACGCCATCGACAATATCGTCAACATAGGTGAAGTCTCGCTCTAGGTTACCGTGATTAAAGACCTTGATTGGCAGCCCGTTTAAGATGTTGTGAGTGAAGCTAAAGTAGGCCATGTCGGGCCGGCCGGCAGGTCCGTAAACGGTGAAGAAGCGAAGCCCGGTCATTGGAATGCCGTAAAGCTTCGCGTAGCTGTGTGCCACCACTTCGTTCGACTTTTTGGTTGCTGCGTAGAGGCTGACAGGGTCGTCGGTCGAATCGGTCTCACTGAATACTGACAACGTGCTGTTGCCATAGACCGAGCTTGAGGATGCGAAGATAAAATGCTCGGGTTCATGAACCCGCACTTGCTCGAGGATATTTTGAAAACCCATTAAGTTGCTGGACACATAGGCCTGCGGATTTTCGAGTGAGTAACGAACCCCAGCCTGGGCAGCGAGGTGGATGACCCAGTCAAATGCCTCACGGGAGAAAAGATCGGCAACAGCGGCGCCATCACTAAGATCTCGTTGGTAGAACTGAAAGCCGGGCAACTCGTTCAGTTGGGCGAGCCGATAGTGTTTCAGCCCCGGGTCGTAATAGTCATTGATGCTATCAACGCCAACGACCCGATGACCGCTGGCAATCAACGCGCGCGCCACATTAGCGCCAATAAACCCCGCCGCACCGGTAACCAAAACTCTCACACTGTCTCTCCGCCATTGAATTGTCACAGTGTAATACACACGCGTGACAATCAATCAATCAGAGCTCCAAAGGCGTTCCCTGAAGGTGTTACGCTTATTCGATGTCCCCAACAGGGCGGCTCTAAAGGAGACAATGTGGCGATAGTTCGCTGGTTCATCGGCGTAGGTTTGGCGGCGGCTTTGCTATGGACCGTGGATCTCTTCGTTGGTTGGCGTTCCATCTGGGAGAGTCTCGGGTCGGCTCCGCTCTCGGCCGTGCTGCAATGCGGAGGGCTGTTTACGCTGAGTCATCTGCTCCGAGCCTGGCGGATTCATTTTTTTAAAGCGGCCTCACTGGGTGTTGGTTTTGCACTGACCTTAAAGCTCAGCCTTCTCCATCAGAGTTTTAATAATCTGTTGCCGATGCGCTTGGGTGAGGCCAGCTATCCCTTGCTGATGCGACGTTATGCCGATATTTCGCTGGTGGACGCGACCATGGATCTCATTTGGCTACGACTGCTCGATTTGTTAGTCATGGCCGGCATTGCCATCCTGTTCTTGCTGGGCTTTGTGAACGGCTCGCTGGCCATGCTCGTTGCGGCACTATTCGTGCTAACTGGCTGCTTTTTACTGGCGATGATGGCTGGCAAAGATACTTGGCAGACGGAGTCATACGAATCAATGGGCTTTATAGGATCAGGTCTGCGGACTTTTAGTCAGCGCGGACCCTCGTCAGGAGCTAGTGTCTGGTTGTTATTCGCCGCCACGGTTTTGGCGTGGTCCCTCAAAATCTTGGCCTTACTCCTATTTGCGGAAGTCACGTCAGGCCTGCATTGGTTGACCGTGTGGGGCGGCATCATTGCGGGTGAGGCATCGAGTTTGCTTCCAGTTCACGGCATCGCAGGTGCTGGCACCTACGAAGCGGCGTTTGTCGCAGGTGCTTATGTGGGGGGCGAGTCACTCGAACAAATGTTGCTAACCGCGGTTAACTTGCACATATTTATAGTGTCTTCGACCTGTTTGCTGACCGTATTTGTCTTACCGCTACGCGGAGACGGGTCTCAGCAGGAAAAAATGTCGTGAGTCTTAACTCGTCTAACAGGAGTTAGTGAGTCGATGGAACAAACGCACGGACAGGAAAGCCTATCGGTTGTGATTCCGTTCTTTAACGAGGAGGGAAATGTCGGGCAACTCATTGCAGAGCTGCATGATGCGCTCGAGGGCCTGGACATGCCCTGGGAGGTCGTTGCAGTTAACGACGGATCACGCGATGCCACGTCCGAGGAGATTGAAGGCAGTCGACGTCGTTTCGGTCAACAAGTTTGCGTTGTCAATCTCGCAAGGAACTTTGGTCAAACGGCGGCCATGCAGACTGGCATCGATCGCGCCCGTGGAAGCCTCATCGTGACAATGGACGGAGATAGGCAAAATGACCCTGAGGACATTCCACGCCTAATCAACTACTTGATAGAAAATGATCTGGATATGGTGTCGGGCTGGCGTAAGGACCGGCAGGACGATGTCATCCGCCGCAAGCTACCAAGTCGAGTGGCAAACCGATTGATTCGACGAACCACAGGTGTTGATGTGAGAGACAGTGGATGCAGCCTCAAGATTTTTCGGGCGCACATCATCAAACAGGTGGTGTTGATGGGGGAAATGCACCGTTTTACATCAGCTTGGGTAGCGAGTGTCACTGACCCGAAACGGATCGGTGAGATGGCGGTCAGTCATCGCGCAAGAACGGTGGGGAGCTCGAAGTATGGACTGTCACGAACCACTCGCGTGATTCTCGACTTGGTTGTCGTACTTTTCTTCATGAGATTTTCTCGACGCCCCGGACATTTCTTCGGGACCCTCGGATTGGCATCCATGGCCGTGAGCGCTGCAGTTCTTGCGTACACCATCATTATTTTGGGGATGCAGGGTCAGACACTAACCACGACCCCTAGCTTCGTTATTGGCATCTCTTTGCTCTTTATCAGCGTACAGTTACTGACCGCAGGCGTATTGGCGGAAATTTTGACTCGGAGTGGTCCCAGTAAGGCCTACCCGATTCGCACCGAAACACTCGACTACGAGCGCGAGTGGAAACGTCCCGAGTGACGCTGATGTCTGATTCCCAAAAATGGTATGAAACCGCGTGGGTTCTAGCGTTGCTGAGCGTATTCAGCATTGTTGGTCTCAGCTTCTCTTTGCCGCTATTCGATCTCGACGAGGGGGCCTTCACCGAGGCAACGCGCGAAATGTTGTTATCTGGTAACTGGACCTCGACCACACTCAATGGTGAACCACGAACTGATAAGCCCATCCTGATTTATTGGTTACAAGGTGTTTCTGCCTACCTATTTGGCTTTACAGAGGGTTCACTGCGCTTCCCATCGCTGGTGATGGCCGGTGTCTGGGTCTTCATTACCTTTCGATTCGTGAGCGAGTTTATGAACCGCTCGATTGCCGTTTTTGCCATCATTGCGATGACAACAAGTTGGCTCATGACGATTATTTTCAAAGCTGCCATCGCTGACGCGCTACTCAATGCATTGATTTGTTGGACGATATTCTCGATGTACCGCTATCTGCAGGAACCGTCGACATTGAGACTCGTCGGTTGCGGAGTGGCCATGGGGCTTGGGTTTTTGACCAAAGGACCCGTCGCGGTCGTTTTGCCGCTCGGTGCTTTCTTGATTGCTATGTCGCTAATGGGAAGAGCGCGCGAATTTTTCGCCATTTGCGCTCGTCCCGCGGCGTGGGTGAGCCTTTTCGTCGTCATCACACCGTGGCATGTCGCGTCGTATCTGGACCAAGGCTGGGTATTTTTTGAGGGTTTCTATCTGGGGCATAACCTCGGTCGATTTAACGAAACCATGACAGGCTATAAGGGGAATTACTTTTATTATTTTTTACTGTTCCCTTTGTTGCTCCTGCCGTTTAGCCGCTGGCTACCTAGCCTCGCAGAGAGTGCTATACGGGCGCTGAGCGGTCGTGATGAGTTACTGTCGGTTCTCTTATGGTCTTGGTTTGCCTTGACTTTCGTGATCTTCACGCTGTCGAGTACTCAGCTACCTCATTACCTACTTTATGGTATGACACCGATATACATTTTGCTGGGACACGCTATCTATCGTAGGCCCGATATCGGGCGTTTATGGGTGGTGCCCGGTGCGTTGTTTGCCCTGTATCTGGTCGCCGGGCCCTATGCTGTACTCGGACTCGATGATTCAAATGCTTACCTATTGGCAACATTTGAGGCAGGTGTCGAGTATGCGAGCAGCCACGCCACGATCCACACGATGCTCGGTGCGGGCTTGTTTCTGTGGCTGCTTTGGATGACGCGGCGATCGGCGCTAGAGGGCGTGATTGCATCGACTGTATCGATCGTTGTTGTCATGAATCTGGTCGTGATGCCAACCCTCGGCTACGCGCGACAAGCGCCTGCAAAGCAGGCAGCTGCCTTCGCCTCGGCGGCCTATCCCGACCATGATTACGTGGCCTGGCAAATCAACATGCCAAGCTTCAGCGTTTATACGGAGCGTACAGTCCCGTCCACCGACCCCAACACGGGTAGCCTTGTATTCACTCGAATCGATCAGCTGGAGTCGCTGGCAGCAACGGTTCCCTTCCCGGTAAAAGAGCCGGTATTCGTTCAAGGTGGGATTGCGCTCGTTGTTATTGAGTGAAGGAATGTTGCGGTCCATCTGAAGGTGAGCGGACGCATAATCGCGCTCGTGCTTTAGGCCAAGTCTTTTGCTTGCTAGCGAGGTCAATCCTCACGAGAAAGAAGGCATACTGCGCGGGTGATCGAGATGGGATCCTTCTACGTTTATCTAAGTCCATAGACAGCCTAAAAACTTATCGCTGAAATCATGTTTGACCGCGCCATTGTTCGTAATGCCAAGACAGATAGTTGGTTAGTGTATGAGCACTGCCAGGATGTTCTGGTGGCCGCGGAGCACAGCGCTGTCTTATCGGTTTTAAATGAGGCCGAGGAACGCAGTGTTAGAGAAGGCCTTTACGCTGTGGGCTATGTTGCCTACGAGGCAAGCCACGCCTTCGATCGCAAGTTTCCAAAGCGTGATATTGATGTGCCTCTCGCCTGTTTTGCTTTGTTCGCCGTCGAGACGTCCATCACATCCCTCACAGATCTCTATTCACCTGATGAGCAAACGACTGCTGACTGGCACCTTTTAGAGTCGCGAGAGTCCTTCGAGTCCAAGGTCGACCGCATTAAATCGATGATTGGCGCGGGAGAGGTCTACCAGATCAATCTCACGTCACGGATGTCGAATGAGGGGCACGTGACCCTGGCGGACTTTGCTCGCTGGTCACAAGACATGCCGCATGCTGTCTTCATGAGCGGACCCGAGGTGACGGTTTGCTCGGCCTCACCCGAGCTTTTTTTCGAGCGTGAAGACGGTGTAGTGTGGAGTAAACCCATGAAGGGCACGGTAGGGCGGAAACCTGAAGCCCTTGCCGATGAGGCCAACGCGCACTGGTTGCAGACTTCGGCCAAGAACCGAGCTGAGAACGTCATGATCACCGATATGGTGCGTAATGACCTTGCTCGCTTGTCGTCCACCGGCAAGGTGTCCGTCGATGAGTTGTTCGGGGTCGAGCGCTACCCCAGCGTCTGGCAGATGACCTCTACGGTTAAAACCGAGGTGTCAGCCAGTATCGCCGATATCTTTAGGGCCCTGTTTCCGGCGGCGTCGATCACAGGTGCACCAAAGCACGCGGCAGTCGATGTCATTGATGGGTTAGAAGACAGCCCTCGCGAACTTTATACCGGCGCGCTCGGTATCATTCAGCCGTCAGGTTTCGCCAGCTTTAACGTTGCGATAAGAACGGCCTGGAGTGATTCGCGGACCGGGAAGAGCCGGTTTGGCGTGGGCTGTGGCATCGTCTGGGATTCGGACCCAAGCGACGAGTTTGAGGAGCTACAGACCAAAGCGCGCATACTCAAGCAGCCTGACCCTGGTTTTCATTTGTTTGAAACCATGGGCGTCAGCGACGGCAAGATTACTCGCCTCGCACGTCATTTGCTTCGGCTCGAAAAATCGGCGCAGTACTGGTCCTTTGCGTTTGATAGACCGGCTACCGAGTCATACCTTAATGAACTAATAAGCTCCGTCGATAGCGCCAAACATTGGCGCTTACGACTGCAACTCAATCGATGTGGTTCTCTGAGTCACACCCTTCATCCCTTTGTCCCAGACGAAGCCCCTACCGATGGTGAATTGGTACCTCTTTCAGTCTCACCCACACCGGTTGAGTCCAAGGATCCTTTCCTCATTCATAAAACGAGTCGTCGAGGGGTCTATGATCGCGCGGTTGCCGAGGTGCCCGAGGGTGTATCGCCACTTCTTGTGAATGAGCTGGGGCACGTCACCGAGAGTGCAATTGCTAATGTCGTGTATCAGATGGGCGGCAGTTTATTCACGCCGCCGACCACCGACGGTCTACTGCCCGGGGTATTACGCGACGAGTTAATCGATGAAGGCGCGGTGTCTGAACGGTCACTGCCTGTGTCGGATCTCGAGAAGGTAGAGTCATGGTGGCTAATTAACTCTCTGCGCGGTTGGCGTCGCTGCGAGCTTACGCAGTCCTGATTTTTTCGAGGACGAACCCGAACACAGCCCAGACGGCAGAGATATCGCCTCTTTCAGAGTCTTACCATCTCGCTATGCCGATACCGAAGCACACATTGACCGAATCAGAGGTGTCCCGCGTCGTTGAAATGGCGTGGGAGGACCGAACGCCCTTTGAGGTTATCGAAGCGACCTTTGGTTTGAGCGAGTCTGAAACCATCAAGCTCATGCGTCGCGAGATGAAAGCTAGTTCGTTTCGGCTTTGGCGCAAGCGGGTCACAGGCCGCGTCACCAAGCATCGCAAATTGCGGGGCTTCGATGTCGGGCGTGGCTACTGCCCTACGCAATACAAACGATAGGAGGGATCCATGCTCGAGTTCGCAAACGCGCTGGTCTTAATGCTGTTGGGGGCGATGCTGTTTTTTCCCTCGGTCGTGGCACCGGTGGTTTTCAACTCACTGCCTGAGGCGCAAGCCGGTGTGTTTTTGCGTTCGATGTTTCCCCGCTATTACGGCTTCATGATTACTCTGAGTCTCATTGCTGCGTTGTTGTTCTTGGTGGCCAATGATGAGTCTGTTTACCAAGCAGCCATCGTTTGTCTTTTTGTGGGCGTATCGACGCTTTGGGTAAGGCAGTGGCTATTGCCACGCATCAATGCGGCACGCGACGAGCAACTGGCGGGTAATGTTGAAGCGGGTCGACGTTTCGATCGGGACCACAAGCTATCGGTTGGCATTAATATGCTGCAGCTGGTTTTGTTGGCTGGAATTCAGTTCGTCTAGTAGTGACTACCCAGAACCCGCTCACCGGTGTTTGAGTGCTTAAGTAAGCCAGCTACCTTACTGGACAGAGAAAGTATTTATTGGCCTACTGACGCTCTCATTTTTATAACAACAATAAGGGGCTCTCCATGAGTAAAACCATCGAATTCATCTTTGATTTTGGCAGTCCAAACGCCTATCTGTCGTATTTCAGTGTGAAAGACGTCGCCGAGCGAACCGGCGCCCAGCTCAAGATTACACCCTGCTTACTCGGCGGTATTTTCAAGTCGACCAACAACCAGCCGCCCATGATGAATTTCGCGGGTGTCTCTGGGAAAAACGCGATGTTCATGCGCGAAATTGAGCGCTATTGCGATCGTCACGGACTCAACAAGTTCGCGATGAATCCTAATTTCCCCGTCAACACCTTGCTGCTGATGCGCGCCTGTGTCGCTTATGGTCGTGACAATGATGTGGCGCCCTACATTGAAGCGGGCGTCAAAATGATGTGGGAAGACGGTCTGAAGATGGACGACCCTGACGTGTTTGTCAGTGCTTTCGATGCTGCCGGTTTTGACGGGCAGGCTTTATTGGAAGCCACTCAGGACCCCGAAGTAAAGGCGGAACTCATGGCGAACACACAAGGCGCTGTTGATCGAGGCGTCTTTGGCATTCCCGCCTTCTTTGTGGGTGATGAGCAGTTCTTTGGCAAGGACCATATCGAAGAAATGGAGTGGTGGCTCCAAAACAGAGCATAGTCAAATTTCGGTGGTAGTGCCTTTGCATCGATGCTATTGCGATTAGAGGTGGTCTTCGGGAGTCAGTTCTTCTAAGGTATCGAGGTGGCCAAAGCCACATCGCATGGACGCGCTTTTATTCACGCAGAAACCAGGGAGAGGAAGGGACTGGGTCTGCACGTTGAGGAGCGCGTCTAATGAAGTCACTTCTCCCTTTGGCTGTGGCAATCGCTACGGCATCATTTGTACCCTCACCCCTTGCTGGCCCCAGCGACTCCGCATTGGAAAATGCAAACGGCAACGCAAAATTCCTGCGCTGCGGTACTGAGCACCCGAGTGCCGCTGACGCCGCAAAGCTGGAAAAACGATTCCGAGAACTCTTCCGTCAAACACAGAACGGCAAGAAGCCTGATCGTCCCGGTGGCGGCAATGGCGGCGGCGGTGGCGGCGGTGGCGAAGATCCACCCACGGCAGTACCGGGAGCCGGTAGCATTGTTATCGACACCTACGTCAATATCATCTGCGACGACAACGGTAACAACTGTGCTGGTACCGAGAGTCAGGTACTCGATCAAATGCAGGTGCTAAACGCTGCTTTCATTGTGAATAGCCCTTATCAGTTCCAGCTCAATGGTCAGATTAGACAGGTGAATAACTCTGCTTGGTTGACCGCTGGGCCCGGGTCGACTGCAGAAGGTTCGATGAAGAGCTTTTTGAGGCAGGGTGATCGTGGCGACCTGAACATGTATGTCAGTAGCCCAGGAGGAGGTTTGTTGGGCTGGGCGACATTCCCTAGTTCCTTCGGCAGCAATCCAGATAATGATGGTGTTGTAGTGCTGGGCGCTAGTTTGCCTGGTGGCAGTGCGGCTCCTTACAACCAAGGTGACACGGGCACCCATGAAGTAGGGCATTGGCTGGGCTTGTACCACACCTTTCAAGGAGGGTGCCGCGGTAATGGTGATTTCGTAGCCGACACCCCAGCCGTGCGATCGCCAAATTACGGTTGCCCAGCTGGAATTGATTCATGCCGAAAGCAATCAGGACTGGATGACGTCTTCAACTACATGGATTACACCGATGATTCGTGCATGTTCCAATTCTCGGACGGTCAAGTGGTTAGGGCCTATGAGCAGAGCCTTCAGTACCGTCTGTTAGATGCCGCACAATAGTTGGCGCTAACGAGCCCGGGGTGATTCCCGGGCGTTTTGTCTTTCCGTCAGTAAACAGCCCTTTCTTACAGTGTGCGAGCAAGTCGTGCATGTGTCTTGGGCGCTTGCCAGCTGTTCAGCCACTCGAGCTTTAGGTCGATCTCGTCGCTCGGTGCGTGATCGAGCACCATGATAACCGTCGATCCGTGAGATGGCACAGTCACGTAGCCGGCTGACTTGTTGAGGCTCACATCGCCTAGGACTTCGAGTTCAATGTCGATGGGGCCTGCATTGCTGATGCGTACCGCGGTTTGTTGGCTGTCGTTGCGGCGGGCCGGGAGGCGCTCGAAGCGCACGAGACTATCGAACAAGGTTTGGAGCTCGGTCTCACGTCCAATGAACTGGCGGTCATAGACCGCGACAGTTTGTTTTTGGAAGAGGGCTGCTGCGATGCCTTCGACACTGCGTTCGTTGGTGAACGCTACAGTCACTGTCCGGTGGCTGCCGCCGTTAATGTCGTAGTCGTAGTCGATGAGGCCATGGATGTCTGAGGCGCCGATGATAGTGAGATCATGGTCTAACGCGACTTGGAGCGATGAGTCATTGAAGTACTCGCCGTTGGCAACTTCGATACCTTGAATGAGACCTTCATCAAACAGGGACTGCTGCTCTCTCGATATCTTGATGACGCCATCGGGGAAATCGCGTGGCCAGGCAGGATGATTCCAGATCATAAAGCCCTGTTGGGCCTTCGCGGCTTTCAGCGCTTTGCGAGCGGTCTCAAAAGTTTCCTCGCGACGGTGCTTTACTGTGAGCAGCGGGTTTGTGTCCTCGATAAACAGCGCGTTTACGTGACCCGGAGCGTATTTGCGGGTGATCTCGGCGCCAGGAATCAGGAGTAGATCAGATCGTTCTCGGCCCTGTTTGTTTTCCTTTACCGCCAGCTCGAAGGCACGATTGCGGTCTGGATGAGGAATGTCGTCACGGTTGGGTTGATATTCAAGGTGCTCGGTAATCGCCATGGCATCGAGACGATCCTTATTGGCCTCCCAAACCCGTACCGTTGGCCAAACATGCCCATCGGAGAAGACACTGTGTGTGTGAGTGTCTACAGACAGTACGAGGCGCCCATCCTTCAACGGAGGAAAACGCAACTCGCGTGATTCGGTGGCCTCGATGCTGTCTGACAGTGGTGCAACGGCGAGCAGCACTACAAGGCTGAACAATGGGAGTGAGCGAATCATCATTCTGTATTTCCTAAATCAAAGTGCGGAGTATCTGTGCGCCGTATGACAGCTTATCGCTATTTCCTTGACCGCGACTACGGGTCCGGTATGTTGGCTCGGCCAACGCTTTATAAGAATACGAGGTAGATGTGACACCAAAGCCTATTAACAATCGTGTGACTGAGATGACTGGGGTGGATTATCCCATTTTACAGGCCCCAATGGGTTGGATTGCCCGAGCACAGCTCGCGTCTGCAGTATCGAACTCCGGCGCTATGGGCATCATCGAAACATCCTCGGGTGAATTCGATGCCATTCAGGAAGAAGTGCGCAAGATGCATGAGCTCACGGATAAGCCCTTTGGTATGAACGTGGCGCTCGCGTTTGTCAAAGGGACGAACGTGATTGATTTCGTTATCGAGCAAGGCATTAAGTTCGTTACTACATCCTCGGGTAGTCCTGATCTCTGTACTAAGGTCTTTCAGGAAGCAGGTATCAAAGTCTTCCATGTCGTACCCACCCTCGACATGGCGCTCAAAGCCTTGGATGCAGGCGTCGATGGCCTTGTGGTTGAAGGCGGTGAAGGCGGCGGTTTTAAAAATCCGCGGCCGGTCTCGACGATGGTGTTGTTGCCGCTCATTAGAGAGCGCACGGAAGTGCCGATCATTGCCGCCGGCGGTATCTGTGATGGGCCGACCATGGCGGCTGCGTTTGCCATGGGTGCTGAGGGTGTGCAGTTAGGTACGGCCATGTTGAGCTGTTCTGATTCGCCGGTCCATCAGAACTGGAAAAACGCTATTTACGAGGGAAAGGAGACAGACACGGTTTTCCTGAACCAGCAGGGCCGGCCTGCACTTCGAGCGATGCTTACCGAACGCACAGGTGAACTCGAACTCCTAGGGCAGTTCCAGCCCTTTGAACACATGGCGAATATCCTGGATTTGTACTTTGGTGGAGATCTCGAGGCTGCTATTCCGCTCACCGGACAAGTCATGGGGCGCATTAATGAGGCGAGAACTGCCGCAGAGGTCATCGACTCGACGATGGCCGGGTTCCACGAGTGTCTGTCGGGCCTCAATACGTCTTACGCTTGAGTGATGAGCTTTGAAGCAATCATCAGGATCAAAAAAGCCGGCAACTGCCGGCTTTTTCTTTGCGCTGTAGGGTCGTTTGGAATCAGAAGATTCGTGGGATTATGAGCGGTGTATTCGTCAAATAGGCCTGGTATTCCGGGTCGTCTCCCCAACGTGCACCCGCGGTTTTACGGAGGAGCGGAACACCACTAATGCGAGTCAGTAACACGGCAACAAAGACGGGTGAGATGAGGAAAATCATCGCGCTGCCACTGAGGGAAGGAAGGGCCATGACTGCGACACCCGCCCACAGCAGAATTTCGCCGAAGTAGTTCGGATGCTGCGCTCTTGCCCAGATACCGGTCGTAATGAACTTATTTTCATTAGCAGGATCTGCCTTGAAGGCACTCTTCTGGCTGTCTGCGATGACCTCGACAGCAAAGCCTAGAACCCACATGGCGGCGCCCACATAAAATACGGTTCCGAGTGGGGCTGTATTGGGCGTCATGATGGCTGCCAGTGCCGCGCCAGCGGTAAGGAAGACCCAGGTACCTTGAAGGGTCCACGTGACTAGGAATCGGGGCGTCGACAGTTTGATCTTACGGAAGCGTCGGTCCTCTCCCGCCTTTTGGATGCGTCTGAACAAGAAGGGCCCCAGGCGTGCCGCCCAAACTATGACGACGCCAGCGATAATTTGTTGGCGTAACCCTATCTCAGCGGCTTGCTGAATTGCAAAAACCGTGACGGTGATATAAGTCAGGCTGCCAACGAGATCAAAATAGTGCTCGGTCTCAAACAGTCGCGCGTGAATGAGTCCAACCCATTGAACCGCAAAGATACCCAGAGCCATTGCGGTCATGAGCGGGAGTCCGTAGAGCGTTGAGCCCGTTTGATCGCCCATCCATGCGACCGCAAACACGGCGGCGGTGATGATGATCGATGTAATAACCAGTTTAGGTCCCATAGTTACCTCGCTTATTGTTATTGCTCATGGTGAGTCATCTACTGCGTATTAATGAAGGGCCCATCAACGCAAATTCGGCGGCCATCAGGTGATGCACAGGCACCGCAGACACCAACGCCACATTTCGTGGTGTAGTCAATTGCACTGAACATCTGCGAAGCCTCGACAAACTCGCGCTGGACTACTTCAGCTGCGTGAATCATTGGCTCTGGTCCGCAGTTGTAGAACTCGGTTTTTGCCAATGTATCGGCATCGAGGGTCTTAAGGTAGCCACGGAGCGCATCCGTTACCCGGCCGTTAAAGCCAGCGCTGCCATCATCGGTTGCGATGTGCACCTCGGCGATATCCTTGCATTCCTCAGTGAAATACAAGCGATCGGCACTGCGCGCGCCAGCAAAGATCTGTGCCGGTTTGTCGTTGGACCCAAAGTCTCGTGCCACCTGATACACAGCGGCCAAACCGGTGCCGCCAGCCACGCAGATAATATTGGCGTCATCCTTCGGCATGACCGGTGCGCCGTGCGGGCCTCGGATGTAAACATCGTCGCCGGGTTTTAGCTGGTAACATGCGCTCGTGAATTGCCCCACATCAATCACGGCTAGCCGCAAGGGCGAGTCAGTGAGACAGGAAAACGGCTTTTCACCCACACCGGGTATCCATACAAACACGTACTCGCCGGCTTGAATGTTGATGTTGCCATCGAGTGTAACCACAGTGATGTCGTCACAGACGGGGTCATTAGCAACGACCTTGTAGGGCGCAAAGTCCATATCAAGGTCGAGGTTGAGCCCTGCCTTCGCCTTGTTGGTCCCCTTATCGAGGTCGGTCTGAAGCTGGCGGAAGTAGGTATTCATGTCTTCCGTGTCCATTCCACTCAAGGCGGAACCAACGCCAATGATGGATGCACCGGCGCTGATCGCTGCGCGGCAATCATCGGCAGTCGATAGACCGCCACAGCCGATGATGGGCTTGTCAGTAATGGTTTTGAGCGCACGAATGCACTTGAGGGCTGTGGGTAGAACGCCGCTACCGGACATGCCGCCCATGCCATTACTGAGTACAGCGTGTCCGTGACTTTCCGTGTAGCCGGGCCCCACTGTATTGATGGCACAGAGCCCGTCCGCGCCCGCCTCAAGTGCTGCAAGGCCAATGTCCTCAATGCGATCCACATTGGGTGTGAGTTTTGGAATCACGGGAACATCAACGGCTGCTTTGACCGCGCTTACGATCGCCCTGACCATTTCAGGGTCCTGACCCATCGCCATACCGTAGCCCTGAGCGTGAGGGCACGAGAGGTTGAGCTCCAGACCGTCAGCGACAGGAGCCAGAATTTTTGCGACCTCCACAAACTCCTCGATACTGCCGCCAAAAATAGAGACAAGGAGGAAGCGATCTTCGGGAATGGTCAGCGATTCGAATCCTTTTCGAGCCTCTTCGGCGCCCGGGTTGGTCAGTCCAACCGCATTGACGAAGCAGCCCGGAGCATACTGGCTGTAGACAGGCTCACGATTACCTGCGCGCGGGACTGGCCCCACACTTTTGGTGGTGATTACGCCGATTTCAGGGAGGTCGTCAAAGATTCGCTGAATAATGCTGGGAGCCGTCGAGACGATTCCAGAGGGAATCGTGAAAGGACCGCTGACTGTTTTCCCGAGGAACTCTGTTTTCACCCGACTCTCCGTTCTTGCGACGGCTAATTATACAGCCCCGCACCCTGTTGAGCCATGAACATGCTCAGTAAACAGTGCGCATTATGTCCCGCAAAATGTCCGAGTAACGCGTTCAGTTGGCGTGGGTGAAGCGGCCCATAGGCGGTCATCATCTTGCCATTCGAATGGGGTTTTCCAGCGCTCAAAGGCTGCCTGCAAGAACTCATAGTCTTGCGCCTCAGCGTCGGTAATAGCAGCGGCGACATGGTGGTTTCGCGGAATCACCACAGGATTAGCCTGACGCATGCGTTCCGCCGTGTCCTGAGAGTCCGACTTGTTGCTCGCTCGTCGTCGCTCCCAGGCAGAGCGCCAGTCGATTAGCTCGTCACTGGGGATAAATAGGTCTCCGATAGGCGCGTGGCCGCTGTCTTTCAGCGCTTGGTGAGTCAACCAGCGGTAGGCGAGTGACAGGTCTAGCTGATCTTTTTCTAATACCCTTAAGAAGCCATCGTGAAGTTCGGTGTCTTCAGGTCTAAAACTGTCCAGACCCAGTTTCGCGGCAATGCGTATTTTGAAGGCATCAGTGTACCAACGCGGAAACTCATCAATCACTGATTGGGCGTAGGCAACAGCGCGATCCTCACTGGGGCCCAAGACTTTGAGGAGGCATGAGGCAAGAACACTGGTATTCCAGTGGGCAATACCCGGTTGATTGGAAAGCCTATACCGCCCCTGGCTATCGATGGCACTAAACATGGCGTCGGCCTTAAAAGTGTCAACGAAGGCACAGGGGCCGTAGTCGATGGTTTCGCCAGAAAGGAGCATGTTGTC
>DPGN01000021.1:201557-207042 GCA_003523185.1 Halieaceae bacterium
TCGTGTCATGGCGAAATACTGAATACTCCCGAAGCGCAAATGACTCTTGGCAACGCGTACCATCACGGCGCCGGGCTCGATGGTATTTCGAAAGACTTTATCGCCAGTGGCAATCGCCGCCAGTGCGCGGGTCGTCGGTACCCCAAGATGATACATGGCCTCGGAGACTAGATATTCCCTAACAACAGGTCCTACTGGCGACTTACCGTCGCCCCCGCGGGAGTAGGGTGTCTGCCCCGCACCTTTTAGCTGGATGTCGTAATGCTCTGAAGGACTCAGCGCCCACTCACCCAATAGGATGGCTCGCCCATCACCCAGTTGGGGATTGTATTGACCAAATTGATGGCCTGCGTAAACCGATGCACTTGGACTTGTCCCTTCCAAAGGGTGTTGACCGGCAAAGACCGCCAAGGCCTCGTCAGTTTTTCTCAGATCTTTCGGCCACCGTAGTTGTTCGGCGAGGGCCTCATTCCAACCCATCCACTCAGGAGAGCTAGCCGGATCCGGGTTGGCACGACTGGTGTAGCGGCTTCCTAGCGCTTGAAAGGAGTGCTGCCACTGAGGAATAGCCATCGTTACCGTATCCGCTTAAGTAGTGACTGAATGAAATTAGTGCCATCGTTGAGCATCGATCGGACTGTGACTTGTGCGGATAGCCAGGTCAGGCCAGCCGAGCTAGTGGTGATGATTAATGTCCGCATGTTTACTCCGAGTCGTGAGCGACTCCCCCTCGGGCAGCAGTGTGCTTTGATACGACGACGTCTACTGCGATGACGCTTGCTGGTCGAGCAAGTTAACTCGCTTCCTTTTCCTCGAAGCGTTTTTGGTAACGTCGCTCAACGTGTTGGTTGAGTATACGCTCTCTTTCCCTTCCAACCATTGGATCGGATTTTAATTTCCATAACGTATCGCGGGCGCGTTTGTAAGATTCCTTTAGGTCAACAATGGGCTCCGGGTAGTCGATGGGTTGGAGCATTCGCTCGATGGGGGACATGAGCCACGGTTGGTGAACCAGAGGTATCGGTAAATCCTTCAGTTCTGGCACCCATTTGCGGATGAATTCACCGTTCGGATCGTGATCTAAAGACTGCTTGATAGGGTTGTAGATGCGGATCGTATTGATGCCCGTGACCCCTGCCTGCATTTGCATTTGTGGGTAGTGAATACCGGGCTCAAAGTCCAAAAACAGTGAGCCCAAGTGGGTTACCCCGGCCCGCCAGTCCTGCCATAGATGATGGGTGAGAAAACTAACCAACATGGCGCGAGAGCGAAAGTTGGCATAGCCAGTGGCCTTGAGCGCGCGCATAGTGGCGTCAATTAAGGGATAGCCTGTCATTCCCTCTTTCCAGGCGGTGACGAGGTCCTCGTCATGACCTCGAGGCTGCGCCGCATAGCCTCTGTTGATGTCCTCAAATTCCATCCGACACTCCATTTCGAACTTCTGGATGAAGTGACAGTGCCAGTGGAGCCGTGATTCAAAAGCACTCATCGCACGCCCCCAGCCCTGCTTTTTCTCTTGTTGCTGGAGGGCTTGGTAGGCCTGCCGCATGCTGAGATTTCCCCAGGCCAGATAGGGAGAAAGCCGAGAGCAATGCGTTCGGCTTTTCTCGGGTTTGGAAATGAATTTTTGATAGCCCCAGCCGCGGTCATCGAGGAAGCTGTTAAGCACTTGTTGTGCCTGACTGGATCCGCCGGCTTGCATGTCGCCGCTGTGTTTAATCCATTGTCGATGCTTGGTACTGCGCAGAGCATTGAGTCGCTCTGAGGCCTCGGAACTGATGGACTTCATTGATCCAAGCTCAATCTGGTGTGGATCAGCGGTCATAAACCGGTGCCATGACCGATTCCAGCCTTTTCGATCCCGCCGGCCGCGCTCGACTCCGTTGGTTTGGAATTCGCGCCACTCGATACCCGCTGATCGGCAAAACTTTGCTACAGCTTGGTCTCGCTGGAAGGTCAGATCGAGACCGGTCTCTTCATAGGAAAGCAAACGCGTTATGCCGAGCTTTCGATGAACTGCATTAAAGACGTCAACAGCATCGCCTTCGAGCACTTCAATTCGATGACCTAAAGCCTCGGCAGTGCGCTGGAGGTCTTCTAGCGACTGACCAATGAACTGCCAGTGGCGGCCGCGATAATGCGGATTGCGAAGCAGTTTCGGCTCGATGAGATAAATCATCAGCGTGGGCTCGTCTAACTTCAGTGCAAGCTCCAGCGGCGCGTGATCGGCGAATCGCAAGTCGCGTTTAAACCAGACAACGTTGACCGCCATTAGTCGAAGTTCTCTCTAATCAGCGGGTTATCGACCGGTTGCATGGTTGCTGCATCGACGAGTTCTAATTTCCCCTTGCGTAAGGCACTCATCAGCATGCGATAGGCATCCCGGTCGAAGACCGTTTGATGGTTATCCTGAGATGCTTTGCGTGCCGCCTCCGTATTGTCAAAACAACCGAGCCAAGACCAGTGGTTGACGAGATGATACTGCTCTGCAGGTTGCTGATCTTGCGGCCGGATATTTCGTTCCACCAGGAACAGAGGACCTGCGAAGGGCCAAGCAGCGATTCGGTCGCGGTCGAGCACGGACAGTAGGCGAGCGTTGTGTTCTTCAGGGGTTTCATCTCCCGCACAAGCACCATCGCAACGTTTGAGCTGGTACTGAAAGCAAGGCCCTTTGCCCGAGTCGAGCCCAAGCATACGCAGGCAGAGTCCATGGTCACGGGCGTGGCGGCGAATGGTGTTGTCGACGTGGCGGCGGTTATGAAATAAGCCATAACTGTCCAGTGCTCGTTCACCCCAGGGTGAGAAGTCAGCGCTAACGGGTTGCAGGAAATTGTCGCGAGATCGATTCAGATGAATGGTCCACAGTTTCCTGACCTGCCGCTGACGACGGTTGTAGAGCGGTGTCTCTGCTTTGATTGCTGCGTTTTCAACGAGAAGCGCGCCAATTTCACCTGCCGTGGACTGAGCCTCGATTCGCGAGACCTGTGACATGATGCGTTGATGTCGCCCCGGCTTTCTGCCTTCTTGAAAATGGGACTGAACGCGAGCGCGTATGTCGATGCTTTTGCCGACGTAGAGCAGAGTGTTCTCGGCTGAGAAGAAACGGTAAACGCCGCTGTACGTTGGAAGTTCGTCCAGAGTTTTTCCTTTGGAGGTAATGGTGATCTTGGCAAGCTCTGGCATCATGCGCGCATGATTCCCCAAGACGATCCAATGACCCAGAGCCGTCCATCTTTTGAACGGATAGAACAGGCTCCGGCGTTTCTTCCCCACTGTAACGATCCACGCATTGTTGCGATGGGTTTAGCGCCGATGCTGGGTTCATGGGTCGACACGACGCCATCCGATGGATGGCGCGCCCACAAGACAAGCGTCCGTGAGCAGCTGGGCAGACGGGTTTATGCGGTTCTCAAAGAGGGAGTCGCCGCCGCAGATGAATTTGCGGGACTGGTCTTTGACGTCGTAGGCGAGCGATCCAGATTGGAAAAATCCGAACTGCCCGATACCGAGGCGTTGTGGCGCGCTTCTCTGGAGGTGGCTGACGATTTGGTGGTGATGCAGTCGGATGATCACGGTAAGTATCGACTCGTAGCCGCTTCATTGTGTAGTCCCAGTGACTGGCGCCTTGAAGAAAAGCTCGGTGCGACCATGGCTGAAGTCCATGGTCCGATTCCTCGGTTGAACGATGAGATTGGTGATCAGATTGACCGGTTCTTCGCTCGGTTACCTACCGACCGCTTCACTCAGCGATTCAATTGGTCGCTCATGCCGCATCCTGATCTTATGTCACGCGATGAATGGCAGGTGAAGCCCGCCTCTGATCAGCTGTGGTACCGCGCTGAGCGACAGTCGCTTCGGCGACTTCCTAGATCGGGTGCGATTGCGTTCACGATTCGCGTCCATATTTGTGATCTCACGGCCTTGTTGCCCATCGAGGGGGCCCTGGAGTCCTTATGGTCTGCGGTAGAGACGGCTCCCGACGATCTCCGTCGCTACAAGGGCCTCGATATTCTATCTCCGGTCATCGGCAATTGGCGGCGGAAAAACCGAGTCTGAGCGTTTTTCGTAAGACTAGACTTACTAGGCATAAAAGGCTGGGTCATTAAGGTCAGAAACGATGAAGCTTCGACTCAAAGAAATCAGGCATAAATCCAATATCGACCGCTTTGTCATCGAGTCGGTCGACTTAAGTCTCTACATTGCGTTTGTGCAGATAAATGGAGAGGAGCACCTGATAGCTGACAACAGCGGTAAGCCCTTAAAGACCACCAATCTGCTGTCAATGCACCGCCAAATAAAGCAATTCGGCAAGGTGGAGGCAGTGCTTCGTCAGCGCAGCGCTTACGATGAAATGGTGGGTAAGAGTGCTTCGTCAAGCGGGGACAACACCATGGAGCTGTCGCTGGGTGACCAGCCGCTACCGGAGTGGCTGAACTGAGCGCCTTAACCGACGGGTGGGGATCAGTCAGATTTAACCGAGGTCGTCCTCATCGAGTCCGTGGCCCCATTCGCGCTTCGCTTCTAAATACCGTCGATTGCAGTCGTTAACCCCTGAGACGTGCTTAACGCGCGAAAGATTTTGTACGCCCATGGCTGTGAGGTCTTCCATCTTCTTTGGGTTGTTGGTCAGCAACCTGAGGGGTCTTTCCTGCCCAAAGTACTTGAGTAGGGACGCCGCATCACTGAAGTCACGTGAGTCGTCGGGCAAACCCAGCGAGCGGTTAGCTTGATAGGTGTTCTCGCCCGCATCCTGAAGCAGATACGTCGCTGCCTTTGCCCACAAACCAATGCCGCGACCTTCATGTCCCGCCATGTAAATTAGATAGCCACCCTCAGGGTCGCGTGTGATTCGATCGATGGCTGCCTCGTACTGAGGGCCACATTCACAGCGCTGAGAGCCGAAGACATCGCCGGTTAAACAAGATGAGTGGACTCGGACCAAAGGAGATTTGGATGTCGCCGCGGGACCAATTTCTAAAACACTATTGACCGCCATACTCGACGCGAGGTGTGCAAACAGATGTTGACCACCCTGCTCACGAAGGTTAGATGCAAGATTTTCAACTTCAGCCAATTCGGTTGCACGAACCGTCGCATACCACTTGGCCGTCGGGTGCTCCTCACCCCGCGCAAGCGGCAGTGGGATAGGGCCAAGCAAGTTGACGATGCGCTGCCCTGAAGAACCGGCACTCTCTGCATCGAGACGGTTTCCGTCAGCATCGATTCGGAATAGCTTGTTCTCGCTGACAAGACGCTCTCGTATGCCTGGCTTTAGATATGTAAACATCGATTATCCCGTGAAGCTCTGTATGAAAGCCCGCAATCCTCAGGGTAGGGCAGGCTCTTGCTGGGTGATGCAGTGTATACCGCCACCCATGGCAAACAACACTCGAGCGTCCAAATTAGTTACGTGGCGATCGGGATACAGATCTTTAAGGATCTCAAGGGCATGTTCGTCTGTGCGATCTTTGAAGGCGGGCAGCAA
>DPGN01000021.1:207235-225278 GCA_003523185.1 Halieaceae bacterium
AGGGTCTCGCAGTGGTCCTGCCAAAGCGCATTGTCGGGATGGTTGGTATCAAATTGCCGATGCAGGAGTACTGAGCCATCAGGGACAAAGGTTGCGATCATATCGACGTGTCCGCGTGTGCCATGGTCCTGATAATCTCGCCACAGACCGCGATCAAACCAGATGGCTCGCTCAGTACCCAATTTTTGATGGATCGCTGCTTCGACAGTGTCCTCGGTTGCCGTCGGATTTCGGCCGGGATCGAGCTGCACCGTGCGGGTAAGCAATACGTCGCCATCGCCGTTTACGTGAATACCACCACCCTCGTTCACCAAGTCCGATCCAAGGCGTTTGGCACCCGTCAGCTCGATAATGTGACTGGCCACTTTAGCGTCTTGGCGCCAATCGAATGCAGTGTGGTCGCCCCAGCCATTGAAAACCCAGTCCACGCCGCCAAGGCCCTGCTCGCTTGTGACAAAGGTAGGTCCTGAGTCCCGCATCCACGCGTCGTCAATCTCGAAGGCATGCAATGTGACAGCACTTGCTACTTTCTTTTGCGCAATTTTCAGCTGTCCCGGATGGCAGAGCATGTGGACAGGCTCGTGCTCAGAGATAGTGTTTGCGACCATAGACCAAGCATTAAAGACATCGTCGTCGCTGACACCGGCTGTGTCGTAAGCACCGGTTGGAAAGCCCATCCAGGTGGCAGAGTGGGGTTGCCATTCAGGCGGCATGGTCCACATGGTTAATGACTCACTCGACTGAAATTCCGGGGATAGGCCCCATCGACCCCTGCCCGTCGGACTGTCGAGGGTTGGTCACTGGCTCTGTGAGCTTGGCGTAGGTATCGGGCCGTCGTGTTGCAAAGAACGGAAAGAGTTGCAGCCAGTCCTGCCGATGACTCAGATCAATTTCAGCTACTAGTGCGACTTCCTCATCTTCCGGCGCTTCCACCAAAATTCGTCCGAACGGGTCGGCAATGAAGCTACCGCCATAAAATCGGATCAGGCCTTCCATACCCGTTCGGTTCGGCACGGCGATAAAGAGCCCGTTGGCAATCGCGTGCCCAATGATCACCGACTGCCACAGCGGGCGTGTATTAAAGTCAGGGTGATCAGGCTCTGATCCAATGGCAGTCGGGTAGCAGAGTAGATCTGCACCTCGAACGCCATAGTTACGCGCAACCTCCGGGAACCATTCGTCCCAACAGGTTGGTAAACCCACATTGATGTCTGCCGAGTCCACTGCAATCCGATGGATGGGGTAGGGGTTTTCACTGGGGCCTTGAGCGAAATAACAGTCCTCGAAATAGCCCTCGGTAACGGGGATATGCAGCTTGCGCGTTTGCGCGGCGATCTCACCGTTAGGTGCTACCAGCACCGCCGTGTTGAAACCCAGGCCATCATCTCGCTCAACTTGCTCGTAGAGGGAGACCTGAACGAAGACGTCGTTCTCGCGCGCAGCGTCTTTCGCAAACGCAACGGTCGGTCCCGTCATAATATTTTCTGGTTGGCGATCCTCCTGCGACTCGGGTCGTTTATCCGCTGGGTAGCGACTGAGTGTGAGCTCGGGCAAAAAAACAATCTGTGCGCCCGCATGTGCACAGGCGGCGACTCCCGCATGAAGCTGTCGGAGGTGCTCGCTCGCATCGTCATACCACTTCATCTGATAGAGGCCGACACGCAGTTGCCGCGAATCCGACTCTCCCGTCGCACATAGGCTGGGTTGCAGTGTTGCTGAAATGACCTGAACCATGTCGTATCTCTAATCCGTGTGTATTGTCTGGTATTCGATTGGCTCCGCAATGGGCGCTCAATACCCCAGGTCGAATATATCAGAGCACAAGGTGGGACATGACCCCTCTAACTGGGTACCTAGCAGGCATTAACCGTCTTCTTTATGATGGCAACGTGCTCTCTAGTTGCAGCGTAAAGCCGATGAAGCAGTGCATCGCGCTCGGTAACCCAGTCTAAATAACGGGGCGGTAACGTCGATGTCAGGTGAGACTCCAGCGCAATCAAAGCCGATTGAATCTCGTAATGCCGCTGTGACACCTGTGCAGACCATCGCTGCACATCTGAAGCAAAGTATTTGGCCACCACCGTTTTTGTGATCGTGCCCGCTTCGGTGATAGCCTCATTTTTACAGTAAATGCCTTCTTTACCCGCGCTGCGCAGTACGTCGTTGGCGCGTTCAAGGTAACCTGACTGAAGTGCAGCGGCTGCCAGCAGCTGTCCCCCTGAGTTTGCCCTTATTGAGGATAGCAGCGGCTCGAGATCCTCGTCGGCGGCAGACCAGCTATGGTCCAGAAAACGCTGCACCCGCTCGGATAGCTCCCACAACGCTTGTGCCGAGTCACCACTTGCCGACTCGGGATACGACCCTAATAACATGGGCTGGGCCCAAAATTTTTGCCATTCCGGACCCCCGAGGGTTGCCGCGAAGATGCGTATAGGCAGATTGGCACGTCGGAATTCAATATTTTCCCGGAGCGTGTCGGCAACGCTGTTTTCCTCTTTCTCTTCCATGAGCGTTACGCAGGCAGGTGCCAGCCTTAAAAACTCAAGATCGAGGATAAGGCGTTGTGATGCCGATGCCGTACGCCCCATCGACGTATTGCGTTTGGCAATGTTGGCTTGCAACTCACAGCCACTCAGGGACAGGAAGTCGATTAGCGATAATGAGCCGGTAGCCGTCAAGGGATCCGCATCGAGGTCAGATGGGAGGTCTACTCGCTGCCAAATATTTTGGCCCCGTTCGACTATCCCGATTTCGACATCGGCGGCGGTGCTTAGACGCTCAACGTAATTTGCTAGTTTTTCGGCACCGACCTCGCGCTCAGTACAACCCGAAATCACGAGGCTTGCGATGAGCCCGATCCAAAGTGTTGAGATCCGCATACCCGATCGCGATGTCTGTTGGCCTAGTAACACGGATCCACGTTTCTCCTTCTACACCAGTGCTTTATGCGTCAGTGGTGTCTCAGCCGAGAGCCGCTTGCGCTCGCTGACGCCAGTCGGATAGCGCGGTGAGTGACTCATCGGGCTGAACCTTTGCCGCCCAGCCAGCGAAATGCAGTGATACGAGTAAGTCGATGTCCGCCATGCTGAAACTGTCACCAGCTACGTAATCTCGTGAAGTGAGCTCGTGGTTCATGGTGTTTAGCGCGTGCAGTAATTGACTTCTCCCACGCTCGGCAAGCGCTGGAATTTGTTCGGTGTCCAGTGTTCCCGGGAGCGCGCGGCCCGCGAACGCCGGATTCGTGTTTCGGAAGAGGTCAGCAATCGCCTTGAACACATCGGTAAAGATACGGTGATTCCAATCGAGGATGACCGCCCGTTCTTCGTCGGATGTCCCTAACAGCGGACTATCCGGGTGCAGCGCTTCCAAATATTGTGTGATCGCAAACACGGAACTTAGTACGCGCCCTGAATCAAGCACGAGTGCTGGAACCGTGCCTGTGGGAACAACGGCTTTGTAAGCATCGGTTCGCTGCTCGCCTTCCTGAAAGTTGACTTGCGTAGTGTCTAACTCAATACCTTTGTAATCGATGAACATCTTTAGGCGCTGTGGATTGGGGGCAGGGTCGAAGGTGTAAAGTTTCATAAGGGGTCCTATTTAGGTTGAGCCGTCGCTTAAGGCGCTACTGTCCATTAACTAAAGCCAGTCTTTTCATAGCTGCGGCTATTTAATAAAAGCTGGGGCTATTAGTAAAAGCTGGGTATTAAAAGTCATTGTTATATGCATTATCTGGACAACCGAGTTTTTTCGATACCACTTTAGTCTGTATACTCCGCGCTCCAGAAAAACTGCCAAACGAGTTTCCAGAGCCATGCGATACCTATTAGTCACTATACTAGCTCTTTCTGCTTCAGCTTTTGCGCAGACAGATGAACAACGTGCTGCAATTGCCGATCGAATTAAGTCATTTTCAAACGTCTGTGTCGCTGGGCAGGATTGCGGCGGCGCATCTGTCGCTGATGCGGCGGTGGCTTCACTTCCCGGTGAGGCGAAGTACGCAGGTTGCGCTGCATGTCACGGCCCCAATGGCGGCGGTGGAATTGGCCCCGCGCTCGCAGGGCGTGAGGCCGACTATATTGTTGGCCGGCTGACCGCCTACCGTGCAAACGAGATGGTTGGCGCCCAAAGTGCGCTCATGTGGGGACAGGCTGCTGCGCTGAGCGATGAAGACATCCAGCAACTCGCGGAGTACGTCACAAGCTTCTGATTTGTGGATCGGGTGAACTGCTCTCCCGGCTACGCCCCCGTTTGACCCAAGTGCGCTCGGTAGACGAGCGCCTCACTCAGTTCAGATTGGGTCACCTGCTGTTGTCCGGATAAGTCGGCTATTGTTCTTGCGACTCGCAGGCACCGATGCGGCCCTCGCCCTGATAGTTGCAGCCGTTCGCCCGTTCTCTCCAACCATTGCTTAGTAGCTGACGAGAGCGCACAGAGCACGGTCAGATCGCCGCCTGCAATTCTACTGTTCTCAACGCCTTGCCGTTTCATAGCCGAGTCACGTGCCATGGCGACCCGATGCTGTGCTCTTTTCAAATCGTCATGCAGTTGGTCTTGAGGCGACATGACGTCGGACAGTTTCGAGCGATTAACGTTAATGAAGAGATCAAAGCGATCCAAAAGAGGCCCCGATAATTTTTGGGTATAGCGACTCAAGGCGCTCAATGAACACCGGCAGGGCGTTGTCGGCGAATCGCGATAGCCACAGGGACAAGGGTTCATGGCGGCAATGAGTTGAAATTTAGCTGGGTAGCTATGGGAATGCTCCGAGCGGCTTATCCGTATTTCCCCAGCCTCAAGTGGCTGACGAAGCGCTTCAATGGTGGCTAGTGAGAACTCCGGTAGCTCATCAAGAAACAAGATGCCGTGGTGTGCAAGGCTAATCTCGCCAGGCGTGGCCTGGCGGGTTCCGCCGACCAATCCTGCAACACTGATGCTGTGATGAGGTGACCGGAAGACACGACCCTCGGGTGATGCTTGGTTCGCAATATCGAAAATGATTTGCGTCTCCAGCGCTTCGCGATGGGGTAACTCTGGCAACAGCTGTTTGATGAGCGTTGCTGCCATCGTCTTTCCTGCACCTGGCTCACCGGACATCAACATATGATGTCCGCCTGTTGCCGCTATTTCGCCAGCTCGCCAGAGCCCGGGCTGACCCGCTGGCAGTGGTATCGGGCTGACTGTCCGTCGGTCGATCGTACTTTTGTCATTACTTGGTACAAACCGCTTCCAGCTGTGTGGCGCGCGGAGATCTCCGAGGGTCGCGAGTCCAACGACGTTATCGCACAGCGCGGCGATAGCGGGCGCATTGTCCCTCGGGGTTATCAGAGTCACCGACCGCTCCCGCTGACTCGCGCCTGCGGCCAATAAGCCGCTGGTAGCCAAGATTCGTCCATCAAGACTGAGCTCGCCATAGAACTCAGCCCCATACGCGAGGGTTTCGGGGATTTGCCGGGAAGCGATCAAAATGGCCACAGCGATGGGGAGGTCCAAACTCGCGGTAGCCTGATGAACCCCTGTGGGTGAAACGCTGATGGTTAGTCGTGCGTCTGGCCAGCGATAGCCCGAGCTGATAATCGCACTACGTACTCTTTCTTTGGCATCTTTGACTACTGTCGCGGACACGCCCACAAGTGCAATGGTCGGAAGTCCAGGTGAAAGGTGAGCTTCTACCCAGACGATGCTTGCGTTGATGCCTTGACGGCATCGGGTCGCTACGCGCGCGAGTGACATTCGACTTCCTTGTCGGTAGTGCCTGAGTGGATCTGCCGAGCATCCTGCTCCTGGCGATCAATCCATCAGCGGTTTTCAAGCTCCTCGAGTTTTGAAACGAGTGCCGCTACTTCTGATTCCAATTGTTCGATACGTGCGCGTGTTCGGCGAAGAACAGCCGCCTGCGCGTCGAACTCATCTCGACTGACAACATCCAGGTTGCCGAGGGCAGATCGAGCGACCGCCTTTGCGTTATCCGAGACTTCATCGGCCAGCGACTTTCCCTCTTTAAGCATGCCGCCAAACAGCTTCGAAACCGCTTCGCTCGGGTCAGGTCTTGATGCGTTATCGCTCATGATTTCTCTCTCGTTTTTCTGCCTGCGTAGGTTAGCCGAAATCGGCCCATGGTATCGCATCATTTTCGAGCGTTAGCGACCTTAAATCGCACTATTTTGGTGCAAAAAGCGGGCAAGGGGCTGGTTTAGAAAGTCTATAATAGCGATAAGCTATTGATTTTGATGACGTTAAATTCCTTTGGCGCGCCGCTCGCTAATCACAGAGCGTCCCAAGGTACAGCACCTTTAGTTGTTTCCAGGATCTGTCATTCACAAAGGAGAAGACAATGTCATTCAAGAAAGTGGCCCTCGCAGCCCTCGTTACTATCCCAGCATCACAGGCATTTGGCGCTGAAGTTAGCGGCAACGTCGCACTGACTTCGGACTACAAATTCCGCGGTATATCCCAGTCGGACAGCGCGCCTTCTATCCAAGGCGGTTTTGACGTCGGGTTTGACAGCGGCTTTTACATTGGCACATGGGGTGCTGCCGTAGATTTTGATTGCTCGTCTGCCCCCGACAGCTGTGGTGGTTTGAATGGTGGCATTGAGCTCGACTACTACGCGGGCTTCGCTTCCGACCTCAGTGACAGTGTCTCTTACGACATTGGCTATATTTACTACGACTACCCGCAGGACGAAGGTCTGCTCGGTGACTACGGCGAGATCTATGGCTCACTGAGCTTCGGCGATTTCGGTATCGGTATGAACTACTCGGACGAGTACTGGGGTGAGACAGGCAAGTTTACTTACACCTACGTTACCTACAGCATGGCATTGTCGGAAGGCTACGCTCTCGACTTCCTGGTTGGCTCGGGTGACTACGATGAAGCTGGCTACTTGAACGAAGCCACGGATCACATGAACTGGTCGGTTGCGCTGTCTACTTCGGCGGCTGGACTGGACTTCACCATTGCTTACGAAGACACCGATCTCGATAAGGAAGAAGCCTACGGTTACGACTGGGCGGATGCAGCTCTGATTCTCACCATTGGCAAGAGCCTCTAATTCAACACCTGATTTCAGCCATTGAGAGGGAGAAAAGCTCATGAAAATGGTAACTGCAGTCATCAAGCCCTTTAAGTTAGACGACGTCCGCGAGGCGTTATCTACGATTGGGGTGCAAGGCATCACGGTCAGCGAGGTCAAAGGCTTCGGACGACAGAAAGGTCACACCGAGCTCTATCGGGGCGCGGAATACGTGGTCGATTTCTTACCGAAAACCAAAGTCGAGGTCGCTGTCTCAGACGAGATGCTCGATCAGACCATCGAAGCGATCTCGGGCGCAGCCCAGACCGGCAACATTGGAGACGGCAAGATTTTTGTCACGTCTCTTGAACAGTCCATTCGTATCCGCACCGGTGAGACCGGTGTTGATGCGCTCTAAGCTTAAAGGAGAGGCATCATGGAAGTAACAGCTGAATTAAGTTACGCGTTAAACACCTTCTATTTCTTGGTGTGCGGTGCGTTGGTAATGTGGATGGCGGCAGGGTTCGCCATGCTAGAGGCTGGTCTGGTTCGCAGTAAGAACACGACCGAGATTTTGACAAAGAACGTCGTACTGTTTGCTATCGCTTGCACTATGTACATGGTTGTTGGCTATGACATCATGTATGGCGGAGGCATTTTCTTGGATGGTCTAGCGGCCGATGGAGTCACTGGTGCGGAAGAGCCAGCTGGCTATGCGCCGTCTGCCGACTTTTTCTTCCAAGTAGTGTTCGTCGCTACCGCAATGTCGATCGTATCGGGGGCCGTTGCTGAGCGTATGAAACTCTTCGCATTCCTCGTTTTCGCTGTAGTTATGACGGCATTTATCTACCCCTTGGAAGGAAGTTGGACATGGGGTGGCAATGACGTTTTTGGCCTTTACAACCTCGGCGACCTCGGGTTCTTGGATTTCGCGGGATCTGGCATCGTGCACATGGCAGGCGCAGCCGCAGGTGTCGCTGGTGTACTGACCATTGGCGCACGAAAGGGTAAGTACTCGGCCGATGGTAAAGTGAATGCGATCCCCGGTGCTAATATGCCTTTGGCCACTTTAGGCACGTTCATTCTTTGGATGGGTTGGTTCGGCTTCAATGGTGGATCTGTGCTTGCAACCGCGACCGTCGGTGATGCAAACGCCGTTGCGGTTGTATTCTTGAATACTAACGCAGCTGCCGCAGGCGGATGCATTATTGCTCTACTCGTAGCCAAGTTCGCTTTTGGCAAGGCCGATCTGACCATGGCACTCAACGGTTGTTTGGCGGGCCTGGTGGCAATCACCGCCGGTCCAGACACGCCATCTCCCTTGGGCGCTACCATTATTGGTGGTCTCGGCGGAGCTTTAGTGGTCGCCTCCATTGTCACGCTAGACAAGTTGAAGTTCGACGACCCCGTTGGTGCAATTTCGGTACACGGTGTCGTTGGTCTACTAGGTCTGTTAGCAGTGCCATTCACTAACTCTGATGCAACTATCTCAGGTCAGCTAATTGGCGCCGCCACCATCTTTGGCTGGGTTTTTGTCACTTCGTTTATCGCTTTCAAGGCTATTGGGGTTGTCATGCCAGTCCGAGTATCTGAGGAAGAGGAGTACGAAGGATCCGATATTGCTGAGTGTGGTCTTGAGGCCTACCCAGAGTTTACTACCGCCCGCTAGATGTTTGAGTGAGACGTTGGGGGAGCTTTGCTCCCCCTTTTTTTATCTGAAAAAGCATGGACAGCGTGACTTCCGCATCCAAAACTTACCTTGTAAACGGCGCGCATTACGATATCGGGTCGCAAACGACGCCTGTTAGGGTTAGCGTGATGTTTTTCTTAGATCGTAAGGGACGCCCCTATGTTCTCAAGCGTTTGCGCTGCCATTGCCTCTAAATTAGTTGCCAGTGGACACTCTGTCTCGGTCGCCGAGTCTTCAACCGGAGGGCTTATCGCGGCAAACCTTTTATCCGTTGCTGGCGCATCCAGCTACTTTCGCGGAGGTAGCGTTATTTACACTCGCGAATCGCGACACGCTTTTCTTGACCTTGATGTGATCAAACTGAAAAGACTTAAACCCCTAACGGAGCCCATGGTGGCTGAGTTCGCTCATGCAGCAAGACTGAAGCTTGATGCCACCTGGGGCATCGCGGAGCTCGGCGCCGCTGGGCCAGCAGGGACGCCATATGGACATGCGCCCGGCACCAGCGTCATTGGCATCAGTGGCCCCATCAACGCTTCCATCACAGTAGAGACATTCTCGGAGAACCGTGAAGAAAACATGGCCCGATTCACCGAGGCTGCACTGACACTTTTCAACACCACGTTGATGCGATCTCTTGAGAGCACGTCAAAAGTTTGAATAGCCACGGTTGCCCGTTCGTTTCGAAAGCTCACTTGGTTACCTCGATCACTGATTAGAAATACCGATCGAGTTCGACAGATATTCCGATTGGAACACCACCGACAAGAGGAATAGATTAGTTGTTATGGGAGGACTGGTTTTAGTCTGTTCCCAAAAAAACAATAAGTCTCTTTTGGAGGTGGTATTTATGAAAGCTCTCAAGCTCGCCGTTGCAGGCCTCGCGGTTTTCACCGCAATGTCGGCACCGGTTCAGGCAGAAAACACATTCGCCAAGCCCCCTAAGTTCTGGTGGCCTGATCGTATTGACTTGACTCCGCTGCGTCAGCACGCACCCGAGTCAAATCCTTACGGGGCGGACTTTAATTACGCGGAAGCGTTTGCTCAGGTTGATATGAACGCCTTGAAGGCCGATATCCGTGCAACGCTGACAGATTCACAAGACTGGTGGCCTGCTGATTACGGTCATTACGGTCCCTTCTTTATCCGTATGGCCTGGCATAGCGCAGGTACTTACCGTGTGGCCGATGGCCGAGGTGGTGCTGGTGGTGGTCAGATGCGATTCGAGCCGCTCAACAGCTGGCCTGATAACGGCAACCTTGACAAAGCACGTCGTCTACTCTGGCCAGTAAAAAAGGCTTACGGCGCCAACGTCAGCTGGGCGGATCTCATGATCCTCGCTGGCAACGTGGCCATGGAGGATATGGGCTTTAAAACATTTGGTTTTGCAGGTGGTCGTACCGACGACTGGGAACCCGATCTTGTTTACTGGGGTCCCGAAAAGGTTATGCTCGCCGATGAGCGTTACACGGGTGATCGCAAGTTAGATAGCCCGCTCGCTGCGGTTCAAATGGGTCTGATCTACGTAAATCCAGAGGGCCCCAATGGCAACCCGGATCCAGCGCTGGCGGCGCATGATATTCGCGATACATTTGGTCGAATGGCCATGAATGATGCGGAAACTGTGGCGCTTATCGCGGGTGGTCACACCTTCGGTAAGGCTCACGGCGCGCACAAGCCGGGCGAGTGTGTGAGCGTTGAGCCCGCAGGCGAGGCTCTGGAAGAGCAAGGCTTTGGCTGGAACAACCGTTGCGGCAAAGGTCACTCAGAAGACACGGTTACATCGGGTTTTGAGGGTGCGTGGACTGCGTCACCCACCCGCTGGAGCATGATGTATCTAGCAAACCTCTTTGCGTTCGATTGGGAAATGACCAAGAGCCCTGCCGGTGCCATCCAATGGGTACCTGTGGACGGTCAGGCTGAGGGCACAGTTCCTGATGCGCACCTTGCGGATGTGAAGCATGCACCGATCATGTTCACCACAGACCTGTCTTTGAAGGCCGATCCAGCGTATCGAGCGGTCTCTAAGCGATTCCTTGAGAACCCATCCGAGTTTGAAGATGCGTTCGCGCGTGCTTGGTTCAAACTGACTCACCGGGACATGGGCCCTCGAGCTCGATACGTGGGGTCGGATGTGCCAGCTGAAGTGCTTCTTTGGCAGGATCCAATCCCTGCGGTTGATCACGCGTTGGTTGACGCGAAAGACGTGAAGAAGCTTAAGAAGGCAATTCTTACGTCGGGCGCAAGCGAAGCTGCTCTCATTAAAGCGGCCTGGGCTTCAGCGTCATCGTATCGGGACAGCGATATGCGTGGTGGTGCCAATGGTGCTCGAATTCGCTTGGCACCAATGAACAGCTGGGACGTAAACGATACCGATGAGCTCGCAGCGACACTCTCTGCCCTGGAGAGCGTGCAAAGCAAATTCAACGCGAAGGCCCGCGGTGGCAAGCAAATCAGCATGGCTGACATGATTGTCTTGGGCGGTGCGGCTGCTATCGAGAGTGCGGCTGCGAAGCGTGGCCACAACCTTGAGATAGCGTTTGTACCCGGTCGTATGGATGCATCGCAAGCCGAGACCGACGTTGCTTCATTTGGTGCACTAGAGCCCGTTGCTGACGGATTCCGCAATTACTACGATGCGGATCGTAACTACATGTCACCTGTTGGTGCGATGATCGATAAGGCGAGTTTGCTTGACCTCACAGTGCCTGAGATGACCGCGCTCACCGGTGGCTTGCGTGTACTGGGTGCTAATGCCGGTGGTTCGTCACATGGTGTGTTGACTGATCGCGAAGGCGAACTCAGTAATGACTTCTTCGTGAATCTGCTAGGCATGGGTGTCGAGTGGACTGCGTCGACGGAGTTCCCAGGTGTGTACGTTGCGACTGACCGTGAGACAGGGGATCGTCGATGGACGGCCACGCCCGTTGATCTGATGTTCGGATCAAGTTCCGAGCTGCGATCAATCTCTGAGGTTTACGGAGCGGATGACGGCGAGGCAAAGTTCGTCAGTGATTTTGCCGCGGCATGGACCAAGGTCATGCAGTCTGACCGCTTTGATCTTGAGGCAGTCAGCTCTAAAGGTTCGGTCGCGAACCGCTGATCAATCAGTCCGAAAATCGAAACCCGGCTTAATTGCCGGGTTTTTTTTATCTGCGGCATTAACTCCTGCCACGTTACTTCATAAACGCAGCCGCATACGCCATACTCTGCCAACGACGGCGCTCAGCCGTGAAGAAAAAAAATAGGTGTGAGGTTTTCATGAAGTTAGTCACCGCAATTATTAAGCCCTTCAAGCTGGATGATGTTAGAAGTGCGCTTTCAGAGATTGGTGTGCAGGGGGTAACGGTTACCGAAGTGAAGGGTTTTGGTCGCCAGCGCGGGCATACCGAGCTCTATCGAGGAGCAGAGTACGTCGTCGATTTTCTCCCGAAGCTAAAGCTGGAGATCGCAACGTCGGCCGAACAGCTAGATCAAATCGTCGACACGATAATTTCTGCCGCGAGTACCGGGAAGATCGGCGATGGCAAGATCTTTGTTTCGGAGTTGGAGCAGGTCGTTCGTATTCGCACCGGTGAAACGGGCGAGGAAGCAATCTAAGCAATCGCTTCTTTCAGCTTAGTGCCTGTTGCTAAGCTGCTGAATCATTGAAGGGAGCTCTGATAGGGCTCCTACTTCATTAACTCCTAATGTGTTTTGTTCCTTATCAGGGTTGTACCAAATAGGTGTTACTCCAGCATTGATCGCACCCTGAACGTCATTTTCAAGACTGTCGCCTATGTGGATAACGTCGCTTGATTGACAGCCAAGTTTTTCCCAGGTGAGGTCGAAAATGCCTCTATCCGGTTTTGCTATTCCGGCTTCGTCGGCCCGAATCGAAAGGTCAAAATAGGGCCCGATCCCGGTCTTGAAAACATCCGCATTACCATTGGTAATGGCTACGACAGTGTAGGACTCCGAGACGCTTTCGAGCATGGGAATTGTCTCTTGAAACAGAATTACGTCATTTCTTTTTGCCATAAAGGCTTCGAACGCCATCCTTGCGGATTCATCGGCCTCTGCCGGCGCGATATCGAGAGACAGTAAGAGCCTATACATCACTTCAATTCGCAGCGCTGTTACATCACCCACGATGGACGGCGCATCGGTAAGAATCTGCTTTCTACAAACGAAGATTTGGTCCCGGGTAAAGCGCTCGGTGAGATCGGGGTAGCGCTGGGCGAGTGCCAACCATTGCGCTTTGTCAGCGGCGATGAGGGCAGGTCTTGGATCCCAGAGTGTATCGTCAAGATCGAATGAGAGGGTTGTGATCATGAGTCCGTATTTCGCTTGCCGCGCTTTTGTGCCCGCGGGTGCGCCTGATCATAGACTTTGGCAAGGTGCTGAAAATCGAGATGGGTATAAATCTGGGTCGTTGCAATGTTGGCGTGTCCCAGGAGCTCTTGTACCGCGCGCAAGTCGCCACTGGACTCCAATAGATGGCTTGCAAAAGCGTGACGCAACACGTGCGGGTGCACGCGTTGGGTCATGCCGTGTTTAATTGCTAGCTGACGAATTCTATCTTGTACGGCTCTTGGACTGATTCGCGTTCCGCGTTGAGTAACGAAAAGCGGCGAGTGGTAGCCAAGCACTTCGTCCCCCATTGGTCGATATTTCATCCACTCTGCCAAGGCAGCCAACGCAGGGCCACCTACGGGAACAACGCGGGTTTTCTGGCCCTTACCAATAACCGTAATGATCTTATCGGTTCTGTCGAGATCGTTGAGATTCGCACCCACCAATTCCGACAGTCGCAAACCGGCTGAGTAGAGGAGCTCTGCCATCGCCAGGTCACGTGCCATCAACGCGGTTTCGCTGTGGTGGTTTAGCAGTTGATTGACCTGATCGGGCTCGAGACTTTTTGGAAGTGTTCGAGGTGTTCTTGGCGCTTTGACGCCTGCCGTTGGATCGTCGAGATCCGAGCGCGTGCGCGCCAAGAATTTATACAGTGATCGCGTCGATGATAGATGCCGCTGAATTGACGTTGCCGAGAGTTTTTCTCTACTCAAGGTCGCTACCCACTGGCGAAGAAGCGATTGATTGAGCCGGGTTATGTCATCGATCGCATGTGCGCTGCAAAACTCAATGAGCTTACTCAGGTCGCGCCGATAGTTCTTTACGGTGTGCGCTGAGTAGCCTCGGACAACTTCAATATATTGTAAGTAGTGGTCAACTGCCTGATTGAGATTATTCTCAGCCAAAGGATTAATCCGAAGCTCGGTTGATCGGAAGGCTGCCGATAACATTTCCTAGGTATTCGAGAAATAATGTGCCATCGCCTATGCCATAGCGAACGGCATCGGTTGACCCTACCGCGATGACCGCGGCGTCTCCTGATCGCGTGCTGAGCCGAGCAAGAGCAGCCGAACCCTCGCCCCTGTCTTCTCCGAAGAGCGCGTTTAACTCATGCGCTCTAAGCGGTCCGCTGGAAGCAGTTTTATTGCCCATCAGGTGCGAAGCTATCGAAATGGCGTCGGAACTAATTTCTGCATCGCACCAGTGAAAGGCGACAAGCTCAACGCCGAAACGTTTGCTGACGAGATCACAAAACAGCGTGGCGAGATCTTCGTATGAGCCTCGCTCTGCGATAGAAGCGATAACTTCCTGAGTAGCCTCTAAAAGCGCTTCATTTTGCTCAGCGACGGACATGAGGGCATCCAGTCGTCGGCGTAACTCGGCATTTCGCTCCCGCAGTGTCGCCACTTGACGCTCCACCAAGGATACGGCGCCGTCCCCGACGTGAGTGATCTTAAGCTCACTCAGTACCTCGGGGTATTGATTAAAGAAGTCAGGATTGTCTCTGAGGTAATCGCTAACTACCTCCGCAGTTACCTCACTAGCTGTCGACTCGTCACTCATAGTGTCTACCGAAGGTTTACTTTGCCCTGGAATACGGTTTCCGCCGGACCTGAAAGCCATACGGCGTCCTGGCCGCCAGTCCAACTCACGGTGAGCTTACCGCCGGGTAGATCGACTGTCACCTCGGGCGATAGCAGACCAAGCTTGATACCGTGAACGACAGCGGCACAAGCACCTGAGCCACAGGCCAGTGTCTCGCCGACCCCTCGCTCAAAGACTCTCAGTGCTATCGCATCGCGATTTTTAATTTCCATGAACCCAACATTTACGCTATCGGGAAAGACGTCGAGCGCCTGAATCATGGGGCCAATCTTCTCAACCGGCGTAGCCGCGCAATCATCGACTACGATCACGGCATGCGGGTTACCCATGGACAGGATGCCTGCGTTTACCGTCACGTTACCCAGCTTTAGCTCGTGTTCAGTGCTTGAAGCCTCGTTGCCGTCGGGTAATACATAGGGGACAGCCGGCAGGTCAAATACGGGTGCACCGAGTTCGGCTTTCACATCGAAATGTTTAGACAATGACAAATGGCGGAGGCAGTCGCCCACCTGAAGTGTTATCTCCTGTTTGGGAGAAAGGCCCTGTTCACGAATAAATCGGCCCACACAACGAGCACCATTGCCACACTGACCTGCACTTGACCCATCCGCGTTGAAAATCTTGTACTCAAAATCCGCGTCACCGCATTTCGGTGGTTCAATAACGAGTACCTGATCACAGCCAACGCCGGTGTGCCGATTGGCAATAGTTTGAATCTGTTCAGAGGACAGGCTGACGGCCTTTCTTACTGCATCGATGACGACAAAATCATTGCCCGCGCCGTGCATTTTGGTGAAATCAATCATCATGAGCTTGGCCCCCAATATGCTCGGGCAAACACTCATCTGCCCAGAGATCCTCCACTCGCTCTCGCTTTCGAATGACATGAGCGTCGGTTCCGCTCACTAATATCTCTGCTGCACGAGGGCGGGAGTTATAGTTTGAAGACATCGTGAAACTGTAAGCACCTGCGCCCAGGACGGCCAGTAGATCACCTTCAGTGATACCGAGCTCTCGATCTTTGCCCAGGAAGTCACCTGTCTCGCAGACCGGTCCAACAACATCGTATACCCGCGTTTGTGTTGAGCCGGGAGCGGTCTCCATGATCGTCTGCCATGCTGAATACAGTGCGGGTCTCAGCAGGTCATTCATGGCAGCATCGACGACAGCGAAGTGTTTTGTCTCGCCCTCTTTAATCACCATGACACGGGTTAGCAGGGCGCCTGCATTGCCCACGATCGATCGTCCCGGCTCAATCATCAGCTCCATCGAAAGATCGTCTAGCTGGTCTCTTACCGAGGTAATAAGTGCCTTGGCACTCGGGACCTCCTCATCGCGATACCGGATACCCAAGCCGCCACCAATATCGATGTGCTGTAATTCAATGCCACGTGAGCGAAGGTCGAGCACGAGGTTTTTGAGGTGTTTGACTGAATCGATGAAGGGCTCGATCTCGGTGAGCTGGCTGCCGATGTGGCAATCGATTCCGATAGGCAGTAGCGCATCGGATTCATGTGCCGTGCGGTACAGTGCCCTCGCAATCTGAGCGTCGACCCCAAATTTATTTTCCTTTAGGCCGGTCGAGATGTAGGGATGTGTCTTGGCATCCACATCAGGATTGAGCCGGACCGAGATGGGTGCGACTTTATTCAAGTGACGAGCGATCTTCTCGATAAGTGCGAGTTCGGATGCGGACTCTACGTTGAAGCAGCGAATGCCAGCGGTCAGCGCCAATTCAATCTCCGCTGCTGACTTACCCACACCTGAGAAAACCACTTTTCCCGCATCACCACCTGCTGTAAGCACCCGTTGTAACTCGCCACCCGAGACAATATCAAAGCCAGATCCCAGGCTTGCCAGCAATTTGAGAATGGCGATGTTCGAGTTGGCTTTTACGGCGAAGCATATGAGATGGCCAGCTCCGCCGAAGGCGTCGGTCCACTCAGCAAATGCGTCCGTGATTGCTTTCTCAGAGTAGACGTACAAGGGTGTGGCAAAACGCTGCGCAAGGGAGTCAGCTGATACTGCCTCGCAGAAAAGAGAACCCTCGCGGACACTAAATCCGTTAGGCATGTTGTGATCATGCGACATGGTAGAAATTAGTTAGTCGTGGTGGGTTCTGGTTCCGGGTGCCGCAACTCGCCGGGCTGCCCACAGCCCAGGGTGAGGGATAACACGACCGCTATGCAATGAATGAAAAGTAGTCGCACCGGAGCCACCAATGTTTAAACCGCTAGTATACCAGCTGTTATCCTATGTTCGTGACTCGAGATCCTTATCTGGTTATGGTCTCGTCCCCACGTCTCACTTGAGCCCATGAAAAGGACACAGAATGTCTGCATCGCCACAGTACTATGAATGTATCGCTGAAACCTTCGAGGAGGTTGAGTCGAAGTTGGAGGAATTGGAATCGGACCCCGATATTGCCGCGGCCGAGGGGGTGCTAAATGTGACCTTTAGCAACGGTGTGGTCTTCGTACTAAGTCGGCAACCCGCGGTAGAGCAGCTTTGGTTGGCAACCCCGGGCGGTGGCTTTCACTTTGTGTGGCGAGATGCCGATGAAGAGTGGTTCGACACCAAAACTAACGACGGGTTTCGTCAGCTGTTGAGCCGCGAACTCGCCGAGCATGCGGGTGAGCACATCGAATGGTGAGATTGCTGCGGCGTTTAATGTCGGCCTTTCCAGGATTACTTCTGCCTTTGACAGTGTCGGGCGAGGTGATTCATGAACCATTGTGGGTGGAAAATCTCTCTCCGCTTGCGCAGTTGGTTGCGCTGCCTTCACAGCGATCAGCCGATATAAAAGAAGGGCTCTCGGTCTCGGTGCATACGGATATTGCGACCCATCTTGTCTCTCAGGCGTCCGAGCGTGAGCGGGTATTTTTTGACGGGGAGACACAAAAGCAGAGCGTTAATCTTCGATGGGGTCTCTCGCCCCAATGGGAACTTAGCGCGCATCTGTCGTCCATCAAACATGACGGTGGCTTTGTCGATGCGTACGTGAATCGCTGGCATGACTTCTTTGGAATGAGTGATGGCGGTCGGAGCACACTGCCGGAAGATCAAATACGTTTTCAGTTCGATGGCATTGAGCAGCAGTCGTTGCTCGATCGCCCTGTTTCCGGTCAGAGCGACTCGACGCTCGAGCTGAGTTATGTCGCAGAACGCCAACAAGCGCTGCAGATTGCCTACGCGGTCGGCTACAAAGCCTCTAATGGTTCGTCAGAGCGATGGCTCGGGAGCGGTGCTGAGGACCTTTATGGCGTCGCGCGCTTCAGTGGAGCGCATCAAGGTGACCTTCCCCTTTATTGGCACGGACAGTTTGGTGTCACTCGAGCAGGCGAGAGTTCACTGTTAGGTGCTCAGCAAAAAGATTGGTTTTGGTTCACCGGCTTGTCAGC
>DPGN01000009.1 GCA_003523185.1 Halieaceae bacterium
TTGATACGCGGTATGTCCTGCAACTTAAGACCTTGTTTTTCGGCATGTTGCCGCGCAAACCGTTCGCTTGCGAGAACAATGCAGGCCGCGCCATCCGTAATCTGACCGCAGTCGAGTTTCCGTACTCGTCCCTCGATGATCGGGTTTAGTGTTTCATCACCACTGAAACTACCTTCGGCGAACTGCCAAGCACGTGTTTGCGCATTCTCGTTCAACTTCGCATTGGCAAAGTTGATTTCGGCTATCTGAGTTAAATGATCATCTCGAATACCGTAACGCTGGTCATATTCCTTGGTAATCAGATCGAACATAAACGGCCAGGGAAAGTCACAGCTGAGCGCCTCGTGCCCTTGCCAGGTTGCCGCGCCTAAATACTCGGCACCGGTTTTACCACTCACATTTCGCATGAGCTCAAGCCCAACCACACAGGCAGTCTCATAATGACCCGCCTCGATGTCGCGCATCGCACCGAGAATCGCCATTGACCCGGACGCACACGCCGCTTCGTGCCGAGACGTCGGCAACATTGCAAGTTCAGGGAATACTTGGCCGAAAAAGCCCCCGATCAGACCCTGACCAGCGAAGAGATCGGCAACAAAATTTCCTACATGACCGACCTCAATCTGGGCAGGTTCGATACCTGCATCCCTGATTCCATCGGTCAGTGCCTCGGCAAACATGTCATACACTTCAAGGCCTTCGCGCGCCCAATTGCGCGAAAAGTCCGTCTGACTGCCACCTAGAATGTATATGTGAGACATCACAACGCACCTTAAATGCTATTTTTCAGTTATGTGTACCATAGGATCCCACTACCCGCTGTCAACCAGTGTGTGCAAATTACGTAAGAGTGCTATCGACGTCTGAGCAAACAGAAGCTCCAATGACCCATGGGCCGAGCAAAAAAAACCCGGCTCATGCCGGGCTTTAGTTTTAAGTGTGAGAGTCACTACATGGAGTCAGCGACATAAATAGCGCGCCCATCAAAAATAGCTTCCTCTTGACACGTGGCTATGGCGGCAAAGGTCTCTGCCAAACCTGAAGCCATGAATGCGGCATTTCCTGCCTGACGTTCTGCTTCAGTTTCCCAAGAGTTAAACCATACGTAGTCCGCCTCCAAACCTTCAGGAAACTCGAATTGTGGTGTCATTAGTCCCCACCAATAACTACCTTTTCCACTATCAGCTTCATAAGTATCTACCCAAGCATTAAACGTCGCACCTGCTGCAGCTAAATCGGCATCGCCCATGCCCTCGTTATATTCACAGAAGATATAACCCGTCACGCCTGTACCGGATGAGCTCTGAACCGATGGCTGACGCATTGGATTAGGCGTCCACCCAAATGCGTTGTTTCCGTCGTAACTAAAGATGCCCTCGGAAGTAGAGAGCCAGTCCGCTTCATAACGTTCGGCCCAGATTGTCCATGCAGAATCTCGAGCTTCCAACGTCGGCCATACCATGAGCCACATAAAGTCATAATTTTCATTATCTAACCGAGGGGTAATAACCGCCGCATAGTTAAGCTCCATGCCGGCTTCGTCAACAATAGCGGCCCATCGGTCCGTATGTTCCTTCAGCGCTTCGTCAGAAAAATTAGCCTCTTTTGAATGCCAGACATATTCGACCATCGCGGGCACAGAGGAGGCACTGCTCTCAACGGCAGGCTCTGACGCCATCGCCACCTCATCAGTCGCGTTGGTAGCTGAATCAGAACCGCAGGCTGCCAAAAATAAAAAAATGCTCAAACTCAAAACGTACTTCATGTTCAATCTCCACTTGGGTGTTTTTATGTACCAAATCTGACCAAACCGGCAACGGGTCCCCCGGCTTTCCTAAATCTAGGAAGGTATTTGCAAATCACCAAAATTTTTTGACATGAGTTTGGATTCAGCGCGTGTCAAATCAGGAGCGTTGAAATGAAAAAACCACCCGATGGATGGCTTTTTTTTGAGATGGTGGGTCGTGCTGGGTTCGAACCAGCGACCAATTGGTTAAAAGCCAACTGCTCTACCGACTGAGCTAACGACCCGAAAACTGGTGCAAGAGGGCGCGTATCCTACGGTTTACGCGCGAAAAATCAAGCCCTGAAAATTACGGTCCCGTGTCGTGTGTTTGCACGTAATAAAACCAGTGGGACAAAGCCGCAGAAACACGAAGACGAGCAATAACTCCTCGTCGCAGAACTCTTCTCAATCAAGGCCATCTAGAAAGTCCTTGGCCAATTGGGCCGCGGGATGTTGTTCCGAACCATAGTCGGCAATGACTTGGTTGAGGTACTCCTTCGATCGATCTATGTTGCCCTTTAGTGCGTGGACTCGGCCCAGCTTGTAAAGCGCATCGGGGACCTTACGGTCGTTAGGATATTGATCCAGCAACAACTGGAAATTCTGACGCGCCGACTCTGGGTCAACAGGCTCAATAACAAGATACAGCTCACCGAGCCAGTAGTGCGCATTCGGCGCAAATCGACCGAATGGATAACTGGCCAGGAAGGTATTAAACGCGTCAACTGCCGCCTCAAACTGTCGCTCTCTTACCAAGCCATACGCTGACTGGTACGCCTCGCGCTCACCCGGCTGTACCTCGGCCACCGCCACTGGCACCACTGGTGACAGCACACTGTCATCGGGAGCTGGGCTATCCGTTTCCTGATCGCCTTCGATGACAGCCGATGGATCGAATGTCCCGATGGCCGCTAAACGTCGATCCACCTCAACGTAGCGTTCGAGAGACTGATCTTGCAGACGCATGAGTAGACTGGCCTGCTCTTCTACCAGTCCATTCAGCCGACGGATTTCTTCCTCTAGTTGCTGAACCCGAAGCGCAAGCGAACGCGAGTCCGTTGATGATAATGGAAGAGGCTGACTGCCGGTGAAGTCAGTAGAGGTGTCCGCCTGCACGTAAGGAAGCACTGCCGCCTGCTCGGCCACGGGCTCAACAGTGGTTACTTGAGCCACACTCGCCGATGCCCAAACAAAAAAGCCGGCGACAAGCGCCGGCTTTGTAACTCGTCGAGGAAACATAACGTCTTACTTGATCTCCACGCGTCGATTCTTCATCCAGCTAGACTCGCCTGAACCGTAGGCCACTGGATTTTCCTCGCCATAACTGATGGTTTCGATGCGATAAGCAGGAACACCACTGGCTACCATGTAATCACGCACCGCATTAGCACGACGCTCACCCAAAGCTAAGTTGTACTCTCGCGTGCCACGCTCATCCGTATGGCCCTCAAGTCGAACATTCCCGCTATCGGCCATCATGAGAGCCACGTGTGCATCGATGGCAGCACGCGCGTCATCACTCAGTGATGAACTATCGTAATCGAAGTAGAAAACACTACCTGCGGCGGAAGCAGCGTCCATTAGACGACGCTTCTCTTCGCGCTTTTCCGCCATCATCATGGCTTTCTCTTTTTCAATTGCTCGCTGCTCGGCAGCTGCAGCCTCAGCCGCTGCGGCTTGCTCTGCAGCCGCACGTTCAGCCGCAGCCTGCGCTGCAGCTTCTTCCTTAGCAGCATTGCTTGAGCACGCGCTCACTAATGCAGCCATCAAAACAGCAGCAGCAGCTTTCCCCAAAGTATTTTTCGTTGTCATGGCGTGTTTCCTACACAGGTTTTTTGAATACTGCCCATAATGTAGCGCATATATGTCCATTTGTTGAACATGAAGGCTCTTTTTTCATCATTGTTGCGGCAACATGGGAGACCAAGCAGGCTCCTGCACGCTACCCGAGCGCGCCGGCAAGCTGAATTTAACTCCCCCATCCACAGCGACCGCACCGAGCACACTCCGCTCACCACGCTTAGTCGCATAAATAACTAGCGATCCGTTGGGCGCAATACTGGGACTTTCATCCAGCGAAGTTTCAGTTAAAACAGTGAGTCGCTCAGTGACTAAATCGAAGACAGCAATGTGAAAACGTCCGTCTCGCTGATGCACCAGAGCTACGTTACGGCCGTCTTCAGCGACACGCGCTCGCGCGTTATATCGCCCCTCGAACGTCACCCGCTCGATCTTACCGGTAGCGAGTTCATAACGGTAAATCTGTGGACGACCACCGCGATCAGAGGTGAACAGGAGCGACTTACCGTCTGGCATCCAGGTGGGTTCCGTATCGATGGCGTAATGGCGTGTCAGCCGGGTCAATGCTTTTGTCTCAAGATCCAAGAGATAGACATCAGGACTACCGTCCTTCGATAAGACTAGCGCCATAAACCTGCCGTCGGGAGACCACACCGGCGAGTTGTTTAAGCCTTGAAAATTGGTCAATTGCTCGCGCTCACCAGTGGCGAGTACTTGTCGATAAATCGCGGGGCGAGACGACTCAAAAGAGACATAGGCAACTTCTTTACCATCGGGTGACCAACTCGGTGCCAAGATGGGGTCGCGCCCTTCAAGAAGAACAATCGGACGGCGGCCATCGGCATCAGCAACGGTCAATCGATAGAAGTCTTTGCCCTCAGGATTACGTGTCACGGACACATAAATAAGCCGGGTCGCGAAAGCGCCGGGTATGCCTGTCAGCTTTTCATAAATCGCATCCGCTACGCCATGCGCCACCATGCGGGCCTCGGATTCGCTACCAACCACTTGGCCTGAGAACAACTCAATACCGCGCTCGACATCGTGAAGCGCGAAATCAACACGTAATTGCGTGCCCTTGCTGACCCGACCGATTACCAAATACCGCGTCGCGATTGCTCGCCAGTCACGATAAAAAATGTCCGCTTTCGATGTCGGTAGACTCAACATGTCACGGCGGCTGACGGGACTAAACTGACCACTGCGTGCAAGGTCGGAATCGATAATCTGTGCAAAGTCGACGGGCGATGTACCCAGGCCATCCCAGGCGAAGGGAGCAATTGCGATCGAGGTTGGATTATCGATGCCGCGCGTCACCTGAATCTCGAGTTGCCCCCACGCAAGAGACGAACACATCAGGCTTAACAAAAGGAGGGTTATGCGCTGTGCCATACCTAATACCTCAGATCTTCTGGCTTGAATCGTAGGGGAAAGCGTCGAAAGTATCGCTCGAAATCGGAAATAGACAAGACTGTGACCTCCGGGAAGCGCGTCACGCGCTCAACGGCAGCAATCGCACTGCGGTCAAATGCCGTACTTCCACTACTGCTGGATATCGAGATACCGACGACTTCACCCGTGGGTACCAAGCTAATGATGAGCAGCACCTCCATGCCGTTTCTCGCCGACGGCGGACGTCTCCAATTCTGAGTGATTCGCGCCTGCATTAATCCGGCAACCTGCTGAACCTCATTAACTTCCTCGTTGGGCACTTGCTCATCGGCATCCGGTAAATCTTCAAAGCCTGCCATCAACTCGCGTTGCAGCTTCGCAAGTCGCTCCTCCCGAGATACCTCAGGCGTAGACTCGGGCTGCTCAACGATGGGCTCAGCTGGTGGCGCCTCGACCTGTGGCGCAGGCGTAGGCGCGGGCTTTGGTTCGGGTTTCGGCTCTACCGCCTTCGGTTTGGGTTTGGGTTTGGTTTTGGGCTGTGGTTTTGGCTTAGACAACGAGACCAATGATGCCTGAACTACCTGTGGCTGCGCAGTGATGGTCGGCGAAGCAGTCGTCCAGCCACCTTCAAGGGCAAAAACGAACAGGAGATGAACCAGTACCGCAACGAGCGCCGGAATTCCGAAAATGAGTAAACGATCTGAGTTCACTATCGCCTCGCAGGCGCCTCGGTCACCAACCCGACAGATGGCGCCCCCGCTTCTTGCAACTCTGACATCAGCACCACCACCTCTCCATAGGGAACGGCGGCGTCACCCCAGACCATCACCGCCTTCTCTGGATTACGCTTCAAAACGGTTGCGACGCGCTGCTTGACAGTTTCCATGCTCAGTGCCTGATCATCACTGGCTCCCAAATTGAGGTACAACCTCGCTTGCGCATCAATGGAGACAATCAGCGGTTCAGCGTCGCTGTCTGACACCGGGGAGGAGTTAGCCTTCGGCAAGTCCACCTCAACACCCTGCATAAGCAGTGGTGCGGTCGCCATGAAAATGACCAGCAATACCAACATCACATCGATATAAGGCACGACATTTATTTCAGCGACGGCTCGTCGAGGTCTCACTGGCTGTTGCCTCGCTTCTGAGCATAACTCTGGCGCTGCAATAACCCCGAGAACTCATCAACAAACGACTCATAGCGATTGAGTAGCGCATCCGCCTTTGCTGCAAATCGGTTGTAGGCCAAGACCGCTGGAATGGCAGCAAATAGCCCCATAGCAGTCGCAATCAAGGCCTCCGAAATACCGGGAGCCACGGCCGCGAGCGTGGCCTGCGAGCTGGTAGCCAATCCACGAAACGAGTGCATGATGCCCCAGACTGTTCCAAACAAACCGATGTAAGGACTGGTAGAACCTACCGAGGCGAGGAACGGAAGGTGCCGCTCAAGTCGGTCGCTCTCGCGCATCAGGGCAACACGCATTGCCCGGCGAGAGCCCTCAACCATCGCCTCAGCATCCATATTGGGCTGGCGGGAGAGCTTCGAAAACTCTTTGAAGCCGGCTCTGAACAGCGCCTCACCACCCGTGATATCGACACCCTCTTCAATCGCATCCGAGCCCTCTCGGTAGAGTTGTGCGAGATCCATTCCCGACCAAAATCGATCCTCAAAATCGAGCAACTCTTCATTCGCACGCCCCAGAATGATCACTCTCTGGACAATCATGAACCACGATGTCACCGACGCGGCGACAAGTGTTGCCATCACAAACTTCACTGTGAGGCTTGCTCCAAGAATCAACTCGATAACGCTAAGTTCATCTGTCATTTTTTATCTCACCACTCCTCTCTTACTCAGGTACTCTGAGTAAGTAATTCGCGCAACCCCTTTGGCATTCGTTTCGGTTTCCCCGATGTGCCATCGGTAAGAGCCACTCTCACCTGACCGCTCGCAAGCGCGGTCCCCGATCGAACGACGGACTGCCTAAAGTCGATCGTGGCAGCACCACTGCTAACCACCTCGGCGACCGCCTCAAGCTGATCATCCAATCGCGCTGGCGCGTGATAATCGATCGCTGCGGAGGTGACGACGAATACCGATCCATCTTCCATCACCGCTGTTTTATCGA
>DPGN01000028.1:0-8619 GCA_003523185.1 Halieaceae bacterium
AGTTCGAAGCGCATGAAATGAACGGCCGAGGTTTTCTCATCGGTCTCGCGCTCGAGGTCTTCGTCAGCAATCACTTGGGCGACGCCGTGACCCTCGATTTCGAGGTTGATGCAGTTTTCAATGCCACGCATTTCACGCAGTCGCTCAGCTCGTACAATGGGATCGCCAAACTCGATCATGAACGTCGCTTTCCAGTTGGTTCCATCAGGAATCAGCGGGTTATAGGCGGCTAGCTCATCCTCAATGCCAGCGACATCGAACACTTTCTCGATTCGAAGCATTTCCTGAATCTGGTAACGAATCGTGAGCGCGTCTTCGAAGTAGATGCGTGCGTTATCGCCTAGCGCCAGCTGACGATTCTTCTTGTGTGCCAGTACCTCAGCACGAAAGTTATCGCGTTGTTCTGAGTACTGCTCAAGCGACCACAGGTCGCTTCGGGTCAGATGTGACATGTCAATCTCCTTGTTACTTAAGGCCGTACGCTATGCGTAGCAACGTCATAGGGTGTTGGGCACTGTCCACCCCATCTGCGAGGTGGGCAATGTGTTCTCCGGCCATGGGGCAGTCTGAAATAAAATGATCGGGCTTTTGGTCGTTCACTTTCCGTACTGTTGGTCGCGCAATTTTAACGGACTTGTCTCGCGTTTCCTTTTTGACGGCATAGGTGCCGTCATGCCCAGAGCATCGCTCGTGAGCAACAACCGTAGTCTCCTCGATGAGCGAGAGAATATCGCGTGTCTTGAGGCCAATGTTTTGGACTCTCTGGTGACATGCCACTTGGTAGGCAATGTTGCCGAGACTCTCAGCGAAATTCGTTTTAAGCGCTTCGCCCTTGTGACGCATCCACAGGTATTCGAACGGGTCATAAAACGCTGCTTTTACCTTCTGCACGTCTGGATCATCAGGGAAAAGTAGAGGCAATTCCTGCTTGTACATCAGGACGCACGAGGGGATGGGTGCCGTCAGATCGTATCCCTGGTCCACCAAGCTGGCGAGTAATGGAATATTAGCTTCCTTGAGTGCCTCTACAGCATCGAGATCACCGAGTTCGAGCTTCGGCATTCCACAACACTTCTCCTTAGGAATTACATCAATGCTGACATCGTTGTGCTGGAAGACCTTAATGAAATCTTCACCGATAGTGGGTGTGCTGTAGTTACCGTAGCAGGTTGCGTAGAGCGCAAGCTTTCCGGTAGTGGCACCAATCGGCGTTGATTCGATATCCGTGATTAGCTTCTTGGCCCGTTTGATCAGCGTATTTCGATGAATTTCGGGCAAAGGCGCCTCAGCAGCGATGTCAAACGTGCTTTCTAGCACTTTTCTGAAGGCGCCGTTGTTGTTTAGCGCGTTCGCCGTGACATCCACGAGCGGGATCATTGAAATTCCGCTCATCAGTGCATCGGTAGATGTTAGAACTTTATCGCGTAATTTTGCCCCTTTTGTTTTGAAGTTTTGAGCCTTGGCTCGCAGCATCAAGTGGGGAAAGTCGACATTAAATTCGTGGGGTGGAACGTAGGGGCACTTAGTGAGGTAACACAGGTCGCACATGTAGCACTGATCGACGACTTTGTCGTAATCGTCGAGCGAAACCCCATCGACCTCGAGCGTTTCAGACTCGTCGATAAGGTCAAAAAGGGTAGGGAACGAGTCACATAGGCTGACACAACGTCTGCAGCCATGGCAGACATCGTAGACACGTGCAAGCTCATCATTGAGCGAGTCACGGTCCCAAAACGCTTCCGTTTTCCATTCTATCGGGTGACGAGTGGGTGCATCGACGCTACCTTCGCGCATGTGCTGTTGCCTCTATCTAAAGTGTTTGAACCAAAAGGGGGGACCAAAGTCCCCCCAGAACTCAAGTAGACCCGGACTTAGGCGTCGAGGTTATCGAGTGCTTTCTGGAAACGATTCGCGTGGCTACGCTCAGCTTTCGCCAGTGTTTCGAACCAGTCCGCGATTTCATCAAAACCTTCGTCGCGCGCTGTCTTTGCCATGCCTGGGTACATGTCAGTGTACTCGTGGGTTTCGCCAGCGATTGATGCTTCGAGGTTCTTTACAGTGTCGCCCATTGGCAAACCAGTCGCTGGATCGCCGACAGCTTCAAGGTACTCAAGGTGGCCGTGAGCGTGGCCAGTCTCACCTTCCGCAGTTGAGCGGAAAACGGCTGCGACATCGTTGTAGCCTTCTACGTCTGCCTTCGAGGCGAAGTAGAGGTAGCGACGATTTGCTTGAGACTCACCTGCGAAGGCGTCCTTTAGGTTCTGTTCGGTTTGGCTACCTTTCAGTTCCATTGCTTTTTACTCCATTGTTGATCGTATGACGTCATGACGCCGCCGAATCACCGGCAGCCTGATTACTATACCGTCTTGGTATCAAAATGGTTCCAAAAAAAGCTGGCAAAACCAATCGATTTTTCCGATCGTATATAGGACAAATATGCGACAAGATCGATGGAGCCGCTGTGTCACGCCAACCCACCTTAAAACAACTGAAGTACCTATGTGCTGTTGCGGAGCATCAGCATTTTGGGCAGGCGGCTAAAGCGTGTCATGTCAGCCAGAGCACCTTGAGCGCCTCCATTGTTGAGTTGGAGGATGTTCTTTCTGCGAGTTTGGTTGAGCGTAATAACCGCTCGGTGTTACTGACAACGCTCGGACACGAGGTGGTGGCACGTGCTCGTGCAGTTCTGACCGATGTAGACGACGTGGTCGCTCTCTGTGAGGCTTCCAGAGAGCCCTTTCAGGGGACCATCCGACTGGGTGTGATCCCCACGATTGCCCCCTTTGTGCTTCCGAAGATGTTGAAAGCGCTGCGCACGGAACATCCAATCTGTAAGATGTTTGTGCGAGAGGATCTTTCTCACGCGCTGGTTAACGCGCTACAAGTCGGAGAGCTCGATGTACTGTTACTGGCCTTGCCTTTTCCTACAGAACACACCGATACCATTGCATTGTTCGAAGATCCGTTTTATCTCGCGACACTCCCTAACTCGAGGCTGGCTCTCAGTCAAAAGCTAAGGACGAAAGATCTTCATGGTGCTGAGATGTTGCTTCTGGAAGAGGGGCACTGCCTTCGGGATCATGCACTTGAGGCGTGCAAGTTGCGGGAAATGGATGTGACCGTGCCTTATCAAGCGACCAGTCTCACGACAATCGTACAAATGGTAGCCAACGGTATCGGCACGACGCTTCTGCCGAAAATGGCGACCGATGCTGGCATTGCGGATGGAACAGATCTAGTCCTCCGACCCTTTGATGAGCCTGATGTTGGTCGGCAGATCGGTTTGATGTGGCGAAAAAAAACGCCCCGGAAGCATGAGTTCAATCTGCTCGGAAGCTTTATCAGCAGCTGTATCAGCCTGCGCCAATCTTAGAACTGCTTCGTATGCTTGGTTCGGAAGGGCGTGGTGCCTTTGGTGTTTTTGAGCACGCGATGCCTTTTTGGCGGTTGGCGAGTCGGGACCAAATGCATGGGGCCATTGCCAATGAGATCACGACGGCCAATCTTCTTAAGCGCCTCCCGCAAGGCAGGCCAGTTGTCAGGGTCGTGATATCGAAGAAACGCCTTATGAAGTCGACGCTGTTTAATACTTCTGACGGAAGGAACCCGTTTGCTGTCACGACCCACTTTTTTAAGGGGATTCTTCTCGCTATGATACATCGCTGTCGCCAATGCCATTGGCGATGGGTAGAACGTCTGCACCTGATCTGCACGGAACTTGTTGCGCTTGAGCCATAAAGCCAGGTTCACCATGTCATTGTCGGTGGTTCCAGGGTGCGCGGCGATGAAGTAGGGGATCAGATACTGCTTTTTATTCGCGGCCTTGGAGTATTTGTCAAAGAGCTCTTTGAAGTTGTCATAGGTCCCAATCCCAGGCTTCATCATCTGGTCCAGCGGGCCATCCTCTGTATGCTCCGGAGCGATCTTAAGATAGCCACCTACGTGATGCGTCACTAGTTCTTTGACGTATTCCGGCGTTTCAACCGCAATGTCGTAGCGAAGACCCGAGGCGATCAATACCTTTTTGATCCCGGGTACTGCGCGCGCACGTCGGTAAAGGTGTATCAACGGTGTCTGATCGGTATTGAGGTTCTTACAAATACCGGGGAAAACGCAGCTTAGCTTACGGCACTTTGCTTCGATTTCCTCGCTTTTACACGCGAGGCGCCACATATTGGCGGTGGGACCACCGAGATCCGAGATGACGCCCGTGAAGTTTGGGCTGGTGTCACGAATCTTTTCTATTTCTCGGACAATGGAATCCTCAGAGCGGTTTTGAATGATTCGTCCTTCATGCTCCGTAATGGAGCAGAAGGTACAGCCACCAAAACAGCCGCGCATGATGTTTACCGAGTGTTGAATCATTTCCAACGCTGGGATTTTGGCATCTCCGTAGGTTGGGTGTGGGCGGCGTTGATAGGGTTGCTCGAATACCCAGTCGAGTTCTGGCGTCGACAGCGGAATTGGCGGCGGATTAAACCACACCTCTCGATCACCATGTGCCTGAATGAGTGCCAGCGCGTTGTGCGGATTGGTTTCTTTGTGCATGACACGCGCGGCATGCGCATAAAGAACCGGGTCGTCCTTCACTGTCTCGAAGCTTGGGAGCCTGATGACATCACGATCAGGGCGGCTACTTGCCATTAACGAGACGGGTTGAGCCTCTTGAACTACTGGCTCTGCGGTCGATGCTGATTCACTGTCACAGACCTCAGGTTCCATGCCGTTGTAGGGATTGAGCATCGGCTCGACTTTTCCGGGCTCGTCGACAGATGTTGAGTCAATGACACGATAGCCGGGTAGCGGTTCTGAGACGAGAAAGGCTGTTCCTCTCAAATGGCGCAGGTCAGCGATTTCTTTGCCGGTGGCCAGGCCATGCGCCAAGTCAACGATGGCGCGCTCCGCATTGCCGTACAGCAAAATGTCCGCCTTACTGTCCACGAGAACCGAGCGCCTGACGTTGTCGCTCCAGTAATCGTAATGGGCCATCCGACGAAGACTCGCTTCAATGCCGCCAATGACAATGGGTACATCACGGTAAGCCTCACGAGCCCGTTGGCTATAAACCGTGACAGCGCGATCCGGTCGTTTGCCTGCCACGTCACCGGCGGTGTAAGCATCGTCATTACGACGCTTTCTGTCGGCGGTGTAGTGATTGATCATGGAATCCATGTTGCCAGCAGCGATTCCAAAGAAGAGGTTAGGTTTGCCCAGCTCTTTGAATGCGTCTGCGCTGCGCCAATCGGGTTGCGAGATAATGCCCACGCGAAAGCCTTGACCCTCAAGCACTCGCCCAACCACAGCCATACCGAAGCTCGGGTGGTCGACGTAGGCATCACCAGTCACGATGATAATGTCGCAACTGTCCCAACCAAGCGCATCCATTTCGGCACGCGACATGGGTAGCCAAGGTGCGGGTCCAAAGCACTCCGCCCAATATTTTCGGTGTGCAAAGATGTCTGTCGGTTTTTCGTTCACGGGAGTTGTGGCTTCTGCTCTCTCAGCTCGTCGGGGACCTCAAGATCCGCACCACAGTGTTTGCAGTGTTGCGCATCGGTAGTATGATCTACGCCTGCACACACCGGGCAGTTCCATGCCAGCGTTTGCGCGGCGCGACGCGATCCCAATCTCTCCCACAGTTTACTGGTTACGATCGCTGTCGGCACAGCCAAAATCGAATAACCGATCAAAATACCAATTGAGGCGACAAACCGCCCCATGGGCGTTCCTGGAACAACATCCCCGTACCCGACCGTCGTAATCGTGACGACGGCCCAGTAAATACTCATTGGGATACTGACAAAGCCATGCTCAGGTCCGTCGATGACGTATAGCAGGCATCCAAATACGACCACTGTCACCATGACAATTGAAAAGAACACCATGATAGACCGCGCGGTAGCACGCATAAGTCCGATGATCTCGATGTATTCCTCGTGCAACTCGAAGAGGTGCAATATTCGAAAGACGCGCAAAACGCGGAGCACCCTAATGACGATGAGCGATGAAGCTTCAGGAACAAATAGCGTGAGAAAGGTCGGTAGGATGGCTAGAAGATCGATAACGCCCCAAAAGCTGATGGCATAGGCCATGGGGTTGCGGAGACACCAAAGTCGGACCAGGTATTCCACGGTAAAGAGAAGGGTGAAGCCGATCTCCAAGGTCCGGAAGAGATCTCCGTACAGCGCATGGTAGACATCCATCGAGTCGAGCATCACTACCGCCACACTAGCGAGGATGGTGATGAGCAGTGCTACATCAAACAGGTTTCCACCGCGCGTTTCCGTGCCAAAGATCACGGTTTCCACGGCGTCTCTGATAGGTCTGGCCTCACTCATTGTCAGTTAGTCCTATCAAGCCATTCAGCGTTGGCCAGACCACGTCAAGTAGCAGTGGTTGTGCTGAGGGGTTTGGATGCGTTCGATCGCTCTGCATAAGTTCGCTGGATAAGAAAATGGTCTCGACAATAAAGGGGATCGCTACAACGGTATCGCCATTCGCCAGCTGGCTGTAAGACTCGCGGAACAGTGTGGTATATCGCCTTCCCAAATTTGGTGGTGCTTCTGCCGCGAGCAACAGCACTTTGGCACCCTGTGCTAAAGATGCCTCAGTCATGGCGGCTAAATTATTTCGCATCTGCTTAATGGGGTAGGCACGAAGCCCGTCGTTACCGCCGAGTTCGATAATCACAACGCTGGGCTCGTGTTGCTCGAGTAATAAGGGTAACCTTTGCGCGCCACCGCCCGTCGTGTCACCCGAGATGCTCGCGTTGATAACGGAAGCACCGGGTGATTGGTCTGATAGTTTCTCGGCTAGCAGGTGAACCCAGCCTTGTTCCATGTCCATACCATATGCGGCGCTCAGGCTATCGCCTATGACGAGAACGGTTGGCGCGGTCTCACCGGTTGCGGGATAGGGTAATGCAGCGGCCAGCAATATAAATCCAGCGATCAGACGACGTCGTAAGTGATGCCAGAGGTATAAATGCATGATCAAAACATCCCAGTTGATTAAGCGAGTCAGTACGGCCGAATCCGAGCTAGAAATCCTGCGAGGGATCGACTTGGAAATCAAGCGTGGTGAAACGGCGGCTATTGTCGGTGCGTCGGGGTCTGGTAAGTCGACCTTACTTGGCCTACTGGCGGGACTCGATGCGCCGAGCTCGGGCGAAATCATCTTGGACGGCACCAACATTGTTAATTTAGATGAGGACGAGCGCGCCACGCTTCGCAGTGAGAAGGTGGGCTTTGTGTTCCAGAATTTTCAGTTACTCCCGGCGCTCACGGCCTTGGAGAACGTTATGCTGCCGCTTGAGTTGGCTGGGATCGAGGGTGCGCGGGAGAAATCGGAGGAGTTCCTGTCACGTGTGGGCTTGGCAGAGCGTTTCCATCATTACCCGCGAACGCTGTCAGGTGGTGAACAGCAACGCGTTGCCATTGCACGCGCTTTTGCATCGCAACCTCTCATCTTGTTTGCCGATGAGCCAACAGGAAATTTAGACACGACCACAGGAGCAACGGTCGTTGAACTGCTGTTTGGGCTCAACAAAGAAGAGGGGACTACCCTCGTACTGGTCACTCACGATAACACCCTTGCAGATCGCTGCCAGCGAAAGTTCATCATGACGGCGGGTCACCTCGAAGAGGCCTCATGACGTCCCCGGTGATCGCTTCAATTCGATTATTAATCCGTGACTGGCGGGGTGGCGAGTTAGGGGTGCTGTTCAGCGCACTGCTGCTGGCGGTATCGGTTGTCGTTGCCATTAGCGGCTTCGTGAACCGACTACAATTCAACCTCGAGCGCGAGTCTGCCAGCTTTTTGGCCGCGGATTTGGTGGTATCTAGCTCGAAACCCATACCAGCACCCTGGATGGATGAAGCAAGCGCCTCCGGATTGGCCCGGGGCGAAACCATCACCTTCTCCTCCATGGTGATCTCCGAGGATGACGAGATGTTTCTCGCTTCCGTTAAAGCGGTGGGCGGAGCCTATCCGCTGCGTGGTGCACTGTCAGTCGATAAGGGCTTGTCTCAAGCATCCACTGACATTCCTGAACCCGGGACAGTTTTTCTGGCGCCGCGGCTTGTTCAGCAGTTGTCAGCCTCTGTAGGCGATGAGGTTTACGTAGGTGACGCAACGTTAACCGTTGCTGGCACGTTATTGAGTGAGCCCGACTCAACCACTGGTTTTTTTGGCTACGGTCCTCGCCTCGTCATGAACACAGCGAATCTCGACGAGACAGGTGTAGTGCAACCGGGTAGTCGAGTGACCTACCGATTGTTAGTCGCCGGTGAATCAGATGATTTAACCGTTTTTAAAGAGTGGGTTGAGCCGCAGCTAGTACAGGGGCAACGACTGTCGAGTGTCGATGAGTCGCAGCCAGGTATTGGCGCCACGCTGGACCGCGCACGTGGCTTTTTACTGCTGGCAGGCAGTCTCGGTGTCATGCTAGCGGCGGCAGCGATACTGGTCGCTGCACGTCGTTTTGGTGAACGACACACCGATCAGGTTGCGGTAATGAAAAGTTTGGGCGCCACGCGGGCAACAATCCGGCAACTGTATGCGTTTAGTCTGGCCTGGCTGGGTTTAATTTCAATTGGGTTGGGTAGTGGGATAGGTTGG
>DPGN01000028.1:8742-10741 GCA_003523185.1 Halieaceae bacterium
TGCCATGTTTAACGCGCTTGCAGGGCAACTGCCCAGTGAGATCACCCGTATCGGTATTGCGCCGTATATCACAGGCGCCGTCACCGCCTTTGTCTGTATTGGGTTTTTTGCATGGCCACCGCTGGCGCGCTTGGGTGGTGTATCGCCACTCAGAGTAATTCGCCGCGAAGAGACCATTGCGGACGCCACTCGTTCAACCGATTTGGTACTGGGAACCGCTTCCTTGGGGCTGTTGATGCTCTGGTATAGCAGTGACTGGAAACTGACGGGTGCGTTGATAGGCTCGATAGCGATTACGGTCGGACTGGGTTTCTTTGTTGCTCAGACGTTATTGAAGGGGAGTCGACAGATAGGGAGCAGTGCCGGCAGTGTCTGGCGGCTTGCCTTGGCTGGGATGCAACGACGGGGAACCTCCAGTGCATTTCAAGTAGTGATTTTCGGGATCGCCATCATGCTACTGCTGGTACTCACGTCGGTCAGAACCAGCCTGCTTGATCAGTGGCGGCTCCAAATTCCCGAGGGAACTCCGAATCACTTTATCCTTAACGTAGCTCCGGCCGACGAGTCATCACTCCTCACCTTCTTTGCTGAGCGGGCCATTGAAGTAGGCGAGCTGTATCCCGCCGCGAGAGGCCGAGTTATGGCGGTGAATGGCGAGCCTCTGCCTAACTGGGATCGATTTGAAGAGGGGGCGCGTCAGCGGGAAGCCAACTTTACTTCCACGGACACGGCTCCTGAAGGTAATAGAATTGTTTCAGGCGCCTGGTGGGAGGTTGGCACAGAGCAATCATTGGTATCGCTCGAAGATGGCTTTGCTGAGGACATTGGTGCGAAGGTGGGCGACATGCTCACACTGCGAATAGCTGCTGACGAATTTTCTGTCGAAGTGGCCAGCATCCGCGAAGTGAACTGGGAGTCGATGCAGCCTAACTTCTTCGTAATTTTCCCCGATAAGTTATTGGAGCGTTTTCCCAATACCTTGTTCACCAGCTTTTATCTTGAACCGGAGGAAAAGCACCGTGTAGGCGAGCTTCTCGATGTCATGCCGACGCTCACCATTATTGAGCTCGACGTCGCCATTCAAGAAATAAAGACGATCATTGATCAGGTGAGCCAGGCCATCGAGCTTGTGCTACTCATCATATTGGCGGCAGGAGCGCTGGTTCTTATTGCGGGTGTGAGCTCGAGTGTTGATGAGCGATTGCACGAGAGTGCCATTTTGAGAGCGCTCGGCGCAGGACGAGGAACGCTGTTGGGTGCAGTTGCCATCGAGTTCGCGACCATGGGGTCACTGGCTGGTATTCTCGCCATTCTAGGATCTGAGACCGCCGGATGGGTGTTGCAGACCCAAATGCTGGATCTGGAGTATCAGATCCAGTGGGTGCTATGGCCGATGGGTATCGCGCTCGGTGCGGTGATTATCGGATCGTTGGGCACCTACGCTTGCCGCCGCGTCGTTTCTGTACCGCCGTTGCAGGTGTTGCGAGAGCTGTAAGCGCTCTCACAGTGGCAACCTCACTATCACAACTCACAAGCTCGCTTGAGGTTCTGTCGAGAACTTTCCTTAACCGAGTAGGTGACGGACAGCGTCACGCTCATCGCTCAGCTCTTGAGCGGTTGCGTCCATCTTCGCGCGACTAAAGTCGTTTACCTCGGCGCCATCGACAACGGAATAGACGCCTCCCGCGCAAGTGCAAGGGAATGAGTAGATCAGCCCCTCAGGAACGCCATAGGCACCGGTCGACAAAATACCCATCGAAGTCCAGTCATCATCCGCCGTACCCAGGGCCCAGGTATGCATGTGGTCGATCGCCGCGTTTGCCGCCGACGCTGCAGAGGATGCACCTCGGGCTTTGATAATGGCTGCGCCTCGCTGTTGTACGGTGGGGATAAAGTCGCTCTCGTACCAGTCTTGACTCACAAGCTCGATCGCTGACTGCCCTTTGATACGCGTATTAAAGAGGTCGGGGTACTGTGTGGCGGAGTGGTTGCCCCAGAT
>DPGN01000028.1:10877-18973 GCA_003523185.1 Halieaceae bacterium
TCGGGTGCGTTGTGCATCGCGATCAGCGCATTAGTGTTCGCTGGATTACCTACCACAAGTACCTTGATGTCTCTGCTCGCCACTGCATTCATCGCCTTACCCTGAGCCGAGAAAATGGCCGCGTTGGCTTCAAGTAAGTCTTTACGCTCCATACCCGGACCGCGAGGGCGCGCGCCAACCAGAAGCGCGTAGTCACTGTCTGCAAACGCGACATTCGGGTCATCGCTACAAGTGACACCTGCGAGGAGAGGGAAAGCACAATCATCCAGCTCCATTCGCACACCCTCGAGCGCATCAAGCGCCGGTGTGATGTCGAGGAGGTTTAACTTCACCGGCTGGTCATTACCAAGCATCGCGCCTGAAGCGATACGGAACAGAAGTGCGTAACCAATTTGACCGGCTGCGCCAGTAACAGTGACCGTAACGGGTGTTTTCATGGGTTTCTCCTCAATGGGGGTGGTGAGTGCCTGGGTGGACAATAATTCGACGCGGATTTTCATCCTCTCGCACACAAACTGCAAGTGAGTTTTCCGCAGGTATGCCCTCTATTCAGATGGTTAATTTTGATTCGGCCAGTAGGTGCCTCTATCATCGCGTTTTTCATTGTGTGGTCGGTACATGAGCCAAGCATCAGACACGGTAGAGGAGTTCGTTCCTCCGGCATCTCGGCAAACAGCCGTGGATAACCGAAAGTCGTCCTACAATCACAACAAGCTGGGTAAGCGTTTGCGACGACTCACAGGGCAGGCGATAGCCGATTACAACATGATTGAGGAGGGTGATCGGGTCATGGTCTGCCTATCAGGTGGAAAAGATTCCTACACCATGCTCGATATCTTGTTGCACCTTCAGCGCAGTGCACCTATCCAATTCGAGATTATCGCCGTCAACCTAGATCAGAAGCAGCCTGGCTTCCCCGAACATGTATTACCTGACTATTTGGAGTCACTAGGCGTTGCCTACTATATGTTGGAGCGAGATACCTACAGTGTGGTGCGCTCAGTGATTCCCGAGGGGAAAACAACCTGCGGACTCTGCAGTAGGCTCCGGAGAGGGACGCTGTATGGTTTTGCTGAAGAAATTGGCGCCCGGAAAATAGCGCTAGGGCATCACCGCGACGATATCGTTGAGACCCTGTTTCTAAATCTTTTCTTCGGGGGCAAGTTGAAAGCCATGCCACCGAAGCTGCTTAGCGATGATAAGAAGAATGTTGTCATCAGGCCACTAGCGTACTGCAAGGAAAGCGATATCGAGGCCTACGCCAACCATGAAGCGTACCCAATCATTCCGTGTAACTTATGTGGTTCACAGGAAAACCTTCAGCGAGTGGAGGTAAAGCGGATGCTTCGAGACTGGGAAAAGCAGTATCCGGGACGCACCGAGACAATTTTCAAGTCATTGGCGAACGTCTCGCCATCACAGTTAGCCGATCGCGAGTTGTTCGATTTTGAGTCGTTAGTGGTGCAGCGTGACGACAGCCAGGAACCCGAGTTGCCACTTATTAAAACGGTGTCGCTGTGACCACGGCGCTGCTCGAAGCTCGTGATCTATCGGTTCACAAGGGACTGAGGCAACTGCTCAAGGATGTCACCTTGTGTGTAGAGCCCGGCGATCTCTGGCAGCTGGCGGGTGGAAACGGTATTGGTAAGACGTCGCTTCTGCGATCTTTCGCGCGCCTCGCCAGTATCGAGGTCTATGGCGATCTCTCACGATGTGACGACGTCCTCTATGTCGGCCACTCCGCCGCCTTAAAAGGCGCCATGACTCCGCGCCAGAACCTAAAGTATCACCCGTCGGGGCTATGCACGCCCACAGACACCGAGATTGATGAGGCTCTCGCCGCCGTCGGTCTTGCCGGCTATGAAAATGCGCTGACGGCCCGTCTGTCGGCCGGACAAAAGCGTCGAGTGGCGTTGGCACGTCTGTTCCTTCCGTCGGGTCGACTATGGTTGCTCGATGAGCCCTTTACCGCACTCGATGTGGCAGGTGTGGCGGTCCTGGAGCAACGTTTTACGGCGCACGCGCAAGCTGGTGGTGCCGTCGTATTTACGAGTCATCAGTCTACCGACTTGGGTGACTTGCTAAGCGTGTTGGACTTGGAGCAGTTTCGCGGTGACTGAGGCCAGGGATATCGACATTTTGCACTACTGTCGTAGTCAGACGGTCCGGCAACTGATGCTTATGGTTCGATCACCGAGTGAGGTGGTGAATCCGCTGTTGTTTTTCTTGTTAGTTATCGTTTTATTCCCGCTAGGCTTAGGTCCAGACCCGGAGCAGCTCTCTGTTCTTGCGCCCGGGATACTGTGGGTAGTGGCGTTGCTCTCCAACTTAATGATTTGTATGCGCCTTTTTGTGGATGACCTAGAGGACGGCAGTCTCGAACAGCTCGCGATGGCGCGTGTTCCACTATCGATTGCGGTCTTACCGCAGCTTCTGGCGTCTTGGTTAGCGAGTGGCTTGCTACTGAGTGTGGTATCGCCCCTATTCGGATTGATGTTAGGGCTGCCTTTGAATGTAGCGCCTGTGCTGATCGCCAGTTTGCTGATGGGTACTGCCATCATGTTGCTACTGGGCGCTGTGGGGGCTGCGCTGACTGTCGGGGTCCAGCGAGGAGGCATTCTTTTAGCGCTTCTCATTTTACCCCTTTACGTCCCCATACTCATCGCAGGTACGCGTGCGTTGAACGAAGCTTTGCAGGGAGGAGATCCTTCGATCGCGCTCGCATTGCTGGGTGCCGGTGTTACGGGCGGTCTTGTTCTGGCGCCACTTGCCATTGCTGCAGGTCTTCGCGTTTCCCTAGAGTTATGAGAGGGTTTACAACTCTGTGATCGTCCCACTTACCAACGTTTACCGGATATACTTCTGACATGTGGCGCATAGTTCATCAATTTGGGTCTCCCCCGTGGGTTTACCGCTTCTGTGACCGTGTTATCCCCTGGCTATTACCCATCACAGTGGTTGCACTCCTGACAGGCAGTATATGGGGTCTTCTTTTTGCACCGACGGATTACAAGCAGGGCGATTCCTATCGCATTATCTACATTCATGTCCCCGCCGCAGTGGTTGCGTTAGCCGGGTATTACGTGATGGCCCTTGCCGGCTTAGTTAGTTTGGTGTGGCGAGTCAAGCTGGCAGATACAGCAATGCGAGCGGCTGCTCCCATCGGAGCCGCATACACGGCGATTGCGTTGATAACCGGTGCTATTTGGGGCAAACCCACCTGGGGTGCTTGGTGGGTTTGGGATGCGCGCATCACGTCAATGTTGATTCTCTTTTTCCTCTACGTGGGGGTGATAGCATTGTTTGAGGCATACGAGAACAAGACCGTTGCGGCTCGCGCCTGTGCCATCTTGAGCTTGGTGGGCACGGTAAACATCCCTATCATCTATAAGTCGGTGGATTGGTGGTACTCACTCCATCAGCCAGCCTCGATTAAGTTCACGGGGAGTTCGGCAATCGATGCATCGATGCTCTATCCGTTGCTGGGCATGATCATTACGTTCTACGCACTATTTGCGCTACTGATGATGTTGAACCTAAAACAGTCATTGACCGAGGAATACGCGCAGTCTGCTTGGCTCAATAAGAGGTTAACGGCTTAACATGTATTTTGATTCGGTGGCTGATGCGCTGGCCATGGGCGGCCACGGAGCTTTTGTCTGGGGCGCCTACGGCATAAGTTTCGTGATTATTTTCTTTGTGTTGCTGCGTCCTATAATGTCCATACGTACGCTGAATGCCGGCATTCGACAGGAAGCGCTCAGAAAACAAAGTGCACAGGTTGCACAAGAGAACGCGAGCTAGTCGTGCACCCAAAACGAAAACAACGCCTTATCGTCGCTCTAGTCATCGTGGTCCTATCCAGTGCGACCATTGGTCTGATTACCTATGCGCTACGCGGCAATATCAACCTGTTTTACTCTCCGTCAGAAGTTGCTGCGGGCGAGGCGCCGATTGATCGTCAGATCCGTGTTGGTGGCATGGTCGTCGAGGGAAGCGTTCGACGTGCCAGCGATCGTCTGGAGACGCGCTTTGATGTAACCGACTTCGTCCACTCAGTCACCGTAACCTACGATGGCATCTTGCCCGATCTTTTCGCCGAGGGAGAAGGGGTGGTGGCGACCGGTAAACTCGGAGCGAATGGCGTTGTCACCGCGAGCGAAGTACTGGCAAAGCATGACGAAAATTACATGCCGCCAGAAGTAGCCGAGGCGTTGGAGAAGGCTAACGCGCAAGGGAGTATGCAGTGATACCTGAAGCAGGGCAGATTGCGCTCATCATTGCACTTTGCTTATCCGTGCTGCTGGGCACTGTTCCCATGGTTGGGGCATGGCGAGGGCAGCGATGGGCAATGAATTTGGCACCGAGTCTTGCTGCGGGCGTCTTCGTTTTTCTCTCGATCGCCTTCGCCTGCTTAACGGTTGTTTTTCTTCAGGATGACTTTTCGGTCAAGGTAGTTGCGAGTAACTCGAATTCACTCCTGCCACAGATGTATAAGTTTTCTGCCGTTTGGGGTAACCACGAAGGTTCGCTTTTGTTGTGGGTCTGGATCTTGGGTGCTTGGTCACTGGCGGTGGCCATTGCCAGCCGTGGTCTTCCGCTCGTTGTATTGTCGCGTGTCCTTGCAGTACTTGGACTCATTGGTGTCGGATTTATCGCGTTTTCATTGTTCACGTCCAACCCCTTTGAGCGCTTGCTACCAGGTGTAGCCGCTGAGGGTAATGACCTCAACCCGCTGCTTCAGGATCCGGGGCTGATCATTCATCCACCATTGCTATATATGGGGTATGTGGGGTTGGCAGTGCCCTTTGCCTTTGCCGTCGCGGCACTGATGGGTGGTCGACTTGATGCCTCATGGGCTAAATGGTCCCGACCATGGACAAACGTTGCATGGGCGTTCCTCACTCTTGGAATTATGCTGGGTAGCTGGTGGGCTTATTATGAGCTCGGATGGGGTGGCTGGTGGTTCTGGGACCCCGTTGAAAACGCATCCTTTATGCCGTGGCTGGTGGGCACGGCCTTGATTCACAGCTTGGCCGTGACGGAAAAGCGCGGTCTGTTTAGATCTTGGACCGTATTGCTGGCGATTGCTGCGTTTTCGTTGTCGTTGCTTGGAACATTCCTCGTTCGCTCCGGGGTCCTCACCTCCGTTCACGCCTTTGCGGCTGACCCAGAGCGCGGCTTATTCATCTTAATTTTCCTTGTCCTGGTAGTTGGTGGATCGCTGACGCTCTATGCCTTCAGAGCCCCAACGGTGGCGAGCCCAATCAGTTACGAGCTCGAGTCGCGCGAATCGCTCCTGCTAGCAAACAACCTCATCTTTGCGGTGTCAGCCATTGTTGTCTTACTGGGCACCCTGTTCCCGCTGCTGATGGACGCATTGGGGCAGGGTAAATATTCCGTGGGACCGCCATATTTTAACGCGGTCTTTGTGCCAGCCATGGCGCTACTAGCGCCCTTTATGGCAGTAGGGCCGATCTCCCGCTGGAAGCAGGACAGCAGTAAACGGTGGCTCAGTGAATTGGGAGTACCGGCCGTCGTCTGCATTTTGGTTGCGATAGCGGCGCCTTTGTTGGGTGTGGGCGAAGTCAACGTCTGGGCCTCTCTGTCAGTTCTGTTGGCGGCTTGGTTGGTACTCGGTTTGTTGCGAGATCTGCAGGTGCGGATGCGCGGCATCAGCTCGGGGTCGGCTGTGTTTGCGCGTTTGACGCCGTCTTACCTGGGTATGCTCATGGCGCATTTTGGCTTTGCGCTGACCCTGATTGGCGCGACATTTGTGACTCAGTTTAGTGCTGAGCGGGACTTGCGTATGGAGGTTGGCGATACCGTAACACTCAATGGCTATGCCTTTGTGCTAGATGAGCTCACCGTCGTTGAGGGACCAAATTATGCAGCTGATCGCGGCATTTTCTCGGTGTCGATCGATGAGCAATTATTTGCGACGCTAATGCCCGAGAAAAGGCGCTACGTTGCCAGTGGGCAGATCATGACTGAGGCGGCTATCGATGCAGGCGCTATGCGAGATCTCTACATCGCCCTTGGGGAACCATTGGACGATGGTGCATGGTCTGTTCGCGTGCAACACAAACCACTTGTTCGTTGGATATGGTTTGGCGCACTGATGATTGGTGTTGGCGGATTGACCACGAGTTTCGATCGTCGGTACCGACGCGTCCGACGCTCCCAGCAGCTTCAAGGAGTTGAGGGTGCAGTCGTTTAAGCGCTTCCTTCCATTAGCCGCATTTTTATTGCTGGTCGTGCTGTTGGTGCGAGGGTTGTCGCTCGACCCGACCGAGCTTCCATCTGCACGCTTAGGTGACTCACTGCCAGACTTCAACCTTCCTGTTTTGGGCGAGTCTGTCTCGCGTCAAGCTGAGGATTGGCAGGGCGAACCGGCGCTCATCAACGTGTGGGCAACCTGGTGTTTTTCTTGCCGTGTCGAACACCCTTATCTGCTGGAATTGGCCCAGAAAGGGGTCACGATCTATGGGTTGAATTACAAGGATGACCCGGAGAAGGCACTTGTCTGGCTCGATGATCTGGGTAATCCCTACACAGAAACGGTGGTCGATAAGGACGGCTTATTTGGGTTGGATTTGGGTGTCTATGGTGCGCCAGAAACGTATGTGATTGATGCCTCGGGTGTCGTACGGCATCGTCATGTGGGCGTGGTCAATGAGCAGGTTTGGAATGAGCAACTCGCGCGCTATTTTGAAGCGGAACCAACGGCTGGAGGGTCAGATTAATGGTTCGCCTGTTACTCTCGATGATGATTTTTTGGTCCGCTCAATCGCTGGCGGTCATTGAAACGTATGAGTTCAGCTCGCCCGACCTGGAAATGCGTTATAAGGCCTTAAGTCAAGAGCTCCGTTGCCCCAAATGCCAAAATCAGAATATCGCTGACTCAAACGCACCGATCTCCCGAGACTTGCGCGCGATTGTGCACCAGCAGCTAGAAGCCGGTGCTACCGATAAAGAGATCATCGAATTCCTTGTGGACCGCTACGGTGAATTTGTTCGATACCGACCAGGCGTGGATTCGAACACTTTGTGGTTGTGGTCGGCTCCGATCATTCTTCTCATCATGGCGGTAGCTGTTGTGGTGACCCAAATACGAAAAGACAGGGATCGTCAAACGATCTCCTCTAACGCGGAACGCGCAAACAGGTTAAGAGAGAAGTTCGATGGGGATCCATCGTGAACGATCTACTTCCGATCGCGGCAGGTTTATGTGCCATCGCAGCGTTGTTTCTGACGGTATTGCCCGCGTTTTGGACCCGGCAACTTGAGGGTGATTCGCTGGATGATTGGCTGGCCGTTCGTAAAACGGAAACAGACGATGCCGAACTGTTGAGTGATGCGCAGCTGCGGGTCTGGGATGACAAGGACAGTGAGCAAGCGGCACAAATGATTGAAGGAGGGGCTTCTAGCTGGCGTTACCAAGTCGTGTTGGTCCTCGCGCTGATTGCCGCCACGTTGGCGATTTACGACCGATTAGGTGCTTATGAAGATGTTCAAATTACCCGCGCTATCGTCGATCTTGGTGCCGCTTCGCCCGAGGACGTGATTGAGCTTGTGACACGAATCGAGCAGCGGTCTGGTGAACGTCCAAAGAATCTTGATTATCGATCGCTGCTGGGCGAGTACTACATTTCTACGGGGCGTGCGTCTGAGGCGCTTGCAAACTTTGAGGCGATTTTAGAGGAGGCTCCTGAGGCGCCTGATGTCTTGGGGCGGGCGGCGCAAGCGGAGTTTATTGTCAACGGGCAGGCATTGAATACTCGAGCACGGCAGCGCGCAGAGAGAGCTCTCGCGTCTGATCCAAGACAAAAATCGGCACTTGCGACTTTGGCTATGGGCGAGTTTGGTCAGGGTAACTATATTCAAGCTATTGGGTATATGCGGGTGCTTCGAGATTTGGAGGTCCCGGGCTCTGAAGCTCACGAGTTAATGAAGAGTGCCATCGCGGAGTCCGAATCCCGCATGGCTCAGGCGAGTACCCAGCAAGCGTCGCCATCGGATAAGCCGCCGGCTGACATGAGTGCCGGCGTGACGGTGATTGTCACGCTCGATGAAACGGTTGAAGCCTCGGCTTA
>DPGN01000030.1:0-14388 GCA_003523185.1 Halieaceae bacterium
GGCGCTTTATTCATGCTCGGTGCGGCCCCCACGTTGCTTGCAGACAAGCATGTCCGGGTTGACGTCTTTTATCGAAATTTTACGAATCGCCAGAAGCACTGGGTGAATACCATTGGCCACACCGTGTTCACATTGCCCTTCTGCACACTCATCGTGTTTGGTTCGTGGGGCTATGTGTCGGAAAGCTGGTCGATCATGGAATCATCGCCAGAGCCTGGCGGCATACCAGCGGTATTCCTCCTTAAAACACTAATACCAGCTATGGCGCTGCTACTCGCACTTCAAGCTGTAAGCCTCATCATCCAGGGCTTGATCGAGCTGAGCGAGGTGCCTACTGATGGTTGAAGGAGAATTAGCACTCGCACTGTTCGGTAGCGTCTGCGTTTTACTGCTCTTTGGTTTTCCTGTTGCACTGACGCTTGCCGGAACCGCACTACTATTTGCCGCCGTGGGCGTGATAGCAGGGCACTTCGATGCCAGCTTCGTCGCTGCACTGTCGGGCCGTATGTTTGGCACCATTACCAACGAGACACTTGTCGCCGTGCCGCTCTTCATTCTTATGGGAGTCACATTAGAGCGCGCCAAGATAGCCGAGGAGCTACTGACCGCCATGGCTAGCGGTCTGGGGAATCGAACCGGCGGTCTAGGCATTTCCGTTATCGTGGTGGGCGCACTTCTAGCCGCCAGTACCGGCATTGTCGGTGCGACGGTTGTGACGATGGGCGTGCTGGCACTGCCCTCCATGCTTCGTGCAGGCTACAACCCATCGCTCGCCACCGGGCTTATCTGTGCCACGGGCACACTAGGTCAAATCATTCCGCCGTCTATTGCGCTCGTGTTGCTCGGGGACATCATGTCCACCGCTTATCAGCAGGCGCAACTACAGAGCGGCATTATCAATACACAAACCGTATCTGTAGGTGACTTATTTGTCGGCTCGCTGGTACCCGGCCTGGTGCTGGTCGGTCTATACCTTGGATACCTGCTATTTGTGGCTTGGCGAAATCCATCCGACTGCCCAGCTCCAGAGGAAATAAGCGATGACGGCCAGTCCTCTATCCTAGAGGCCGTACTACCCCCGCTGCTATTAATCGGCGTCGTCTTAGGGTCCATCATTGTCGGTGCTGCGACACCGACAGAAGCCGCAGGCGTTGGCGCCGTCGGCGCGTTGTGCCTCGCGGCCTACAAATCAGCGCTCGATTTGGAAACGCTTAAAGACATCGCGCGCTCCGCCATGGCAACCACGAGCATGGTGTTCCTCATCCTCATCGGTGCCGCCCTGTTTTCGCTGGTATTTAGGGGTTTCGGTGGCGACGAACTGATTGAAGCATTTTTCGCGGAACTCGGTGGCGGACCTCACACGGCACTGTTGATTGTGATGCTTGTCATGTTTCTCCTCGGCTTCATTCTCGATTTCATCGAAATAACGTTCGTTGTGGTGCCGATTGTCGCGCCAATTTTATTGGCGATGGGTTTTGATCCCATCTGGCTTGGCGTCATGATTGCCGTTAACCTCCAAACGTCATTCCTAACACCGCCCTTTGGCTTCGCCTTGTTCTATCTACGCGGCGTCGCCGATGACTCCGTCGCAACCAGCGCTATCTACCGCGGTGTCATCCCGTTCGTGTTAATCCAGCTGGGCTTGTTGGCCTTGTTATGGCTAATTCCGGATATCGTCACCTGGTTACCGAGCTCGCTGGGGCGTTGATCTGACATAGCCAATAAACGGTACATCCCTGAAACACCCTAACGGACTCCAGGAGAATGCGGTGACTCCGATTGATGAAACACCAAGACCACAGGGCGAACTGGCACTGCAAACGGTTGCCATGCCTGCGGATACCAACGCAAATGGCGATATTTTTGGTGGATGGCTGCTGTCGCAAATGGACATTGCAGGTGGCGTTGCGGCGTCAGAGGTAGCGGGGGGGCGTGTCGCAACGGTCGCGATTCAGGGTATGTCGTTTCTTACCCCAGTGCACGTCGGTGCCGTAGTGACCTGTTACTGCGACATTCTCGACATTGGTCGGAGCTCAGTGCGTGTGCTCATCGAGGTGTGGATCAACTCCCAACACGACGGCGAGCCAATTAAGGTAACCGAAGGCGAGTTCATCTATGTCGCCATCGATAACGCGAAACGTACGCGAACGATTACTGGTCAGTAAACGTGATGGGCGGTAACACTCGATCGCGGGCATTGAGGTAGGCGCGCTCGGATATCTCGTGATACGTCCGAACACCGTCTAAAAACGCCTCATAGGAGGCCGAAATTTTCTGTGCCATAGGGTCGTCTTTCTTGAGCTGCTCTAAGGCGATCACGGCGTTACTGTGAAGCACGTCCATAACGTCATCAGGCAATGGCCGTAGCTTGGTTGAATGCTCTTCTAGTAGCGTCGTGAGGGACTCATTGTTGCGCGCAGTGAACTCATCGAGCATGTCCTGATTTGTGGCTCTTGCTGCGCCTTCAACAATGGCTTGGAGGTCCGCCGGCAAGCGATCGAAGGCCGCCTGATTCACCGTGAACTCAAGCATCGCACCCGGCTCATGCCAACCCGGGTAGTAGTAGTACTCAGCCACCTCCATTAGACCCAGTGTCCGATCGTTATAGGGCCCAACCCACTCTACGGCATCGATGACACCCGTCTGCATTGATGTATAGATTTCACCACCCGCCAATCGAACAGCGGTGCCCCCCGCAGCGGCAAATACCTCGCCAGCGAGGCCCGGAATGCGCATCTTGAGACCATCAAGATCACTCGCCGACTTCAACTCTCTGTTGAACCAACCGGCCATTTGAACCCCGGTTGATCCGCCGGCAAATGGCCGCACGCCGAACGGGGCGTAAAGCTCACGCCATAGCTCAAGCCCGCCGCCATAATGCAACCAACCGTTCATTTCCTGCGCAGTCATACCAAAAGGAACGGCGGTATAAAACACGGATGAGGGAATCTTGCCTTTCCAATAGTAAGAGGCACCGTGTCCCATTTCCGCTACGCCCTGAGAGACCGCATCAAAGACCTCGAACGGGGGCACTACCTCACCCGCACCGTAAACTCGGACCGTCAGTCGACCATTGCTCATTTCACCCACGCGACGCGCAAAGTTTTCTGGGGCCGATCCAAGGCCAGGTAACCCCTTAGGCCACGTGGTGACAAGCTTCCATTCGATACTGGTTTCACTTCCACTGACGCGAGGACCCGCATCATCGTCGGTCATTTGAGCTTCAAGAGCCCAGAGTGCCAATGTTCCAACCCAGAGCAGTAAAAGACCTACAACGGCTACCGGTAACAGCGTTCTCTCTTTCATCTAAGCCTCACAAAGCTTGCAGATTGGCGTATTGCAGAACCAACCACTTACTGCCTTCAGCAAAGTTTACCTCGATCCGCGCGTTGGCACCTCGACCTTCGATATTGAGCACCATGCCTTCACCAAACATGGGGTGGGTCACACGCTGACCTAGAGACAATCCCGAATCGTTTGAGGCAGCCACCGGCTGCTGCAGCCGGTCGGCCAGGGGCCGAGTCAATCCTCCATGGAGCCGTACTTCCTCGATTAAGTCAGCGGGTATTTCCCGCACGAAGCGAGACGGCGTGTTATAGGTCTCGCTACCGTGCAAGCGCCGGCTCTCTGCATAGGTAATTAGCAACCGCTGCTGCGCCCGGGTGATACCCACATACGCCAGTCGCCTCTCTTCCTCCAGGCGGCCTGGCTCCTCTACCGACATCCGGTGTGGAAATAAGTTCTCTTCCAGCCCAGCCAAAATAACGAGCGGAAACTCGAGGCCTTTAGCGGAGTGCAGCGTCATCATCTGAACACTGTCCTCGTAAGGGTCCGCCTGGCTATCACCCGCATCAAGCGCGGCACTATCGAGAAACTGTTGAAGTGGAGACAGCGAGTCGTCCTCAGCTCTAAAGGTCTTAGCCGCGGAAACCAGTTCTTCGAGGTTCTCCACCCGCGCCTGTCCACGCTCCCCCTTCTCTGCCTTGTGAAACTCAATCAAACCCGTTCGATGGATGACGTGTTCCACCATTTCCTCTAGAGGAAGCTCTACCGTCTCGCTATCCAGCTCGTTAATTAAGGCGGCAAATCCCTCCAGTGATGATCGTGCTCTCGACCCAAGCAAACCATTTTGTTGGGCAAGACCCATTGCCTGCCACATCGATAGATTGTTATCCCGAGCGATCGCGCGTAAATCGTCGACCGTCTTACTGCCGATACCGCGGGTAGGCGTGTTGATAATGCGCTCCAGGGCAGGGTCGTCTCCGCGGCCAATGATCAATCGCATGTACGCCAGCGCGTTGCGAATCTCCAGGCGCTCGTAGAAGCGTTGGCCGCCATAAATGCGATAGGGGAGTCCCACACGGATCAGTGCTTCCTCAATGACACGCGACTGCGCATTCGATCGATACAAAATGGCACTGGATCTACGCGGATTGCCCTCATCAGTCCATGACTGAATCTGTTCGACGATAAACCGCGCCTCGTCTTGTTCGTTGAATCCCGAATAGAGCTTAATGGGTTCGCCGTCCTCACCATCTGTCCAAAGGTCTTTACCCAACCTACCTGCGTTATGCGATATCACGCCGTTGGCCGCATCAAGAATCGTTTTGGTTGAACGATAATTCTGCTCAAGACGAACAGTTTGCGTGCCCACAAAGTCCTGGGTAAATCGCTGAATATTTTCGATCTTTGCGCCACGCCAACCATAGATAGACTGATCGTCGTCACCCACGGCAACAACCGGGATTGCATCGCCGGCAAGCACCCTCAGCCAGGCGTATTGAATGGAGTTCGTATCCTGAAACTCATCCACCAGTAAAATATTGAAGCGCTCTTGGTAATGCACCAGGGTCTCCGGCGACTTCAACCAGAGTTCGTGGGCGCGCAGTAATAGCTCAGCAAAGTCGACCAAGCCACCAGGCTGGCAAGCCGCCTCGTAAGCCTCATAAATGCGCACCATCGTTTTGGTGTAGAGATCGCCCATGGGCGGCTCAATATGTTGAGCGCGTAAGCCTTCGTCTTTTTGACCATTGATGAACCACTGCGCCTGCCTTGGCGGCCACTTCGACTCATCAAGCCCAAGCTCACGACAAACGCGCTTGACGAGTCTTAGCTGATCGTCGCTATCGAGTATCTGGAAATTTTGGGGGAGTCCGGCTTCTGCCCAGTGGGTTTGCAGGAGGCGGTGCGCCAGACCATGGAATGTACCAATCCACAGACCATGCGTTGGCCGCCCAAGCATTTCTTCAATCCGGCCCCGCATCTCTCGAGCGGCCTTATTGGTGAAGGTCACGGCCATGACAGAGTATGGCGAAAGACCCTCAGCTCTGATGAGCCAGGCAATGCGATGCACCAGCACTCGCGTCTTACCCGACCCTGCGCCCGCCAGCACCAGTTGATTACCTTGCTCTGCCGCTACCGCCGCACGCTGCGCCTCGTTGAGGCCATCAAGAATATCTGATACATCCATGGGTTACAGTGTACTAGAAAGCGCCATTTACGACGGCCTTTACACCGCGTTTATCTGGGCTTTCTGCTAATCTCTCATCAGGTGTAGGAGGGCAGACCATGGACGAAGACAACGACGACGACAAGAAACGCGTACTCACGCCACCAGCTGACTGGTCGGAAGGTATGAAGCCGAAATCATCTGACAACTTGGAGGATGACATCGACGAGAGTACCGATTGGCTTGAAGATGATGACTTCGAGGTGCCCCCCACCAGCGAAATGAGCCCTGACTCAGATGACGTTACTGACGATCACCGGAATGACGATGAAGAGGTTGACGATGAGGATTATGCCGACGACGTTGGTGACTCTGCCGCGCTCCTAACCGATCACACGGCCACCGCTAAAACTACCAGCGGTAGGGCCAAAATTCCGTGGGCTCTTGCCGTTATTGGATTTGTTGCCGCTGCCGCCATGACCGGTCTATGGGTCGATACGCAAAGCTCCAACAGTGCAGAAATTGCCGACTTGAAAGACACCATACGATCACTGCAACGAGTGGAAAATGATAAGGCGGCGGAAGACACTGCAGTAGCGGCTGAAAACGAAGCACTCCGAAGCGAGATTGCGTCTCTCAAAGCACAAACCGAGGCGCTCACCGATGAAAACGATTTACTCAAAAATCGGGAGGCTGAGCGTGCGGCGAGAGCGATCACTCAACAACAAGAAGCGGCACCCACCCAGCCCGTAAAGCCCGCGTCACCCCTACTGGAACCACCCAGACAGGCTGGCGGGCCGTGGTTTGTTAATCTGGAAAGTCATACCTCCCGCGCAACGGCCAACGACCGTGCGGCGGCGCTACGAGACACTCTGAGACCGCTCAACATTTCCGTGGCCAGCGCAAGAGTCAACGGTCGAGACTATTACCGCGTGCGAGCGGCTGGCTTTGCCTCGAAGGCCGTGGCTGGGCAGGCTTCCGAGTGGATGTCAGCGCAAACAAACGCCGGGCCCTACTGGTTAGGGAAAGCCGAGGAGTCACCCAACAGCGCTTCGAGCGCTACAAACTTAAAAGCACAAACCATCGCATCCGCAACAGCAGCGCCAACGGCAGCAAAACGGCCGGTTCGCCTCAAGCAACTGCCTATGCGAGATAACTGGTTTGTGTTCGTGGACACCTACGACAAGGGGGAGCGAGCTGACTCGGTGATTAATGAGTTGGTGGAACAAGGCTTGGAAGCGAAGGTTGCCGTGGAATCGCGATCGGGTGAGCTTTTCTACCGCGTGCAAGTTGTTGGGATTGAGAGCGAAGCCAAAGGTAATGCGATTGTCGCTCAGCTAAAAGACAATGACTTTCGTAACGCCCGACTTCGAAAAACCGTCAATTAAACGCCAGTTATCTTCGGCATTGGCAAGTTATCCAGCATCATTTCAGTCTTCTCTGGAAGCTCACCAACCGCTAGCGACACCCACGACACCAATAGAAAGGTACCAATAACGGCCCAATGCCGGCGCCGATCTGTAAGTCCGACACGCTCCATGACCGCCAACAAAGGCTCCGCCATTATGAAGGCCGCGATTATCGTAATGGCCCAACCAAGATACGGATCGTTGCCCCAGAAGGTGTGAACAAAGCCCGAGTAAAAGAGTCCTACGGCAGCCAACAGGTTAATCACATACCCCATACCCACTCCTACTCGGTATCAAATCCAGTCATCCAGTGGCGCGGTCTTGTCCGATTGAACGTCGCCTGTATTGATAACGCCCTTGGGCTCAACGATAAGGACCTTTGCCTCTGCGGATGCGCGCGGACGATGCGGCACTCCCTTGGGAACAACCAACATCTGACCTGCCTCGAGCTTGACTGTACCGTCCTGAAAATCAATTACTAACGTACCTTCCAAGACGATAAATGTTTCATCCGTGTCCTGATGGTCATGCCAAACAAAATCACCCTCGAGTCGTACCAACTTGAATTGGTAGTCATTCATCTCTGCCACCACTTTGGGTGACCACTGCTCGGTGAAACAATCAAACTTCTCAGCGAAGCTTATGGGCACGGGTGTTTTGTTCATGAAGCGATGCCTCTACCTAAAAAATACTTAAGGCTTTGAACCACTGTTGCTCTGATAACTCGTAGACCGCTTTACTGTAAGATTCGTCGTGACTGAAGACTGCACCCAACTTCTTAACAGCCGCGATGGATCGATAATTTTGAGGTCCGATATCAAAAAATACCCGGTCGACCACGTTGAATGCGCGTAATAGCATCGCCTCTTTTATCTCCCGATTCGCTGACGTGCCCCAGAACTCTCGAGCAATGAAGGTGTAGCCAATCCTGATACACCGATTGGCTTCATCGTATCCATAAAATCGCGAGGAGCCGGTAGCCCGTCCATTTGGCTTCTCTCTTATTACAAAACAACCCAAATCATTTGCAAGGCCACCCTGAAAAAAGCGCTGAAATTTGGAACGTTGCCACCGATCAGCTTCTGGATGCTGCTCCCACAACAGGGGATCACTGGCCACCGCATATAAGGCATCGAAGTCACTTGGGGTTAATAGTTCGAGAGAAAAGTGTTCGGTCTGGAGGGGGAGTCTGAAAACCAACCCATCCTCTGCAACCGAATCCGCGTCAGCAGACATGGTCAATCGCCGTGTAACTCTGCAATCAGCTTTGCCGCCTGCGCCCTAACCAGATCAGCGTCTGGACCGATCAACGTCATGTGGCCAAGCTTTCGGCCTTTTCGTACACCCTTTCCATACGTCTGAATCAACGTACGAATGGGGCCCTCTGGCATATGTGACGGGAGCTCATCATTGAGTAAATTGACCATTGATGCAGATTCGGTAAATGAAGGCTCACGCACCGGCTCACCCATGACGCAACTTACATGCTGAGTGAATTGATCTGCGCCAACAGCGCCAATAGTCCAGTGACCCGTATTGTGCACCCGAGGGGCAATTTCATTAACGATGAGTTCACCGTCGGTAAGGAAAAACTCAATCGCCAAAACACCCACATAGTCCATGGCATCGACTAAACGCTTGGCATAGTCTGCGGCTAAATCGGCCAACGTTGTATTGATACCGGATGGCACATAACTACCAATCAAAATGCCGTCGCGCATGGCATTCTCAGTCATGGGATAACACGCCGTGTTGCCTTGCTGGTCCCTTCCAATGATGATCGCGTACTCGCGGTCAATGCTAATTTCGGCTTCGGCAATAATGGGGTAAGCGTCGGCAGGGATGACCTCCCGGGTGTTTTGATCAACACGCCATTGCCCACCCCCGTCATAGCCGCCTAAGGTCCGCTTGCAGCGGGCGTATTGTCCAGGAAGCGCATCTAAGGCCGACTCAAGTTGATCGGGTGTGGATACAAGGGACCAAGGTGAGGTGGGTATGCTGAGCTCATCAAGCATCGCCTTTTGCGTATCGCGCTCCCTCAGCGTCACTAAGGCGTCATAGTTAGGCGCTAAACCCACGTTCGCCGCTTGGCGCAACATGTCGTCAGGCAGACTCTCTCTTTCTACAGTGATGGCATCACAGGCGGCTAAAAACTCATCAAGCTGATCTGGGTAGTAGATGGGTCCAAGGCCAGCAACGACCGGTGTCTCATCAACGCAGAGATAGGACACACTAAAACCCAGTCGATTTGCGGCTTCACCCAGCATCTGGCTCAGCTGACCACAACCAATAATGCCAAGGCGACCCTTTGTCATTTGCGCTATCGCCTTCAGTCGAAGGGGTTAACAGGGACAGCCGAAGATTGCGCATCCCGGTAATTGTCCAAAGCATCGCGAATGACCACATCATCATTGGCCAGCATCGCTGCAGCAAACAACGCCGCATTGACGGCACCGGGCTTGCCAACCGCAAACGTTGCGACCGGCACGCCCTTGGGCATTTGAACAATCGACATCAGGGCATCCATACCCTGCAGCACAGTGGCATCAACCGGCACACCCAACACCGGGACCGGGGTCATCGCAGCCGCCATACCTGGAAGGTGAGCAGCTCCACCAGCACCAGCAATAATGGCCTTTAAACCACGATCACGGGCTGATTTTGCATACTCATACAAACGGTCAGGAGTGCGATGGGCCGAGACAACCTTTGTCTCATATTCAACGCCCAGCTCATCCAATGTCTGAGCTGCATTCTCCATCACACCCCAATCGGAACGTGACCCCATGATGATGCCAACAACGGGATTTGCCATGCATTTCCTCACTTGGCGTCGCAAATTCGGTGCGCCAGAAAATGGAAACCGGCGAGTATACCTGAGAACAACTCAGGGTCCAGACAGAAAGCGGTCAAAAAGCAAGGAGGGTGAAACCCCAAAAAGGGACACTCAGCCTATACATCAACTGTTTTTATTGAGGTTGACCACTGAGACCGTGGCGAGAAGGGCGAGCAAAAACAACGTGTATTGGGTGTCATCAACCAGAGCCACCACGAGTAAGGCGGTCGCCCACAGGATGGATTGACTGATGATTAGCTTGTTTTTCATTTCAGTGCTTACTCGACAGTGACTGACTTGAATGAAACAGAGAATAAGATTTCTTTCCCTGAAATCCTATATGGAAACTCTGATAGAACTTTATATATTTTTCTTCCATTCAACTATATTCGATATTAGTCAATACTATCTTTCTCCAAGCAGCATTAATTTTATGTCTCCTTCACAAACGAAACTTAGGTAAATTAAATAGATTGCTAAATATGGGGCACCAAGGAAAAATGCTCCTATTGCAAGAAGATTTCCCCTTAATGTAAATTTGTTTCTCCATGCAGTCCAAAATGCAGACATAAGGAGAAATGTTAAAAAATCTAGATTAAATTGCCCTTGCCAATTTAGGTTATTCATTTCTCCAAAAAAGGTTGGAAGCAAAATCAATATTCCCTCACTCTGGATAACTGGCAATGTATATCCAATTACACTAAGGGCAATTATGAGAAGAAAAAGTCTAAAAATGTTCATAAAGTATTTTTTTTAATTCTCTGTTTTACTCTACTCCACCGTCACTGACTTTGCCAGGTTACGAGGCTTATCAACATCGGTGCCTTTGGCGACAGCCACGTGATAAGACAACAACTGCAGTACCACCGTATAAACAATCGGCCCAGCCAGCTCTGAAACGGACGGCACATCCATAACAGTGACGCCTGGACCGCTTTCATAGTTAACGGCCTGATCGGCAAATACGTAAAGCTGACCTCCACGCGCACGAACTTCCTCGAGGTTCGACTTTAATTTATCGAGTAGATCGTCTTTCGGCGCCACAGCCACGATGGGCATCTTGTCATCAACCAAGGCTAACGGACCGTGTTTCAATTCGCCCGCCGGGTAAGCCTCCGCATGAATATAGGAGATTTCCTTGAGTTTCAGCGCGCCTTCCATAGCGATGGGGTGGTAAACACCGCGCCCCAGGAATAACACATGATTGCGTTGAATGAAGTGACTGGCCAACGCTTTAATCTTGGCGTCCTGAGCGATCGTCGCTTCCACGGCTGCCGGCAGTTCGGCGATGGCCTGCTTTACCAAGGACTCGTCCAGCGCGTTCTTTGCCTGGCGCCGGGCAATACAGGCCATGAGCACCATCAGTGCTGCCAGCTGGGTGGTGAACGCTTTGGTCGAGGCCACACCAATCTCAGGCCCCGCTTTGGTGAGGAATACCAGATCGCTGGCACGCACAATGGCGCTGTGATCGACATTGCAGATGGCCAGCTTCGCGAGTGCATAGTCATCCGGCAAGTGTTTAATGGCCGCGAGCGTGTCGGCGGTCTCGCCCGACTGCGAGATGGTCACCACCAGGGTGCCGGGCAGGGCAACCGAGCGCCGGTAGCGAAACTCGGAGGCGACCTCGACCTGGCAGGGGACGCCCGCAATCGCCTCAAGCCAATGCCGCGCAACAAGGCCCGCGTGATAGCTGGTTCCACAGGCAATAATCTGAACCGCCTGTACCTGATCAAATATGGCTGCGGCGCGATCACCGAAGAGCGAATCGTCGAGAACATCAAAGGTCAGCGTGTCTCGAAGTCGATCCGGCTGCTCGTAAATCTCTTTGAGCATGTAGTGCTCAAACTCACCCCTATCGGTTTGATTATCACCGCCCTTCAAACGCGTTTCTTCGCGTGTAATGGGTGCGCCTGACTCATCGAAGATTTCAAAGCCGCTCGGCTTCAATACGGCAAAGTCGCCGTCTTCAAGATACACAAAAGTATCCGTAACTTGCCGAAGCGCTAGCGTATCCGAGCCCGCAAAGGTTTCTCCAATACCCACACCCAGCACCAGGGGGCTGCCCTCGCGGGCAACGACGACCTCGTTTTCGTGCTCAGTGTCTACAACCGCAATCGCATAAGCACCCTCTAATTGGGCCACGGTTTCTCGAACGGCATCGAAAAGCGAAGCGCCCTGTTCCAGGCTAGTATTAATCAGGTGAACAATGACTTCGGTATCGGTCTCTGACCGAAACTCTACGCCCTGAGCGCGCAACGCATCGCGAAGACTGGCGTGGTTCTCAATGATGCCATTGTGAACCAGCGCAACGCGATCTCCCGAAATATGAGGATGTGCATTCGCAGATGTAGGCTCGCCATGTGTCGCCCATCGCGTGTGCGCGACACCGCGACAACCGACAATAGGGTTGAGCGCATTGGCGTCCTCCAGTGCTTTCACTTTCCCCGAATATTTATGCAACTGAAGCGCATGGTTGTTATCGATCAAGGCCATGCCCGCTGAGTCATAACCTCGATACTCAAGCCTTCTCAAGCCCTCGAGCAAAATTTCGGAGACTTCTCGCTGAGCTGCCGCGGCGACTATTCCACACATAACCTATTCCTACTGCTTTGGTTTTTCTGGGCGCTTCCACCCGTCTATGTTGCGCTGTTTTGCTCTTCCAACGGCGAGTTGCGATTCGCCGACTTTTGACGTGACAGTAGAGCCCGCGGCAACGAAACCATCATTCTCCACCGTAAGCGGTGCAACAAGTGTGCTGTTCGAGCCGACGAAGACATTGTCACCGAGCTCCGTGCGGTGCTTATTAGCGCCGTCGTAGTTACACGTGATAGTCCCGGCACCAATATTGGATCCTGCGCCGACGGTGGCATCTCCGACATACGCGAGGTGATTTGCTTTAGCGCCCGCACCAAACACGCTGTTTTTCACTTCCACGAAATTACCGACCTTTGCCCCATCACCCAGATCAGCACCAGGTCTCAAGCGCGCGTAAGGCCCGACCTGACAATGCGCTGCAACAGTCGCGCCCTCAATATGCGTGAACGCTCGCACAACCGTGCCATCACCAATCGCACAGTCCTTGAGTACGCAGTTGGCCTCGATGACCACCTGATTACCGAGACGAACATCGCCTTCGATCAACACATTCGCATCGAGCACCACATCGGTGCCACAGGCAAGACTGCCGCGAATATCCAAACGACTGGCATCCATCACATGCACGCCTGCGGCCATCAGCTCATCGGCTTTCTGTCTTTGATGCGCGCGCTCTAATGCCTCAAGTTGCACACGATCGTTCACACCGGAAATTTCATTCGACTTATCGGTCACTACGACACTCACCTTCTTCCCATCCCGCAACGCAAGACTTAACACATCCGGTAAATAGAACTCACCCTGAGCATTGTCATTTGTTACCTGGCCAAGCCAGGCAACGAGTTCACTTCCACGAGCGGCAAGGACGCCTGTGTTGACCTCTGTCACCTCTAGCTCGTGCGGCAAACCGTCTTTCTGCTCAACCACCCTTGCAAAACTTCCGTCGGCACCCCGAATAACCCGCCCATAACCGGTGGGGTCTTCCAGGGTTGCGGCTAACAGTGTCGGCTGCGTTTCAGCCGCCGAAACAACATCAGCTAGGACACCCGCGGACAAAAGTGGAACGTCACCAAACAAGATAAGAACCGTACTGTCGGCATGACAAGACGGGGCAGCCTGCAGCGCCGCATGTCCGGTACCCAACTGCTCGGCTTGAACATAGATTTCAACATCTGGCGCAGCAACGGCATCAGAGACCTGCGATGCGCCGTGACCGACAACAACATGCAGTCGCTCTGCCCCAAGTTGGCGAGCCGTATCGAGCACGCTGGCCACCATGGGTTGTCCACCAATCGGGTGGAGTACCTTTGGTAGTTCGGATTTCATACGACTGCCACGACCTGCGGCAAGAACAATGACTTCGAGCATTTGGAGATCAATAGTGAACTGTCCCAAAAGCATCGCACAGCTATATGACAACTGCTATGGCAAAAATTCCAAAGCGGTTTGATCAGACAAAAACGACAGCTCGGAAGGAGTGATCGAACCGGAGTTTAACGCCCCGCGCGATTCTTGAGCTTTCTGAGGGTAGCTAACTGGGCGGCTGCCTCGGCTAGCTGCGCAGATGCACGTCCATAGTCGAGCTCACTGCTCTGGTTGGCTAGCGCTTCTTCTGCAGCTTTTCGGGCTTCTTCAGCCGCCACTTCATCGAGGTCATCACCTCGAACAGCAGTATTCGCAAGGATGGTGACGACATCGCCTTGCACTTCGAGGTAACCGCCAGAAACGTAATAGACCTCTTCCTCACCACCTTGTAGCACCACTCGAACGGAGCCGGGGGTGAGATCGGTCAGTAACGGAGTGTGCCCATAGGTCACACCCAACTCACCGTTAGAGCCGTTGGCAACCAATAGTTCCACGAGGCCTGAAAAGATTTGAGCTTCTGCGCTAACGATATCGCAGTGAATGGTCAGTGCCATTGACGCCTCCGATTAAGCGCTCATTTTCTCGGCTTTCTCAACAGCCTGCTCAATAGAGCCAACCATGTAGAACGCCTGTTCAGGAAGGTGATCATACTCACCTGCCAAGATCGCCTTGAAGCCCGCAATCGTATCTTTCAGTGATACATAGATACCGGGAGAGCCAGTAAAGACTTCGGC
>DPGN01000030.1:14516-17370 GCA_003523185.1 Halieaceae bacterium
ATGTCTTTCAGTTCTTTGTAGCGCTGAAGTACCGACTGTACACCTCGAGCGACTTCGTAATGCTCGGTACCAATGATGAGCGGGTCAAGCTGACGCGAGGTTGAATCGAGTGGATCAACCGCAGGGTAGATACCCTTAGCTGCAATGTCACGACTCAGTACTACCGTTGAATCCAAGTGCGCAAACGTTGTCGCAGGAGAGGGGTCAGTCAAATCATCCGCCGGTACGTAAACTGCCTGGATCGAAGTAATCGAACCCGTCTTGGTTGATGTAATGCGCTCCTGAAGTACACCCATTTCCTCAGCCAGTGTCGGCTGGTAGCCCACCGCTGATGGCATACGACCTAGCAGTGCCGATACCTCGGTTCCCGCCAGTGTGTAACGATAGATGTTGTCGACAAAGAGCAGTACGTCACGGCCTTCATCACGGAACTTTTCCGCCATGGTCAAACCAGTGAGTGCCACGCGCAGACGGTTGCCGGGTGGCTCATTCATCTGACCGTAAACCATCGCCACTTTAGACTCGGGTAAGTTTTCGACGTTAACCACCTTCGACTCCTGCATCTCGTAGTAGAAGTCATTACCTTCACGCGTACGCTCGCCCACACCTGCAAATACAGACAAGCCAGAGTGCTCCGTCGCGATATTGTTAATCAGCTCCATCATGTTGACGGTCTTACCAACACCCGCACCACCGAATAGTCCAACCTTACCGCCCTTTGCAAACGGACAGACAAGATCGATTACCTTGATGCCTGTTTCGAGCAGCTCTTCTGATGCAGCAAGCTCTTCGTAGGCTGGCGCAGCACGGTGAATCGACGAACGCTCTTGCTCACCAATGGGGCCGCGCTCATCGATAGGATTACCCAGCACATCCATGATGCGTCCCAGCGTCTCCGTACCGACGGGCACTGAAATAGGGGCGCCTGTGTTATCAACGGAAAGTCCGCGACTTACGCCCTCGGATGAACCCATGGCAATCGCGCGTACAACACCGTCACCCAACTGCTGCTGAACCTCCAAAGTGAGGCCTTTATCAGTGACAGTCAGGGCGTCGTATACCTTCGGTACGCTGTCACGGGGAAACTCTACGTCAACAACCGCGCCGATGACCTGTACAACCTTTCCACTACTCATTTTTGAGTCCTCTGTCTTGTTCCGCGACGCAAATCGTCAGCGTCGTCGTAATGCTAAAACTGCGCTTACCGCGCTTAACCAATAGCGGCGGCGCCGCCTACAATCTCTGACAGCTCCTGAGTAATCGCTGCCTGTCGAGCTTTGTTGTAAACCAACTGAAGCTCGTCGATAAGTTCACCTGCGTTCTCGCTCGCATTTTTCATAGCGATCATTCGAGCTGCCTGTTCACAGGCACCATTTTCGACCACCGCCTGATAAACCAACGACTCGATGTATCGAGCAAGCAGGCCATCTAGCAGTTCTCGAGCGTCAGGCTCGTAAATGTAATCCCAGTGATGCGAGTACTGTTGCTGAGCGTCCGCTTCCAAGGGAAGCAACTGCTGAACAGTCGGTGTTTGCGTCATGGTGTTAACAAAGTCATTGCCGACCAAGTAAAGCTTGTCGATCGTGCCCTCAACATAAGCATCAAGCATGTGCTTTACCGCCCCAATGAGTTGCTCGACCGTAGGCTCTTCACCAATGTCTCGAACGCTAGCAACAACTTTGCCACCGACAGAGCCAAAGAAGGCCTGACCTTTGCCGCCAATAAGACACAGATCAACGTCGTGCCCTGCGTCGGAGTGCTCCTTCATGGACTGAAGTGCGCGCTTGAACAGGTTGATGTTTAAACCACCACACAAGCCTCGATCTGACGAGACGATGATGTAGCCAACGCGACGAATCGATCGCTGCTGCATGTAAGCATGACGATACTCTGCCGATGCATTAGCGATGTGGCCAATTACGGCGCGCATACGACGAGCGTAGGGCTTGCCCACTTCCATGCGGTCCTGTGCGCGACGCATTTTACTTGCCGCTACCATTTCCATCGCGCTAGTGATCTTCTGAGTACTTTGAATACTCGAGATCTTGGTGCGAATTTCTTTACCGGCTGCCATCGCTAATTACCAGGTTTGAGTTGAAACAAACGCATCGAGACCTGCCTTAAACGCAGCCTCTCGATCGTCGTTCCAGTTACCGTCCGCAGCAATCTCTTGCATCAGTGCACCGTGCTCTGCATGCATGTAAGACAGGAGCGCCGACTCAAAATCAGAAATCTTATCGACCTCAACGGCCTTCAAGTAACCCTCGTTGGCGGCGTAAAGCAAAAGACCCATCTCTGCGACACTTTGAGGAGTGTACTGCTTCTGTTTCATCAGCTCGGTGACTCGCTCACCATGCTCGAGCTGTGCCTTAGTCGCTTCATCGAGGTCCGATGCAAACTGGGAGAACGCTGCCAGCTCGCGGTACTGCGCGAGAGCTGTTCGGATACCGCCAGACAGTTTCTTGATGATCTTCGTCTGTGCAGCACCACCCACACGAGACACTGAAATACCAGCGTTCATAGCGGGTCGGATACCGGCGTTAAACATGTCAGCTTCAAGGAAGATCTGACCATCAGTAATCGAAATCACGTTTGTCGGTACGAACGCCGATACGTCACCTGCCTGAGTTTCAATCACAGGCAATGCCGTCAACGAACCTGTTTTGCCTTTTACCTCGCCGTCAGTGAATGCCTCGACGTAATCGGCATTAACACGCGCGGCACGCTCAAGAAGACGAGAGTGGAGATAGAAAACGTCACCAGGGTAGGCTTCACGACCGGGTGGTCGACGTAGCAACAAGGAAATCTGACGATAGGCCACAGCCTGCTTCGACAAGTCATCATAAATGATGAG
>DPGN01000027.1:0-3265 GCA_003523185.1 Halieaceae bacterium
AAGTCGAGTCAGGTCGGCGTTACAAAAATGGCCCAGGCCATTGGTCACGAGCACATCATCGATGTATTCCAGCGTTTCGGCCTAGGTCAGCTGACGGGTGCGGAGTTCCCAGGTGAGCGCGCAGGGCGTCTACCCGATCATGATTTCTGGAGCGCCATTGATCGTGTCACTCCCGCGTTTGGCTACGGTTTATTGGTGACGCCACTGCAACTAGCTCATGCCTATGCCGTCTTTGCCAATGAAGGGCACATGGTGCCATTAACGCTGTTGGCGCAGGCCTCTCAAGACAATGACCATAGCGCGAATGGCGGTCGACAGATCATCTCACCGGTGGTCGCAGAGAAAGTTGTTACGGTTCTGCACCGGGTAACAGGCCCTGACGGTACAGCTCAGCGTGCCACAGTTTCAGGCTTCGAAGTTGGAGGTAAGACCGGCACAGTTCACAAGGTAGGACGAGAGGGTTATCTCGACGACCGATATGTCGCGCTGTTTGCTGGCGTTGCGCCTGTTGAGTCACCCCGATATGTGACCGTCGTTGTCATCGATGAGCCGGAAGGCGACGTTTACGGCGGTGGTGCTGCAGCGGCGCCAGTTTATTCGAGAATTACCCAAGAGGTTCTGCGGATACAAAATGTAGTTCCTAATTCGGCTGAGCCAGTGTCGAACGGCCGCATGCTGGCGGACTCGCGGAAGGGTGATTCCCGTGCCTGAGATGACTCTTGCGACGTTGACTCAATCGGTGGCTCAGGTACCTGCGTCATTGAATGGCCTTATGGCGACCGGATTGTCGCTGGACAGTCGCACTATCGAGAGCGGTGGTGTTTTCGTGGCTCTGCAAGGGTTCGCTTCTGACGGCAGAGCCTATATTGACGCGGCTTTTGCTCGCGGTGCAGTTGCGGTTTTGGCTGAGGCAGAGGGTCTGGAGTCGTCTGATTCACGGGTCATACCCGTTCAGGGGTTAAAGGCACAGCTTGGCGAGATAGCTCGACGATTTTACGCAGATCCCAGTAAAGATCTCTCGCTGTTAGCGGTGACTGGCACGAATGGAAAAACCAGCATTACCGACTACATAGGTCAGCTTCTGCGCCTCTTAGGTGCATCAGCTGGCACGATTGGTACCTTGGGTGCGAGAACACGCGCGGGTGAAGCGGTCGATGCTCAAAATACAACGCCAGACATTCTTTCCTTAAATCAATACCTTGCTGAGTGGCGTGATGAGGGAGTACGTCATGTGGCCATTGAGGCGTCGAGTCACGCGCTAGAGCAGGGCCGCTTGGACGGCCTTACGGTCCACACCGGTGTGTTCAGCAATCTGACCCGAGACCACTTGGACTACCACGGCGATCTCGAGAGCTATCGCAGTGCCAAACTCCGGCTCTTCAATCATTTTTTGCCTTCGCGTGTCATTTATAACGCGGATGATGAGGCGACACACGAGGCACGAGAGGCGTCCTCAAGTCCGGCATTTGGCGTGTCCTTTATCGACCCAAATGCCGATGTCTACGTGAAAGTAATAAGCGAAACCTCATCGGGTTTGGAGTTTCAGATTCATTCCCCATTTGGCACAGCTGATATCAAGACCGCACTCCACGGGCGGTTTAACGCGTTTAATGTCACGGCCGCCGTCGTTGCTGTAACAGGGCTGGGATTCCCTTTCACGGAGGTGGCGAATGCGGCCTCGCATCTGCTGCCGGTTGATGGCCGGATGCAAGAGGTCAAAGGTGGTAGCGATATCCGAGTGGTCGTTGACTACGCCCACACCCCTGACGCACTAGCCAGTGCGCTAACTGCACTTAAACAGTCATGTACTGGTGCGCTTTGGGTTGTCTTTGGCTGTGGTGGTGATCGTGACGCGGGTAAGCGTCCTGAGATGGGTCGCATCGCCGACTCACTGGCGGATCAGCTGGTAGTCACTAATGACAATCCGCGCTCGGAATTGCCCGAGATGATCGCCGAGGGCATATTGGTCGGCATCACTGGCTCACCCTGTCATGTCGAACTCGATCGGGGCGCCGCTATTCGGCACGCGGTTCTCAATGCGCGATCCGGTGACACTGTTCTAGTTGCCGGTAAGGGACATGAGAACTACCAGCTGGTTGGGAAAAATAAGCTCGACTTCTCGGATGTGAGCTGCGCGGCCGAGGTGCTTCGAGAGCGGGAGGCGGCCCATGCTTGAGCTTCGTCTCTCTGAATTAGCCCAAAGCTTGGGCGTCGCCTGCGAAAGTGGTGATGCTGTAGTGACGGGTCTGGCGATCGACAGCCGAGCAGTGAAACCCGGTGATCTCTTCGTGGCGATCGACGGTGAACATGTCGACGGGCACGATTTTATCGATAAGGCATTGGACAATGGTGCAGCCGCTATTGCCTGCACTCGGCCGATTGACGTCGCTTCCCCACATATTAAGGCCGCGGATTCTCATCAGGTGTGCGCAAACTATGGGCAACTCATGAGAGGTCGATTCCATGGCTCGGTAATTGGAATCACGGGCAGTGCTGGTAAAACGACCGCGAAATCGTTTCTCGAGTCTATTTGCGGGCGTGCGGGGACAACGGTTGCTACGTTGGGTAACCAGAATAATGAGCTCGGTGTTCCTTTGACGCTCGCAAGATTGTCAACAGACCCAACGTTTGCGGTCGTTGAAATGGGGGCTTCGCAGAAGGGTGACATCGCTTATTTGAAGTCAATGGCTGCCCCTCAGGTGGTCGTGCTTCTCAACGCGCTCGAGGCGCATGTGGGTCGTTTTGGAAGTTTAGAGGCCATTGTCGAGACGAAGGGTGAGATCCTCGATGACCTTACTGCCTCCGATACGGCCGTTCTAAACGCGGATCAATCACACTACTCAGCGTGGCACCTGCGCGCGGCACCTGCGCGAATTATCTCTTTTGGCGAGAGCAGCACTGCAGATATTCAGCTGCTGGACCTCACAGATCGTGGCTTTGATGGCTCGGATATCACGGTTGATGCCATGGGCACACAGATATCATTGCGGCTTTCCATCCCCGGCAAGGGCGGCGTGACCAATGCATTGGCGTCCATCGCCGCAGCGATGGCGCTGGATATTGATGTGTCAGTGATTGTGCAAGGCATCGAGGTCCTATCGCCCGTTGAGGGGAGGGGGAATACGCTTTACCTCGATAGGGGTATCCGCCTGATTGATGACAGCTACAACGCGAGTCCCTCCAGTGTCATGGCTGCGCTCGACTCGCTCAAGCATGCCAGACCACCACGCACTGCGGTGCTGGCGGACATGTTGGAGTTAGGTGA
>DPGN01000027.1:3518-4786 GCA_003523185.1 Halieaceae bacterium
ATTGCCCCAAGTTTTTTCAGGACGAAACGATTTTGGTTAAGGGGTCGCGCGGTATGCAGTTAGATCGCTTTGTGACTTCAATGACAGCATCTGCAGGAGAGGCGACGTGTTAACTTGGCTCGCACAACAGTTGGCGGCGTGGGAATCTGCGTTTTCCGTTTTTCAGTACATCACGCTACGCGGCATCCTGTCTGCGATGACAGCCCTGGTGATCTCCACTTTGGTAGGCCCGCGGATGATCCGCTGGTTGCAGGAGATGCAGATCGGTCAGGCGGTGCGCGTTGATGGTCCTCAGTCGCATTTGAGTAAAGCCGGCACCCCGACGATGGGTGGCGCGCTCATCATTGTTGCGATTGCCTCGGGCACCCTGCTGTGGGGCGATCTATCGAGCAAGTACCTCTGGGTGGCTCTCCTCACCACGGTGCTGTTTGGTGCGATCGGCTGGGTGGATGATTATCGAAAGGTAGTTGAGAAAGACTCGCGCGGGCTACCTGCACGCTGGAAATACTTCTGGCAGTCAGTGGTCGGCTTGGCAGCGGTCAGCTATCTGTTTGCCACATCGACTCAAGTCCCTGAGTTGACGCTCTATCTCCCGTTCTTCAAGGACTTTGCACTCGTCATGGGAATCCTCTTCATCCCGTGGGCTTACCTTGTCGTTGTAGGGTCGAGTAATGCGGTTAATTTGACCGATGGGCTCGATGGTCTGGCGATTCTCCCTACGGTCATGGTGGCTGTAGGTTTGGGCATGATCGCTTACGTGACCGGTCGTGTGGACTTTGCGTCCTATCTGAATATTGCCTACATCGCAGGTGCCGGCGAGATGGTCGTTTTCTGTGGTGCTATTGCGGGCGCGGGACTGGGATTCTTGTGGTTTAACACCTATCCAGCCATGGTGTTCATGGGCGATGTCGGTGCGCTAGCACTTGGCGCTGCGCTGGGTATTGTCGCCGTCATCATCCGACAGGAACTCGTGCTCTTTATTATGGGCGGAGTTTTTGTCATCGAGACGCTGTCCGTCATTATTCAAGTTGCCTCCTTCAAGTTACGCGGCAAGCGTGTCTTCAAAATGGCACCCATTCATCATCACTTTGAACTCTCCGGTTGGCCTGAGCCGCGCGTGATTGTCCGTTTTTGGATTATCACAGCGATGCTTGTGCTCTTCGGATTGGCGACGTTGAAGCTGAGGTAGGACTGAATGATGCCTGAGCTTATTTCCAGTTCGGTTCGACGCGGTGTTCTCGGTATGGGTCGTACCGGGCGCTCCGTTG
>DPGN01000027.1:5081-9026 GCA_003523185.1 Halieaceae bacterium
TCGACCTGTTTGCGGGCGAGGCTCAAGCGCCGGTTATTGGTATTACGGGCTCCAACGGCAAATCGACGGTGACAACCTTTGTGGGTCAGTTGCTGACATCGTGTGGTCTGAATGTCTCGATTGGTGGGAACTTGGGGACGCCGGCGCTTGAGTTGCTTAACGACCCGGTCGATGCCTACGTGCTCGAGCTATCGTCCTTCCAATTGGAGCGGGCAGGTGACCTGAATCTCGCGGTTGCGGCTGTCCTTAATCTGTCGCCCGATCATCTAGACCGGCATCACTCGATGCCGCTGTATCACCTGGCTAAGCACCGGATCTTCGCGGGAGCGCGGCATGTAGTTGCGAACTATCGAGACTCACTGACACAGCCGGTCGGGAAGGGCGATGTGCCATGGACCTTGTGGCGTGACAATGAACCGGACATTCAACAGCTAGGCGTCCGTAATCACGAGGGCGCCCCTTGGATCTGTTTTGGGTTTGAGCCGCTGTATCCGCTTTCGGATGTGCCTCTGGTTGGTCATCACAACGTCAATAACGTGTTGGCAGCTTTGGCGATTTGCCACGCCATGGGGCTGCCGTACGAGCAACTCGTAACAGGTATAGATACCCTCAAGGGTCTCCCGCATCGATGCGAGCTGGTCGCCGCTAAAGACGGTGTTCGATTTGTTAACGACAGTAAAGGCACCAACGTGGGCGCGACTGTGGCTGCTCTCGAGGGGCTAGCGGATGGTCGCAACATCATTTTAATCGCTGGCGGTGAGGGCAAGGGGCAGGCGTTCGCTCCGCTGGCTAAGGCGGCATCGCAGCATGCAAAACATACGGTGCTGCTTGGTCGCGATGCAGTGAGTATTGCCGAGGCACTCGATGCAGCAACGCCACATACGTTTGCTGATGATATGGAATCTGCTGTTCGAACCGCGACTGATATCGCTGTATCTGGCGATGTCGTGTTGCTCTCACCCGCCTGCGCCAGTTTGGACATGTTTGCTGACTACCGCGCACGTGGTGATGCGTTTGCAGCTGCGGTACGGGACTGCGAGGAGGTGTCTTAATGGTGACCTTACCTCGCGAGAATTATGCGGGCACTACGCTGCTCGTTTTGACGATGACATTGATTTCTATCGGACTCATCGCAATCTCCTCTGCGTCTATCAGCTTGTCGGAAGCTAGATTTGGAGATGAGTGGCACCACGCAACCCGACATCTGATGTATTTGGGTATTGGCGTCACCTTGGGAGTGATCGCGTATTTCATTCCTGTTTCTGTATGGCATCAAACATCACCTTGGCTACTCATGCTGGCTTTGGCGTTGCTCGTGGTTGTTCTGGTGCCGGGTGTCGGGCGGATTGTTAACGGCAGCCAACGTTGGATCCCCCTAGGTCCTCTGACATTCCAACCCTCAGAGTTCGCAAAGTTCGCCATGGTCCTCTGGCTCGCGGGCTATATGGTGCGGCATGGCAATGAGCTTCGTACTGCTCTGCGTGGCCTATTAAAGCCGATATTGGTGCTTATTGTGTTTGCGGGCTTGCTGCTAATGGAGCCTGATTTCGGCGCCACAGTGATCCTATTAGGAACCGCTTTCGGCATGCTATTCATGGCAGGTGCGAGATTGATCAATGTCTTGGGCCTTGTCTCCACGGCACTTGCCATCCTAGTGGGAATGATCGTGATGGCGCCCTATAGAATGAAGCGTTTGATGGCGTATCAGGACCCTTGGAGCGATCCCTTTGGCAGCGGCTTCCAGCTCATCCAGTCGTTGATCGCCTATGGGCGTGGAGAGTGGTTGGGCGTTGGCTTGGGTAATAGCATTCAGAAGCTGTTTTACCTGCCGGAAGCCCACACTGACTTTGTTTTTTCAATCTGGGCTGAGGAGACGGGATTGGTCGGCGCTGTCGCTGTCATCGCTCTCTTTGCTGCGTTTGTGGGCCGCATTGTTTACATCGGCTATCGCTTTCTCGTAGAGAAGCGTGAGTTCGAGTCATACGTCTGCTTCGGATTTGCACTTATTTTTGCAGGGCAGGCCTTCGTTAATATGGGGGTTAGCTCAGGTTTACTCCCAACTAAAGGTTTGACACTACCGTTCATAAGCTACGGCGGTAATAGCCTGTTCGTTAGCTGCATGATGGTCGGTGTATTGCTGAAGCTCGAACGAAGTCGATCGCATCGGCTCAAGAAAGTCCAAGCGAGGAGGAAGTCCGCATGACCGCCTCCGAGCATAGCGTGATGATTATGGCCGGCGGAACGGGTGGGCATGTTTATCCCGGATTGGCGGTAGCCGAAGGGTTGCGCGCTAAAGGTTGGGATGTCGCCTGGATCGGGACTGCGCGTGGGCTCGAGGCGAGGGTAGTTCCGGCCAACCAGATCGCCCTGCATACACTTAAAACGCTCGGTTTGCGGGGCAAGGGTTTGACTTCGAAGGTCAAAGGCATCGCTTCGTTACTGTGGGCGTGCGTGCAAGCGCTGGCGCTGTTGCTTCGTCACCGACCCAGTATGGTGATTGGGTTTGGTGGCTATGCCGCGGGTCCTGCGGGTGCTGTTGCCAGACTGCTCGGCATCCCGTTATTGATCCATGAGCAAAATGCGGTGGCCGGTACCACAAATCGACTCCTCGCTCGCCGAGCGGCGCGCGTGATGGCTGGTTTTGACGGCGCTTTCAAGGCCGATGTTGACGTTGCTGTCACCGGTAATCCTTTGCGCGGTGAACTCTGCGAGGTAGCTGAAAAAGCCTACCCCACGGCCTCGTTCGACACGTCTCGCCGTCTTCGTGTCGCGATTCTCGGTGGTAGTCAGGGTGCCCTGGCCCTAAACACAGGCTGCCCTCAGGCGTTCTCTCAGTTGTCAGCCGATGAGCTGGCGTGCATCGACATTAAGCATCAATGTGGCCTTGCCCATGTTGATGTTACCGAGGAGTCCTGGGGTCGCGTCGGCGTCAACCAGTATGAGGTTATGCCGTTCGTAGAGGATATGGCGGCGCTTTATCACTGGGCCGATCTTGCAATCTGCCGAGCGGGCGCGTTAACGGTGAGTGAGGTGGCAGTCACTGGGACGCCCAGTTTGTTGGTACCACTCCCGCAGGCCATCGATAACCACCAGATGAAAAATGCCGAGGCGTTGATGTCGGCTGGTGGCGCTAGCATCGTGCCCCAAAGTGAGATGGCCAGCGATGCCATACCAGATTTTCTCACGCGGATTTTGGCGGATGCACCCATACTGAAGCAGATGTCTGATGCCGCGCGCGCTTGGTCGAAGCCCAACGCTACCCAAGACGTAGTGGCAATTGCAGAGGAGGTGGCCTGTGGCTGAGACCATCCTCACTCGTGAACCCATGATGCGTCGCATTAAACGCATCCACTTCGTCGGTATTGGCGGCTCGGGTATGAGCGGCATTGCCGAAGTTCTGGTCGGGCTTAATTACACGGTATCCGGATCTGACATCGCGGAGAGTTCGTCAGTGACACGACTGACCGGGCTGGGAATCGAAGTTTCGATTGGACACAGAGCTTCCAATGTCGATGGCGCGCACGTGCTCGTGGTGTCGTCCGCTATCAACGAGGCCAATCCCGAAATTAAAGCTGCCAGGGAGCAGCGAATACCGATTGTCCCGAGAGCGGAGATGCTGGCTGAGCTCATGCGCTATCGCTTCAGTATTGCTGTGGCAGGGACACACGGGAAAACAACGACCACCAGTCTGATTGCGTCGTTGATGGCTGAGGCGGGTCTGGACCCAACGTTTGTTATTGGCGGCGTGCTCAATAACCTAGGCACCAATGCTCAGTTGGGTGCGAGCGATTACTTGGTTGTTGAAGCTGATGAGAGCGATGCCTCGTTCCTGCATCTGCTGCCTATGATGTCGGTCATTACCAACGTAGAGCCCGACCACATGGAGCACTACGAGGGCGATGTACGGTCTTATCACCAGGCGTTTATCGAGTTCCTTCACAACCT
>DPGN01000031.1:0-12370 GCA_003523185.1 Halieaceae bacterium
TCCCGGTTGAGCAGATATTTAATCACCGGGAGGTATAGCTCGGTCAGAACGACAAACGACGATACGGCATTGCCGGGGAGCCCGAAGAACAGCGCCTTCGCATTCTCCGCACCATCAATATACCCAAAACAGACGGGTTTGCCCGGCTTCATAGCAACGTTGTAGTCGGACACCACGCCCATGGCATCGACACATTGCCGCACATAGTCATAGTCTCCGACGGAGACGCCACCGCTACTGATAACCACGTCTGCATCGTCACTAGCTTTGGCTAAGCAGGCCTTAATGGCCTCGGGGGTATCCTCGACCACGCCCAAGTCTATGAGGTCAATGGGGTAATATCCCAGCACAGCGGCAATGGAGGCCAAATTGCTTTCATAGATGTCGCCCTCCCCCAGACTATCACCCGCCGCTTTTAACTCATCGCCCGTAGCGAAAAATGCAACACGCAATTTTGCTCGAACCGTCACCTCTGCGATGCCCTGACTGGCAAGCAGCGGGATCATGTTTGGGGTTATCAATTGCCCGGCTGTTGCGATGACAGAGTCCGCCGCAATTTCCTCACCACGACGACGTATGTTTGCACCAAGCGATGTGCCCTGCAGCATTCGTACAGACGCATTATCACGATCAACGTTTTCCTGAATGACTACTGTGTCAGCTGATGCAGGAACCACCGCTCCTGTGAAAATTCGTACACACTCTCCCGGCGCTAACGGATCGCCACTGTAGGGTTCTCCCGCCCGTGACTCGCCTTTTAGCGTGAACACTTGTGACGTTAGGGCACCCTCCCGGTCCTGAGAGCAAATAGCGTAACCGTCCATTGCGGAAACATCTGATCGAGGCAGTTCTAGAGCGGCAATGACATCCTCGTTGAGATAGCGTCCCAGCGACTCACACAGTGCTAATGGCTCGCTCACGTCTGGATGTGTCGCCACCCATGTCCGGCACAGCTGATGCAAATTATCTTGCGCTTGCGCAAAGCTGATCATGTTGAATACGCCCCTCAGTGAGACGCTATTGTGCTGTCGCGCCGCCTGCGGAGCAACCGAGCCAAGCTCTTCAAATCAAGCTCTTCAAATAACGATCAGTTCAGTGAGCTCGTCTCGAGAAAACTTCTCTCACCATGGGCTCGAAGTAATTAAGTGATCGCGTCGGGTAATTGGGATCGAAGGATGCTTGATCCCAAGCCTCGCAAAAATGCACGCATTGATCGTAGAACGGATGATTTTTGTACTTATCTCTAGCATGACGATCACCCCCTACATGATGGGCGTAGTAGTACGCCTGAAATAAGCTGTGTTTCTCTATCACCCAGACAATCTCTTCACTGACAAAGGGCTTGAGAAGCGCCGCCGCGAATTCCGAGTGACTGAGTGGCGCCAGCTCATCGCCAATATCATGGACCAAGGCAGCTACAATCCAATCAATACTGGCACCCTCATCCTCCGCGCGAGTTGCGGTCTGCAGCGAGTGTTGCAGACGATCGATCTTGTACCCAGCAAGCCCATCGGATAGCCCTGCCAGAGCTTTGATGATGCGATCAGGCAAGCCCTTGATATGGTCGTCTTCCAACTGCTCCAAAAACTCATAATCGGCTTGAGTGCCGTCTTTCATTTGCGTAAATGAAACTTCAGTCATGCGACCTCGCTAGTACAGTAAGCATGTTGCGGACATTATCGTGCTCGAAGTAAGCATCCTGTAAATGTCGGTACCCGGCGTCGTCGATTGCTTCGCGTCCGTGAAGAATGCGATGGCTCGCGACAATCAATATCTGCCCACCCTCTAATCGGAAACGCCGTACTTTGTCGGTATCAAACAAGCGGCGACTCAGTTTGTAATAGGCATCGTAAAACGCGGCTGTATCGGGATCAGAGGGATTCATCACCTGCATCAGCTGATTCGAATAGCGGAAAATAACGAGCTCGCCTTTTGCGTTGAGCCGAATAATCGGCTCGCAGGCGTAGGTCTCATTACTTTCATCAAACTCTCTGAAGGGCACTCCCACTCGGCATAAGACGTCAAACGCCTCAGGCTCATCAGAGCGGAATTCTTCCAACACTCCCCAGCCATCAAAAATGGTTGACCGTCCGCCACTCGCCTCGTTTGCTAGCATATGAAGTGCCTGAACACTCGGCGGCCACGAATAACTCGCAAAATCGTTATGCGGTGGTAGGCCCAAATTGGTATGGGCGACGTTGTAGCCTTTGGGGTCCACTTTCACATTGTGAATGCGCTCGAACAGCACTTCCCGCATAGGGCCAAGTCGCTTGGCTAATAACTCCAGGGTCGCTTCCTCGGTCGGTGCGCTCTTAAGAATGAGAACACCCGATCTCAGAAACTCCTCGATAGCGGTCTCGGCACAGATATCGTTTGCTTGAAACGATTTGAAATCGACGTAAGCGGGCGAATAATCATCACTCCAAGGCTCCCATCGTGGCGTTGCACGCGCGTGATCTCCTGACAAGAAGGCTCTAAGGTATTGACTCTCATGACCACCAGCCCAAGTAACGCACAGCTGGTCGTCACTGACAGTCAGAGTTTCAATAGAGACGCTGTCTAACGTGGCAAGGTGGAATCGCTTTTCCTGCGTCTGAGCAATCCGACATTCTTCGCAAGGACAGACGTCGCGTAGCCACAACGTGGGAACATTTATACATTCACCGTCAGGCCATATGACCTGAACGTTACCGAGTGCCTCGGCGTTCATCGAATGGTATCCCGCATGGTTTTCCTCAGAGACTACGAGCACCTATTTCGCGCTATAGGAAACCAATATCCGGACAAAATCAAGACAAAAAGAGGCGGTTTTTTGTATTGCTCAGAGAGCGGGGAAATAGCTCTGCACAGAGCAATGTCACCGCTTAGATATCTGCGCTTCCGGCGCAGATGCGGCCCGTAAGCAAAGAGACATGACGTCAATCAAATGGCATCCACAGGCGAAGCACTGGGATGCTCATTAACTTCAGTTATTGCGCCAGCTCCCGTGGAAGCCGTAGGGGATACGATGATCCAGCTTGGCCACGGCCACTGGTCCATCATTGACCGCTTGGGCGTCGAGAATCACCATGGAGGATGTACCGGCCTTGCTGTCATAAACAGTCGCCAGCAGCCACCCTTCGCCTTCTTCTGAGCTAGCGTTTTTCTTAACGAATACAGGTTCAGAAACACCGTTTCCAAAACCAGCGTCCCAAGAGCTGACGTGGCCCGTATCACAATCGATATGGGCAATCTCGTGGAATAAGCCACCGTCACCCTTTGCCCGTTGTGAAGCGGCTGCAACGTAGCCATGACGATGGCGAGAGGCAGTAAATCGATCGTCAATGCGCGGAAATTCAGAAGCCACATCCAGCGTCTGTTGGCGATCTATCGCACCGGTTTCGATATCTAGGGTCCAGCGTGTCAACTTACCCTGCGCATCCGCGTGAGCGGGAATACTGCCATCCGCATTGGGGAAGTTCGGTGCGACAGGAAAATCGACTGAATCGAAGGTCACTTTTGAACCCTCGTTCCACGCATTCAGGTAATGGAAGACGTAGCAGACAGGCGCTTCCAGCCAGCGAATGGTTGACGCGGGCGCGCCACGTTTCAGCACACCTATGTACGCGCCAGCACCTCGATCGAAGGCAAAAGGAAAACCAAACTGGGCAACGCGACCCAAATCGCAGGTCAAGGGGAACAAAGGGAAAATCACATAGTCACGCGTGATCATAAAGTCGTGAACCATCGCCGCATAGGGGGCTTCGAAAACATCGGATCGAAGCATCCGACCGTTTCGATCGATGACGTGGTAGGTCATGGTGTTACTGCCAAAGTGATCGGTCATGTAACCAAAACCGTGAAGCTCGCCCGTTTCCGGATCAACTTTCGGGTGCGCTGTCATGGCGCCTTTGATGCCATCGGCGTAATGACCGTAGCCTTCTGACCCCAACGTCTGAGGGTCCATACTGAACGGGTGACTCCCCTCTTCAAGCGCCACCAAATGATCGCCGTGCGCCAGAATGTGCGTGTTAGCGACGCCATTACGGCGATTGCTTTCGATTTGGCCCGTTTCCGAATTGATATTGATGTCGAGACTGAGGCCTCGCCCTAGCTCGATTTCTTTTTCAAACTTTGGCGTTCTAACCCAGCGATTCACATAACCTACTTTCCCCTGGTCCACGTGAAACGCATGAACCATGCCGGCGCCAAAAAACCAGTGGTAAGTCCCCTCGACAAACTTGGGGTTTGGACCTATCCGATACAGCGACCCTGACAAATCAGGGGGTACGGTGCCCTCAATAACAATATCGTCATAGGAAGCTTCAAAATTAATAGGGCCATAATTACCACGCAGTTGCGGATGATTGGGGAGTGGCGCTGCCATAAGCCGTTGTTCCGTCCATCAGAATTGCTATGAACCATACGCAAGTTAGGGACAAACGGATAGCGGCGGGTTCAACCGCAGCCTCGCATTTAAGTGCGCTTCACACCGACTGGCTAAATCTGCTGGCGATGTTAGCCTGCCTACACTGCCTGATTAATAAAGAGCATGACATGCCATGACAACGCATCCATTCGACTGGCCTACTTGGGGCCGCATCGATGCCACAGAACTGGCGGCAAAACTTCGTGCGAAAGACGTCACAGTCTCTGAAGTTATGCATCAGTTTTCTGACGCGGTTTCAATCCAGAACCCGCGCCTCAATTCGGTAATCGAGGTCTTTGACGATGTGTTAGATGACCCCACCTCCAGCGGTGCAAATCCCGATGCAACATTTTATGGCGTGCCCATACTCATCAAGGACATGGGTTCAAAAATTGAAGGGAGGGATCAGCAAATTGGACTAGGCTTTAAAGCGCCTGATTTAGCTACCGAGGACGATCCACTCATTAAGAACTTTAGAGCGGCCGGTTTTATTGTCTGCGGACGCACCACGGTACCTGAGGACGGCATGACGTTCATCACGCACAGCATTCCTCAAGGCGACACGCACAGTCCCTTCAACCTTGAACATACGCCGGGCGGCTCATCCGGCGGATCATCAGCGAGCGTTGCCGGAGGAATAACGCCGATTTGCTCAGCGTCAGACGGGGCGGGGTCTATACGGTTTCCCGCCGCCTGGATGGGGCTTGTCGGCCTCAAAGCCACCCGAGGCATGAATCCGTTACCGCAGGGACTGAACGAATCTATCCTGGCAGGCGCTGTCGAAGGACTAGGTCCGCACTATGACCATCGCACGCCACCGTATTAGGACGTATGATTCGCAACATAAGAACGTGAGGGGAACATCATGGGCACACCAGAAACGATCGTACTGCCTGAGGAAGCAGCTGAAGTTGCAGCGCTGATAGAGCGTGCACGCGTTGCTCAAGCCGCGATAGCCGACTACACGCAAGAGCAAGTCGACGAACTTATTAGAGCGATGGTCTGGTCCTGCGCACAACCAGGTGTGGCCGAGGAACTAGCGCAACAAACCCTCGATGAAACTCAGCTCGGCGACTACAACGGTAAATTCGCAAAAATATCAGTGAAAACCCGAGCGGCGCTCATGGATATCCTGCCCGACAAATCGGTCGGTGTGATCGAGGAGGACCTCGAGCGCAATATCGTCAAAATCTGTAAGCCGATCGGCGTGATTGGGGCTTTATCACCCTCGACGAACCCGGAGGCGACACCGGTGATTAAAAGCATTAACGCGCTAAAGGGCCGAAACGCTATTGTTATTGCGCCACACCCACGCGCCAAGTTCATCAACATGACGATTGTCGAGAAAATGCGTGGTGCTCTCAAAAAAATGGGGGCTCCTGCTGACCTCGTACAAACCATGGCGCAGCCATCACTCGGCAAGACCGAAGAGCTCATGAAGCAATGTGACTTCATCCTCGCTACGGGTGGGCCTGGCATGGTGAAAGCCGCGTACTCAAGCGGTACACCTGCGTTGGGCGTGGGCGCCGGCAATGCAGTCATCACGGTGGATGACACGGCCGACCTATTAGACACGGCAGAAAAAATACGTATTTCTAAGACGCTCGACCTAGCTGCATCCTGCTCCGCCGACAACTCCGTCATTGTTCTTGAGAGCGTCTATGACGAACTACTCAGCAACCTGATCGCCGAAGGGGGTTATGTCGCATCACCCGAAGAGGCTGACAAGATTGCAGCGGTTCTTTGGCACGACGGTGCGCTCAATACAGCAGCGGTCGTCAAGCAGCCACAGGTGCTCGCTGAGATGTCAGGATTCTCTATTCCGGCAGACCGGAAGTTTATTATCGTGCCTTACGAGGGCGTGGGCCCGGACCACCCCTTTTCTGGCGAAAAGCTCTCGGCCGTGATGGCGTTTTACAAAGTAGCCGATATTCACGAGGCGGTTGCGCTCACGAACGCCATTCAGGAATACCAGGGCATGGGTCACTCCTGCGGTATCTACTCCAATAGCGATGAGAACATCATCACCCTCGCGAGTGGCACCAAAACCTCTCGCGTCATGGTGAATCAGCCTCAGGCACCATCAAACAGCGGAAACCTCTGGAATGGCATGCGCCAAACCTTCTCGCTCGGTTGTGGCAGCTGGGGCGGCAATTCCACCAACGAAAACATTAACTGGAAACATCTGGTGAACATTACTTGGGTCTCAAAGCCGCTCGCGCAAGCGAAGACGCTCCCAAGTGACAAAGAGCTGTTCGGAGATGTCATCGCGAAACTGGGTTAACCAGAGCAAACTGTGGTGCCTTTATACCGATGTGACTGCCCTCGCTCCACCAAGGCGAGCATAGGGACACTGCGCGCCATAAAGCGCGTCAACGGACACCCTATAGAACCCCTCGGTACTAGCCCTTGATGACCGACACCGCGAACGAGATCGCCCTTATTTCAGACTCGCTCGAGCTTTATGCCGAGCGCCATGGTGATATGGCGCCTCGAGTCTACGAACGCTTTTTCGAACTTAATCTTGAGGCTGCAGCGCTGATGGAGTACTTGGATGAGTACATGCGGGGACGTATGTTTGCCTCAATGGTCGAACTCTTTCTATCAGATGAACACTTGGATCCAGGCGGCTATCTGGATTGGGAGCTGGAAAACCACATCAAGGCCTACTCTGCGACTACAGCCATGTACGAAAGCTTGTTCCAAAGTATGCGTGACGTTTTGGACAGGGACTTAGGAACCGATTGGCGACCTGAGTGGCGAGAAGCCTGGGCAAACCGGCTAGATCGCGTCATGGAGCGAGTAAAACAGTTCTAATCTCGTGCAATAAGCCACAGACCGCGAGCTAGTGGTGCGCTTTTTTACCTGGAAGACGGCACGAAAAAGAGAAAATGGACTTACCGCCGTTGGTTATCAAGTTTGTAGGTAAAGCAGCGGATTAATAAACATCAAGGGCGTGTAAGTCAGCGCCAGTATCACAAGAGGAAGCCGCACCGCCTTCCAAGCGACCGCCCATTTTGAGGGAGGTGATTCCAACCAATGCTCTGCAGGTGAGTCCGGAAAATAAAACACCCTGACTTCATACCCTTTGGGATATTTTTCTCGAAAAATCGCCTCGAGCTCCGCTGTGCGCATCTTGAAGTCAAAGCCTAATAAATGTCTCCAAGGTGGCACAAACGAGCCAAAATACTGCGTGCCATCTACTGAATATGCATAAGAAACGATAACGGAACCGCCCCCTTCACCCGCCACGTAACCAACGTCATTTACGTAACCAGAGACTACGTCATCACCGAGCGTAGAAGTCCAACGTTTGGCAAAGTGGTTATAAGTCCACAGACCTAGTGCGACTGCTATTGTAGCTTGTATGGCATATATGACTTCGGTCATTCGACCTCACAGGGTTTTTGGTCACTTATCTATACAGATACCTCGAGCTTGTCTTCTATGACATTCTCTTCTGACAGCCCGTCCCTTGCCAACAGCATAGCTCGAACTTTGGCTTTAGCGTCTCTTTGATTATCTGCTGATACAGAAACGGGCTTTGGATATCCCAGCGTGCGATGACCCGATACCGAGGCTACTAAGAGCGTACCTGATACCAAAAACGCTTTATCGAATTCGCTTGGTTCCCAATTGATTGCCATACGCGTTTTGTTAGCTCAATGCATAGCGCCTATGAAGTTGAAGGAAAATCGCTATAAATGGCTTGGATAAGGTAAATAGATGGTCGGGACGGCAGGATTTGAACCTGCGACCACCACACCCCCAGTGTGGTGCGCTACCAGACTGCGCTACGCCCCGAAGGCCGCGAAGTATACGGGTATTCGTAGCGTTAGGGAATCTTAGTCGTCGAGTTGAAGCAGGGACTTTGCCGCTTGCAAATCTTTAAGGCTATCGCTCACCGCTGACATGACCTCCACCGGGTTAGGGCCGTCTTCACTGGTCAGACGCTGGCGCGCACCACCGATGGTATAACCCTCTTCATAGAGCAGACCGCGGATGGCCCGAACTAGCTCTACGTCACCCCGTTGATAATAACGTCGGTTACCACGGCGTTTGACCGGCTTTAACTGGGGAAACTCGGCTTCCCAGTAGCGGAGCACGTGCGGCTTTACGGCACACAAAGTGCTGACTTCACCAATGGTGAAATAGCGTTTTCCCGGAATAGGTGGTAGTTCGTTGTTGTGCGTGGGCTCAAGCATCGTTTTGCATCTTCTCTACCCGAGCTTTGAGCTTTTGTCCGGGCTTGAAGGTAACAACACGTCGAGCAGAAATAGGGATCTCTTCACCCGTCTTAGGATTACGACCGGGACGCGAGCCTTTATCGCGAAGATCAAAGTTGCCGAAGCCTGAGAGTTTCACCTGTTCGTTATTTTCGAGACAGATGCGAATCTCTTCAAAAAACTGCTCCACCAGTTCTTTCGCTTCGCGCTTGTTAAGACCCAACTCCTCAAAGAGTTTATCGGCCATCTCTGATTTCGTTAATGCGGACATGTTGTTATTAGCTTCGCAATTCGATACCCAGTTTTTCTCTCAATGAATCAAGCACTTGGTCTATGGCGCTTGATACTTCGGACTCGTCGAGAGTGCGACTTTGATCTTGGAATGTCAAACCGATGGCCAGACTTTTCTTCCCTTCTGCCAAGCCAGTTCCCTCATAGACGTCGAAAAGATCTAATTTGGTGAGCAAGGTCCCAGCCGCGGTGCGCATAATCGAGAGCACCTCCGCCGAGGCAATACCCTTGTCAGCCACCAATGCGAGGTCTCTTCGGGTCTCGGGATATTTGGAAATATCGTCGTATGCAGGCATGGCAACCTCAGTCACAACCGATTGAAGCACCTCGGCAACAACGGTGTTAGCCGGAATACCCATAGCTTTGCGCACGCTCGGATGTACTGCACCGATACGACCAACAGGCTCGCCGTCTATCAAGATCGCCGCACTTTGACCGTCGTGAAGCCCTGGGAAAACAGACGCCTCGAAGGTCAGTCGATCACCCAGATTCGCAAGTAAGCCCTCGACGGTTCCCTTCACATCAAAAAAATCAGCCGCCGCCTTCTCCGTCGACCAGCCCTCTGTGTCTCGCAATCCCGAGACCGCGAGCGCCAGCATTGGGGTCTGCTCAGCATCCCCATCGCCCGGGATAAATTTCAGGCCCGTCTCAAACAACCGAACACGGCTCTGCTGTCGACTGGCATTATGCGCGATCGCTTTCAACAAGCCAGGAATGAGACTGGTTCGCATCACCGCGAGATCAGCTGATATCGGATTCTTCAAGTGGATGGGTGACAGCTCGGGATCAAAGTAAGCCTGAACCTCTGGCGCGACAAAGCTGAAAGTCACAGCTTCGAAGTAACCACGTGCAACGAGGTCATTCTTCGTCATACGGAGCGCACGGCGTGTCTCGGGAACTCCAACTGGAATAAGGCTCGCCTTTATCGGTTGCGCTGGGATCGCATCAAAGCCAATGATGCGGGCGATCTCCTCAATAAGGTCCACTTCAAGACCCATATCGAACCGCCAACTGGGGGCAGTACACAACCAACCTTGCTCATGCCCAACAACCCAGAAGCCAAGGCCTTCTAAGATGCGCTCTACCTCCACACGGTCCACGCTTATGCCCAGAAGCTTTGCAATTTGCGTTTCTCTCAAAAGAACAGCTTCGTTCACCGGAAGATCGGCATCGGAAACCACCTCTGTCACGGGGCCTGCTTCACCACCCACGGCGTCAATGAATAACTGGGTCGCGCGCTCCATCGCGTCGCGCTGCAGCTGGAAGTCGACACCGCGCTCGTAACGATGAGATGCATCTGTGTGCAATCCATACGACCGTGCTCTTCCCGCCATCAGTTCCGGCGTGAAGAAAGCGCTCTCTAGGAATAGATTAGTTGTAGACTCAGCCACACCACTGTCCGCACCACCCATAATACCTGCAAGAGCCAACGGTTTGGCGTGATCAGCAATTACCAAGGTCCCAGGCTGTAACGTCTGCTCAGTACCATCGAGGAGCGTTAAGACCTCTCCTGGCTTACATTCGCGGACAACGATCCCGCCAGCTAGCCGATCGAGATCGAAGGCGTGAAGGGGTTGACCTAGTTCCAGTAAAACGTAGTTAGTGACGTCGACTGCCGCATCAATCGACCGCAACCCAGCCCGCTCTAGGCGCTCACGCATGTAGTCCGGTGTGGGACGCGATAGGTCAACGTTTTTGATGACGCGACCCAGATATCTTGGGCATTTCGCCGTGGCGTCAATAGCGACTGGGAGGGTGTCGGCAATCGTACTTTCAACGGGCGGTATCGCAGGCTCATGTAAGTCTTCATCGAAAGCAACCGCCACGTCGCGGGCAACGCCGCGAATGCTAAGGCAGTCGGCTCGATTCGGTGTAAGACCTAGCTCGATGACCTGATCGTCAAGCGAAAGATACTCCCGAATGTCGGCACCAATGGGCGCGTCAGCGGGAAGCTCCATCAGACCATCGTTATCTTCAGAAATAGTCAGCTCAGCGCCCGCGCAGAGCATACCTTGAGACTCCACGCCGCGGAGTTTGGCTTTCTTGATCTTGAAGTTACCGGGCAGTACTGCCCCTACCTTGGCGAGTGGTGCCACGAGGCCTGTACGGGCATTCGGTGCACCGCAGACAATCTGCACGGTCTCGTCGCCAGCATTGACTGTACAGACCCGCAGCTTGTCGGCATCAGGATGTTGCTCAGCCACAATAATCTGTGCCACGACAACGCCCGAGAACACCTCAGCCGCCCCCGCGATACTGTCGACCTCGAGGCCAATCATGGTCAGCTTGTGACTCAGAGCATCTGTGGTCACTTGAGGACTAACCCAGGTACGAAGCCACTGTTCCGAAATAATCATCGTGCTAACTCACATAAATTGCGCAAGGAAGCGCAGGTCGTTGTCGAAATTCAGGCGTAAATCGCCAATGCCATAACGCAGCATTGATAGGCGCTCTACTCCCATACCAAAGGCAAAGCCTCGGTATTTATCAGGGTCGATACCACTCATCTCGAGCACCTTGGGGTTAACCATCCCGCAACCCAAAACTTCAATCCATCCAGTATGACTACACACTCGGCAGCCCGCACCTGAACATTTTACGCACTGGATATCGACCTCAGCCGAAGGCTCAGTGAACGGGAAATATGAAGGACGCAGTCGCACCGATAAGTCGTCGCGCTCAAAGAAGGCGTGCAAGAAGTCCTCCAATAGACCCTTTAAATGGCCAAAGTTGGAAGTCTCATCAATCAACAACCCCTCCACCTGATGAAACATCGGCGAGTGGGTCAGGTCAGAGTCACAGCGATATACCCGGCCTGGACAGATCACACGGATGGGTGGCTCCTGAACCTCCATGGTACGCACCTGCACGCCTGAGGTGTGCGTGCGAAGCACATGTGTGTCGTCGACGTAAAACGTATCGTGCATAGCGCGAGCCGGATGATGCGCGGGAATATTGAGCGCTTCAAAATTGTGGTAGTCATCCTCAATTTCAGGTCCTTCGACAACCTCAAACCCCATTGAAGAAAAGAAGGTTTCCATTCGCTGAATGGTGCGCGTAATCGGATGCAGCGAGCCCGTCTCAGCCCGTCTTCCTGGCAAGGTGACATCGATTGCCTCTTCGGCCAGCTGCGAGGCAAGTGCAGCACCCTGTAAAGAGGCTTTACGAGCATTCAGTTGCTCGTTGAGCTGCTGTTTAACGGCGTTAATTTCAGCACCAGCCTTGGGTCGTTCTTCTGCTGAAAGCTGGCCCAGATTCTTCAATAGACCAGTGAGCGCACCTTTTTTACCGAGGTAGCTTACCCGCAACTCTTCAAGGGCCGCGATATCCGACGCTGCCTCTATGGCGACGACGGCCTCTGCCTTGATGTTTTCCAATGATTGCATTTGTTACTCACGCTCCACTCATTCAAAAAAGGAGGCCGTAGCCTCCTTCTGATTATCGC
>DPGN01000031.1:12417-27747 GCA_003523185.1 Halieaceae bacterium
ATTATCGCAGTCGGTAGCCCGAAAACTGCAATTAAGCTGCGAGTGCAGCTTTAGCACGCTCCACCACTGCAGCAAATGCTGGCTTATCGTGGACAGCCAGATCAGCGAGGACGCGACGATCGAGAGTAATCTCAGCTCGCTTGAGACCATTGATGAACTTGCTGTAGGTCATACCGTTTGCACGTGACTGCGCGTTAATACGCGTAATCCAGAGCGCCCGGAACTGACGCTTGCGCTGGCGGCGGTCACGATAAGCGTACTGTCCCGCTTTGGTGACGGCCTGCTTGGCCACACGGAACACACGTGAACGCGCGCCGTAGTAACCCTTTGCTTGCTTGAGAATTTTCTTGTGTCGACGGTGAGCCGTGACACCACGTTTTACACGAGGCATGTCTTATCTCCTAAAGAACTTAACGATTACTTGGCACGCAACATACGATCCACAAGCACCACGTCGGACTTATGAATCATTGATGTGCCTCGAAGCTGACGCTTACGCTTAGTCGTCATTTTCGTCAGGATGTGGCTCTTATAAGCGCTTTTGCGCTTATAACCACTGGCCGTCTTCTTAAACCGCTTAGCGGCACCACTGTGAATTTTGGCTTTTGGCATCTTAGATACTCCTGCTTAAGGCTCTTTCCAGTTTCCTGTCAGAGCGTTTCATCAACCGAGCAATAGGGCATTCACGGGCCACTATCCTCGTTTCTTGGGTGCTATCACCATCGTCAACTGACGACCTTCCATTTTTGGAAACTGTTCAACAGCACCCAACTCGCTGAGGTCACTCTCAACTCGCTTGAGAATTTCCATACCGAGCTCTTGGTGAGCCATCTCACGCCCGCGATAGCGCAGTGTGACTTTGGCCTTATCACCGTTTTCTAAAAATCGGACCAAGTTGCGAAGCTTGACCTGATAATCACCTTCGTCCGTTCCCGGACGAAACTTCATTTCCTTAATTTGTGTGCGCTTAGCCTTCTTCTTCTGAGCCGCCTTTTGCTTCTTTGCTTCAAAGATGTGCTTACCGTAATCCATGATCTTGCAAACAGGTGTTTCACCGTCTGCCATCATCACTAGATCCATGCCCGCCGCGTCGGCTCTTTCCATTGCGTCCGCATTCGAGACAATACCGACCTGGCTGCCATCGGCGTCGATCAATCGCACCATAGGTGCCTCGATCTGCTCATTCGTCAGAGCTTTTTTGCTCTTGCTATCGTTCTTGATACTGACTCTCTCCACACACGGGTATCGGCTTCGCGGCTTTTGAAATCAGTAAAAGACGCGATCACCACCCAAAATAGGGCGGCGATTTTATAGTGAACAGCGCGGGATAACAAGGCACTAGGCAGTGCTAATGCCCTGTATTTATGCCTATCAAGCGGTCTTGTTAACGACTGATTTATTAGCGATTTCGGTCTGCAAATGTGCGACGAAGTCGGCAATCGACATGACACCCAGGTCAGCACCGTGACGACCTCGAACCGCGACTGTGCCCGCCTCGCGCTCCTTCTCGCCCACAACCAAGACATAGGGCATTTTAGAGAGCTCGGCTTCGCGAATCTTAAAGCCTACTTTCTCATTCCTGAGATCGGTCGCGACACGGAGACCTTGTGCCTTTAACGTGCTGACCACATCTTCGGCATAGTCCCTTTGCTTATCGGTAATGTTGACCACCACCGCTTGCTGGGGCGCTAGCCATACAGGGAAATTACCTTCGAAGTGCTCGATCAGGATCCCGATAAAGCGCTCCAACGAACCAAAGAGCGCACGGTGCAACATCACAGGACGCTTATCCCGGTTTCCGTCTTCATCAACGTAAGTAATGTCGAAACGCTCGGGCAGGTTCATGTCTACCTGCAAGGTACCGCATTGCCAATCGCGACCAATGGCATCGCGAAGAACAAACTCTAGTTTTGGGCCGTAGAACGCGCCCTCGCCGGGAAACAGGACGTAATCCAAGCCCATCACATCGAGTGCATTACTCAGCGCGCCCTCGAGCTTGTCCCAGACCTCATCGGAGCCAATCCGGTTTTCCGGTCGTGTCGATAGCTTGATGACAACATCATCAAAGCCAAAGTCCTTGTAGATATCTAGAACGAGCGCGACGACATCGATGCACTCCTGCTCCATCTGTGCTTCCGTGCAGTAGATGTGCGCATCGTCCTGAGTGAAATGGCGAACACGCATCAGTCCATGTAGCGCGCCGGAAGGCTCATACCGGTGAACTTTTCCAAACTCAGCCATGCGTAAGGGCAAATCGCGATAACTCTTCAAACCCTGCGCAAACATCGAAACCGAGCCCGGACAGTTCATGGGCTTAAGCGCAAAGATGCGCTCATCCTCGGTTTGCGTCGAGAACATATTCTCTCGGTAGTTAAACCAGTGTCCCGACGTCTCCCACAAGCTGCGATCCATAACATCGGGTGTGTTGACCTCGACATAACCCGCCGCATCCTGCCGGCCACGCATGTACTCCAGCAACTCCCGAAACAGCGTCCAGCCCTTTGGATGCCAAAAAACCGAACCGGGCGCATCGTCGGCAAAATGGAACAAGCCCAATTTTCGGCCAATCTTTCGGTGATCGCGTTTCTCGGCTTCAGCGATACGGTTCAAGTACGCCTTGAGCTCTTTCGATGAGGACCAGGCAGTACCGTAAATACGCTGCAACTGCTGATTATTAGCATCACCCCGCCAGTAGGCACCGGCTACTTTCGTCAACTTAAATGCACCTAACTTACCCGTGCTCGGTACATGAGGCCCGCGGCACAGATCCATCCAGTCGCCCTGCTGATACACCGAAATATCCTCACCCTCGGGCAATTCCTCGATGATTTCTACCTTGTAGTGCTCACCCATCTCTCGAAACATTTCAACGGCCTGCTCACGCGAGTAAACAAGGCGCGACACCTCAAGATCGTTGGCGACCAACTCCTGCATTTTCGCCTCGATTTTCTCCAGATCTTCGAGCGAAAAGTTGTGGTCTGATGCAAAGTCGTAATAAAAGCCGTCTTCAACGGTTGGGCCAATCGTCACCTGAGTACCGGGAAACAGCTGCTGCACTGCTTGCGCCAGCAAGTGTGCAGTCGAGTGCCGTAAAATCTCGAGCGCCTGGTCGTCACGACTGGTAATGATTCGCAGCTCGGCATCGCTTTCGATGGAATAGCTAGCATCGACTTCACGACCGTCCACGACGCCAGCCAGGGTTGCTTTTGCAAGTCCCGCACCGATATCGGCGGCGACATCGTAAACCGTGATTGCATTTTCAAATTGACGAGACGATCCGTCGGGAAGGGTAATGACTGGCATATATATTCCTTAATCAGTGGCAGTACCTACGGTGCACTGCGTGGGTTTGAAGAACGCCTCAATGCTCATGAGACACTCTTCAAAAAACTTTTTCTAATACCTAAATGCGCCTCTATGTTACCGCGGTGGCTCCATTTTTTTAAGCTTGGGCCCCAGTAGTATTTGGGTCGCCCGCCACTTGGCCTGCATCTGTGGAGACGTTTGTATGCTCACTCGTGCGACCACCCGCCAGGCGAAGATTGACATCTGCATGATGCTGCTCGTCAGCTCTCACACATTTGATCATATCGCTCAGCTTGGCCTCAGACGGGAGATTGTAGTACTCGATCGCTAGTTGAGGCGCGGGCACATCTTCAATTTGACCACCCTCAATCAGCTCCAAATAATTGGTGTAGCTACTTACTGCCTCCTCCTCGAAGTAATGCACCATCTTGTGGGCCGTCTTAGGGAAGAAGACATAAAATAAGAAATAGTAGTTCCAGAAAATTGCCTGCGCGCTAAGTATTAATGCACGCTCCAACCAATTTGGCTTTGCTATCTCAATAAAAAACATAAGATGCATTCTTTCGTTTTCGGCTTCCGCTAAAAGCTCACGAATAATGGGTCCGTATCCAGTTTTCATCTGACGAAGGCTTTTCAGATGGATCCACATACCTGCCACCATACCCGGGACACCCGCAACAGTCTCTAGTACTACCGCTCGATGCCCATATCGCTTGGCGAAGAATACATCCGCAAAAAACCTAAAAAACATGGTTTGTCCACGTGCAAACTTGTCAGACAAGTCCATTATCTAATCCTCACTTAAGTGTCTTTCGTCGGAAGTGGTAAGCGCAGCGTGCAGCGCGTCTTACGACCGTGATTATAACAAAAATCTATAGGTATTGGTGAAGCCAATATTATCTTGAATAGTTACTACTTCCGCTCTTATACGCAGGCGACTGGCTTACAAGCTATTAGAGCGTAATCAGGCTAATCTCTCAGAAAGAGAAACATTAATAACCGGGTGGTTTATGTCGATATTGAATCTAAAAAGACTGCTGGTAGTACTGTGCTTTGCAACTATGGCCGTCGCAGCCTTAGTCACACCCATGCCCGAGGCCGATCCAAACTGGGGAAATACCCTGGTTGCGGTAGCATCCATTGGCTATCTCATCAGTCTACTATTGATTGCACTCGACGTCGGTGCAGCTCGCTACCTCTTCTTACCCAGTGTACTGATCTCTCTACTTGGAATGCCTGTTGCAAGCTACCCTTCTGGCGAACTAAATGCGGTGTATGACCTCACCATGTACGTCTCAGGGTTTCTTAATGGTGGACTTGCAATCTTGGTGTATGCGCCATCCTTCAGCAAAGGTTGAGGATTAGGCGTCGTACCAAAAAATCAGCATGACACCAAGAACAATGAATCCACCCACCGGCGCAAGAAACAGTGGCCACTCGTGAAACCAAAGCATGCCCGCAGAGACTGTGGTGGCGAAAATAAATGTGCCCACGACCACCAGTAAACTTTCTGCAACCGATTTAAAAAGATCCGCAAAAAAGCGCATCAAATGGGCGAGCACACCCGTCACAACGTTTTCGTTCTTCGGCTCCATGGGTGACTGCTTCCCTCGCTAGAGCTCCACCACTTCAACACGTCGATTCGACTGGCGGCCCTCGTCGGTCAAGTTGCTTTCGATGGGTTGGCTCTCGCCTTCAGCTGCCACGAACAAACGATCGCGATCGATGCCCTGACTCAGCAGGTAATCGGCTACCGCACCGGCGCGCCGCTGGGAAAGATCAAGATTGTGCTCATTACTACCTAGCCAGCACGCATGACCAGTAATGCGAACACTGACCTCTGGGTAATCATTCAAGAAGTCGACGACGGGAGACAAGGCGTCACTAGCGCCAGGCTCAAGTTCAGCTCGGTCCAAGTCGAATTGAAGTGAGCGACTGTCGAAAACAAAACCCATTACTGGCGCCAAAGGCACTAGGGCTGCGGCTGGCGTCGCATCGGTCATAACCAGTGATCGACGCTCTTCTAAGGGCTGGGAAAGCTCCCCTGGCACTTTCGCCACAAGAGCGTCCGGCGATTTTGTAATCTCGGGCTCCTTACATAAGACCAAGGCCGCCGCGGCACCCACAGTACCGGCACCGATCACTTGAGCGGCTGCGCCAGGGGGTACTTTGATACCTGACCCCGTATCATTAAAACATTGTAAGCAGCGAATGTAGCCTTCGTCGGTCGTGAACGTGCAGGCACTCAGGCAAAGAGATAAAGCGACAAAAACCCAACCGTTTTTCATACCACATTTCCCTTCATCATAACTGGCTGCCGTAGGGCATGATACTACGCCCCAACGAATGCGATTTGCTTGAGCTCTGCTATTTGATCGCGGACAGCGGCCGCTTCTTCGAACTCCAAGTTTTTCGCGTGCTCAGCCATGGTATTTTCTAGTTCTGCCAACTTACGCGACAACGCGGCCGGAGTCATGTTCATCACATCCTGAGCAAATAAAATTCGGTCATTTGCAACTTTGACATCACGCGCGCTTCTCGCCTTTGTTGGCATCCGTCGCGCACCTTCAAGAATATCGCGGACCGATTTTTCAATACCTCTAGGAACAACGCCATTCGCTTCATTGAACGCGAGCTGCTTGTCTCGGCGTCGCTGAGTTTCGTTGATAGCGCGCTCCATGGAGCCGGTCATCGCATCGGCATACAAAATGGCACGCCCATTCAGATTTCGGGCTGCTCGACCGATTGTCTGAATCAATGAACGATCACTTCGCAAAAAGCCTTCTTTGTCCGCATCAAGTATCGCAACCAGCGACACTTCAGGCATGTCCAAGCCCTCTCTCAAAAGGTTGATACCAACAAGAACGTCGAAATGCCCCAGTCGTAAATCTCGGATGATCTCAACCCGCTCAACGGTATCAATATCCGAGTGCAAGTAGCGGACCCGCACATCGTGCTCATTAAGATATTCGGTTAAGTCTTCAGACATACGCTTGGTCAGCGTAGTCACCAAGACTCGGTCGCCCTTTGCCGTTGTCTCACGAATCTCTGCAAGCAAATCATCGACCTGAGTGCGCGCAGGTCTTATTTCCACAACCGGATCGACCAATCCTGTGGGCCTAACAACCTGCTCTACGGTTGCACCCGCATGCTCTTTTTCATAAGCGCCTGGTGTCGCTGACACGAAGATTGCCTGTGGCGACATCAGCTCCCACTCCTCGAACTTCATGGGCCGGTTATCAAGCGCCGATGGGAGCCGAAAGCCATACTCTACCAATGTCTCTTTTCGGGAGCGGTCACCCTTATACATGGCACCTATTTGAGGGACGGTGACGTGTGACTCATCAACAACGAGCAAGGCGTTGTCCGGTAGATATTCGAATAACGTGGGTGGAGGCTCTCCCGGCGCCCTTCCCGACAGGTAGCGTGAGTAATTCTCAATACCTTGGCAATAGCCCAGCTCCCGTATCATTTCGATGTCGTAACGGGTTCTTTGTGCCAACCGCTGCGCCTCCAACAGCTTCTCGGATTCTTTCAGCTGTTTCACCCGCATCTCGAGCTCTTCTTCAATAAGGTCCACGGCGCCCAACATCGTGTCACGCGACGCGACATAGTGTGTTTTGGGGAAAATGGTAATGCGTGGCAGTTTCTCAGCAACGGCACCTGTCAGCGGATCAAAACTACAGATATTTTCAATTTCCTCGTCAAACAGCTCAACGCGAATCGCTAACTCGTCCGAGTCTGCCGGAAAGATGTCGATAACATCACCACGAACACGGTAGGTGCCGCGCTTAAAGTCGAGATCGTTGCGGGTGTATTGCAACTCTGCCAGCTGACGCAAAATACCTCGCTGGTTGATGATTTCACCGCGCGAGAGGTGCATGACCATCTTGAAGTAGGACTCAGGATCGCCAAGACCATAAATCGAGGAAACCGTGGAGACCACTAAACAGTCTGGCCGCTCGAGTAAGGCCTTGGTGGCTGATAATCGCATTTGCTCAATGTGGTCATTCACCTGCGCATCTTTCTCGATGTAGGTATCGGACGACGGTACGTAGGCCTCTGGCTGGTAGTAATCGTAGTAAGAGACAAAGTACTCGACGGCGTTCTTGGGGAAGAACTCCTTAAACTCTCCATAAAGCTGTGCTGCCAATGTCTTATTGTGGGCCATCACAATCGTGGGACGCTGGAGCTTCTGGATGACATTAGCCATGGTAAAGGTCTTACCGCTACCCGTGACCCCCAGTAAGGTCTGGGAAGCCAGACCGGCCGAGATACCAGTTACCAGCTGCTCGATGGCCCCCGGTTGATCACCGGCGGGTTTGTAACTGGATTGAAGTTCGAATTGCTTTGCCACGGCGTTGATACGTCCAAAATTCTTAGCCCGATAGCTTAACGGAATTTATCTTTAGGACTCGTATCTTCTGTTCTTCTTGACGCAAGAAAATCCGGACGTGTATAGTCCGCGTCCTCTTTAGAGACTATTCCGGCTTAGCTCAGTTGGTAGAGCAAATGACTGTTAATCATTGGGTCGCTGGTTCGAGCCCAGCAGCCGGAGCCATATTCAGAAAGGCAGCGTAACGCTGCCTTTTTTATGCCTACGGGTCCATCGATTACCCGGAAATCGATGTCTACACGCAGAGACCCTATTCGTGGCGTTATCGCACGCCACACTCAACGAGGAAGTTTGAGACGGCGCGCCCGAATCGAGCGACCCTTCATTTTTCCGTCCGCAAGGTAATTCATGGCCTGCCTCAGCACTGTCCGCTGAACTGCCACATAACTGCTGTTGTCTAGGATAGTGATTTTACCAATATGGTCTCCCGGTAGCGCAGCGTCTCCGGTAAGCGCACCCAAAATATCGCCCGCACGCAGCTTTTGTTTTCGGCCTGCATCGAGTTGAACCGTCACCATAGCGCCTCTCAGTTCGTAGTTGGGGTCGCGGTTAAGTGATGCACGCACATCACAGATACAGCTTGTGCCCAGATGAGCCTCGATAGCGCGCATGCGCGGCGCCTCCGCCGGTGTTACCAAACTAAAGGCTTTGCCTCTCTGGCCCGCTCTGCCAGTCCGGCCAATTCGGTGCACGTACGTGTCGGCATCCCTCGGTAACTCGTGGTTAACCACCATTTCAAGTGCTGGAATATCCAGGCCTCTCGCAGCGACATCACTGGCTACCAGTACAGGACAGGAGCCATTTGCGAACTGCAGGAGCACCTGATCACGTTCGCGCTGGTCCAAATCTCCGTGAATTGCGGCAGCGTCGATATCGTGCTCGTATAAGAATGCGGCGATATCGGAGCACTGTTTTTTTGTATTGCAGAACACCATCGCGTTCCGAGGCCGATGATGCTCGAACAAGGCCAGCAGCGTAAGCTCGCGCTCATGTTTGCAAATTTCGAAAAATAGCTGCTCGAGCACAAGCTCGTCGTGAGTAAGCCCCTCATCGATGGCTATCTGGACCGGCTGGTTTTGTATCGACGAACTGATTCGCTTGATGTCATCGGGGAAGGTGGCCGACATCAAAATGGTCTGTCTGGCTTTGGGTAAACGTTGAGTAATGCTCGCCATGACGTCAGCAAACCCCATGTCCAGCATGCGATCGGCCTCGTCCAGTACACAGGTTTTCACGCCTTTCAGTTCCAGGTTGCCTCGCTGAAGATGATCATCGATACGACCGGGCGTTCCGACGACGATATGAGCGCCGTGCCGCAGTGAGTCTCGCTGGGGTCCGAAAGGTTTCCCGCCGCACAGCAGTACCGTTTTGACATTTGCCATTCGACTCGCCAATTGCCGAATTGACTGAGCCACTTGCTCCGCTAGTTCGCGGGTCGGGCACATAACGAGTGCCTGGACACCAAAAAAGCGCGGATTCAAGTGATGCAGCAAGCCAATGCCAAAGGCCGCCGTTTTACCGCTACCCGTCTTAGCCTGAATTATGACATCCCGTCGCTTGAGAATAAGCGGCAGGCTCTCGGCCTGCACAGGTGTCATTGCAGTAAAACCCAGACCCTGCAGGGCTTCGAGCTGTTCCCGGCCGATGGGTAGTGAAGTGAAATTAGGAGAGCTCATGAATCGCCGCTAGAGTGTTGAGTCGCGAGACCATAGCAAACTGTCGCGCTTTGCGGGTGAGACTCTGTTTGAGATAGGACGCATTACCACTTTTTGGCCCCACTGCGGGATACAAAAGTGTACTACCCGCCTGTCGATTTTTTAGCAAAATGTAACGTTTACTTCTCAATGGGAAGTTGGTAAGTTTACGTTACATTATGACTAATCAAGGAGTGCTCAATGAGCGAAATGATTCCCATTTTTGGCATGCTGACCGGTATCGTCATTCCCCTCGCCGCGTTCTTTTGGCAATACCTCGAGGGTAAAGAACGGCGAGCAACGATTTTAGAAATTTCCAAGACCATCGATGACCCCGACAGGTTAGATGAATTGATGTCGATGCTCGATGAAAAGAAAAGTGAGCCTACCGATATCCGGCGCGGTGGTGTCATTACCCTGTTTGTCGGTATCGGTATAGCTGCATTAGGCAAAGTCGCTATGGGTTCGTTCTTCGCAGGAGTGGGTTTACTCGTCGGCTTGATCGGTCTCGGTATTATTATTGCGGGGTACCTGTATCCACCGACCAGTAATGAACTCAATCAGGCCGTCGAAGAATTCGAGAAGCGGTAATGCTGGCCCCGACTATGCGAAACTTCCGCTCACTGAGCCACCTAATCCTCGAGCGCTGTAGCGTGATGAAAAATAGATAGTTATCACCATGGGGAAACACCATCCAAAGCTTCTCAATAATCTCGAGGCCATTCGACGCCAAGCGGGACTGACCCAAGCGCAGCTCAGTAAGTTTGCAGGCGTGTCACGCAAAAGTATTAACGCCATAGAGAACGGTATGTATGTACCCTCTACGGTTCTTGCACTGAAGATTGCTGACACGCTTGATTGCACAATAGAGGACCTATTTCGCCTACCCTCACGCTAGGCGTGTTACGCCCAGTGACTCCTAAGCCCCGTTACGCGCCATAACCATTGGTCCACAAGAAGGGCTTGCATGCGCCCACTGGTACCCGCCCGTCAGCAACCGTAAAGTATCGTCTCGTTAAAACAACAAAAATCGAGGCTTTACATGAGCGCACCTGTTCTTACCCATCTTGCCGACAATGGCGTACTCACGATCACACTGAACCGACCTGAGGTTCTCAACTCACTGGATGAATCGCTGACTCTCGGTCTGGTTGATGCCATGCATGAGGCGAAAACCGATAGCGCTGTTAGGGCTGTTGTGATCACCGGTGCCGGTCGAGCGTTTTGCGCAGGTGCCGATCTCAATGCGCGCAGCTGGCCAGCCGTAAAGGGGGTCTCCGCGGGCGAGGCCACGGCAGCGAACATGGAGCGAGGCTTCAACCCGCTGGTCAAAGCCGTCGCTCAATCTACGAAACCAGTGGTAACCGCCATCAATGGCATTGCGGCCGGAGGCGGCGTTGGGTTAGCACTCGCAGGGGACATTGCGATTGCGGCGCAAAGTGCCAAATTCAAACTCGTGTTCGGTCCCAATCTCGGCATCATTCCCGATATGGGTGCCTCCTGGTTCTTACCGAATCTCGTTGGTCGCGCCCGCGCGAATGGCCTCGCATTGCTTGGCGACAACCTGCCGGCACCGGACGCAAAAACATGGGGATTGATCTGGGACTGTGTGCCCGATGAAAACTTAATGGCGACAGCTCAGAGTCTCGCAGGCAGATTGGCTGATGGTCCCACGGCAGGCTTGAAAGCCGTGGTTAAAGCGCATGATCGAGCGTTATCTAATACCTTGAGCGAGCAACTCGAGTATGAAAAAGACACCCAGCGAATGCTCTTTGACTTTCCGCACGTGAGCGAAGGTATTCGCGCCTTTATTGAAAAACGGAAACCCAATTTTCGCGATGTCAGTTAGTCGCCTCGGTCACACTAACTGACGATATCAAGTACCGTGCGGGTCAACCGGTTTGATGTCTGATAGAGGTCTTTGGGTTTGTGCATGCGATTGCAGAGAAAGCCGTAACCCAAACCTGTTTCAGGATCACCAAAGGCAACGGTGCCTCCAACGCCACAGTGACCAAAAATACGACTGGGATGCGGTGTCCCTCGGATCGTCGTAATACCCAGCCCCAGGTCATAACCCACACCAAAACGGATAGGCTCACCTAGAATAACGGTATCTGGCCCCTCCGAAAGCGGTGTGAGCGCAAGTTTTAATGTCTCAGTGCTGATAATCCGCTTTCCATCTCGTTCACCGCCGCTGCTTAAAATACCAAAGAGTTTGGCGAGGGACTCGGCTGTACCATGTCCATTGGCTGAGGGTATCTCGGCCTCACGCCACTCTCGGGTATTCATCTCTCTCGTATTGGTGCCCCCTAACTGTGCGGCTTTAGAGGCGAAAGCTACTTTCAAATCACCCATTCTCAAAAACGACTTCAGCGAACGTAGTGATTTCGGCAATACAAAGTCGGGCGCTATGGCAATGGCCATTAGGACCCAAGGTGTCGGCTGGGGGTCGACAAGAATATCGCCACAGCGCTGAATATCCTGGTCTTCAAGGCCAATTTTGAAGTCTAAATTAAACGGCTCAGCAATCTCCTCATGAAAATACTGGCCGACGCTTCGGCCATCGATGCGACGAATCAACTCTCCGACTAACCAGCCGTAGGTCAGTGCGTGATAACCCTGAGTGGTTCCCGGCTCTCTGAACGGCCGCTGCTGCGCCAGAGCTTCAGTCCATTGATCCCAATGACGATAATCGAATTGAGGTACGCCCCCTTGAAATCCATGCATGGCTGCTCGATGGCATAAGAAATCACTCACGCGGGTTTTTTCTTTGCCATTGCAGGCGTATTCGGGCCAGTAGTCGCCAACTAACGCGTCGAGATCGACCTTGCCTCGCTCAACCAGCTGTAAGAAGCAGGTGGCCGTAATGGCTTTGGTTGTCGAGAACACATTGATGAGCGTGTCGTCAGACCAGGGATCTGTTTTTTCTCTATCTTTGTAGCCACCCCAGAGATTAACCACCATTTCGCCCTGATGCTCCACTGCAACAGAGGCTCCCGTGTCGAATCCACTGGCAAGCGCTTGGGCAAATTGGTCGCGAACAGCTTGGAATCGAGGGTCGCAATAGCCCTCGACGAGATCATCACTCACGCTTTACTCCTGTAATCTCTTGACGCCGATTAATGGCCTGTGGTCTTCGCGGAGCGCTTCTCAACAAATGCTGAAATACACTCTTTGAAGTCCTCGCTACGAGCGGCCAGAATCCACTGATCCTGATCCATATGCATAATGGACTCGCTCAATGCCAGCGCGTATTGATTCACGCTGCGCTTAATCATTTGCACCGCCACTGGCGGGAGATCGGCGTAATGTCGCGCCCACCCCTGCGCCACCGCCTCTAGGTCATCGCCCGCACAGATGTCATCGATCAAGCCCCAGCTCTCCAGTCGATCTGCGGCGTACAGATCTCCAGACATAATCAGTTGTTTCGCACGGGATAAACCCACCAGTTCGACAAACAAGGGCACGGCATTCCACATGAGATTCATACCCACCTTGACCTCGCCCAGGCCCAAACGCGCATCCGTTGCCGCAATCCGGAAATCGCAGGCAGCCGCAATACAGGCGCCGCCACCCGTGGCAATTCCTTGCACAGCGCAAATCGTCGGCTGGTGAATCTCGCGAATAGCCGTCAGTAGCTTCTGCCCGAGCTCCGCATCGCGCCGAGCTCTCAATAGCGAACCACCCGGCTCCATGATAGAGACTTCTTTCAAATCTGCGCCAACGGAAAAGTCAGTTCCCTCGGCTCGGATGATGACGGCACGCACTTGATCTTTATCCGAAACCGCCAGCGCCGCATCCCTGAGTTGCACCATGGTGTCGCGATTGAGCGCGTTTCTAACCTCAGCTCGGTCAAGAATGATCGACGCAATATCGTCGTCAATACTCACGTTGACGGTGTGATCTGTCATTGGCTTTCTCTTTTTATTGTTGTTGAACGTTATTGTTATTTGATCTAACTATGCCAGATCAACGGTCGTAAGACATGTCCTACCCTCAGCCTTCACCGCACAGCAATACGGCAACCTGTTGGCGGATGCCTTCAATATCAAGGTCAGACTCATCGATCAGACTGGCACATAAGTTGAGGCACTTGGGTGCTTGGGCACTCCGTTTCGCGAAAAACTCAATGACCTCTGTGTCGCTCTGGCGTATAGCCTTCAGCAACAGTGGACTCATGGCGCCTGCCTCAGGCGCTAGATCAAAATGAGCGAGGTTGTGAAGCGCTTTGAGCAGCTTAGGACCCACCATTTGGGGTGCAATGTGATTTGGATCGACGCGGGCGATCATCGACTCGATGGTGTGAATTAAAAAGTTGAGTACTGGCGATGCCTGCAAAAAAATCATAAAGGCATTGTGTGGCTGGCGACGAATTTCTAACCGGCCCGACCTATCCCGCTGCAACCAGTGCTCTTCACCAAAACGTGAATGTGTCGTTGTCGATGGCTGCCAACTCTCATCAATGATCAGAGTGTCGGCATCACACCAGATGACGCGATCAGCACCCGCTTCTAGGGCAGCTTTGATATGAAGTAGGCGCGCTAAATCGGCGAGTATGGGCCCTCGTCCCGATAACTTCCGCCGATACCAATCGGGAAGTACATCGAAAAAGCTGTCATCAAAAAATTGGTAAGTAAAGGCGTGGTCTTTCGACCAGGCCTCAACACCCAGCAAACAATCCGTTACCCACCGGGGTCGACTGTCGGGGGCGGACTGAATGACAACAGTCTTCAAATGCAATTAACCGGCTTTAAAGCGAGAACCTTTTTCCGGTGGTGGATTAGCACCGCCAGCAAAGCATTGTGCCTTGGACATCCAGTCACTCGCCGGATCACCAACCACAGTGAGACTGGTGTCACCAATATTCCTCGTTTGAGTCACCACCTGAGCAAATTCGACCGCATCCCCTTGAATAAAATTACTCTGCTGTGACTCACCATAGGTCCAAACTTCTCCGCTTGGAGAGACCAAGCTCACGAATGGCATAGGCTCAGGCGGCGTCTCGCCTCTCACCTTGAATGTCCAGCCAAAGGTATTAATCCCCAAGACAACAATGTTGCGTATACGATCGTGCTCCTCACGATCTGCACCCAGCACATCGAAGACCTCCTGCCCATGCGCCCAGGTCTCCATTTGGCGTGCCGATATAGCCGATCGCGCGCTCATGCTGGGGCCTGCCCAAGGCACTCTTGAACTGGGATCGAGCGCGGCGTAAGCACCCGCCGTCTCGTCAACCAATGACGCCCACGCCTCACGCAGCGCCCCACCGCTGAGACCGTCCAAATACGCTTTTTCGTACTCGGGCAGCAAACCGCCTTTCAGCATGTGCGCGCCAACACCTTCGAAAAATGCGGCGAAAGCATTATCACCCTCGGTCGCGATCATGACAGCCTTATTCCAGAAATGGAGATGGCGGAAAACATCGTTAATCGTCCAGGACTTGAACTGTGTCGTTTTCTCAAAGGCCGCATCATCCAGATCAGCAATCAAGGTCTTAAGCGTCAAACTTTCCTCTCGAAAATCACTCGCTTGCTGCATCGTCTACTCCCTCAATGAATGCGGATATCCGGCCATGAGCCTCGATGAAATCTGTCTTGAAACCCAGCATGACATCAGCGACCGACTGCTCGGCATTCATCAGGCCAACCGCCTGTCCAACCCAATACGTCGCCAGCGCTTCAGCACCACCATGTCCACCCTCGGCTAATTTGTCGACCTTTCTCAAAGCGGGCTCGGAGACCAATGACTGGAGCGGCATGGGCAGTGGTTCCGGAGCGCCTGTGCTTTCCCATGCATCGGTCCACGCTGATCGCAGCTGTCTTGACGGCTTACCTGTTCTTGATTTTGCTCTCACCGTATCGCTGGCTGTCGCCGCTATCATCTTGCGCTTGACGGTAGGTGTGGTCTCGGCCTCAACCGTAGTAAGCCAAACGC
>DPGN01000031.1:27873-30846 GCA_003523185.1 Halieaceae bacterium
CCGGTGGCAATACCGCCCGCCGCAAGCACCGGCACAGAAAGATCATGTTGTTTCAAAGCCCGACAAACCTCGGGGACCAACACCATGGTACTGACCGCACCACAGTGTCCTCCGGCCTCTCCACCTGCGGCGATTAGGACATCAACACCTGCTCTCGCCTGATTGAGCGCATGATTAACCGTACCCACGAGCGCACCCACTTTAATGCCATGCGCACGAGCAAAGTCGAACATGTTGGGTGGTGGGACACCGAGTGCGTTGACCAACAGCGCAACTGGGTACTCGGCAGCAACTTCGAGCATGGCATTCGTCTTTTGACCTTGAATGTTATGCGTGAAGGTCAGGTCATAATTTCGATCCGCGGCGAGATCCGATGTGTCGATACCTTGTGACTCGAGAATGGAATCTGCGAACTCGATGTGCCCGTACGGGACCATATTCACCAGATCAGTATCACTAATGGATTCGTCTTTACCAATTGCTGCATTAGGTACGATGAGGTCGAGACCAAACGGTCGTCCATTGGTATGGGCGGCAATCCAGTCAAGCTCGACGCGCAACTCCTCAGGCGTCAGTTCCACCGCTCCCAGCACCCCAAAACCGCCGTTACGCGAGACGGCGGCGACTACGTCGCGACAATGACTAAACGCGAATAGCGGAAACTCAATATCGAACGTTTCTGTTAATGACTGCTTCATTCCTCTAGCTCCAACATCATGATGAGATCACCTGCACCTATCTGCTTACCGGCCACCGCCATCACATCGACGACAGCACCGTCACCGGGTGCAATGAGCTCATGTTGCATTTTCATAGCCTCGAGAACCGCAATGCGCTGGCCTTTTGTGACCGCATCACCCGCTGCCACATCGATTGATAACAGCTGCCCGTGCATCGGCGCCGTGATCGTACCGCCACCGGCCGCCTCTTCTGCCTCGGGCGGAATACGCGTGTTGTCCGCGAGCATCATTGAAAGAGAGTCGGAAGCGAGATAAAGCGTCGCGGGAGCCTCCGGGTGGTAGTGATAGCGTTTGGAGAGTCCGTCAACCTCTAACGTCATTGCGTTGTCATCAATATCCGTCACCACCAGATGATGACCATCAGCGCCAACGGACACCTCGTACTCACCTGCATTGAGTGGTACGACGAGCACCTCGCAAGCGTCCTCGCCCACGTCGTATGACTTCGTATCTGTCACGCGCCCCATTGAAACCCAGTCGAGCAACTCTTCGTTTACCGAAGCCGATTGGCTGTGATGGGTTTCCATGGCCAAGACATGCTGTATCGCACCTGCGCTCGCCAGATCAGCGCTACTCACTTCAGCCGGTGTGAACGCATCGCCGTAGTTGTCGGCAATAAACGCCGTGGTTGCCGCGCCAGAAATGAACTCATCTCGGTCCATCACGTCAATTAAGAAGTCTCGATTGTTTTCCGGACCAAATAAAGCCGTAGCCTGGAGCGCACTCTTCATTTTCAGACGCGCATCCTCTCGCGTATCGCCATAGGTAATCAGTTTGGCCACCATCGCGTCGTAAAACGGGGTGACTTCATCACCCGTCTCCACGCCAGCATCCACTCTGATGCCTGGACCCTGCGGCTGCGTAAATAACTTAATAGCACCGGTACTGGGTAAAAATCCTGTGGCCGGATCCTCCGCGTACAAGCGAACCTCAATGGCATGTCCAAATAGTTCAATATCTTCCTGCTCCGCGGGCAGGTCCTCGCCTCGCGCAACCCGAATCTGCCACTCAACAAGATCGTATCCCGTCACCATTTCGGTCACAGGGTGTTCAACCTGAAGCCGCGTATTCATTTCCAGGAAATAAAATTCTCCCGCTTCATCCAGCAAGAATTCGACCGTGCCTGCGCCGACATAATTCACGGCCTTTGCGGCCTCGACGGCCGACTTACCCATTGTCTCACGCAGTTCAGGCGTCATCACCGGGCACGGCGCTTCCTCAACCACCTTCTGATGCCGGCGCTGAATAGAGCAATCTCTCTCGCCTAGGTAGACCGTATTACCTGCCTTGTCGGCAAACACCTGAATCTCAACGTGCCGCGGTCGCATGACAGCCTTTTCAATAATCAGCTCGCTCGAACCAAAGGCGTTCTTGGCTTCGGATTGCGCCATATCGATGGCGGTTTCGAGTTCGCTTAGCTCGTGGACGAGACGCATACCACGTCCGCCGCCGCCGGCCGCTGCTTTAACCATCACCGGCAGTCCAATTTTTTCGGCCTCGGCCACAAGGGTGCTCACCTTCTGGTCGTCGCCCTGATACCCGGGGACACAGGGAACACCGGCGTCGATCATGGCGCGCTTTGCTCTGGCTTTGTCTCCCATGACTTCGATGGCGGCATTGGGCGGGCCGATAAATTCAATACCTTTGGCTTCGCAAGCCGAAGCAAAGGCCTGGTTTTCAGAGAGAAAACCGTAACCGGGGTGGATACAGTCAGCACCCGTGCGCTCTGCTGCATCCAGAATGGCGTCCAACTGCAGATAGGAATCTGCCACGGGGGCTGGCCCAATGCAGACCGACTGATCAGCCTCCCTTACGTGCTGTGCATTGGCATCTGTTTCAGAGTAGACAGCCACCGTTTTCAGGCCCATAGCCTTGGCCGTACGCATCACCCGAACGGCAATTTCACCGCGATTGGCCACTAATAACGTCGTTAGTGCCTTCATACTTAAATCTCCGTGTGCCAGTTGGGTTTGCGTTTTTCGACAAAGGAGGCAACGCCTTCCTTCCCCTCTTCACCTTGAAGACAACCGCTGAAGTTCATGGCGGCAAACTCCACCTTTTCGCTATCGGGTGTCGCAGGCATACCAATAATCAGTGCTTTACAGGCGGCCACTGCGCCGGGAGCACACTCCAATACATCGCGTTTCACCTTGGTCTCAAGGTCCGCCAGGGCGTCAGCGTCCTCTGCCACAAAATCAAGAACCCCAAGTCGGGCTGCTTCATCACCCTTAAA
>DPGN01000031.1:31027-31853 GCA_003523185.1 Halieaceae bacterium
ATGCGACGGCTCATTCGCATCGATTCCTCGGTCGCACCGCTGGCCATGGCATTAAAACCCTTTAAGTCACCGCCCGCACAGAAGAAGCCGCCTTTGCCACGAATCGTCATGCCACGGATATCGCGCTGTTCCTTGATGGCATCGATGACCGCTGCCAAGTCCTCTACGGCTTCATCCGTCAACGGGTTACGACGCTCCGGCTGATTGAACCAAACCGTAAGCCAACCCTGCTCTAGATCGAGGGCCAGCGTTTGTGTTTCAGGTAGTATCGCCATCATTACATCCTCGCTACGCCGAACGCGTTTGGCCGTGTTTCGCGCAGACGAGCCTCTAGCACTGTCTCCAGACAGAAAGCCAAGACTTTTCGTGTATCGCGCGGATCAATAATGCCGTGATCGAGCACGCGCCCTGAGGTATAGAAGGCGTCTTCTTGCGCGTCAAAGTGGGCTCTGATAGCCGCCGCTTGCTGCTCGAGCATCTCCTCGGGCACCTCCTGGCCTTTTCTTGCAGCGCCGACACGCGCCACCTCCGACATGGTGTCCGCGGCGCTTTGACCTGCCATGACACCTGTGCGCGCATTGGGCCAGGCAAACAGGAAATCCGGCTGATAGGACCAGCCGCACATACCGTAGTTACCGGCGCCAAAACTGGCACCTATGTAGAGCGAAATCTTGGGGACACGGGCATTAGATACTGCCTGAATCATCTTCGAGCCGTGCTTGATCATGCCCGCTTGCTCGTACTCTGTGCCCACCATGTATCCGGTGGTGTTGTTGAAAAACAGGATGGGCATATCTGCAGCATCACAGAGCTGGATAAATTGCGC
>DPGN01000031.1:32033-54964 GCA_003523185.1 Halieaceae bacterium
TCATCGACAATACGCGCCAGCACTTCACGGAAGTCGTAGGGTACTTTTGGATCGACGGGAATAGCGCCCGCGAGTTCTTCGGCTGGGAAGCGCGGGGGCTCATAAGGTCGTCGGACCACCGTGGTAACTCGCTTATTCCAGTCGATGCTGTTCATGACCTCACGCGCTTTGAGAATGCCGTGCGCGTCATCCTCAACCAGGTATTCGACAACGCCCGAGACACTCGAGTGCATTTCGGTACCGCCTAACTCGCGATCATCCGCTTCCTCTCCGGTTGCGGCCTTTACGAGGGCGGCCCCACCAAGCGCAGCCATGCCGTTTTCCTTTACGCCAATAACGTAGTCCGACATGCCGGGCATGTACGCTCCACCCGCTGTTGAACCGCCGTGCAGCACCACCATGGTAGGAATGCCAGCTGCGGACAATCGCGCCAGATCGCGAAATACGTTACCGAAGCGCGACCACAACTCCACCTTGTACTTCAGCAAGTTGGCGCCAGCAGACTCTACTAAGTGGATGACGGGAAGTTTCTGACGCATGCACATCTCGAGGATGGACGTCGATACGAATCCGGTCGATTCGGTCGCGGCGCCAGCCGAGATACCCGAGTCATCGACCCAGATCATGCACCTAACGCCCTCAACAAACCCAACCCCCACGATGACCGAAGCGCCTGGGACACTTGTTTCACGATCGGGATTCTCTACACAGTAGTTCGCCATAGAATGCATCTGCAGGAATGGCATGCCTGGATCCAACAGCCGCTCCAAGCGCTCGCGAGGTGACAATTGCCCCCTTGCCCTAAAGGTTTTCAGGCGCTTATTCGACGCATCAATGGTGCGTTGTTCGAGAGATCGCCAGTGATCGATAAGCTCGAACATGCTGGATCTGTTTTCCTTGAAACTGTCGCTAGCGGGCTGAACAGTCGACGAAAGCACTGCCATATCAGGCCTCCAAAAGTTGTTGTGGAATCGCAATTGGGGTATCGAGCAAGACCTGGGCATACGCTTTTGCCTGAGGGTCATTTCTCAGACTCGCTATGCCGCCACCACCCAACGCGTTGTGAAGTAGAAAATTTAAGGCCGGCAAACCGGGCATGTAGTAACGGTCAATACCCGGCGACGTCATAAAGTGCGCAAATCGATCGCCGACGTAATTAGCTGTTAATTTCGCGGCTATCCACGGCAAGTACTCGGGCTTCCGCGCAATAATTCCTATGTTGGCCTTATCGCCCTTATCGCCAGAGCGTCCCCAGGCCAGGTCCTCAAGCGGCACTTCGATAAGCGCTCCCAATTCCGGATCTGCCTCGGGAATTGCGGGTTCTTCAAATACCGCAATCTCGTCGTTTGTGGTTGGCGGTTGAAACGCTTGTGCCCTAGACTCATCAACGAGTTTCAAATCCAGCGTCGACTTGTCGACCAAAACAGAGAACAGGCGAATGACGGGCGACGGTTTGGCACGCGCGCCCGCAAAAAACGCCATTCCTGCCGGTGCTCCGAGCGCCACGCCCGATAGTTCTCGAAGGAGCAGGCCTACAGCACGGGCATCCTGATGGCGGCATGCCACTTTCAAAGCCACTTCACGGCTACTGCCCGCGGATGCATGTGCACCCCAGAAGCTCTCCTCACCAATAACATCGATGGCAACGTCATCGAAGTCCTGTCCACCCATAGCGCGAATCTTTTTGCGCGTCCGCATGAGTGCCTCTTCCGCAAAAATGCGGGCTTTGTCCGCGGCACGGCGACCAATGCACCAGAAGGTTGTGCCTGCGCGCCAGCCATCCGCCCAAGTCATGCTCGTCTTGTAAGTCGAGGGAACACCGCGTCCACGGGCGCCCGAGACGCGCACACGATTATCAGCCACTTGGTCGAGCTTAATTTGCGTAAAGTCACAGACAACATCAGGCAATATGTAGGCCGCAGGATCACCGATCTCATAGAGAAGCTGCTCTGCGACAGTGCCACGATTAACAATGCCACCCGTGTCTTTAGGCTTATAGATATCACAGGACCCGTCAGGCGAGACCTCGGCAATGGGGTAGCCCACGTTGTGAAGCGAATCCGCCACCGCTTCCCAGTCAGTAAAGTTGCCGCCAGTGGCTTGAGGGCCGCATTCGATCAAGTGCCCTATGGCTGATCCCGCTGACAGCTTATCCAGCTCGTCAGCCGACCAACCAAATTCGTGGATACAGGCGCCGAGTGTAACCGCGCTGTCCACACACCGACCCGTTACAACGATGTCGGCACCAGCACCAAGAGCTGCTGCGATAGGAAAGGCGCCAATGTAGGCGTTCGCGCTGGCCACCTTGTCTATTGGTGGGAATGCCTCTCCCGAGAACATCTCGGCACCACCTGATGCTTTGATGGCGTCCAGTTGACCTAGTACATCGTCACCTGTCACAACCACCACTTTTAGCTCGAGACCCTCAGCCGCAATGGCTTCTCGCAGCGCGCTGCCACAGGCCTCCGGATTAACGCCACCGGCGTTGCTGATTAACTTCACTCCCGAGCCGGCAATCCGCTGCAAGTTCGGTTTGACCATCGCTGATACAAAATCAGTGGCATAACCGAGTGTCGGGTCAGAGGCACGCGCCCTAGCTAAAATCGACATGGTTATCTCGGCCAGATAATCAAAGACAATGTAGTCGAGATCGCCCTCAGTGAAGAACTGGGACATAGCCATGTCAGTCTCACCCCAGAAACCCGTGGCCCCACCTATCTTGATTGTTTTGTTATTCACTGTAGCGCCCTTTTCATCAACATCACTGGCATAAAAATGATTACGACTCATTTATAATGAGGCATACTCATGACTATAGGCGCAACAAAAAGTGGCTTCAAGCCATAAGCTCATCAAATCGCATCGAATGAGCCTCGGGTAATAGAGAGAACATGGCAGATACGCAACGACAACGACTGGAAGCACGAGAAGAAGCCATCTTGGCTGCAGCCACCGCTGTCTTTGGTGAATCAGGTGTCGATGGTGCACGGATGGCTGAGATTGCGCGACGTGCAGACGTCGCTGAAGGCACGGTCTACCTTTACTACAAAAATAAACATGAGCTTCTCGAGGCTGTCGTGGATCGTTTTTGGCGAGAGTTGACCAAGGGTGCAATTGCAGCCATATCAGAAGGTGCTAGTGTCAGCCAACAGCTTCATGAGTTAGCCAGTTATCACCTGCAATCGTTGATTGATGACTTCAAGATCGTTGAGATTACCTCGCGCGCCCGAATGCGCCATGGGGAGCCCGGCCGTCAGCTACCTCAAATCCGGGAGTACGTTCGGGTTTTCGACGCCATCATGCAACGCGGCATCGATCTAAGGGAGTTCAGTGCCGACACGGCAATCTGGCAAATTCGAGATGTGTTCTATGGAACACTGGAACACTCCGCCCGAACCCTGGTGTTAAGAGATCAAGGCTTCGATCCATCGGTCATTGATCATCTGATGCGACTCTTTGAGCAGTACCGTCCTTCATCGCAGGCTGACAACCCGAGCGGACTGGACGCCTCCGAGATCATGCAGGCGCTGTCCCGCATTGAAACGAAACTCTCTCAGTCCTAGTGGCCGAGAACTTCAGGCATATTGCGCCCGTAAAGCATCGATAAAGCGACCGAGTTGATCTTGCGGCAGCCGATTAATGCCTGCGGCAGCGGCCCGACCACCCCCTGTCTCAAATTGACGGCATACGGCATCCGCACCTGTTCGGTTATTTAGCGGCGCTCTCACGCTTACCAAATACCCACCGTCGATATCTGTCAGTACCGCGTGCGCTTTGTCCGGTGACTGGTTGGCCAGATCGTTGCCATACACTCCACTTACCCGCCGTGCCCAAGCCTCGTCAGGGAGTGACACTACCGCGATGTCGTCGTCATCTACGGCCCTAGGTGCCGACTGGGCCGCGCTCATATCTGTCTCGTAAGCAGCAACCAGTGTTTCGAACAAGTCTCGATCATCCTGTAACAGTGCCGTGGGTGACGTGTGACGCTGCATACGTCGGTAAAGATCAGCCGGGTGAAAATGGAGATCGGCGGGCTGTGATCCATAGGCATTGTAGTTTACGCAGATACCCAACTGTTTGAGCGCATCACGATCGACCGATGAAGATAAATTACCAATCAGGGTGTCGGCTGTGATATCGAGGTTATCGCCAAAACATCCTACGACAGCCCATTCGGTAAAGGCGCTGCGCAAGCGACCGTTGACCAATGCACTGGTACACACTTCGGTCGCGGGACTGATCAAGGCATCCAATGTTTCCGCCTCAGGAATATCCCCCGAGAAGTGATGATCACAAAAAAACAGATCGGCACCCGCGGCCAGCAGTCGATCAACATCGTCACGGTTTTTATCAAAGGAAATATCGAGGGCCGTCACACGATCGACGCCCTCATTCGGAATACGTCCAAGGAGTTGAATATCGCGCTTAACACCGGTCACGAGTGTCGCATCCGGTCTCGGCTCAACAAGCCGCAACTGAATGAGCGCACAGATGCCGTCAGCATCGCCGTTGAATACGTCGTAGTCCATGAAATCGCCCCCCAAAATCGGCGGAGCGAATGCTAACAGATAAGTGATACGAAGTTGCCTTTGGACGTTCTGCCTGCAGACAAATCCTACTCAATCACAATTTTTCCTTGATTCTTGGTAAGCAAACTCGGACCAATACCGCGAACATCACCGAGAGCCTCGATCGACTTGAACTCGCCGTAGCGCTCTCTGAAATCAACAATTCGTTTCGCCAGCTCGGGACCAACGCCAACCAACTCCTCGGCAAGAACCTCGATACTTGCTGTATTGATGTTGACCGTATCTGCCGCGTAAGTAGCCGTTATCGACCCATAAGCAATGATGAATGCGGCCAACAAATGGCCAATGAATGGAAAACTCCTTAAGGAGCTGCCAGTGAATGAATGCATGTTTCTTCTCCTGTGACATGAGTCTTATCGACTCGATATCAGCCTAGAAGAAGCGCTATCCCACTGACTCATCAGCGCGCTTTGAAATACTGGATTAACCTAGTTCGGCTTGGAAAGCTTTTCTATGATGCCATCCACCACGGCCGCAGGGTTGGCGGCTCCAGTAATCGATCGACCCATCACAAGATACGTCGAGCCGCCTGCCATCGCGTCCCATGGGGTCACCACACGTCGCTGATCTCCCGCGGAATCTTCAGGGAGACGGATACCTGGGGTGATCAAGGCGAACTCAGGCCCGCATTGTCTCGATAGCATTGCCGCTTCTTGTGCGGAGCAAACAACACCATCTAAGCCGCTGGATTGGGCTAGGGCAGCGAGCCGACCAACGCGCTCAGCCGGCGTCTCGGAAATTCCCAATTCGAGGAGATCCGTTTCATCCATGCTGGTAAGCACCGTAACCGCAATGAGTTGCGTGCGCGCTTTCGCTCGCTGAGCAACCGCTGCGGCTGCAGCCTCCATCATGCGACGGCCACCCGACGAATGGACATTGACCATCCAGACACCGAGGTCTGCCGCCGCGCCAACCGCACCGGCTACCGTGTTTGGAATGTCATGAAACTTCAAATCTAAAAATACTTCGAAGCCAAGCCCGTGCAGCGCATCCAATACTCGAGGACCTTCGCTAGTAAAAAGCTGTTTACCCACCTTCAGACGAACTTTCGTTGGATCCAGTTTCCGTGCGCAGACCAGAGCATCATCGAGCGATGGGTAATCAAGCGCAATAATGAGAGGGCTCAACATATCGTTTTCTCAATCGTTCTTTAATCGCCGCTTTTCCAGGCGTCTTTTCTGAGTAGGTGGATCAGCGCACCGGTCGATGAAGTGTATCCCAGCTCTTACAGCCAGGACATTGCCAGTAGAAACTTGGCCCATGAAAACCGCACACACCACAGAGATATGCGGACTGACGTGACGCCAGCTTCTGGGCCCCTTCTATGATTTCCGGTGTCGCCACCTCTTTACCTAGCAAGGTGAGTGCCTGCATAAGAAGCCGTGAGCTTGGCTTTTTATTTAAGCCTTGCTTGATGACCTCCAAAGCTTTTACGTCATCCCCCCGCGCCCTGTATTCATCGGCCAAGATGACACGCAACTGTGGGTCTTCTCGCCGGGTCAGTAGTGTGGCGATGAGAGGGGAAAGCTCATCGCGACAGTTAACACTCTCACTGATAGCAATAAGCTGCGGAGCAAACTCAGGCAACCGCTCGGGCGACATGTTTGCCGCCGTGATTAGACGATCATAGGCACGTCTGGGCTGATTTTGTTGTTGATCCAAACGAGCGAGGATTGTGTGCGGCCAGACCGATTCTTCAGTCCAATCTAAGGCGCGCTCTGCAAGCTCACGTGCGGCCTTGAGGTCACCTGCGGACTCTTTATCTTCCGCAGCCTCACAATAGTAGTGACTTAACTTTGTGCGCGCCTTGATAGCGGCAGATTTTTGATGAGGATCATTCTCTCTAACCTCACCCAATTGCGACTCCGTTAGCGCGCGCGCCTGTTCCCAATCACGGCTCGCCTCAAATACCTCGATGAGAAGCGATTTGGCTTCTAATTGGTGCTCTTCAGATAACTCAAGTAGATCTTTCAGTAACTGCTCAGCACGATCCAGAAGACCCGCAGCTATGAAGTCTTTCGCAAGTTCCAGATGTGCTTGATTTTTCTGAACATCAGGGAGACGACTTCTCGACAGAAGCGACTGGTGAATTTTGATCGCGTTGTCCACCTCACCACGCTTTCTCAGCAGACTGCCGAAGGTGATGTGAGTTTCAAAGGTCTCCGCGTTGACCGCCAGTGCCTCGCTGAATGCTTTCAGCGCTGACTCCTGCTCGCCATCCAGAAGAAAATTCAGTCCAAGGTAATACTGCGATGGAGGCGCAGTCTCTTCTGGCACATCACGGCTTGCGGCACCTCTACCGAGTACCCAACCTGCGGCAACAGCCAAAAACAATAAGACCAGTAGCAGCGTATTAGGCTCAGCCACCTTTTACATCCTTGTCCAGCCGCCGACTCAATCGCGCGTTCTCGCGCTTCAGCGAGGCGCTCGCCGCTCGCTGCCGCATCACTAATGCGGAGCTCATAAGACTGCCCAGCAAGACACCAACAATTAGGAACGAAAGTAGCCAAACGGCCACCGGCTGCTCACCGAGTGCCCATGGGCCCAGAGTCAACGGCACGGGCTTAGTATTCTGCGTTGCAAAGACGGCGCCTAGGAAGACGGAGAGGCACAATAGCGTCAGAGTGAAAGCGGCACGGAGCCAGCGGAGCATTAGAATACCGCCTTGATCGAACGATTAACGCGTTCCCTCAATTCTTTGCCGGGCTTAAAGTGAGGGACGTGCTTGGCTTCCAGCTCAACGGCATCACCGGTCTTGGGGTTTCGACCCTTGCGGGGTTCTCGGTAGTGCAGTGAGAAGCTGCCAAAGCCGCGAATCTCGATGCGCTCCCCTGAAGCCAGCGACTCCGCCATATGATCTATCATTAGCTTTACAGCTAACTCGACGTCTTTCGTCGTCAGCTGATTTTGCTGTGATGCCATGAGCTCAATGAGTTCGCTTCGCGTCATAATCCCTACCTTGTGATGACATTGTCCACGTACCATAGCGTCCGCACAAGCACCAGCACCAATCAATTATGCGAGTCACTCGAGTACGAGTATGTAACTTAGCGGCCTTACAGCGATGACAGGAACTTCTCTAGCACCTGCAGATCCAGCGGTTTGGTGAGAACCCCCTCAAACCCTGCAGCTGCGAACTCTTTTTGTCGATATTTACTAGGCTGAAAGGTCAGCTCTGACAAAAAAGACCACTTACTGCCCAAATTCCCTGTCAAAAAAAGTGCTGATTCGCCCCATTCGATTTCACGATCCGCAGCCTCTGCCGCATCCGAGCTATCGAATGCAAAATGGGTAAACCAGTTAGCATTGATATCCTGCGCACTAGCCGTACCGATACTGAACACCGACAGGGCACGCAGGGCGCACACAAGCGCCATATTCTTATTCGTCATTGCACTAAATTCGTCAGTTTTTTGACAGATTTAAAAATATCAAAAAAAAAGCCGGCAAAACCGGCTTTTTGTCACATTTCGAGCTGAAATCTGAGATTTATTACCCGTCCATCTGCGCCTTGATGAGATCGCCGATGGTTCCGGGTGAAGCGGCGCTATCTTGCTCCTTGAGCGAGGCAACCGCTTCTTTCTCGTCGTCCATGTCTTTCGCTTTGATAGACAGTCCGATTGAACGGCTCTTACGATCGACAGCAACAATCTTGGCGTCGATTTTATCACCGACACTGAGGACTGAGCGTGCGTCTTCTACGCGATCGCGACTAAGATCCGCTACCTTGATGTAGCCATCAACTTCTTCGTTGAGTTTGATGACCGCACCTTTCACATCAACATCAGTCACTTCACCCGTAACGATGCTGCCCTTCTCGGCTTCACCTAAGAAGATGGAGAACGAATCTTCCTCGAGCTGCTTGATACCCAGCGAGATACGCTCACGCTCGGGGTCGATGCTCAAGATCACAGTCTCGATCTCATCGCCCTTCTTGTAGTTGCGAACGGCTTCTTCTCCAGTTTCATTCCAGCTGATATCGCTAAGATGCACTAGACCGTCAATATTGCCGGCAAGCCCAATGAAGATACCGAAGTCAGTGATTGACTTGATAGAACCAGAGATCTTGTCACCGGTCGCGTGCTGCGAAGCAAAGGCATCCCAAGGGTTTTGCTGACATTGCTTGATGCCAAGCGAAATACGACGACGCTCCTGATCGATATCAAGAACCATCACTTCAACTTCATCGCCGAGCTGAACGATCTTCGATGGGTGAACGTTCTTGTTTGTCCAGTCCATTTCAGAGACGTGTACCAGACCTTCGACACCCTCTTCGATTTCCGCAAAACAACCGTAGTCAGTGAGATTGGTGATACGTGCGTTGACGCGGCTACCCTCTGGATAACGGTTAGTAATCTCTACCCATGGATCTTCACCCAACTGCTTGAGACCCAGAGACACACGGTTACGCTCTCGGTCGAACTTGAGAACCTTGACGTCCATTTCCTGGCCAACTTCAACGACTTCGCTTGGATGCTTGATACGCTTCCACGCCATATCAGTGATGTGTAACAAACCGTCAACACCACCAAGATCAACGAACGCGCCGTAGTCAGTGAGGTTCTTGACCACGCCTTTGACGCTTTGACCTTCCTGGAGGTTTTGCAGTAGTTCGTCACGTTCGGCGCTGTTGGCCGCTTCCATGACCGCACGTCGAGAAACGACGACGTTATTACGCTTCTGATCGAGCTTAATCACCTTGAATTCAAGCTCTTTACCCTCTAGGTGCGCGGTTTCGCGGATTGGTCGTACGTCAATCAGGGAGCCGGGCAAGAAGGCACGGATAGTATCGACATCGACTGTAAAGCCGCCTTTGACCTTTCCGTTGATAACACCAGTGACCACCTCTTGAGCGACGTGAGCCGCTTCCAGTGTCTTCCACGCTTCTGCGCGCTTTGCCTTCTCGCGCGAGAGCTTGGTTTCGCCAAAACCGTCTTCGACAGTTTCCAGCGCCACCTGGACTTCGTCACCAATATTTAAGGTGCACTCGCCACTAGCGTTTGTAAATTGATCACGAGGGATGACACCCTCAGATTTTAGACCTGCGTGGACCGTAACCCACTCGTTGTCGATATCGATGACCACACCGGTAACGATTGAACCGGGCTCCATATCAACTGTCTTGAGACTTTCTTCGAATAACTCGGCGAATGATTCGCTCATTGAACATACCTGTCTTATCGCTGCAAACATCGCAGCACCAACCGTCTTACCCGGCTGGGTCGATTTATAAACGCACTGAGTCGAGGGGTAAGGCCTTTAATCGCCCGAGTGCACTATCCCTTCAGCAACCACATGAGACAACACTCGTTCAAACACGGCATCTGCAGTCAGGTCGGTACTATCGACAATGACGGCGTCCTCCGCTGGGACAAGTGGCGATACCGATCGTGTTCGATCTCTCGTATCGCGAGCCTCAATGGCCTCCAAAAGGCGCGGCAGACTAACATCCTCGCCCTGCAGCTGCAACTGACTTTGTCGCCGCTGCGCACGCGCCATAGCTGAGGCTTCGAGGAATATCTTCACGGGCGCATCGGGAAATACGACTGTCCCCATGTCTCGCCCATCAGCAATAAGGCCGGGCGCCGCTGCCAACTCGCGCTGACGGGCCAGCAGGGCCTCTCGAACAGGGGGTATGGCCGCAACGGCAGAAGCGCCTTCGCCCCCGCGGACAGACCGTACGGGTTCAGTGACATCTCTGCCACAGTAAATGACGCGAACACCGAGGTCGCTGGAGACAAAAGTCACATCTAAATCGCGGGCAATTTGGGTTACTGATGGTTCATCATCCCAAGCAATGCCCTGGTCTAAGGCAGCAAATCCCACAATTCGGTAAAGCGCGCCACTATCTAGCAAGTGGAAACCCAAATGACTCGCAAGCCGCTGGGCCAGCGTTCCTTTGCCTGAGCCGCTTGGACCATCCACACAGATAACCGGAACCATCAGACTTCAGTCCACTTCTTTTATTTTCAATCCGACACCGCTAGCAAGCGCGGCAAAGCCGGGGAATGAGGTGGCAACGTGGTCACAGTCGTTGACTTGAATTGGCCCTGATGCGCGGAGCGCTGCAACGGAGAAAGACATCGCAATACGGTGATCGTGGAACGTATCAACCTCGCCACCCGAAATTTGACCGCCTGTAATGGCGATACCATCCTCGCGTACATCATTTTCAATTCCAAGGCGCGTCAAACCTTCTGCCATCGAGGCAATACGATCACTCTCCTTAACGCGTAGCTCCTCTGCACCCGACAGAACTGTCTTGCCCGACGCGCAGGCGGCAGCAATAAAGAGCACGGGAAACTCATCAATGGCCAGTGGCACGAGGTCTTCCGGAATCTCGATGCCGGTCAACGGTGCTGATCGAACGCGCAAATCGGCTACTGGCTCCCCACCCACTTCGCGCTCGTTAAGCACTTCAATATCAGCGCCCATGAGCGTGAGAATAGTAATCACACCGGCGCGAGTCGGGTTCATACCCACATGCTCGAGAGTCAAATCCGAGCCTTCAGCAATCGAGGCCGCGACCAAAAAGAAAGCTGCGGATGAAATATCGGCTGGAATATCGAGTGATGTCGCTTTAAGCGCGCCACCACCTTGCAGGCTAATAACATCGTTTTCGCACTCGACCTCGTAACCAAAGCCTCGGAGCATGCGCTCTGTATGATCTCGCGTCGTAGCTGGCTCGCTTATCGACGTGCGTCCTTCTGCATACATGCCTGCAAGCAAGACGCAGGATTTGACCTGCGCGCTGGCCATTGGCATCTCATAGTGAATACCTTTCAGGCGCTGACCGCCTTTGATGGCGAGCGGTGGCTTGCCCTCCTCGCTCTCTATCACGGCGCCCATCAGCGCTAGCGGAGTCGTTACACGTCCCATGGGGCGCTTCTGTAAGGAAACATCGCCTGTCATCACTGAATCGAAGGCTTGAGGCGCTAGCACACCACTCAGCAGTCGGATGCTTGTTCCTGAATTCCCCATATCGAGGACATTCTCGGGCGCCTTCAGGCCGTGCATACCAACCCCATCGATTTCAATTCGCCCTTGCTCCGGGCCACGAATCACGACACCCATGTCTTTAAAGGCCTGAACCGTACACAGTGCATCCTGGCCTTCCAGAAATCCTGTCGCTGTGGTTGTACCCTCGGCCAACGCGCCAAACATGACGGTCCGGTGCGACATTGACTTATCACCGGGCACCCGCAACGAACCTATCATCGAACCACCGGGCTCAACCAAAAACTTCATGCTGTTTCCTCTGAATCACGCGAGGGCAAGGGGTTAAGAATGTCATCGTGTGCGCGCCGATGAGCACGACAAATCGCAAAGTAGTCGCGAAGCGCAGCCGCATCGCTCGATGTAATTAAGTCCCGAAGTGAGGTCATCTCGTCTTGAAACCCATCGATTGCGTTCAGCAGGGCCGTCTGATTAGTGACTGAAATATCGGTCCACATCAATGGGTCTGAGCCTGCAATTCGCGTCATGTCACGCAAGGCACCACCACCGTGCACCATGGCATCAGACGCATCCCTCTCCAGAGCTCGGGTGAGCGCATACGCGACAATGTGCGGCATATGCGAGCTCGCCGCGAGTAGCGCATCGTGCTCTTCAACACCCATTTGTTTAATGTACGCACCCGTCAGATCCCACATGGCCTTAACCTGTTCAGTCGCATCGGCAGCGGTGTGCGGTAGCGGTGTCAGAATCACCTCACGACCGCGAAATAAAGCGCCGTCAGCAAACGCGACGCCGCTATGCTCTGAACCCGCAATGGGGTGACCTGGAACAAAATTCGCATAATCGCAGGCCATGGAATCAATCACGTGACCTTTAATACTCGCAAGGTCGGTAACCACGGGAGTGCGATTCAACCGGCTCAACTCATTCACGACAGACTTTAGGATCTCTCCCGTTGCGGCAGGTGGCGCTCCCACAACAACCATGTCAGCCGTAGCGAGAACCTCAGATAATTCCAACGAATAGTGATCGATCACACCCAGTTCCAGCCCACGCTGCAAACTGGCTTCTCTTGGACCCCACGCCGTCAGAGCTCCATTCCAGGAACTCGCTCTCAAGGCGCGAGCGAGCGAGCCCGAAATAAGGCCTAGCCCAATAAACGCAACGGTTCGAGATTGAAATTGTGTCATCAGATGGGCGCTTTAGGATAAGAACCCAATGGCTTTAGCAGAATAGAGTTTTCCTCTAGTGCTGCCATTACCTCGCGGACAACATCGTCAGACAGGTGTCCTTCAAACTCAATGAAGAACATGTAAGTCCACTTCTCGGTTTTCGAAGGTCGGGAATCAATACGAGTCAAACTGATGCCACGCTCCTCGAAGGGGCGCAACAAGTTTAAGAGTGCGCCCGGCCGGTTTCGACTTGCAATCAGAATGGATGTTTTATCAGCACCACTCGAGGGCACAGTCTCACGACCGATAACAAAAAAGCGGGTTGTATTGTGCGCAATATCCTGGATAGCCTCAGCCAGCTTCACTAGCTGGTAAGTTTCTACTGCCAGATCGCCAGCAATGGCTGCGACACCGGGCTCGCTCTGCGCGCGCTGTGCGGCCTCGCCGTTACTTCGGCAGACATCTCGGGGAACACCGGGCAAATTGGCATCTAGCCAATCCCGACACTGACCGAGCGCCTGCTCATGCCCACAAACAACGGATATGTCAGACAAGTCCTGTGAAGAGCCCGCGATGAGATGATGGACAACAGGTAACTCGACCTCACCAATAATTTGAAGCGGTGACTCCAGAAAGCAATCTAGGGTCTGGCCCACCATGCCCTCGGTTGAGTTCTCGACCGGCACCACGGCCATATCGCAGGCCCGATCTTCTACGAACCGAAAGACATCTCTGATGGTGGGCTGGGGTTCAAGAATGGCCGACTGCCCGAAGTGTTTTAGAGCGGCCGCCTGAGAATAAGTGCCGACGGGACCTAAAAACCCAACAGTTAATGGGCGCTCCAAGGCCAGGCAGCTAGACATAATTTCGCGGAAAATACGCGCTGCCTGATCGGCAGGTAAAGGGCCCGGATTACGCTCTTGGATTGCACGTAAAATCTGCGCCTCCCGCTCGGGACGATAGAACAGCGCATCCCCATCTTGGCTGGCGGCGAGCTTAATTTCGGCGACACGACGCGCGCACTCAGCCCGCGCGTTAATCAACGCGAGCAACTGCTTATCGATGGAATCGATATCCGCTCGAATTTCGGCTAATTGATCATCAGACGCCATGATCTATCGTCTCTATCCGTACTTTGTTTCGAAACGATGCATGAAATCGCACAAAGCATCAACGGACGATTGCTCGACCGCGTTGTAGATACTGGCTCGCATACCACCAACCGAGCGGTGCCCCTTCAAGTTGAGCAGCTGCTCAGCCTCTGCCTCCTCCAGGAACCGCTTATCGAGTGATGCATCAGCCAAGGTAAAAGGCACGTTCATCAATGAACGGTATCGAACGTCCACGGGATTGTTATAAAAACCGCTGTCGTCAATGGTGGAATAAAGCGTTGACGCCTTTTTTTCATTCAGCGCCTGCATTGCCGAAAGACCGCCTTTGGCTTCTATCCACTCAAATACGAGCCCTGATAGGTACAGCGCAAAGGTCGGAGGCGTGTTGTACATGGAGTCATTTTCAGCCGCGATTTTCCAGCTTAGCATAGCGGGAATATCTGACCGCGCGCGATCCAGCAAATCTCGCTTCACGATAACCAGGCACAAGCCCGCTGGACCGATGTTCTTTTGAGCGCCCGCATAGATCACACCAAAACGATCCACATCGATGGGTCTCGACAGGATGGTCGACGACATATCAGCGACAACCGGAGCGAGCGTCTGTGGAACGAAATCGAACTCGAGTCCGCCAATCGTTTCGTTGGGGCAGTAATGCAGGTAAGCCGCGCCTCCAGTCAACTCCCAGTCAGATTCGGCCTGTATGGTCGAGAAATTCGAATCTTCGGATGTTGAGGCGACGTTCACATTGACGAGTCGTCTGCCCTCGGCCAGCGCTTTCTTCGACCACTGGCCCGTGACGACCTGGTCCACCGTATCGTTCACGCACGAAAGGTTTAGTGGGACGGATGCAAACTGCTGCGATGCCCCACCCTGCTGGAACAGGACAGCATAATCCTGACCAATGCCCAACAATCGGCGCAACGACTGCTCCGCACGCTCGGCAACACCGACAAACTCGGGGCTCCGATGGCTTAACTCCATGATGGACGCACCGACGCCCTGCCAATCAAGCAGCTCACTTTGGACGCACTGAAGTACCTCGGCGGGAAGCGCCGCAGGCCCCGCGCAAAAATTATGGGCTCTGGTCACTCTTCTGTCTCGTTGCTACCGCTATCCGAGCCTTCGTCTGTCACGGCAGGTTGGCCAGGTTCTGCCGCGTCGTCCTCAGCGATTCGGCTAACGCTCACCAGCGCTTCACCGTCCCGGGTTCGGATGACTCTGACACCCTGCGTGTTTCGGCCTAACAGACTCACTTCATCGACGCGTGTCCGAACGGCTGTACCCTGATTGGAGATCAGCATCATTTCGTCGCCGTCCCAAACTTGAACCGCACCCACAAGCGAACCATTGCGTGCTGATGTGGACATGGCGATAACGCCCTTGCCACCGCGACCCTTAGCTGGGAATTCCGCATTCTCGGTGCGCTTACCGTACCCATTTTCTGTGACAGTCAGAATACGACCGCCCTCTTTGGGTACAATGAGCGAGATAAGTTTGTGACTAGCGGCAAGGTTGATACCCCGGACACCTCTCGCGGTACGTCCCATGGCTCTGACCTGACCTTCATTGAAGCGCGTAGCCTTACCTTCGGTCGAAAACAGCATAATGTCGCTATTACCGTCCGTGATGGCTGTGCCGACCAGCACGTCATCTTCGTCCAGCTCAATCGCTCGCAAGCCAACACTTCGCTGACGCGAGAACTGAGTGGCCGCTGTTTTCTTCACGGTGCCATTCGCCGTCGCCATAAAGATGAACTGGTTCTCGTCATACCCGTCGATGGGCAAGATGGACGTGATGCGCTCCTCTTCGTCGAGCGGCAGCAAGTTCACCATCGGGCGACCTCGCGAGTTTCGACTGGCCAGCGGGATATGGAACACTTTTAGCCAATACACCTTACCGAGGTTCGAGAAACACAGTACCGTCGCGTGAGTGCTGGCAATCAACAAGTGCTCGACGAAGTCCTCATCTTTCACCGCAGTCGCACTTCGACCAGTACCCCCACGACGTTGCGCCTGATAGTCGGTCAGGGACTGTGTTTTTGCGTACCCTTGGTGCGAGATTGTGACGACACGATCTTCTTCGGTAATCAAGTCTTCAACGGTCAGATCGTGCGCAGAATCGGTAATTTCAGTGAGACGATCATCGCCAAAGTCCTCTACAATCTCCTCGAGTTCCTCTCGAATGACGGACCTCAATCGATCGGGGTCACCTAGAATCTCCAGAAGGTCTGCAATTTCAGCAACCTTCTCAGCGTACTCTTGGAGTAACTTCTCGTGCTCCAGGCCCGTGAGTCGATTGAGTCGCAGCTCTAGGATGGCCTGCGCCTGTGCGGGCGACAGGTGGTATTTGCCGTCGATCAGGCCGTAGTCGCCTTCAAGGTCATCGGGCCTGCAGGCAGAATCACCGGCGCGCTCAAGCATGGCGCTGACATCGCCCGGCAGCCAGGCGGCAGACACCAATCGGTCCCGCGCATCCGCTGCGGTCGGCGATGTTTTTATCAGCTCAATAATTTCATCGATATTCGCAAGCGCAACAGCCAAGCCTTCTAGCACATGGCCTCGCTCGCGCGCCTTGCGGAGCAGGAACAGTGTACGGCGTGTAACAACCTCACGTCGGTGACGAATAAAGGACTCAATGATCTCCTTGAGATTGAGAACCTTAGGCTGCCCGTCGACCAAAGCCACCATGTTGATGCCAACCACCGACTGCAACTGCGTCTGTGCGTACAGGTTATTCAGTACAACGTCGCCAACTTCGCCTCGGCGCAACTCGATAACAACCCGCAATCCGTCTTTGTCGGATTCATCGCGGAGTTCGGTAATGCCCTCGATCTTCTTCTCTTTAACCAGCTCGGCAATGCGCTCGAGCAAACGCGCCTTGTTCAGCTGGTAAGGGATCTCGTGGATGATGATCGTGTCCTTGCCCTTAGATTCATCCGTCACCACTTCTGCTTTTGCTCGGACGTAGATACGCCCTCGACCCGTTCGGTATGCCTGAATAATCCCTGCTCTGCCCGTGATAATGGCCGCAGTGGGGAAATCCGGTCCGGGAATGTAACGAATGAGCTCTTCGATACTGATCTCAGGGTTATCAAGCAGAGCCAAACAGCCAGCGACAACCTCACGCATATTGTGTGGCGGAATATTGGTCGCCATACCAACAGCAATACCCGCAGAGCCGTTGATCAGAAGGTTGGGAACTCGCGTTGGCAAGACGACAGGGATGTGCTCAGTGCCGTCATAGTTTTCCGCAAAATCAACGGTTTCTTTTTCAAGGTCGGCCAGCAGCGAGTGCGCCAGCTTGGTCATTCTGATCTCGGTGTACCGCATCGCTGCAGCAGAGTCGCCATCGATGGAACCAAAATTACCCTGGCCGTCTACCAGCGGATAACGAAGGGAGAATGTTTGCGCCATACGAACGATGGTGTCGTAAACCGCAGAATCACCGTGCGGGTGGTACTTACCAATCACGTCACCAACGACGCGAGCGGACTTCTTATACGCCTTGTTCCAATCGTTATTCAGTTCGTTCATAGCGAACAAGACACGACGGTGAACGGGCTTCAAGCCATCTCGGACATCGGGCAATGCGCGTCCGACAATAACGCTCATCGCGTAATCCATGTAGGATTGCTTGAGCTCGTCCTCGATATTTATGGGGAGTACTTCTTGCGCTAAATCTTGCTGCTGATCTGACATCCGGTGATCTTTTTTTTATTGGCGGGCACGCCGCCAAAACTCTGCAGTTTGTAAGGTGCAAATACTATCAAATTCAGCCTGTTAAGGCTACTTTTAGCAGTGCGGAAAAGTGGAAACTTACGATTTATGACATCAGCTAATTTTGCGGTTCACGCAGACGCAATCATCACCGTCTCGGGGCCTGAAAATGTCCTGAAATCTCATAGCATTGTTGTGAAGCACGGACTGATCAACGCGTTAATGCCGCATACGCAGGCGCGCGCCTTGATGGACATAGATCATGTCGAACTTCCGGGTCATGTGCTCATGCCTGGCCTTGTGAACGCGCACGGCCATGCGGGCATGACATTACTGCGCGGCGATGCCGATGACATGTCGCTGGCATCGTGGTTGAACGACAAAATATGGCCACTGGAAGCCCGCTGGGTGTCTCCCGAATTCGTTCGCGACGGCACGGACATTGCGGCGGCCGAAATGTTACTCAGCGGCATCACAACGACCAGTGACATGTATTTCTTCCCTGATATGGCAGCTCAGAGCCTGCGCGCTGCCGGCATGCGAACCCAGCTTGTGTTTCCAGTCATGAATATTGAGACTGCCTGGGCAACAAACGCCGAGGAGTATTTCGAAAAAGGATTGGCGCTGCGGGATTATTTCAGGAATGACGATCTTGTGGACATTGGCTTTGGCCCTCACTCGACCTACACCGTAGATGAGTCACTCCTCTCCCGAACGGCCATGCTGGCGAACGAGCTTGATGCTGCCATCCAAATCCATCTCCACGAGACGGCGGCCGAGGTGTTGGCGCACGTCGAGGCAACAGGCGAACGCCCCATCGATTTGTTAGCACGCATAGGTTTATTGGGGCCGCGAACACAGTGTGTCCATATGACAGCTCTCGGGTCACAGGATATAGAGACCGTGGCGGCCCACGGTGCACACGTCGTGCACTGCCCGCGCTCCAACATGAAACTCGCGTCGGGTGCCTGCCCTGTCTCGAAACTACGAGATGCCGGCATCAACATCGCGCTTGGTACGGATGGTGCGGCCAGTAATAATCGACTGAATGGCTTTGCAGAGATGCAGGCAGCAGCCTTACTGGCAAAATTAGAGAGCGGCGACCCGGCAGCGCTATCGGCCAGCGAGGCTATCCGAATGGCCACGCTTGATGGCGCGCGCGCCCTTGGGCTGGACCCTATCACTGGCAGTCTCGAGGCGGGCAAATCCGCTGACTTTATTGCCATCGACATGAGCGGCGTTCACATGGCGCCCAACCACCAGATTGAATCCAACATTGTCTACGCTGCATCTGGAACCGAAGTCACTCATAGTTGGATCGCTGGCAAAAACGCAGTGGAAAATGGACAATTGCAAAGCCTAGACAGCGATGAATTGAGGCGCAAAGCCGCCGACTGGCGCGCTAAACTCTCCGCCTAATCCTGACGTATATGCAGGCAGCCGCCTGATTGAGATGACTAAATCATGACTTACAGCAATGTAGACCCAGACGAAATTGCAAAATTTGAGGCGCTGGCGTCTCGATGGTGGGATGAAAATAGCGAATTCAAACCATTGCACGACATCAACCCGCTACGAGCCAGCTGGATCGACCAGTTGAGTGAAGTACGGGGTAAGAAGCTGATCGATGTGGGCTGTGGTGGCGGATTGCTGAGCGAGGCTATGGCGCACCGCGGTGCAACCGTTACCGGCATTGATATGGGCGAGGCGCCACTCTCTGTGGCAAAAATTCATTTGCTCGAGTCAAAGCTAGATATTGAGTACTGCAAAACCACGGCTGAAACCATTGCCGAGGAGCGCCCTGCTACCTACGACGTCGTGACCTGCCTTGAAATGCTCGAGCATGTGCCAGACCCGTCAAAAGTCATTCAGGCCTGCGCTGACATGGCTAAGCCCGGAGCCGATCTGTACTTTTCAACCATCAATCGCAACCCAAAGGCTTGGCTTTTTGCCATCGTGGGGGCGGAGTACGTACTCAATTTGCTTCCCAAGGGCACCCATGAATACGACAAGCTCATCAAACCATCGGAGCTTGCTCGGTGGGCGCGCGCCGCGGGTCTAACCGTCGAGGCGATGATTGGGCTGACCTACAACCCCATCACCAAACATTACCGACTCGTCGAGGGCGATGTGTCCGTGAATTACATGATTCGAGCGAGTAAGGCCGCGTGAGTCAGCGCGTCTTCGACGCCTTCGTTTTCGATCTGGATGGGACACTGGTCGATACAGCCAGCGAGCTCATCGCGGCCTATCAGAAGCTCTGCATCGAGCTCGGCGGCGGCGAGAAGCCCTTCGATGATGCCCGAAAATTAATCTCCCACGGCTCAGGGCGTCTTGTCACGGAAGCGACAGGTATCGAGGAAGGTGACCCCCGATGGGAGCCGTATCGCCAGCAATACCTCGATTGGTACGAGGAACTACTGGGCTCAACTGCCCAACCCTACGATGGGTTGGTGGCGGTTTTAAAAGCGGCTCATAGTGCGGGTAAGAAATGGGGTGTAGTGACAAACAAATTTCGCCGCTTTGCCGAGCCGCTAATGAATGAGATGCCGTTCGAGCCCTCGGCAGGCGTGCTCGTTACTCCCTGCGATGTCACCCATGCCAAGCCCCATCCAGAACCGGTCCTGCTCGCTGCATCCCAGCTGAATGTGTCGCCCGAGGCGATGGTCTACGTTGGCGATCACATTCGGGATATCGCATCAGGCAATGCTGCGGGGTGCTTCACCGTCGCGGTGAAATACGGCTACATCGAAGATCACGATAATCCAGAGCAGTGGGGAGCCGACCTCTGTATTGATTCACCACAAGCGCTCTGTCAATGGATAAGGAATCAACTGTAATGCCTACCGCTCCCAGTGAATGGTCTCCCTCGCAAACCGAGTTATCGGGAAAAACCATTTTGGTCACCGGTGCGTCAGAGGGTATCGGCCGTGCCGCCAGTCTTGCCTACGCGTGCCACGGCGCGGAAGTGCTACTCCTCAGTCGCAACGAGGAACGATTGGAAGCCCTTTACGACGAGATCGTGGCCTTGGGTGCGCCTGAGCCTGCACTACTCCCCATGGATCTAGCTAAAGCGACCCACGACGACTTTGTTGCGCTCGTGGGCTCTCTGAGCGAGGCGTTACCTAAATTGGATGGTTTGCTGCATAACGCCAGTCTGCTCGGCGATCGAAAACCCATTGCCCAGACCCGAGCTGCAACGTGGCACGATGTGATGCAAGTGAATGTCAACGCAGGCTTCATGCTCACACAGACCCTGCTACCTCTCCTCGATCAAGCGCCTTCAGCATCCATTGTTTTCACCAGCTCAGGTGTCGGTAGAACCGGACGAGCTTACTGGGGAAGCTACGCCGTATCGAAGTTTGCAACGGAAGGCTTGATGCAAGTCCTTGCTGATGAGCTTGGCGCCACATCAACCATTCGCGTTAACAGCCTTAACCCTGGCGCCGTCAACACTGCCATGCGGCGCTCTGCTTATCCCGCTGAGCCGCCGACAACCAACCCTAGTCCAGAAGATATTATCCATGAGTGGGTGTACCTCATGAGTGATGCGAGTGCGCAGCTAAACGGGGAAGCGCTGAGTGCTCAGTAGCCTCTCCTCTGGTAAAGAGTAAGGTTTGATTCAGATCTGCGTGTGCTAACGATCAACAGCACCTATTTGCGAGTAGCACGCATCAGCACCCGCCCGTCGCACATTGTTATTGGGATTTGCGTTCTTGCTTATTTCTCTTAGCGATGTGCTTACCACTCTTCTTCGATTGGCGCTCACGCTTGTCAGCCAACTTCTTTGAGGGTTGGTAGATGGGCTTAGGCTCCATTTGGGCCATGGTGTATACCACATCAGCATCGCGCTGCTTCAACTCCATCCACTGCCCTTTTTTGAGCTTCGAGGGAATAAAAACATCGCCGTAGCGAACACGCTTGAGCCGAGATACGGTCGTCCCTTGCGACTCCCAGAGGCGACGTACCTCGCGATTACGTCCCTCCGATAACACGACATAAAAGAAGCGGTTGATGCCCTCATTGTCACTACCACCCTCTTGAATATCGGTAAAACGTGCCGGACCGTCATCCAACTCAACGCCCGACTTCAAGCGATTCAGCATCGCGTCATCAACGCGACCCATGACACGAACAAGGTACTCTCGCTCGACACGCGTCGACGGGTGCATCAGCGCATTGGCCAGCTCACCATCGGTTGTCATTAGCAAGAGCCCAGACGTGTTGTAATCGAGACGCCCCACAGACACCCAACGCCCGGATTTTAAGTGAGGTAAACCGTCGAAGACCGTTGCTCGCCCCTCGGGGTCCTTACGCGAGCAGACCTCTCCCACCGGCTTGTGGTAAAGCAAAATTCGGTTGTCCAAGAGCTGATCATTAGCGACGGGGCGTCCTTTGAACTTGATCTTGTCGCCCGCGACGACCCGATCACCCAGCTTTGCGGTCTTGCCGTTCACCGTAATGTCGCCCGCCTGAATGCTCTCCTCGAGTTTTCGCCGCGACCCAAGCCCCATGCGCGCGAGCACCTTCTGAAGTTTCTCTCCATCAGGTTTGACCGCCACGTCACCCACGATCAATTTTTCGGTCTGTGTGTCTGACTTGCTCATCCTGAATCAACGGCCTCTTCGTCCTGCACAGAATCGACCGCAATACCCTTAGATTCAGCGACTTGGGGTTCATTCTCTTCGCCACGCGAGTCATGAAACTCCTCAAGAGGCAGTGCACTCGTCATGGTTTCAAGATCTTTAACATCCGCCAAAGGCGGCAACTGGTCCAGCGACTTTAGATTGAAGTAATCCAGAAACTCTCGGGTTGTGGCATACATCGCTGGTTTGCCGGGCACGTCGCGGTGGCCCACCACTTTCACCCACTCGCGCTCAAGCAAGCTCCTCATGATATTGCTCGATACCGCAACACCACGAATGTCCTCAATTTCACCCCGTGTGATTGGCTGACGGTAAGCAATCAATGACAAGGTCTCGAGCAAAGCGCGCGAGTAACGAACAGGACGTTCTACCCACAGTTTGCTGACCCATGGCGATAGGTTTTGTCGCACCTGGAAACGAAAACCACTGGCTACCTCAGCCAGTTCAAAGCCACGCCCATCGCATCGCTCAGCCACTTCAGCAAGCGCCTCCGTGATATCCACAGTCGACGGTCGATCGAGTTCATCAAAAAGCTGCGCCAACTGCTTCTTGGACAAAGGCTCTCCGGCTGCCAGCAACGCGCCTTCGATAATTTCAACTAAATCGTGATCACCCATAGTCCCCTTTACTCGCTTCTCGCCTTGATGTGGATGGGTGCAAACTCATCTGATTGCACAATATCCACCAAAGATTCTTTGATTAATTCCAATATGGCCAGGAAGGTCACCACTACACC
>DPGN01000031.1:55210-72393 GCA_003523185.1 Halieaceae bacterium
ACCTCGGGCAATGGTTTAGTGCGCTCCATGACCGGGGGCTCAGCCGATCCGACCCAGGTATCGCGCTCAACGCGCGGTAGCGTTGCCATATCCTCTGCCGCCTTTTTGAAGCGCTCGTATTCCTGCAGCCGACGCACTAAGGTGGCACGCGGATCTTCCTCGTCATCATCCGCTTCATTGGAGCGCGGCAAGAGCATACGTGACTTGATCTCGGCGAGCATAGCAGCCATCAGGAGATATTCCGCCGCCAGTTCAAACTGCATGGCATCCATCAGTTCGACGTACTGCATGTACTGCTCGGTAATTACCGCGACATCGATATCTAAAATATCGAGGTTTTGGCGGCGAATTAGATACAGCAGTAAATCGAGCGGCCCCTCAAAGGCCTCGAGAAAGACCTCGAGTGCTCGAGGCGGAATGTACAAGTCCTTTGGCAACTCGGTAAGTGCCTCACCTTGCACAACGGCAAACGGCATTTCCCCCTGCTGCGGTTGCCCCATACGCTTTTCAACGGCCGAGGAGACTCGCAACAAAGCCTCAGGCGCACCTTCATTGGCGCTACTGTCGGAACCTCGTTGGGGATCAACCGTGTCCTGAGTCATGTTGTCGTTCGTATCTGTCACGTCAAGCCTAGGACCTAAGCAAAGTCTGTCGTATCACCCAAGCCCTGTCTCAGAACTTGTGTTTCGTCGCCACTCATATCGATCACCGACGTAGGGTCTATACCGCAGTAACCGCCATCAATCACCAAATCAACGTCACGCTCGAGCGTCGTGCGTATATCGTACGGATCGCTGAGCGGATAGTCATCTCCGGGCAGCAAAAGCGTCGCGGACATGAGGGGCTCGCCCAGCTCTCTTAGAAGCGCTTGAGCAATAGCATTATCCGGAACACGCAAACCAATGGTTTTGCGCTTTGGATTCATCAAACGGCGCGGCACTTCCTTGCTGGCCTCGAAAATAAAGGTGTAAGGCCCGGGCGTTGAATGCTTTATTTGCCGGTACGCCGCATTATCGACCCGCGCGTAACGCGACAGCTCCGATAGGTCCTGGCATACCAGTGTAAAGTTGTGGTCATCTTCCAGCTTACGAATCTGCTTGATGCGTTCTGCACCCGACTTGTTATCGAGAAGACAGCCAAGGGCATAAGCAGAGTCGGTTGGGTAAGCAATAACGCCGCCAGACTGGAGAATCTCCACCGCCTGATTGATTAATCGCCCTTGCGGCGTCTCTGGGTGTATGGAGAAAAACTGGCTCATGCGGAAGCCTCCAATGCATCCCAGACATAAGCGCCAGTGGGTAAGCGTTCGACATCGATACCGAGCTTAGGACCGTACTCGAAATCCCGATGAAAATCAGATCCGACAGAGCACATCAATCCGTTGCCTTCAGCTAGCTGACTTAACCGTTTTAGATCAGTCTCGGGCTGACGACCGTTCAGTACCTCGATTGCTCCCCCGCCCGCTGCTTTGAAATCGTTGGTCAGCGTGCGAAGCTTCATGCCCGTCAGTCGATATTTAAGCGGATGAGCAAGAATCGCCACACCACCTGCGCGAGTAATCGCCTGCACAACGTCACTCAAAGGTGGCCAGAACATTTTGACGTCCCCTATTTTCCCAGCACCCAGATACTTATCAAACGCCTCGGTTACCGAATCCACGGCACCCGCCTCCGCCATCCAGGTGGCAAAATGCGGTCGCCCAATTTGACTCTCCTTTGCAATCGCTTTGGCGCCCTCCAAAGCACCATCTATTCCAACGCCCGCCAGACGCTTCGCAATCTTCTCGGCTCGCTCCTCACGAGCCTGCGTCAACTGTTCGACCATTGCGACCATTTCCGGTGCGTCGGCATCAAAATTCAGTCCCACAACATGCACCGTCGTGGTGGCCCACCGGCAGGACAATTCGACTCCCGAAATAAGCCCTACCTCGTGGGCTTCAGTCGTGTGTCTGACCGAGAGGTACCCCGCCGTGGTGTCGTGGTCAGTCAGCGCAAATTGCCGAACGCCGGCCGCCTTCGCACGCCGCAACAGCTCCATCGGCGCCAAAGCGCCATCGGATGCGAGAGAATGAGTGTGGAAGTCAACGATCACAATTACTACACTTGCAGCCTGAACGGCTCGTAATGAATAGAGAGTCCTATGGTACCAGAGCCAAGATGAAGCAACTCCTAGAATTCTTACCGCTGATCATTTTTGTCATCGTCTTCCAAATGTCAGGTACGACGCTAAACCTTGGCAGCTGGGAATACACCTTTGATGGCATCTACACAGCCACCATCGCCCTGATCCTTGCGACGACACTGCAGGTACTTATCGTCAAGCTGGTGTGGGGTTCAGTTGAAAAGCGATTGCTGGGTGTTGCCGCCGCCGTTATCGTCTTTGGCGGCGCGACGGTCTTACTGAGAGATCCCGTGTTTATTTTCTGGAAACCCACCGTGTTTAACTGGGCGATGGCGGGTGTTTACGTCATTTGGCATGTGACCCGAGGCAAATGCTTCTTCCAGGAATTATTGCCAGATGAGATCGAGATGCCTAACCACGTGTGGACTCGGGTGACCGTGGTATCGACCTGTCATTTCTTGATGGTGGGCGCTGTGAATCTTTACGTGGCCTACAACTTCTCAATGGATACTTGGGTCTCGTTCAAGCTTTGGTCCGCGGTACTGTTCACCATACTTTGGGCAGTCATTATTGGCGTTATCATGGGACCTTTCTTGAAAGAAGACTTAAAAGACGACGACAGCACCGACGACAACGAGACAACAAAAACCTTTTAATGCCTTTTGGGGGCAATCAACCTATGCGAATTATTGGATTAACTTTGCTCAGTAGCTTGGCGGCAGTGATGTCGGCAATGGTACTGTCGCAGGAAGCCAGCGATGCACCCACAGAGGGCGACACGCGCTACGTTACGGATCGTATTTTTACCCCGATTCGCACAGGTCCCGGTGGCGACTATCGCATCGTAAATAAAGGCCTTCCCTCAGGCACCGAGGTGACCTACTACGGGACGACTGAGGATGGTGTTTGGGCCGAGGTAGAGACCCGAGGCGGCACACGCGGCTATCTGAGGGCGCAGTACCTGCAATCAGACATACCTCGCGCGAATCAGCTCAATGCACTGGAGGCTGAACTCGAAGCCAGTCGAGAACGGGTGGCGACGCTTCAGCAAGACCTCGATGAGGTAATGGAGCAATTAACCTCCAGCGACTCTGATATGAGCTCAACCGCAACAGCGCTCGCGGAAACACGTGCTGAGCTCGCCGAGATCAAACGCATCTCGGCCAATGCGATTCAGCTCGACCAATTGACCGAAGAGTTGACTGGCAAGTTGGAGGACGCGAGCGCACGCAACGACCTACTCAAACTGGAAAATGCCCGTCTGGAAGATCGCGTGGCGAGCAATCAACGCCTCGAGGGCGTGCTGTCTTTACTCGCAGGCATTTTTATCGCATTGCTTATCCCTCGACTCACTGTCAAACGCCGACGCAATGACGGTTGGCGATAACTGCTAAAGGATACCAACGTGACCACTCTAAATACGCTCGTAAAGCACTGTCTGAGTCTGACCCTGATTCTTCTGAGCTCATCGGTGCTGGCAGAAAACCCTATCGTTAAGCTTGAAACCAGTGAGGGTGATATCACTGTTGTGCTGTTTGCTGATAAATCCCCAAAAACGGTCGAGAACTTTCTTGCTCATGTGGATGAAGGCTTCTACGCAAACACGATTTTTCATCGAATTATTGACAACTTTATGGTTCAAGGCGGCGGCTTTGATGTTGATCTAAAGCAGAAGAAAACCGAGCGTAAAGTCATTAATGAGTCGAAAAACCGGGTGCACAATGATCGGGGCACCTTGGCTATGGCGCGGACCAGCGATCCGGATTCCGCTGGCAGCCAGTTTTTCATCAATCAGCGCAACAACCCTCGACTCGACTGGACACCTTTCAAACCTGGATACACGGTCTTTGGTGAGGTGATCACAGGAATGCGCATCGTTGATTTCATGGCGTCCACGCCCACAGGCAACGCTGTAGGTATGACGGATAAAGGCCAGATGCCGTTGCAGAACGTACCTCTGGATCCAATTGTACTTCTGAGGGTGACGCGCGTATCACCATGACGGTTCTTAGCGTTAATCTGAACAAAGTCGCCCTGATTCGGAACTCGCGCGACACGACGTCTCCGTCGCCAGTCGAATTTGCCGCCGCTGCTGTTGCGGCAGGCGCAGGCGGCATTACGGTGCATCCACGGCCCGATCAGCGACATATCCGTGTCAGCGATTGCCTTGCTTTAGCGCAGTCCACCGATGTCGAATTCAATATTGAGGGCAATCCCTTCGCCGATCCCATGACCAGTGATCGAGCGGGGGTCTCTGACTACCCGGGCTTTATGGCTTTGATCGAGGCGACGCGTCCAGCGCAGGCGACTCTCGTGCCCGATGGCAATGCCCAACTCACATCAGATCATGGCTTCGACCTGCGCAAGGATGGTGATCGACTAGCACCCATTATCGCTAAGCTAAAAGACTGGGGCTGCCGCGTCAGTTTATTCATGGATCCGGAGCCCGAAGATATGGCCTTGGCAGCAGCGATAGGCGCCGACCGTGTGGAGCTGTATACCGAATCCTATGCCGTGGCGTTTGCCGCAGGCGATTACGCGCAGGTACTCGACCGGTTCTCTCAGTCTGCAGCCGCTGCACATGCCGCAGGCCTAGGCGTCAACGCCGGACACGATCTGAATTTAGTGAACCTCCCAGAATTCACCATCCCGTACTTGCTTGAGGTGTCCATTGGACATGCACTGACGGTAGATGCGCTACGGTTTGGATTTGCAGAGAGCGTCAAACGCTACATAGAGGCGCTTGCCGCTAGGGCCTCCGAGTGACTGAACTAGCTCAGCCCACCGAGGCCATCGACGAACTACCACCCTATCTCGTTCCACACAGCCAAGCGCCCATCCGCCTTATTTACGAGGATACGGACCTACTGCTGGTCGACAAGCCACATCATTTACTCAGCGTCCCCGGCAGGCACCCACTCAATCGCGATAGTTTGATTAGACGGCTGCAACTTCGATACCCCGATGTGCAGGCCGTGCACCGTCTCGATCTCGATACGTCGGGCCTTATGGTGGTCCCAAAACGCCGCGAAAGCCTGTCCGAGCTCGCTCGGCAATTCCAGAGACGTCAGATCGAGAAGGAATACACAGCGATTGTGTGGGGAGAGGTAGCAGAGGACAGAGGCTCAATCGAATTACCCATCGCAACGGACTGGCCAAACCGACCTAAACAAATCATCTGTGAGGAGCGCGGCAAACACGCACTGACCTACTTTGAGGTATTGAAGCGGAGTAACAACCGAAGCCTGATCAAACTGAAACCCGTGACAGGCCGCTCGCATCAGTTGCGTATCCACATGCAGTCTTTGGGACATCCGATTATCGGTTGTGATATGTATGCCCATCCCGAAGCGTTGGAAGCTTCCGATCGTCTGCTACTTCATGCGACGCGACTAAAGTTGTGCGCGCCCTCAACAGGCAATTGGCTTTCGGCCTTTTCCCCGATACCGTTTACTTTATAAACGTTGGTGGCACCTCACTGCACCGTAGGGAAGCGAAGTGATTGACGAATTTACAGAGAGCGACGCTAGAGTAATTGTGGTTAAGCCGAATAAGAGCTCGACCTGGCGCGCCAACCTCTACGTGCTGATTGCCATATCCATTCCATCACTGGGCGCAGCGATTGGTTTCACGCTTCTCGGAGCCTGGCCGATACTCCCATTTGCAGGCGCCGAACTCATCGCGCTATCCGCAGCGCTGTATTACGTAAACTGGAATCTTGAATACCGACAGGTCGTGACCGTCTCGGACAGTAACGTCAAGATTGAGAAGGGCTACTTTGTGCCGAAAAAAACCTGGGTTTGGGAGCGTGATGACACGGCGCTAAATGTCATCACAGCAAAAAATCAGTGGGAAGGACCAGCGCTTTGGCTTCACAACAGAGAAACGAGGACCAGCTTGGGGGAATTCCTCAATAAAGATGAGGCCGAGGATTTACTGAAGCGATTGCGTGGACAATTACCGGTCCGCACCTTTGGTAGCGAACGAAACCTCACGCTGTGAGATAATGATCGCTGCGTTTTTCTCGGACTGACCGTCATGCCCCACCCGCAAAAAGTTGGCTTTGTCTCTTTGGGCTGCCCAAAAGCACTCGTTGACTCAGAGCGTATCCTGACGCAATTGCGATTCGATGGTTACCAGGTGTCGCCTTCCTATGAAGACGCGGGGGTTGTCATCGTTAACACCTGCGGCTTCATCGACAGCGCTAAAGAAGAATCCTTGGCCGCTATTGGCGAGGCACTTAAAGAGAATGGCCGCGTTCTAGTGACGGGCTGTATGGGCGGTGGTGAACAGGCAGACTTAGTCCTAGAGCGGCACCCAAAAGTACTCGGTATCACGGGTCCCGCGGCCTATGAGGAAGTTTTATCGGAAGTCCGACGGGTGTTACCCAACCAGCACACCCCTGATCCAACGATTGACCTCATTCCTGCGCAGGGCGTCAAGTTAACCCCGCGTCACTACGCGTACTTGAAGATATCCGAAGGCTGCAATCACCGCTGCCGCTTTTGCATCATCCCGAGTCTGCGTGGTGATCTAGTCAGCCGCCCTATTGGTGACGTCATGCGCGAAGCCGAGCAATTGGTTCGTTCAGGCGTCAAAGAGCTGCTCGTGATATCTCAGGACACCAGCGCCTATGGGGTGGACTTAAAATACAAAACCGACTTTTGGGGCGGCCGTCCTCTCAAAACCAATATGCAAAACCTCGCCACCGCACTTGGTGATTTAGGTGCCTGGGTGCGGATGCATTATGTTTACCCGTACCCACATGTCGATCAGGTCATTCCGTTAATGGCTGAGGGCAAGGTCCTGCCCTACCTCGATATACCGCTTCAGCACGGCAGTCCAACCGTATTAAAACGAATGAAGCGGCCCGCCGCCTCAGAGAAGACGCTCGATCGAATAAAGTCATGGCGATCGGTTTGCCCAGACATCACGCTGCGCTCAACCTTCATTGTCGGCTTTCCCGGTGAAACGGAAAGCGAGTTCAACGAGCTTCTAGACTTTATACAAGAAGCAAAGCTTGACCGAGTGGGTTGCTTCAAATACTCCGCCGTTGAGGGCGCCACCGCCAATGAACTGGAAAATCCGGTACGTGAAGAGGTCAAGGAGGAGCGTTGGCACCGCTTCATGGCACTGCAACAGGAAATCAGCGCTGAACGTCTGCAACAGAAAGTCGGACAATCGATCGATGTCATGATCGATGAGATCGGGTCAGATGGTGCTGTGGGTCGCTCTAAAGGCGACGCGCCGGAAATCGACGGTGTGGTCTACGTTGCCGATGCCGCAAATCTGAAGGCGGGAGATATCGTCAATCGACGTGTCCTCGATGCCGACGACTACGACCTCTGGACCGCGTAACCCGGCAACCATGAACATTATCTTGTTGCGAGAAAGCGATTGGACTGGCGGTCAATCCGTCCGTTTGACTGAATACCGGGCGCAACACATCATCAATGTCATTCAACCCGCGTTGGGACAAAGCCTGCGCGTCGGTTTGATTAACGGCCACAAGGGTATCGGCACCGTCACTGCCATTGATCCAACGACGGTACAACTTGAGGTAGCGTTGACCGAGGCGCCCCCAGCACGGCACTCGACGCGGCTGGTGCTGGCACTACCGCGCCCAAAGATGCTTCGCCGAATACTGCGCACGGTGGCCGAGTTTGGCGTTGATGAGCTGCACCTCATCCACTCCTACCGCGTCGAGAAAAGCTTCTGGCAGTCGCCCTACCTTCAAAAAAGCAAAGTAGAAGCGGCCCTCATTCACGGTTTAGAGCGAGCGGGCGACACGATTCTTCCCGTCGTCACCGAACACCGGCGCTTCAAACCGTTTATGGAAGACTCGCTATCGAGCATTGCAGCGGAACGCGACCTTGTCATAGCACACCCCAGTGGAGAGCATCGTCTGCAAACCGAAGACGGAAAAAAGCGCTGTCTGCTCGTTGGGCCAGAGGGTGGCTTCATCGACTACGAAATTGACTTGGCACAGTCGCTGGGAGCGACAGTTGCACATCTTGGCAACCGCATCATGAGCGTCGATACGGCCGTTTGTGCTGTGCTCGCTCGAGATCTTTACTGAGTCGGGATCGGTTCAACCAATCCCTCTCGCTTTGCGTTCGTAGTTGCTGGCTCAGGCCGTGACACCCGTGCCAATACCGCAGGCCACGCCGGTGCCGCCAATACCGCAATAACCCGCTGGGTTTTTATCCAAATATTGCTGGTGATACTCCTCGGCATAGTAGAACTCAGTTGCCGCTTGAATCTCAGTCGTGATGCCGCTGTAGCCCGCCGCTTTGAGTCGGTGGTCGTACTGCTCCCGACTGACCTCTGCTGCCTCAGCCTGGGCATCTGAATACGTGTAAATGCCAGATCGATACTGTGTTCCCCAGTCATTGCCTTGGCGCATACCCTGAGTTGGGTCATGGCTCTCCCAAAAAACTCGGAGCAGATCGGGATAACTGACAAGCGTAGTGTTAAAAACCACGAGCACAACTTCGTTGTGCCCCGTCTGGCCGGTACATACTTCTTGATAGGTAGGGTTGGGTGTGTGTCCGGCAGCGTACCCAACTGCTGTAGTGTAAACGCCAGGGACCTTCCAGAAGACACGTTCAGCGCCCCAAAAACACCCGAGACCGAACTGTGCTGTTTCCAGGTGTTCAGCAAATGGTCCCATCAACGGTGTCCCAAGCACTGTGTGATTATGGGTAACCGGCATCGCAAACTCGCGTCCAGGGAGGGCATCCTCCGCTGAAGGTAAGGCATGTTTTCGTCGTATATCCATGATGTCCATGATGAAACCCCAGAAACAAAAAATTCATCTAAGCGCAGTATAGCGCTGAACTTTTGTCATAAAACGGGTCTAATCTTTTCAACATAGACAAAAAAGTGCATCGGCCGAGACAGATGGTAAGCCGAGGGGGAGTTTAGAATGCCAATTGCAGTATCCATACCTAACAGATCAACCAAAACGCCGGCAAGCAACCTGTCGAGCCGAAAACTGCTTGCGATTGCTGTGGCGGAGCCTCGGCTCAAAAGCGACATAGACGTCCAATCGGCCATTGTCGAACTGCAGGCGCGTCAGCACTACCTCAAGGAGCTCGAGGCCCAGGGGCTTCTCAGCGAGCGCTAGTCAGCTACTATCAGCCTGATACCCGACAACAGGTAGAGGGCTTCAGTATCACCAAGGAAATAGCAAATCGACCCCAAAGCGTGTCTGCGTTCATCAGTAAGGCACGTGCGCTGAAGCGCGTGGCCGATGCGCAAAATCGCCTCATTTTTGCTCTCGATGCGACCGCTTCAAGAGAACCAACCTGGCATGTCGCACGAACGATGCATCAGGCTCTGTTCGATGTGGCTACCGAGGATGCAACCTTTGCACTGCAGCTCTATTACTTTCGCGGCCTGATGGAATTCGAGGCGACACCCTGGATGACCAAGCCAGGTCCGCTTCTCGACGCGCTGAACGCGGTTTATTGCCAAGGCGGGGCTACACAGATGGAGCGTGTACTGCGGCACGCCCTGGGAGAATTCGAGGGTAGTAGCTCGATAAAAGCCATCGTCTACATTGGCGATGCCTGCGAGGAGAATCCCGACACCCTTAACGCACTGGCTGTTCAGTGCCGACTCGCGAAACGACCCTTGCTGCTGTTTCAAGAAGGGAGCGATGCGACGGCATCGCGCTGCTTTGCTTCCATGGCGGCGCTGTCGGCCGGTGCCCATGTGCAACTCGATGACGCGAGTGGCGATCGCTTACGAGAGTTGTTGAAATCAGCTGTGCGATTTGTATTAGGAGGGCGTAAAGCACTGCAAGGTTCGCGCCGCGAAAGTGATAAACTGTTGCTCCACAAGCTATCCTCGTAGCGCAGTTGGTCAGAAGGCTCGCTGAGTCGCTCAACGAGCATAACGTCGGTTTAAAAGGACATCATCGTGATTCGAGTCGTCATTGCCATTGCTCTTGCCGCTATCGCCATCTCCTACCTGTGGCGCATCCGAAGCTTGCCACCGCATAAGCAGCGATCGGGCTACATCAAGTTCTTTATTGGTTTGGCGGTGGTCACGGTCATTTTTTTAACCGCTACAGGTCGGATGCATTGGCTGGGCGCAGCCATCACGGGTGGATTTGTGTTCCTGAGACAGGTACTCCCCTGGATCATTCGTGTTCTGCCCTTCCTGAATAAACTGCGACAGCAGCAAAGTGCGCAACAGGGTCAATCAGTGATTCAAACCGATCACCTTTCAGCCACTTTAGATCATGCAAGTGGCCTCATCGAGGGTGAGATCATCGAGGGGCCGCACAAAGGTTGGTTGCTATCTGAACTCTCGTTGAGCGAACTCGAGGTCTTACTCGAGCATTATCAAACAGCAGACGCGGAGTCTGCAGAACTGCTGCAGGCCTACATTGATCAGCGAACGCAGCAGGCTAATGAGGCGGAAGAAGAGCGAAGCGAGGCGCAACGTGAGGCAGCAGCCGACAGTTCAAGAACAGAAGCCTTAGCGACATTGGGTCTGACCGAGGGAGCAACGGAAGAAGAAATTATCGCGGCACACCGAAGTCTCATCCAAAAACTTCACCCCGATCGTGGCGGTAATGACTTTCTCGCGGCGAAGATCAATCAAGCCAAAGACATTCTGCTGAACGACTAACTGCCGCGTATTGAATAAGGAACCGCCGATTGTGGAGCGAAACTTCATCCTCAAAAATCAAGATGGGCACTATTGGGGACGCGGCAAAGAATGGGTCGACGGGTCAGATCGCGCCCGTGTTGCCCAATACAAGCACCGCGACGAGGCAAGTAATACGGTATTCGAACTGAGCTCGAAGGATTTTGGACTGCGGGCAGAAATCCTCGAGGTACAGCTCAAGGATGGGAAATTGCCGAAGCTGGAACTGAGCCAAGTGCCATTGCCTGGATTTGACGAGGCGGATGATGAAATTGTGGAACCCGAGGTTGAAAACCCGGTCTAACGTCTCCACGTACACTTCATGAGTTATTTTTTCTTCGGAGATACTGAATGCGTATTCTGCTTTTTCTGCTAACCAACCTGGCTGTTGTCATTGTGGTTGGTACTGTCTGGCGCCTGTTAGGCTTTGACAGTTTCCTCGAGGCTAACGGTGTGGGGTTGGATTTCAATGCGCTCCTCGTTTTCTGTGCCCTATTTGGTATGGGCGGTTCTCTGGTTTCGCTCTTCATCTCAAAGTGGATGGCAAAGCGAAGCACAGGCACGCGCATTATTGAGGCCCCCTCAAACCGGGACGAAGAATGGCTGGTTCAAACCGTCGGGCAACTGGCAGACAACGCGGGTATTGGTATGCCCGAGGTAGGCATCTTCCCATCCGATGCGCCCAATGCCTTCGCAACCGGCTGGAATCGAAACAATGCGCTTGTCGCCGTGAGTAGCGGCATGCTACGGCGCTTCAAACCAGAAGAAGTCAGGGCAGTCATGGCGCATGAAATTGGCCACGTGGCCAACGGCGATATGATTACGCTGAGTTTGATCCAAGGTGTCGTGAATACCTTTGTCATGTTCTTCGCACGAGTGATCGGCCACACAGTGGACCGTGTCGTGTTCAAAAATGAGCGGGGACTGGGTATCGGCTATTGGGTGGGTACTATCATCGCCGAAATTTTACTCAGCATCCTCGCGAGCATGATCGTCATGTGGTTCTCACGCTACCGTGAGTTCCGCGCCGATGCGGCAGGTGCTGATCTCGCCGGCAAGGCACATATGACGGCAGCATTGCGCCGCCTTCAAAGCGAAATGAACACACCTTCCGATCTACCGGGAGAACTCACTGCTTTCGGTATTAGACCAGGTGGCTCAAAATTCGGCCAGTTATTCTCCTCGCATCCGCCCTTGGACAAGCGTATCGAGGCTCTTCAAAACCGATGATCAAGCAGCTTATTGCGAGGACCTTCGCTGGCCTCGCTCTTCTGTTCAGCCAGCTGCTCTTCGTCTTACCGTCTCAGGCAACTGACACCGTCGACTACTTGAGCTTTGCCACTGACGACGAAGCCAATACGACTGAAGTCTTCAGTAACGCCAGCCCTTCCGTTGTTTATGTGACGTCAACTGCGCTGAGGCGGCAAATGTTCAGCTTGAACGTCATGGAAATTCCACAGGGCGCAGGCTCCGGATTCGTCTGGGATGACAGCGGCTTGATTGTTACCAACTACCATGTTGTCGCGAGGGCCAACCGGCTGACCGTGACCTTGAGCGACCAGCGCGAATTCGAGGCACAGGTTGTCGGCTTGGCGCCTGAGCGCGATCTTGCTGTACTCAGACTTCTCGATCCCCCTGAGGGGCTTGTGGAGTTGCCGCTCGGCGATTCATCGGAGCTATCGGTAGGTCGGAAGGTTCTCGCTATTGGCAATCCGTTTGGCCTCGACACCACCTTGACGGTGGGTGTTGTCAGCGCCTTGGGCAGAGAAATTCAATCCCCCAGCGGACGTCAGATCAGGGGCGTCATACAAACCGATGCAGCCATTAATCCCGGAAACTCCGGAGGCCCTCTGCTTAACTCCCTAGGTCAATTGATTGGTGTGAACACCGCTATTTACTCGCCTAGCGGCGCCAGTGCAGGTATCGGCTTCGCGATTCCCGTTAACACCGTTAGGGAAGTGGTCCCTCAGCTCATCGCCTACGGAAAAATACTACGCCCAATCTTAGGTATTGAGCGCGCGTCGGACCAGTGGATTCGTCGCAACAACATCGAAGGGGTCCCCATCGTTCGCACTTATCGTGGCTTCCCTGCCGATGGAGCCGGCATGATTGGCGCGAGTCGAGTTGGTCGCAACGACATCATGTTGGGCGACATCATTACCAGCGTTGACGGTCGAGAAGTTCGAAGTAACGAAGATTTTCTGTCCGCCATGGAAAAGCACCGTGTCGGCGATACCGTTACGATAACGACGGTGCGTGCCGGTAAGACATTGAGCTTCGATGTGGAGTTAACCGAGAGTCAGTAACAGAGACTCAAGACATGTTTTGGTTAACAGCACGAGCATACACGAGGACCGTCTCATTTATTTTTGGTGTTTTGACCGCCAGGTCCTATATCTAGGGTGAGCGCAATTTTGCCTCGCAATTTGTTTAGGAGAAGCACCATGAAAAAGAGAGTAATTCCAATTGCCGGTTTAAGTGCACTGTTTTCTGCTGCGGCTTTGGCAACGCCCGCTATGACTGTTCTGACAGTTAATACTGGCGACCCTATGGCTTACGTGGAGTGGACAAAGTCCTCCGGCGAAGCAATTGCAAAGTCTGTGGGCGCCGGTGTTGGTGGTATATGCCTTGCATCCGGCGGCTACTACAAGCCCGGCGAGCTTTACTACTGGCATTTGTTTGATAGCCATGCCTCGGCGATGGGTGCCAACAGCTATAACAAAACCGTAATGGGCGAGTTAAAGAAACTGCCTGTCGACCGAGTAGTCAATCGTAGCGATGTTTACGCGGTAGTTATGCCAAGCGAGGGTGCCTATAAGCGAGGGGATACATTTGCCAACTGGAACGTAGTCGTAGAGACCGATCAGCCTGCCGCTTACATGTCAGGGCTTCAGCGCATGCAAGCGGCGGCCGCAGCCAATGGCTTTGGTGATATCAGCTTTACGGGCTACTCCTACCAAACAGGGCCTGAAACCGGAAACATGATGATTGTCGTTCAAGGGCCCAGTGGTGAGAGGGTTGGTGCATTTCTTGATCAAACCAATAGCTCTTGGGGCGCACCGATCATGGCGGAGTTCTCAGGAATGAGGAAGCTAAAGCACGGTTTCACCATGAATTGTGAAGTGGTGTACTCAGCTCTTTAAATCAATGATCAGTTGCGGGTCTGTGGACCCGCAACTATTTCGTTACTCATTGAATTTTGAATTTCATAGCTTCGCCGCTAGCCAGGGCTTGCAAACTCGCTCAGTCCTCAGGTAGAGGTCACCGGATAGTCGAAGCCCACGCACTGCTCACTGTAGTTCCAGAGCTTCTCAGCCGCGGCATCGTCCTCTGCCCAAGGCTTGGGTCGCTCGACCTCACAGTTATTGAAGTAGGCCCCTGATATCTCAGCGACATCATTGCTGGAGCACAAGTAAAGCGATGTTTCTGCGCCCTTTAGTGGGCTCCTAAAAAACGGCTTGAGCAGTAAGTGCAAAACCTTCGCCACCCACTCCCCATGCTGCTTTCCAATATCCGTAGCAACGGCACCGGGGTGCAAGCAGTTAACTGTCACACCCGCCGCTTTCAGGCGTTTTGCTAATGATCGTGTGAATAAAATATTCGCGAGCTTGGAGCGACCGTACACATCAAAGGTTTTGTAGTTATGCTCAGACTGAATGTCATCAAATTGCATACCTCTGACAAAGTGATGCGCACCCGAAGCCACATTAACGATACGAGCCCCCGGGGCTGCCTCACGCACAGAGGGCAATAGCAAGCCCGTCAGTAGAAATGGCGCGAAATGATTGACTGCCAGTGTCTCTTCAAAGCCATCGACCGTGACTCGTCGGTGCGAGTTGATCACCCCTGCGTTATTCAAAAGCACATCGATGGGCTTCGCTAACTGCCGCACTGATTCTGCCGCAGCACGAACGCTGTCGAGGCGGGCCATATCCATCTCGATGACAGTCGGTGTCGTCCCGCCCGCTGCAACGATCTCACTGGCTAGGGCTTCACCCTTTTCGAGATTTCTGCAGAGAAAGGTCAGGTCAGCACCGTCCCGAGCCAAACTCAATGCACTTGCCCGTCCAATACCGGCCGTTGGCCCCGTAATGACAATGTGCTTTGGCCGGTTATCGATGCTCATATCAGATTCTGCCTCTATAGCGATGATGCTGACTCACGGACGGGACGTATCAAATACCCAAGCCCTTTGAGCGATTAGGACCAGCTTCCCTCGTCGATCTTTTCCTCAGGCAACGTCTCACGCTTAAACACGGGTGCAGAACCCCCTTTAAGCTGCGCCTCGAAATCTTTCAGCAACTTCATACCAATCGGCGCGAGATACCACAGGGCCAACATGTTGGTGATCGCCAACAGTGCCATCGTCAGATCTGAGAAGCTGAAGACCGTACCCAAGTCCTGAACCGAGGCCCAGGCAATCATCATCAGTACTGAAATGCGAAAGGCCGGGACCGCCCATGAAGGCCGATTGGCAAAATAGGCAATACTGTTTTCACCGAGATAACAGTTGTAGGCGATGGTCGTCGTAGCAAAGAGCACCAGGAAAATACTGACGAGTGACTCACCCCAACCGCCCAGCTGCTCAGCAACCGCGAGCTGTGTCAAAACAACACCTTGCGGATTAACTGCGTCCGGTTGGTAAGCCGAAGACAGCAAAATGATAAGTGCAGTACACGTGCACAGAATGATGGTATCGATAAAGACACTAAGGCTTTGCACCAGCCCCTGCTGAATCGGATGCGTCACATCGGCCGTCGCGGCGACGTTAGGGACCGTACCGAGACCTGCCTCGTTGGAGAAAAGACCTCGTCGTGCACCCTGCATAATGGCGGTGGCAACGCCGCCTCCGACAACCTGCTCGAGACCAAAGGCGGACTTGAAGATAACGCCAAGCGCTGCAGGCACTTCGGTAATGTTGGCGATCAGAATGCCAATAGCGAGCACAAAGTAGCCTGCAACCATAATCGGAACGATGAGCTGGGATACCGCGGCAAGTCGACGGATACCGCCGAACAAAATGGCTGCCATGACCGCCGTCAGAACAAGACCACTCTGCCAGGTCGGTATGGCGAAGGCTGACTCAATGGAGTTGGTAACCGAGTAGGTTTGAACCGCATTAAACCCAAAGCCAATGGTCACGAGCAGCAGCGCTGAATAGATGACCGACATGACGCTCCAGCCCAATCCAAATCGCATAAAGTAGGCAGGACCACCCCGGTAGGTTTCGGATCCGTCGCTCTGCTTGTAAAGCTGGGCAAGCGCGCACTCGAACAAGCTCGTGGCCATGCCAATCAGCGCAATCAACCACATCCAGAACAGGGCGCCCGGGCCGCCTAGCGTGATCGCTACCGCGACACCGGCAATATTGCCGCCGCCAACGCGTCCAGCGACACTCACCACTAAGGCCTGAAAACTCGATAGTCCTTTATCGGTACCCGAGAAGCCGCCGGACAAGCCGCGAAACATCTCTTTGAACAAACGCAACTGCACAAAGCGCGCATCCCATGTAAGGCGAAGACCCACCAGCAGTAACGCTGAGATTAATACATATGACCAGAGCCAATCGGTAACAGTTGCTAGCATGTCTTAAATCAGTCCTGTAATCAGAATAATGGCAATAGCGGGTACGACTACAAAGCGGAGCAAGAGGTGCCAGATTGAGAAGACCTGCTGACCCGTTGCAAGCTCCGAGAAACTCAGTTCACGCTTCATAAACCAGCCCACGAATAGCGCGATCAGCAAGCCACCCAGCGGTAACGTAATCTTGTCGTATAACCCTTCAGATGCCGCATTGAAGTTCATACCAAACAGTGTTACGTCCTGCCATACGTTGTAGGAGAGGACAGACGCAATACTGCAGAAGGTGACTGAGCCAACAACCACAACAGCGCTCATTTCGCGTCCCAAGGTCGTGCGCTGATCAGTCCAACTAGTCACGGACTCGAGCAACCCCACCATCGACGTCACGCCGGCAACCGACAGCATGACAAAGAAGAGAACCGCGAATACATGCCCACCGGGCATCTGTGCAAACGCGACAGGGAGTGTCTGGAAGATAAGGCCAGCGCCACCGGCGATATCAAGGCCGTAATTAAAGACCATGGGGAAGACGACGAAACCGGCAAGTAAGGCCACTATGGTGTCAGCGAGCACGATCATCATGGCGCCCCGCGTAATGGAGAAGTTGGCCGGCAGGTACGATCCGTAGGTCATCATGCCACCCATGCCGACACCAATGGAGAAGAACGCCTGCCCCACTGCAGCCAACAATGTCGGACCATCGATCTTGCTGAAGTCCGGTGTGAACAGCCAACTCAATGTCTCGCCAAAACCGCCGGCGAACATGTTGTAGATACTGAGGCCCACCAGGAGCGCAAACAGCAAGGGCATCATGACCG
>DPGN01000066.1:0-10073 GCA_003523185.1 Halieaceae bacterium
GGGTAGAGATCTCTGACTTCTGCCCGCGCCGCCTCGCGGTCTTCCACGGAGCGGAAGGTCATACCTATTCGAGTCCCCTCGAGCGCTATCCGCCCGCGAATACGTTCCTCGCGTAATCGGCGCTGGATGCCGTTTTCGTACTGCTCAAGCTTACGGTCGGTTGCCGCATCGACATCGACCTCGAGCTTGAAGTGAACACCACCGCTCAGATCTAGGCCTAGCTTCATGGGCTGAGCACCTCCCCTTACAAGCCAATCCGGTGTGGTGGGTGCCAAGTTGAGGGCAACGATGTACCCATCTCCCAGTGCTCGCTGCAAAACAGCTTGTGCCTTTAGTTGCTGCTCTCGACTTTCAAGCCGAATAAGTCCGGTCTTACCCGAGTCTTGAACTTCCTCACCAAAATGCCCAATACCGGCCTCTGAGAGCGCCTCGCTAGCGCTTTCCATAAGGCGCTCATTGATGCCCTGCGCACCGCTGGATCCGCCAATTTGCAACGCAGGATCAGGCGCGTACAGATTTGGGGCCGCATAGTAGAAGCCCATCGCCACGATCAGGGAGATGAACAAATTTTTCCACAATGGGTAGCGGTTTAGCATTCAAGCTCCATCAGAAGAGTGCACAGCTGCAAGATCCCAGAAAGGCGCGAAGTGTAGCTTGTAGCACCCGCCAAGGCTATTGGCATTCTTTGTTAATTCACCCACACCCGTGCATTACGGAATAGCCGCATCCAGCCCGAATCCTCGGGCCAGTCACTCGGTGCCCATGACATTTGCACACTTCGGAAGACTCGCTCAGGGTGCGGCATCATGATGTTGATGCGTCCATCGGCGTTACAGATACCTGTAATGCCATTAGGTGATCCATTTGGATTTGCCGGGAAAACAGAAGCCGTCTCCCCATGATTGTCGACGTACCGTAAGGCGACGCGATTCGAGGCCTCAAGATTAGACACGCTGTCATCGGCAGCAAACTGAGCCCGACCTTCGCCATGAGCAACCACGATGGGTAACTCTGATCCCGCCATATCGCTGAATAACACTGAAGCCGACTTCTCGACACGCACGCGGACCAGACGAGCCTCGTATTGCTCGGACAAGTTGCGAGCAAACCGCGGCCAGTCATCGGTGCCAGGGATCAGTGGCGCGAGCGCCGATAGCATCTGGCAACCGTTGCAGACTCCCAATGCAAAACTATCCGATCGCTCAAAAAAGGCCTGAAATTGGTCACTCATCGCTGAGTCAAAAAGCACGCCTTTGGCCCATCCCTCGCCGGCACCGAGAACATCACCGTAGGAGAACCCGCCGCAAGCAGCCAAGCCTTTAAAATCAGATAGATGCCGCCGACCGGTCTTGAGGTCAGACATGTGGACATCCACGGCTTCAAAGCCCGCTCTGTGGAAGGCTGCCGCCATCTCGGCCTGTCCATTCACCCCCTGCTCGCGCAGGATCGCAATCTTTGGTCGAATACCGGTCGCTATCATCGCTGCCGCGACATCAGTGTTAATGTCGAAACTTAGCTCCGCGGAAAGACCCGGATCTTCCTGGCAGATCTGATCGAACTCTTGGTCAGCGCAGTCAGCATTATCTCGCTCGCGCTGAATCGCATGCGAGTTCTGAGCCCAGAGTTGTTGAAGCGCGCCGCGGCGGCTGTCGATCAACTCAAATGTCGGGGTATTCACGACAATGCGCTGATCTAGCCGAGGTTTCGCAATCACTGATGTCGCGGCATCGAGTCCGTGCGATGCCAATACACCAAGCACCTCATCGAGGCGCGCATCCGCCACCTGCAAGACCACGCCGACCTCTTCATTAAACAGGGTCGCAGGTGCCTGCTCCGGCGCGCAGTCAATTTCCACGTTCAGACCACACCGGCCTGCAAAAGCCATCTCCAGTAGCGTCACGAGAGCACCACCATCCGATCGGTCGTGGTAAGCGAGTACTGCATGAGCCGCTTTGAGCTCGTTCATCGCATTAAACAGAGCCTTAACATCACTGGCCGCGACATCGGGTACTTCCGACCCGATTTTCCCAAACGTTTGTGCCAGTACCGATCCGCCAAGTCGGTTCTTTCCGCCACCCAAATCAATTAAGAGAAGTGTGGTCGACTCATCGCGATGTAACTCAGGCGTCAATGTTTGTCGGGCATCTCCCACGGGCGCAAAGGCAGAGACAATTAGCGATACGGGTGCTGTAACACTCTTTGATGCACCACCCTCATCCCACTGAGTTCGCATTGACATCGAATCTTTACCCACCGGGATAGTCATCCCAAGCTCGGGACAGAATTCGAGACCCACAGCTTTGACCGTGTCATAGAGGATGGCATCGTCACCCAGGTAACCGGCGGCACACATCCAGTTTGCCGACAGCTTGATGTCTTCCAAGGTGTTCACTGGCGCCGCTAGTAGGTTCGTAATCGCCTCTGCCACAGCCAGACGCGCGGAAGCTGGACCATTGAGCGTTGCTACAGGTGTTCGCTCACCCATGCTCATCGCTTCGCCCAAGTGGGTGTCTAGTGATGCCGTGGTGACGGCTACGTCGGCGACCGGCACCTGCCATGGACCCACCATCTGATCTCGTGCCACCGTGCCCGTGACTGAGCGATCACCAATGGTAATTAAGAAACTTTTGCTTCCCACCGCCGGGAAGGTAAGAACGCGCTCAAGCGCATCTGCAATGGGCACCGCGCCCGTGAACTCATCGGCCGGTGGTGCAACACGACTGGCAGTCCGGTGCATCTTCGGCGGCTTACCAAAAAGCAGCGACAGGGGGAGATCTACGGGGTTGTTGTCAAACAGCGTGTCACCGAGGCGCAGGTGTTGCTCATCCGTTGCATCCCCGACAACAGCAAAGGGACAACGTTCTCGCCGACAAATAGCTTCGAACGTTGGCAGATCCTCTGGATTTACCGCCATCACATAACGCTCTTGCGATTCGTTGCACCAAATTTCCAGAGGACTCATACCCTTTTCATCACTGGGCACAGAGCGAATCTGGAAGTCGCCACCACAGCCGCCATCTTTGACGAGCTCAGGAAAGGCATTACTCAAGCCACCCGCACCCACGTCGTGGATGAAAGCAATGGGGTTTTCACTACCGCGCTCCCAACATCGATCAATGACCTCTTGGCAGCGACGCTGAATTTCCGGGTTTTGGCGCTGCACCGAGGCAAAGTCGAGATCCTCCGTACTGGCGCCACTCGCCATGGACGAAGCCGCGCCACCACCCAAGCCAATCAACATGGCTGGCCCGCCAAGCACAATCAGTTTTGCGCCGGCTGAAAAGGGCGGTTTGTCAACGTGCTCGACTTTGATATTTCCGAAGCCCCCCGCAATCATGATGGGCTTGTGGTAGCCACGCACACCCTCGCTGGTCGCCACCTCAAAGGTCCGGAAGTAACCTCCCAGATTGGGCCGGCCAAACTCGTTGTTAAACGCCGCGGCGCCAAGCGGACCATCCGTCATGATCTGAAGCGGCGTCACAATGCGGTCGGGTTTTCCGTAATCCAACTCCCAAGGCCGGGGGTGTTGCGGTAAGTTCAGATGTGACACCGTAAATCCACAGAGACCGGCCTTTGGTCGAGAACCGCGACCGACAGCCCCTTCATCACGAATCTCACCGCCTGAGCCAGTCCCTGCGCCTGCAAAAGGTGCGATCGCAGTTGGATGATTATGAGTCTCCACCTTCATCAGTAGCGCAATGGACTCGTTGTGGTAGGACCAGATTTGAGACGCTGGCTCTGGGTAGAAACGCCCTGCCATGTGGCCCGATACGACTGCCGCATTGTCGGCATAAGCAGAGAGGACGTTCTCTCCGCCTCTCTGATAAGTGTTCTTGATCATGCCAAACAGCGACCAAGGCTGATCAACACCATCAATAGTCCATGAGGCATTGAAGATCTTGTGCCGGCAATGCTCGGAGTTGGCCTGTGCAAACATCATCAACTCGGTATCCGATGGGTCTCGACCGAGTTCCGTAAATGCATCCACTAAATAATCGATTTCGTCTTCGGCCAGTGCCAACCCCAACGATGCATTTGCCGTGACCAGCGCTGCACGACCCTCGTCGATAACAGGTACGGTGGAGAGCGCCCTCGGTTCAATGTCGGTGAAAAGGCCCTCTACTTGCTCTATGGAATCTAAGGCCACCTCAACCATACGGTCGTGCAACATCGCCTTGGCCTGAGCGGCGTGCTGTGATTCATGTAATCCTGCTAGGACGTAAACAACTGCGCGCTCGATCCGATTAACGCCCTCGAAGCCGCAGTTCTTAGCAATATTGGTAGCCTTGCTCGCCCACGGCGAGATCGTACCGAAGCGAGGCGCCACAACCACGACCTCCCGCTCATCAAGTTCATCGCCACAAGGCTCGGAACTCGTCCCTGGCTGAAGAAGCGCGGACAACGTATTGCCGTCAACATCATCTGCTGCATCGACTGCATAAATGAAGAAGGCTCGCTTCAATGTGAGCGTAGGATCAAGTTCGGTTATCTGTGCAGATAAGCGGGAAAAACGCGGCGCGGACAGCGCGACGGATCCGGGCAAAAGCAGCATGAGCACGTCCTAAAAGAGATCGCGCGTAGTGTACCGTGCGAACGCCGCTGGGTGAATGTTCAACATGCAGATCTGAGCTACACTGAGTCCATGAGACGTCTGCTTTTCATGGCATTACTCGGGCTAGCTAGCTGCACCGATCCGTCGGTCCTAGGGAATCTTCAGCCTGATGGTGAACTGGTTGTTGTAACGCGCAACGGCCCCACCACCTATTACCTCGGAGCTGATGAACCTGCTGGATTTGAGTATGAGCTGGTGCGCGCTTTTGCCGAATCTCAGGATATGCGCCTGAGAGTCAAAGTCGCCTTCACTTTGGAAGAGGTATTTGAAACGCTGCAGCGCGGAGAGGCGCATATTGCCGCTGCAGGCCTCACCGAATCGTCAGAGCGAAATTTACTCTTCGAATCCACGCAATCCTACCTCGAGCAACACCCAGTCGTGGTCTACAAGGCGGGTCAGTATCGACCTCGTAGCATCGATGATCTGTCCGATCTCGACATCGTCATTCTTCAAGGCAGTCAGCACGCGATGCGGCTCACCTCCTTGCAGGAATTGAATCCCGAGATTCGTTGGCGTGTTCTGGAAACCGCAGAGTCCAGCGCAGTCTTAAAAGCAATCGACAGTGAAGAGGCGCAAGTTGCACTCCTTGACTCTAGCGAGTTCTCAATGCAGCAGCGGTTGTATCCAAGAGTGGCCGAGGCATTTCAGTTACAGGAGACACTGAAGACCGTCTGGTACTTGGGTAGCGATTCCCGCTCCGGTGAGTGGCGAAGCGAGGCCGATAAGTTTCTGACTGTGGCGATCGAGGACGGCACACTCGAGCGCATGAAAGACGCGTATTTTGGCAATGTTGCCAATGCATCGAGAATCGAGTCATTCACGTTTCAGAGGGCTGTGGAAACCAACCTACCCGAGTGGCAGCCGCTCATTGAACGCGTGGCCGAGGAATTCCGACTCGACTGGCGTTTACTCGCCGCTATCAGCTATCAGGAGTCACATTGGAACCCGAAAGCAAAATCGCCCACAGGCGTGAGAGGTATGATGATGCTGACACGTCCCACGGCACGCGAGATGGGTGTCAAGAACCGGCTGGACCCAGAGCAAAGCCTGCGGGGTGGTGCACGATTTTTAAGAAGTTTGCTTCGGCGACTGCCCAACGATATTGATGATCCTGATAGAACCTGGATGGCCCTCGCGGCCTATAACATGGGCATGGCGCATCTGGAAGAAGCGCGACGACTGACCGAAGGCAATGGAGGAGACCCCCACCTGTGGCAGGACGTGCGCAAGCACTTACCTGACCTTCAAAATCCCGCCATTTACCCTCATCTACGGCATGGATTCGCGCGTGGTGAGGAGGCCGTCACCTACGTAGATAACATCCGTCACTACTTCGCGACCTTGCAACTCCAGGATATTCCTAACAAGGGCGTCGCGCCGCCTCTCGACTTAAAGACCTTGACCGCAAAAGCCAGCGAGCTACTCCGCTGGAACCCGCTAAGCCTGTGAACCCCGGCGCGACTTAAAGAAGTGACGCAATAGTTGCGCGCTCTCCTCAGCCATCAGGCCCTGCTGCCATATCACGCGATGGTTAAGCGCAGGATTATCTAGCGTGCTGCTCGTACTGGTCACGGCTCCAGCCTTGGGCTCAGCCGTCGCAAATACTAACCGCTTCACGCGGGCATGTACCAAGGTGCCGCAGCACATCGTGCACGGCTCCAACGTCACGAAAAGCTCGCAATCAGGGAGTCGATAATTATCGAGCATCTGGCCCGCCTTTCGCAGAGCCAGAACTTCAGCGTGTGCAGATGGGTCATTAAGTGTGATTTGACGATTGCACTCGAGTGCAATGACCTCGCCATCAAGCACAACCACCGCACCCACAGGCACCTCACCGAGAGAGGCGGCTCGCTCCGCTTCCTCCATGGCAAGCGCCATAAACTGGTGATCACAATCCGAGAATTCCTTCACAAGGGCTCCGCCGTACAAAATCGCCAGCACAACATTGCCAACGCACTTCGATAGGGACGATAGGGCTCTCCCAACGGCTTTAACTGAGCGGCTGTGGGACGATCCTCAAGGCCTCGGATTCGCTTGAATCCCTCTCTAACCGCCAAGTCACCCACCGGCCAAATGTCCGGACGACCCAAAGAAAACATGAGATACATATGTGCCGACCACTCACCAAACCCCTTGATGGCAGTGATAGCCGCCGTCGCATCATCATCGGAAAGTTTCGGCAGCGCGGTCAGCGACAGCTGCCCAGAGGCTTCGGCAGTGGCCAAGGACTGCATATAACTCACCTTCTGCCGAGACAAACCAGCGCTGCGCAAGTCCTCTTCAGGACAATTCAGCACGGATGCGGCAGTCAGATCACCGCCCAAGGCATCGACTAACTTGCGTGAAATAGATGCTGCCGCGGCAACGCTCACCTGCTGACCGACAATAATCCGCGCCAATGTAGCAAACGAATGATCGCGCCTACGCTCCTCGGGGTAGCCCACTTGCGCGAGTGCGCGGGCTATACGCTCATGATCGTTAGCCAATGCATCGAGCGCATGCGCAATGTCTGCACTGGCCAGCTGATACGCCATGCTTCAGCCGTGTACCGGATATCCAAGATATGCGTGGGCGTGAGCTACCGCTCCGTACAAACCAACGGTCACAGCACTGGCGAGCGCTTCCTTCACCCAACTGGTATCCGTTGCTACCAAAGCGTCCTTGCCGTCTTGACGGTTGATCAGAATCACGCTGACCACAGCCCAAGCTAGCAGTCCGCCAAAGAGAATGATTGAAGGTAAGTCACCGTTCACCAACAAGTGCGACACACTCCAGGCTTTGATCGCCGTAAGCTGGGGATGGCGCACCCTCGAGGTGATGCCTACCTTCATTGATGAGGCAACCATCAGATAAAAAGCCAGCAGCATCAATAGGTTACTAATGGAGACCCAGAACGGTTGTCGCCCCCACCACGCCGGACCACTCGCGTCCTGGTAGCCGGAAATCATCAGGACCAGACTCCCGATAAGGGCAACTGTCACAACTAGCTTCCCCAGATCACCCATGCCTTCCCGCACCGCAGGTGCAAGGCGCTTAAACAGGTGGGCAACTGACCAAAGCAGCACACCGAGCGTTAGCATCAACATGACTTAGGCACTCGCTTCATTCTTGATTTGCTGAGCCGCTATATAGGCGACGATCAATGTCAGTATCTCAACAACGATAGGCTCAATCGTCATGTCTCCACCGTGAACCAGAGCTGCGACGATTCTGGCCGGTGCAACGAGACCCACCAGTGACCCGCCGATCAGGATCATCGTAGCGTCGCGCCTCAGGCCACCCATGATGAGTAAAAAACCGCTACCTAGAAAAAAAGCGGCGCTATCGCCAATTTGCGTTGTCAGTGCAGCACCGGTGAGGAGTTCACTGCTGAGATTGGCCGCGGCCATCTGAGGGGCAAACACCCAGAGCACACCTAAAATAAGAAGCGGAATACCAAAAACCACAGGTCCATACTTTGCAAACATGATTACTCTCGCAGAGCTTATTATTCGAATTGAGGCTTACTCTCTCCGGATGACCTGCCGATGTAAAGCCCGAGGTAAAAAAAGCCCCGCAATAGCGGGGCTTTTTCACGGGAGAGCTTAGCTTACTTAGACTTTGCTTCCTTGCGTGCTTTGGCCTCTTCGATGACCGTCGTTGCCACGCTCGCTGGACAAGGCAAGTAGTGTGAGAACTCCATGGAGAACTGACCACGACCTGAGGTCATTGTACGAAGCGAACCGATGTAGCCAAACATCTCTGCCAGCGGCACGTCTGCTTTGACGCGAACACCCGTTGTACCTGCTTCCTGATCCTTAATCATGCCGCGGCGACGGTTCAAATCGCCAATGACATCACCCACGTGATCGTCTGGCGTAAACACATCAACCTTCATGATCGGCTCGATCAGCTGCGGTCCAGCTTTAGGCATACTTTGACGGAATGCACCCTTGGCCGCTAGCTCGAAGGCAATAGCTGATGAGTCAACCGCGTGGAAGCCGCCGTCATAGAGTTCAACCGCAACATCCAAAACGGGGAAGCCTGCCAATGGACCCTCTTCCATCATGACCTGGAAGCCCTTCTCAATCGCTGGGAAGAATTCCTTCGGTACGTTTCCGCCAACAACACTTGAAGTAAAGACATAGCCGTCACCGGGCTGTCCGGGTGTGATGCGGTAGTCGATCTTACCGAACTGACCTGAACCACCCGACTGCTTCTTGTGCGTGTAGCTGTCTTCGATCGCCTGAGTAATGGTCTCGCGGTACGCCACCTGCGGCTGACCAACCTCGAGCTCAACGCCATAAGTACGGCGCAGAATATCGATCTTGATATCCAAGTGAAGCTCACCCATACCCTTCAAGATGGTCTCACCTGAGTCTTCGTCAGTCTCGACGCGGAACGATGGATCCTCCGCAATCATCTTACCGATCGCGATACCCATCTTCTCAGAACCGCCCTTGTCCTTTGGTGCCACTGCAATCGAAATTACCGGATCCGGGAAGACCATGGCTTCAAGCGTACAAGGTGAATCAGTAGAGCACAGCGTGTGTCCTGTCTGAACGTTTTTCATACCGATGCAGGCAAAGATGTCGCCCGCTTGAGCTACGTCGATTTCCGTTCTGTCATCCGCGTGCATTTCCACCATTCGGCCAATGCGCTCGGTTTTACCCGTCGCCGAATTAAGGATGGTATCGCCTTTCTTCATCATGCCTGAGTAAACACGGATAAAGGTCAGGGCACCGAAGCGATCGTCCATGATCTTAAATGCAAGCGCTCGCAATGGCTCCGCCACGTCCACCTTGGCAACCTCACCCGTAGGCTCGCCTTCCTCATCAGTCAGCGGCTGGGGATCAACTTCAGTAGGACTAGGGAGGTAATCGACAACCGCGTCAAGTACCAACTGAATCCCTTTATTCTTAAATGCGCTTCCGCAGAATGTGGGGAAGAAGTGCATGGTGCGGGTACCCTCACGGATACAACGCTTGACGTCTTCGATGGAGGGCATCTCGCCTTCCATGTATTCCATCATCAGATCGTCATCCATCTCAACGGCGGCTTCGATGAGCTGCTCGTGATAGCTCTCGACGTCATCCACCATGTCAGCAGGCACGTCCACCACTTCGTAGTTTTCTGGCAGACCTGAATCGTCCCAGACATAAGCCTTTTTGGTGAGCACGTCGACGACGCCCACAAAATCGTCCTCACGTCCAATCGGCAGTGTCATGACCAATGGGTTGGCAGCGAGCACATTGCGCACCTGATCGACTACACGATAAAAATCAGCACCGAGGCGATCGAGTTTGTTGACGAAGATCAAACGAGCAACTTCTGACTCGTTGGCGTAACGCCAGTTGGTTTCTGACTGCGGCTCAACACCACCGGAACCACAGAAAACACCGACACCACCATCGAGAACCTTCAAAGAACGGTACACCTCGACCGTGAAATCCACGTGTCCGGGCGTATCGATGATATTCAT
>DPGN01000066.1:10387-23004 GCA_003523185.1 Halieaceae bacterium
CATCATGTCGGCACAGCCCATGTATTTTTGTGCTGCTACGACGCCAAAACCTCATTTCTACTCAGGGAATCAAACGCCTGTGGCGGACACCCCCTTTCAATGCGCGCGCTTTTTACCACATTCAGGTGGCGAGAAGTAGGTGTTGTACGACAAAGTGATAACTTTTGACGTTACTGACCCACCTTATTCCCTGCATTGGGGCTTGGGCGATGTCCGAGACCAATAATTGGTCCTAATCAGAGCCAATAGTTTGGCTGTAAACTTGAATTTAGTGGGAAATCCGACCAAAGTTTTGTCATTCTCCGGTCTCATCAAAACAATAACTTAGAGACGGAAAAAAATAATCACAAAAGAGGTATCACTATGAAGACCAACATCGGCCTGTTACTGACGAAAAGAGCTCACCTCAACCCCGACCGCGAGGCCTACGTTGAAAGCGATGGCAGTCGCCGTTACACCTTTAAAGAGTTGAACGAGCGATCCAACCGCCTGGCCAATGCACTCAAAGCAAAAGGACTTCAAAAGGGGGATCGTGTTGGCCTATTGCTGATGAACTCGGTTGAGTTCATGGAATCTTTCTTCGCGATTGGCAAAGTGGGCGGCGTGGTTGTTCCACTCAACTGGCGCTTGGTCGCAGACGAGCTTGAATTCATTTTGAAAGACTCGGGCGTGAAGACGTTGATCTTCGATAACGACTTTGCAGCCACCGTGGCTGATCTTGAGAGCCGGGGCGATAAAACGGACATCAACCAATGGCTGCATGTGCTTGGTGGGGCCTCTGATGACGCGTGTCAGCCCTTTGCAAACTCGTATGACGCGTACTGTGCCGCGTCGAGTATCGTAGAACCCGAGTGCGGTGCCGAAGACGACGACATGCTCTACATCATGTACACGTCAGGTACGACGGGCTTGCCCAAGGGCGTGGTTCATACCCACACAACAGCCATGTGGGGCGTATTCACCATTCACGCGACCGCGGATTATCAGTCGGGGGAACGCTATATAGCCTGCCTACCCATGTTCCACGTGGGTGCGCTTACACCGCTCACAATTAACGCTTACCACGGTGCAACGACCTATGTTATGCGGAGCTTTGACCCAGTCGCAGCATGGGAATGCGTACAGCGCGAGAAGATTACAAGTGGGTTGATGGTGCCTGCGATGCTTAATTTCATGGTCCAGGTACCTAATTTCGAGAATTACGACTGGTCGAGCGTACGTTCCTTCATGACCGGCGCGGCACCCGTGCCCGTTGCATTAACGCAGCGATACCAAGAGATGGGCATCGATATTACGCAGGTTTATGGCCTCACTGAGACCTGTGGTCCTGCCTGCCTAATGGATACAGAAAATGCGGTGCGCAAGCCGGAGTCCTGCGGAAAGCCCTTCTTCTTCACTGAGGTGATGGTGGCCGACGAGCATGGAAATGAGTTACCCATCGGTGAAGCAGGTGAGATGCTTGTACGCGGCAAGCACATCATGCGGGAATACTGGAATCGACCCGATGCCACTGCCGAGACACTCGTGAATGGCTGGCTGCGCACAGGTGACGTGGGTGTAATGGACGATGAGGGTTTCTTCGCCATCCAGGACCGTATTAAAGACATGATTATTTCGGGTGGCGAGAACGTTTATCCAGCCGAGATTGAGGGTGTGCTTCAAAGCCATCCTGGGATCAGCGAGGCCGGCGTTATTGGTCAGAGCAGTGAAAAATGGGGAGAGTCGCCGCTCGCGGTAGTCGTAAAGAGTGATGACGCCTTGACCGGCGAGGAGATTCTCACGTTCTGTCAGGGAAAACTCGCCAAGTTCAAGCAGCCCAAGGCGGTCGAGTTTATCGATGTCATTCCTCGTAACCCGAGTGGAAAGATCCTAAAGCGAGTGCTGAGAGAGCAGTTCCCAACCGACGCTTCAGAATAACGCTTTACCACCTTACTCAATCACTGTCGTTTGTGGCCCTCTCGTTCGAGAGGGCCTTGCAATTTATTGACTCGACTAAAGCGAACACCAAGCGCCGCGCAAGCAATGCAGGGCAACAGCCGCCTTAACAATGCTATGGCGAGCCAGTTCAATCACCCATCCATTGCACGAGCAATCTTAGATTGGCGACCCGGGTGGCACCGTTAAATCTCCCCCCTCAAAAACAGCGGGGTCGTCAAGATGAGAAGCAATTCGGCGCGCGATAAATTGCATATGGGCATTACCCGCCAGCGATCGGTCCCTGGTGCGCTCAGCTCGCTTTTGAATCTTGAGCAAGGCATCGAGTGCATCGGCACGTACCTGAGGTGCGGCTGCTTTGTGCGCAAGTAGCGACGCCAGCTCGTCAACCAGTAACACCTGCACCATTCGCTCGATGGCGACCAGGCGAGCATCGCGCGCCTCGGGCCATCGGTCGTTAATCACAATAGAGAGCATGTCAGCGAAGCTTGGCAACCCAGGATCAGCCAGTTGCTGGCTATTCATACGTGCCGCGCGCTTGTGATCCAGTAGCTGTGCAAGCGTGATCTTAGCCGCCGTTCCTGCGGCCGCCATGGGATCGAACACATAGCCCGTGTGACGAGGGAAAAGTTCACGACTCACTCCCGACTGAGGGGGGCGCGGCGGAATCAATGAAACCACCGCATCGGATAGCGTCAGTGCCTCGGGCTCCAAAGTCGCGAGCATGGCCGACAGTGCCGCTCGCTGCTTTTTTGCAGAGACACGCTGCATCGTCGTCTGCCCGTCGCCGCGCATGGCATAGGTAAATGTCTGACCGCCCAGCACTGTCGCTGCGGCCTGAACCTGGTAACGGTGCATGAGATACGCGGGAACCAAGACATCCTCGAGTGTTGCCATGGCACGCCCTGGTTGTATTGCGCGCTCGGAGAAGTTCCCTAATACGACTTTTCGCAAGGCCATCAAGCGGTTGAGTTCCGCGACAGGGTCGCTACCGTTATCCCACAAGCTGCCCGCTGGATGAACAGGTCCTGCAGACGATCGATTACCAATTCGTGCATGCTCATCGGCTACGTAGCGCAGGCCTGACGCCAGGGTTTCACGCATAATTGCCTCGCGACCCTCTGACGCTGACGTACCGTCGGGAAAGTCCTGATAACCCCAGATAACGGCGCGTTTGTCCCAGTCACCAATCCCAACGTCGTAGGCGCCCTCAAGCACGATGTCACCGCTATCATCGAGTGTGACAAGCGGATGCGGATAATCCATTACCGAGGCGCGACCATCTGCGCTGGCTGCGAAATTGTGAGCTATACCGAGGGTATGCCCCACTTCATGTGCGGATAGCTGTCGTATCCTCGCCAACGCGAACTCACTGAGCTTCGCTTTGGCTTCGTCGATCGACTCGTCTTCACCATATGGTGCGATAAGACCCTCTGCGATTAAGTAGTCTTGCCTCACCCGCAAAGAACCTAAGGTGACATGGCCTTTGAGGATTTCCTGCGTTCGAGGATCGCGAACACTAGAGCCATAAGACCAGCCTCGGGTAGATCGGTGAACCCATTGAATGACGTTGTAACGCACGTCCATGGGATCCACATCCTCGGGCAACACCTTGACCTGAAACCCGTTGATATAGCCAGCAGCCTCAAAGGCCTGATTCCACCATAGCGCCCCTTCGATAAGTGCGGTCTTTACCGGCTCAGGCGCACCCGGATCTACCCAATAAATAATGGGCTCTACCGCTTCGCTGAACGCTGCGTTGGGGTCGACTTTTTCTAGCCGATGTCGTCGGGCAAAAGCTGATTTTATGGGCGCATCAATAGGGCTGGCGTAGTCATAAACCAAACTGTCCTCACCGCTATCGATATAGCCCGCCCGCGGATCAAAGGGGAGCGGTTCGTAACCGTCATCGGGGAGTCGCACGAAAGAGTGATGACTGTGAACGGTAATGGCGCTGGCATCGGGAGCAACTGTGCGCAAAATTGAACCCTTTGGGTTACCCGCGTAGGTTAGTCTCGCATCGATTTCCGTGTTGTCAGGAAATGACTTTGTCTTGGGCGCATGAATAGCCGAGCGCGAGCTGTCAATCGCATAACTTCCCTCGCCTCTGGCTGCTAGGAGTCGTGAAAGATCAGTAGCGTCACTCAATGCAAAGTCAGTCAGATCAATCAAGGTCATACCCTCTGACTGCTCAGCGACCTCAAACCCCCAGATAATCGATTGCGCAAAAGCCTCGTCTACGGCGCGCCGCTCGGCCGCATTGTCGGTTCGAGCCGTATATTTTGTGTTGACCGCAGTCAGGAAAACTTTTTTACCCACCCGATCAAGCGTTACAAGATGAGTGTCACCCAAGCGCCCACGATCTAGCCCCAAATCGTTAGAGCCAACACCGTGCGACAAGCCGTTGTAATAAATAAATGGGCTCGTCAGGCCTTCAATATCTCCGTAGAGCCTTCCCTCGTCCGCATCCCAATACAGCGGCATGAAGCCGGGCATAAAGATGCTTCGCTCAGTGATTGAAGGGCCTTCCTCAAGCACAAGAGCGTCATCCATTGCCCATGCCGTACCGCTTAGGCACAGCAACATCCATAGTCTTAAGAAAATACGCATGGGGATCTCCCTTCTATGCCGAGACGTTAGCATGCGAGCTACCTGACAAAAAGCGATGTGGCTGTGAAGGCGACGGTTAACCCAGCAAAAGCCACAGGAACTCGCAACTTAGAGATGCAAGGTAATCGTCGGGACCTGCGATGCGCGCAATAAGTCATTGGTGCGACTACCAAGAACTAAACTGCGCCAGGGTGAGTGACTGTACGCCCCCATGATCAACAGATCGGCTTGTCGTTCGGCAATCGCGCGGGTGACAACCTGCTCGGGGTCACCGGGAATAAATGACGCATCAACGTTGAAATTAGCTGATTTCAGTGTCTGCTCGGCCCACTCAATATGGCGACCTGAGTCAGCACCGCGCTTACCCGACATCACCACATGGATGGGAAGATCACGCATGTTGGGATTCGATGCCAGAAGTTCGATACCTCGGCGCGTCATCCGACCACCGTCGTAGGCCACCAACACGCTTTTAGGAGCTTTGAAGTCATCCGTCACTGTCATGATGGGCCGACGAATTTGACGGCAAATCGCCTCCACATGGCGGCCCAGATCGCGACGTGTATGCGACGCTGACTCGCCTCGTCTGCCAAGAACGTACATGCCCACCGACGACTCCTGTTCTTTTAACGTCGCGAGAAGTTGCCCGTAACGTTGTCGCGTATCGGTTTGAAGTCCCGCATGAGTCTCACAGCGTGTCCGTAACTGATTCAGGAATACACGACCTTGCTCCCTCATGACTTTACTGCGCTCACCCTCCTCTTGAGATAGCCGCTCGAGCAGGTTCTCTTGCGCATCAACACCAATCGAGCCACTTCTATCGACATCGGCCGCAATCTCAGGGTGACGATCGATGACGTGCAGTAGCTCTATGGGCGCGGACAGTCTGGCAGCCGCCCAAGCGGCATAGTCTGCAACATGTACGGCGTAGTCCGATTTATCGACGCAAGCCAATATCTTTTTTTCCTGCCGCATACGCTAGGTCCTAGTGATCAAGGAGCATGTCTTCCGCTCCGTCCTTATCGTGAATCGCAAACTTATCGACCAGGGTGGCACTTGCTTCGTTCATGCCTATGACCTCAACCTCGGTGCCTTCACGCCGAAACTTGATCACAATTTTGTCGAGCGCGCTGACAGCCGTAATGTCCCAGAAGTGCGCTCTGCTCACGTCGATATAAACCTTGTCGATTACCTCCTGATAATCAAAGACCTTGGAGAAGCGGTCTGCACTCGCGAAAAATACCTGCCCGTAAACCGTATATCGACGCGCCCTACCCTCATCGCAGGCAGCCGAGGTGACGCTCAATATCCGGCCAACTTTTTGCGCGAAGAAAAAGCCCGATAACAAGACACCGGTGAGTACGCCTTGCGCAAGGTCATGCGTGGCCACGGTGACTGCTACGGTCGCGAGCATTACCACACTCGAACTTTTCGGATGTGTTCTGAGATTACGAATGGAATCCCAGTTAAACGTGCCAATCGATACCATGATCATGACCGCAACCAGCGCCGCCATCGGTATCTGGCTCACCCACTCGCCCGCGAAGACGACCATGATCAAAAGTAAAAGCCCTGCTACCAACGTCGACAGGCGTCCACGACCGCCCGACTTCACGTTGATCACAGACTGACCAATCATGGCGCAACCCGCCATACCACCGATAAAGCCCGTAGCGACATTCGCGACGCCCTGCCCCACACACTCTCGATTCTTGTTACTCAATGTATCGGTTAGATCATCGACAATGGTCGCGGTCATAAGCGACTCAAGAAGCCCAACCACCATCAACGTGGCCGAGTAAGGAAAAATGATAGTGAACGTTTCCCAGGTCATTGGCACGTCAGGTACAAAAAATTGGGGGAGGCTGTCGGGTAACTCGCCCATATCACCCACGGTCCGGATATCGAGATCCAGTGCAATAGCAACCAAGGTGAGGACAACAATGGTGATCAACGGAGACGGAACCGCCGTAGTCAAGCGCGGCACGCCATAAATGATACCCAAACCCGCCGCTGTCATGGCGTAGACTTCCCACGTGACATTCGTTAACTCGGGAAGCTGCGCCATAAAAATCAAAATGGCGAGCGCGTTGACGAACCCTGTCACCACAGACCGCGAAACAAAACGCATCAGTTCGCCCAGACGAACCCAACCGGCGATGATCTGCAGAATGCCTGTCAGTACTGTCGCTGCAAACAAGTACTGCAACCCGTGCTCTTTCACCAGAGTCACCATCAGCAGGGCCATAGCGCCCGTCGCAGCCGATATCATCCCCGGCCGACCGCCTGTGAAAGCAATGATCACAGCGATAGAGAACGAGGCATACAAACCCACCTTCGGATCAACGCCGGCAATGATCGAAAACGCAATGGCTTCCGGAATCAGAGCGAGAGCAACGACTAGCCCAGCTAAAACGTCGTTTCGCGTGTTAGAAAACCACTCTTGGCGGATCGTATCCATAGATATCTACTTTTGTTGAGTCGCTCGACCTGTACGGGGAGTCACTGATGCTGGATCCCCAGAGAGCTGCTAAGAAGGCGCGGCATGCTATCAGAGGCAAACATGGTTTGCATTGCCGACTGCAGTTAACATCGACGTCTTCTTTAGTTAGAGAACAATGTGATGACCACTGACGCGCTGCTTGTCGCAGAAAGCGACGACGAATGGCCCGACCTCGTCATCGATCTTTTGGGTCAGCGGATGTCCGTTGTTCGCATAAACACATCCGAAAAAACCCCGTCCGACATGGACTGCAGCTCGGTAAAAATTCTTGTCGGTGGTCCCTCAAACCTTGTCCCTTGGATCAGTGTTTGCCCTCAGCTTCAGTGGATACAGAGCACCTGGGCCGGCGTTGATGCACTCGCGGGACATATTCCTGCTGGCGTCGTCGTAACACCACTGAAAAACGTCTTTGGTCAGTCGATGTCAGAGTTCGTATTGGGCTGGCTACTGGCACTGGAGCGTCGCGTTCTCGACCGAGCGCAAGCGTCGGTTTGGGATGATACGCCCGAGCTGGGCGTATTTGGAAAAACCATGGGCATACTGGGAACGGGCAGCATTGGAAGTGCCGTTGCTAAAAGTGCTCAGCACTTTGGCATCCGATGCCGCGGCTTAAATTCTGATGGGCGTCCGGTAGACGGTTTTGAGGCGTGTTTTAAAGCCGGCGATCATCGTTTCTTCGACGATCTAGATTTTGTCGTCTCTGTTTTACCCAAAACGACTCACACGGAGAATGCCATCGACCAGGAGGCGCTCAACCGACTGAGTCCAGGCAGCATTGTGATCAACATTGGGCGCGGCAACGCGATCGATGACGATGCCTTGCTCACTGCACTCAGAAACGGGGCTGTGGGAGCGGCCGTATTGGACGTATTTCGTGAGGAGCCGCTACCCAAATCACATCTCTACTGGCAGCAAGAAAACGTCTACATCACCTCTCATACATCAGCGCCGACGCTCGAACGGTTTGTGGCGCAGGCAATGGCAACCAATTTAGAGCGTTTCATTGCAGGACAAGATCTGCTGGGCACATTCGATGCCAGTAAAGGTTATTGAGCCCCCACTGAAGCGGGCGCGACCGCTACGATTATCTCGTTGCGACGCATAAACGGCGGTGTCCACGGCGGGTTGTACTGGTTCAACGTTGGATCGCCCAGCGGCTGGATTCCTTGCTCCCTCAAAAACGCAACGAGGGTCTGCCAATAACGCTCAGCTTTTTTGTCATTGACCCAACCACTAAACCGAATGACAGCGGCACGGTAAGCTGGCTCTTCCCTAAATTGAACGCGGGTATCGTCAGGCGCTGGCAATTCCTCCATCGAATATTCTCGTGGCACAACAAAAGCCATTTCTGCATCTTCCTTACCTGGCATCGTGCGCTGAACGGGCGCTGTCATAGCAATCTCCTGCTCCCTTTCGTTGCCACCGAAAATGTAGCCGGCCAACACTCGAAACCCTGAATTCTGTCCCTCTTTCATTTGCGTCGTTGCCAAAATACGCGTTTCATAATCGCGGATTTCGATGTCGGGGTCGTCCCACGCGGCAACCAGCGAATAGGTGGGCTCTTCAATAGCTGAGGTCGAACTAACGAACAAGGTTAGGGCTAGCGCCGCGACACCACTCAAAACAAACGCGAACTTCCGCATCACTTAGATCCTCTACGATTGGTCAATGAGTCGTACGCAACACGCTCGATCCAGATCAACGTCAACGTGGTCAAAATCGTCTGCCGTGAGTCGCAGTAATCAGCTATGCGCAACCGGTCACAGGTCGCGACACTGCATCGAGACACGCTTGCCGCCATCAAGCACGCGTTGACCGTGTTCGGCAAATCCCCGTTTGCTATGAAAGTGCAGCGAGTGTGTATTGGGCGGCTCGATATCCATCTCGGCGGTCATGACCTTGCACCCATCAGCCAGCGCCATTGCGGAGAGTTCGTCATACAGTTGGTGCCCCAGACCCTGCCCCCGCGCGTCCTCGGCCAGCACAATGCGATCCACGTAGACCATGTCTCGCAAACGTGTATCAAACCACTGATAATTCCCGTTGTCGTAGGGCGCCTCATTGCGCATGGCAATAACAAAACCCAGCAAGCGCTCCCCGTCGTCAACCACAAGGCAATAGCTACAGAGGTCAAACAGTTCGAGAAATCGCTGCGCATCCATGGGGCTAGTGACCGCGACAAACACCTCGTTTAACTCGGCAATTTGCGATGCATCAGTGGGGTTGGCTGACCTAATTTTCATGAATTAATCATCTCGTCGTGGCGCATGCCAATCTTGGCTCCGCCGGCACACAGGGTGATCCTAAAATACTGTTTTCTCGCATTTCCCGATTAGTTTCAGGAGGAGAGTTTATACGTATCTATTAGCCTGAAAAAACGAGCATTTACCCGCTTATCGCATCTCCAATGAGGGTCCGGGCAAATCCCTTGACCTCTACCCCACGGTACTCGATACTCGTTCGCGCTTGCTGTTTTGCCAAGCGCCCTCTGGGGGGGGCTTCAGAATAAAAACTTGGAGACACACCGGATGTTAGAACAACTGTACTCGGCGCCACCAATTCTGGGATTGGTCGGTCTCGCCATTGCTTTCTTTATTTACACGGTCATGTCACGCCGGGAAATCCCGGATGGTGAAGTTCAGAAAATTGGCGAACAGATCCACTTGGGCGCCATGGTTTTCATGAAACGTGAATACACGTATCTATTTATTTTTGCTGCCGTATTGTTAGGACTGATTCTGCTGTCAGACCTTGGTAATGACACTGCCTTGTCGTTCGTTGTTGGCGCATCGTCATCGGCCCTTGCCGGTTGGCTAGGTATGTATGCTGCCACTAAAGCGAACGTAAGAACGGCTGTCGCGGCAAATGAAGAAGGTGCATCAAGCGCACTATCTGTCGCATTCTACGGTGGCTCTATCATGGGTCTCTGTGTCGCCTCATTGGGTCTCATTGGTCTGGGTAGTTTGTACTTCTACTTTGGTGGCGATCCTAAGACCGCGCATGCCATCCATGGTTTCGGTATGGGCGCATCGGTGGTCGCACTCTTCTCGCGCGTTGGCGGCGGCATCTTCACAAAGAGTGCTGACGTAGGCGCCGACTTGGTGGGTAAGATCGAAGCAGGGATTCCTGAAGACGACCCCCGTAACCCCGGTGTGATCGCTGACAACGTAGGCGACAATGTCGGCGACATTGCTGGCATGGGCTCCGATATTTTCGAGAGCTACTGCGGCTCAATGATCGCCTGTATGGCGATTGCAGCGACAATGAGCATCGACTCGCAAGCGGGCCTCATGTTCCTTCCGCTTGCACTGGCAAGTGTTGGCCTGCTCTCATCCGTCATTGGCATTTTGATCGTTCGGTCACGCTCGTCTTCTGAGCCTGCGACTGCACTTCGCTATGGCACTTTTGCGGCGCCTATCATCTTCGCAGGTCTCGCGTACATGCTGGTGCAAGAGCTGGGTGTCGACACTTCAGTTTGGTTTGCAGTCGTTACAGGTGCTATCGGTGGCGTCGCGATTGGCTTGATCACGGAGTACTACACGGGTGGTAAGCCAGTCAGAACGATAGCCGCTTCCGGTGAAACCGGTCCTGCTACTGTCATGATTACGGGATTGGCCGTTGGTATGCAGTCGGTTGTCCTTCCAGTCTTAGTTCTCGCAGCCATCATCTTTGCGTCGACTCAGCTTGCAGGCCTGTACGGCGTGGGCATTGCCGCGGTCGGTATGCTCGCGACAGTTGGCATCACGATGGCGATCGATGCCTATGGTCCCGTCGCTGATAACGCAGGGGGCATTGCCGAGATGGCGGGCATGGGCGAGGAAACCCGCGCCATTACTGATGGACTTGATGAGGTGGGGAATACCACAGCGGCCATCGGTAAAGGTTTTGCGATCGGTGCCGCTGCTTTGGCTGCCCTTGCCATCATCGCTGCGTTTGTAGAAACGGTATCGGCTAACAACCCGGGCTTCTCACTGGAGCTGTCGAACCCCACCGTACTGGTCGGTATGTTCATTGGAGGCACCATTCCATTCCTGATCGCAGCGATTACCATGACAGCGGTCGGAGAAGCTGCATTCGACATGATCAATGAGATCCGTCGGCAGTTTAAGGAGATTCCTGGACTCCTCGAGGGTACTGCAGACCCCGACACAGCACGTTGTGTTGATATTGCAACGACAGCGGCTCTTAAGCGCATGGTTTTGCCTGGCGTCATCGCTGTTGCGTCGCCCGTCGCGGTAGGCTTCCTACTTGGTGCGGCATCGCTTGGCGGCATGCTCGCTGGTGCACTTCTCGGATGCGTTCTCATGGCATTGATGATGGCTAACGCCGGTGGTGCTTGGGATAACGCTAAAAAGTATGTCGAGAAAGGTAATCTCGGTGGCAAGGGCTCCGACACACACTCTGCGGTTGTGGTAGGCGACACTGTTGGTGACCCCTTCAAGGACACCTCAGGTCCCTCGATGAATATCCTGATCAACGTAATGGCAATCGTAAGCTTGGTGATCGCACCACTGCTTTGATCTAGTCTAGATCGACAGAAGTAACCGGCAAGAGGAGCCTAGCTCCTCTTTTTTTGTTAAATCTACATGCTCAATTTTTAAATCAGTCATCAAAGAAGACGCGGGATTAATGTCTCCGTAACAATCAGGTATTACTCTCCCAGAAGTGGTGAAAGCGTGACGGCCACGACCACGCCTCCAGCAAATTTTTAACCCAAGTGCTTAACGAACGTGATGATCGGTTGGCCAATCGATCGTACGTCAGCGTTTGTCTTTGAAAACAAGGCATCGCTGTAGGAGCACTGCCAGACGTAAACACAGTATGTATAAAGTTCGAACCTACAATGCCATCTCCCCAAAGGGGCTTGATCGGCTAAGCCGCGATTGCTTTGAAGTCAGTAGCGACATCAATGCACCCAACGCCCTATTGTTGCGAAGCTACAAGCTCTCGGATGCCGACATTGGCGACTCTGTATCAGCCATCGCTCGCGCCGGCGCCGGCGTGAATAACATCCCTATCGAGCAATGCACCGAACGCGGTATTGTTGTGTTCAATACTCCCGGTGCGAACGCTAATGCAGTCAAGGAGCTCGTAGCGGCAGGGATGCTGCTCGCCTCACGCGATATCGTGGGCGGCATGCGTTTCATCAACGAACTCGATCCATCGTTGTCCGCAGAAGACATGGGCCCCGTACTCGAGGCTAACAAAAAGCAATTTGCAGGCTCTGAACTGCAGGGGAAAACGCTGGGCGTCCTTGGTCTTGGAGCAATCGGAAGCTTAATTGCGCGCCTAGGACTCGACCTAGGGATGGAAGTTGTTGGCTACGATCCTGCGATCTCTGTCGAGGCAGCCTGGCGCTTGCCCAGCTCGGTCAAGAAAATGGATAACATGCAGTCGTTGTTTGCGCGGTCAGACTATGTATCTCTGCATATTCCGGTGCTGGACAGCACTCGCGGCCTCATTAATGCAGATACCTTGTCTTATTTCAAAAAAGACGCCTGCCTACTCAACTTCGCCCGCGACCAGATCGTAAATACCGAAGCGGTCGTCGCCGCGCTGGATAAGGATC
>DPGN01000025.1 GCA_003523185.1 Halieaceae bacterium
GGAATGATTGTCGATGAATACGGGGATATTCTTGGCCTTGTGGCTCTCGAGGACATCCTCGAGGAAATCGTGGGCAACTTCACCTCGAATCTTGTAGAGGATCAGGAAGAGATTGCCACAACGGCAGATGGCGGCGCATCCTGCACGGGCAGTATTCCTATCCGAGATATCAATCGACAGTTTGATTGGGAGTTGCCAACAGATGGCCCTAAAACCATCAGTGGCCTTGCACTTGAAGCTCTGGAGGCGTTTCCCATGGGGCCAGCCTCCGTCAGGATTGGAGACTATCAACTCGATGTTGAATCTATCGAAGGCAATGCCATCACTCAGGTAAAGGTCACTCCGCTGTCGTTCATGACCGCCGACGACGACTGATTACTCAGAAAATTGAAAATCCAGCGTCTTTGCGGCGCTGTGTCGACGCCTCAAGGATCTCTCGCTTTCGATCATCATTAGCGGTGAACCAATCGACAATTTCATTGCCCGTTCGGAAACAGCCCTCGCACACGTCGTTTTGGTCCAGTGAGCAGATCGAGATGCAGGGCGACTCGGGTGCATTACTCATGAGGGTCTCCTGCCGCTTGTGTGTCGTAAAAATCGGACGCAAACGCATCTAACCTCCCCAACTCAATCGCCTCGCGAATGCCGCGCATATGGGCCTGGTAGTAGGTCAGGTTATGAATCGTGCACAGCTGCGAGCCCAAAATCTCGTTGCAGCGGTCCAGATGATGCAGGTAAGCCCGGCTGAAATTCTGGCAGGTGTAACAAGCACAGTTATCGTCCAATGGCCGAGTACTGGTCTTGTGCCGAGCGTTACGCAACTTGATAGCGCCGTGACTCGTAAACAAATGTCCGTTTCGTGCATTACGGGTTGGCATCACGCAGTCGAACATATCTACGCCACGACGCACAGCTTCAATTAGATCCGAGGGCGTTCCCACGCCCATGAGGTAACGCGGCCTGTCTTCGGGGAGCTGATGCGCAATGTCGTCGAGGACCTGGATCATTTCCTCCTTAGGCTCGCCGACAGAGAGACCGCCAATGGCGTAACCATCAAAGCCAATATTGATCAGCCCTTCGAGCGATTCTTCGCGCAAATGCTTGTACATGCCGCCCTGCACGATGCCAAACAAGGCTGAAGGGTTATCACCATGGGCTGACTTGCTTCGCTCCGCCCACCTCAGCGACAGCGCCATGGAGATACGCGCTTCCTCTTCTGTCGCGGGATAGGGTGTGCACTCATCGAAGATCATTACGATGTCACTGCCAAGAGCTCGCTGGATTTGCATCGAGGTCTCAGGATCCAGAAATACCTTGTCGCCATTGACCGGGGACTTAAACGTGACACCCGACTCCTCAACCTTGCGAACGTCACCGAGGCTAAACACCTGAAAACCACCGGAGTCAGTCAAGATGGGACCTTGCCAGCCCATGAAATCATGCAGGTCGCCATGCAAACCAATGATGTCAGTGCCCGGACGCAACCAGAGGTGGAATGTGTTACCCAACAAAATGTGCGCACCTGTAGCTCGCACATCCTCTGGCGTCATACCTTTTACCGTGCCATAGGTACCCACTGGCATAAAGGCGGGCGTCTGGACGGTGCCTCGATCAAACGCAATGGCGCCGCGTCGCGCCAGACCATCAGTTGCAGTAACTGAGAACTCCACCTTCAGCTGTCTCCTTTTCGCGTGACGAACATTGCATCACCGTAACTAAAAAATCGGTATTCCTTTTGCACGGCGGCCGCGTAAGCGGCCATCGTTTCCTCATAGCCTGCAAAAGCAGAAACCAGCATGATGAGCGTACTTTCAGGTAAGTGAAAGTTGGTAATCATGGCATCGACCACGCGAAAGTCGCAGCCGGGATACAGAAAGATATCACTATCACCCTCAAAGGGCGCCGGGCATCCAACCGCTAATTCACCTGAGGCTGCAGCTGTCTCAAGTGATCTTACCGATGTTGTTCCCACGGCAATCACACGCCCACCACGCTCACGGCAGGCACGAATCGCATCAACGCAGGCCTCATCAACTTCAAGCCATTCGCTGTGCATCTTGTGGCTATTAATGTCATCCACTCGTACGGGTTGAAAGGTGCCTGCGCCAACATGCAAGGTGACATAAGCAGTTTCGACGCCCTTGATGCGGAGCATTTCCAGCAGTGGCTCGTCAAAATGCAGACCTGCGGTCGGCGCCGCCACCGCACCATCACGTTTGGCGTAGACCGTCTGATACCTGTCTCTATCCTCCGCTGTATCCTCACGCTCGATATATGGTGGGAGAGGCATGTGGCCGTGTAGCCGCATCATCTGAGACACGCTTCCTGTTTCAGCCTCCAGCTCGAAGAGTGCGCCTGAACGGCCTGTCACTCGAAGACTAAAGTCTGAAATATCGCCATTTGCGTCAGGGGTGATGTAGATCAGACTGCCCTCTTTCGGGCTTTTACTCGCTCGCACGTGAGCGAGTACTGAGCCATCACCCTTAAGTCGCTCGATCAGTATCTCTACGCGACCACCGGTTTGCTTTTGTCCGTACAGCCTCGCAGGTATGACGCGGGTATTGTTAAAGACAAGTAGGTCGCCAGAATGAACAAGCGCTTCAAGCTCCAAAAACTGACGATGAGATACGTTACCCGTTGGCCCGTCGAGTACTAGCATTCGAGAGCCGCTGCGGTCAGACAGTGGTGCCTGGGCGATCAGATGCTCTGGTAAATCAAAGTGGAAATCAGATGTCTTCATCGAGTGACTGTAGCGACTATCTCAGGTTGATCGCCTCGACCAAGCGAGACATTACTAGAACTGTTTTCACTCAATGTACGCGCATTAACCGCTGTCTGGTGCAAAGATCTGCGGCAAAAAATTGTGTGGCTCTCAGTTCGTTAATGGTGACTACGCCAGTTAAGTGTTACCGGAACCACCTCCCTGACATATCTCGTCAGACACTCCCCTTCGCATCACAGTTCTCGTCATAAAAAAAGCCGGCATAAGCCGGCTTCTATCAAAACGGTCCGCCCTGTTTATTTAGCTTCCTCGTCATCAGCAGGCTCTTCTGCAGGTGCTTCTTCAGCGGGGTCTTCCGCAGGTGTTTCCTCTTCGGCAGGCTCTTCCGCAGGTGCTTCCTCTTCTGCAGGTGCTTCCTCTTCTGCAGGCTCCTCGGCAGGTGCTTCCTCTTCTGCAGGCTCCTCGGCAGGTGCTTCTTCTTCCGCAGGCTCTTCTGCAGGTGC
>DPGN01000026.1 GCA_003523185.1 Halieaceae bacterium
TGGGTAATGAGCCCGAGCATCGCGTGCTGCCCTCGGGCGGTGGTGTCACCAATATTAGTATCGCTACCTCTGAATCCTGGAAAGACAAAAATACGGGGCAGATGCAGGAGCGTACCGAGTGGCATCGTGTGGTGTTCTTCAATCGTCTTGCGGAAATTGCTGCGGAATACCTGCGTAAGGGTTCCAAGGTGTATGTTGAAGGCTCCTTGAGAACTCGTAAGTGGCAAGACCAGTCTGGTCAGGATCGTTACACGACTGAAATCGTCGCAAATGAGATGCAGATGTTGGATAGCCGCAACATGAATCAGGACGGTGGCGGTTATGCGTCATCGCCCGCGCCCATGGCACAGGCAGCCCCTGCGGATAATTACGCAGCGCCCGCCCCGACGTCACAGCCTGCTGACTTCCCAGAGGATGACATCCCGTTTTAACGATTGCCCTGTGGGCTTACTCCTTAGCTAAGAGGTAGCAGGGTTTCATGCGTGTACTGGTATTGGGGAATGATACGCCGCTGGGCTACTCCATCAGTGCGTTTGCCAACCCGCTCAGACGCCACGAGCTCATTGGTATCAGCGTTGAGAAAACGCGCTGGGGTCGGGAGAGGCAAGTGCGTCGTGTTGTGCGAGACGCCGCGCCCGATATTGTGCTCGATACCCGCATTGTGACCCAGATCGATTCGTCTGACCGCATTGGACAACGCGACGTGCAGCGCACCGCTTGGCTGGCCGAAGCGTGTGAGCGTATTGGCGCGAGCTATTTCTACTTGTCGAGCGCCTTTGTTTTTTCAGGGCAAATGACAAGACCCTACCTTGAGAGCGATACACCCGATGTCACCTCAGGTTTGGGGCGGGTGCTCTTGGATATCGAAGAAACACTGACCTCGCGGTTGGAAGATGTCTTGATACTTCGATTAGGCCGTCTGTTTGCCGGTCGCCGGCCGAACGCATTGTGTACATCGCTGGATGCGCTGCGTCGCGGTCAAACAGTACAGGTGTCTGATCAGCAAAAAGGTAATCCGGTCCACGTTGCCGAGGTGGCTCGTGTCTGTCTGGGGATTTTGGATCAGATGAGCACGGGTGCCGATCGCCACGGCGTCTTCCATTACTGCAGTTTAGGCGAGACGGGCTACCACGACTTTGCCGAGGCCGCGATGGCCTGCGCTTCGCAATATGAACCCTTCGTCAAAGCGCGTGACCTCTTGGAGGATGTAACGGATGAGGCACACCCGATACGTAACCACACTCTAGATTGCAGTAAGATTAGGAGAGAGTTTGGTATTCAGCAGTTACCGTGGCGCAGCTTCATCGATCGTGCGGTAACGCGGTATCTAGAGCTATATGTTGAGGGTGAGGGGGTCATCGAGAAGCCATGAGTGAAGGATTGAATGTTGCGGTTCTTACGGTGAGTGACACCCGTACTTATGAAACAGATACGTCGGGCCAGTTGCTCGAAGAGTCACTCTTGGCCTCAGGGCATCAGCTCGCTGATCGTGCCATTGTCGTTGACGATATTTATCAGATTCGTGCGCGGCTTTCGTCTTGGATTGCCGATACGGCGGTTCACGCAGTGCTGGTAACTGGCGGTACAGGTTTCTCTGGCCGTGACTCCACACCCGAAGCGGTGCTACCCCTGTTCGACAAGACAATCGAGGGGTTTGGTGAGGTCTTCCGTGCCCTTAGCTTTGACGAGATTGGCTCCTCGACCGTGCAGTCGAGGGCTATTGCGGGTCTCGCTAATCGCACAGCAATTTTTTGCATGCCCGGATCAACAGGTGCGTGCCGGACTGCGTGGAATGGCCTGATCAAGGACCAGCTGGATGAAGCGCATCGCCCCTGTAACTTCGTAAAGGTGCTCCGCGGCGAGGGTTAGCAGAGGGGCAGTTTGGAAAGAAGCGAGCGCCACTTGGCGGCGCTCAAGACGGTTAGGCGCCCTTAGCCCTCGAAGCGCTGAAATACCAGTGTGGCGTTGGTACCGCCAAAGCCAAAGCTATTGGACATTACCCGGTTGAGGCGCACGTCAGACCGCGCCTCTTGCACGACATCCATACCATCCGCACCCTCATCCAAGCTTTCAACGTTCGCTGAGGCTGCTATGAAATCGTTTTCCATCATGAGGAGCGAATAGATCGCTTCTTGCACGCCGGCGGCGCCTAGCGAGTGGCCCGACAACGATTTGGTTGAGGCAATGGCAGGCGTGGTGTCTCCGAATACTTCTCGTACGGCCTTAAGTTCCTGAATGTCTCCGGCCGGTGTGCTAGTACCGTGCGCATTGATGTAGTCAATGCCACCATCGACAGTAGCCATGGCCTGCTGCATACACCGTACGGCGCCTTCACCCGAGGGAGCGACCATATCGTGGCCGTCAGAGGTGGCACCGTAACCCACAAGTTCTGCGTAAATTTTGGCACCGCGTGCCTGCGCATGCTCCAGCGACTCAAGAACGAGCATGCCGCCGCCACCTGCAATCACAAAGCCATCGCGATCTGCATCGTAAGCGCGCGATGCGCGATCGGGTGTTTCGTTATATTTCGTCGACAGCGCACCCATGGCATCGAAGAGGCAGCTCAATGACCAATCGAGTTCTTCTCCGCCGCCCGCAAAGACAACGTCCTGCTTGCC
>DPGN01000065.1:0-4903 GCA_003523185.1 Halieaceae bacterium
AACCTCAAACTCAAAAAACATGCGTTCTTTGGTGAGTTGATGACTACCGGGACCGCAAAAATACCGAGCTAGCGTCGTAAAATGAGACTTTATTCGCATTTTACAAGTCATATTGCAAAAAAAGATGCAGGAACAAAACGTTTTGTTAGGGTCAAGCCGTACGGATTCGACCGACGGGTATCGTGTGATCGGTCGTAGGATAAATATGCCGGGCAATCAGGAGAGGCATGCTCCCATGAAACATTCCCTTATTGCATTGGTGTTGGTGTCGTTCATGTCAGCTTGTGGTGGCGGAGGCGGCGGTAGCTCACCCGCTGATCCCCCGGGTTCGGGCGGCGGCTCAGGATCCGGTGGTGGTAGTGGCGGAGGTGGGTCGACGGGACCAACGGAGCCCACGGCTGAGGACTATCGCGACGCAGCACTCATACTTGATATTGGTACCTTTGGTGCCCGCTACAGCGATGTTGAATCCGTGGCAGAGAGTGGCGTTGATGCCTGGCTTGATGAGCAGTTAACGATGCCCATCAGCCTGCACGAACCCATTGTTCGCCGTTATGGCGCACAGTACGGCTTTAACAATCAAGACAGTCCGATTCCTGTAGGACAATTCCGGCGCTTTGCTTTTTTTGAGAACGCGCTAACGGCTCCCGACCAACTGAGACAAGTTACGGCCTACGCGCTAACTCAGCTATTTGTCGTATCTCAGACCGGTGTTCTGGGTAACAATCCTTTAGGTCTCTCCAATTACTACGACACGCTACTCACTCACAGTTTTGGCAATTACCGCGACCTGTTGCGTGCCGTTACGCTTCACCCCGCCATGGGCTTCTATCTCAGTCATGTCAATAATGCGAAGACCGACGAAGATGCGAATACCTTTCCCGACGAGAACTATGCACGCGAGGTAATGCAGCTCTTCACCATCGGATTGTATGAGCTGAACCCTGACGGGACCCGGAAGTTGGATGCAGAGGGTCAGCCCATTCCCACCTATGACAACACGGATATTCGGGAATTCTCTAAGATATTTACCGGTCTTGCCTATGCGGGTGCGGACGGACAGGAACCTGAGTTTGGCCGCAACAGAGCGGTGCTTCATCTGCCTATGGTGATGTTTGACAACTACCACGAGCCCGGCGAAAAGTACTTGCTCAATGGATTTACAGTGCCGGATGGACAGACTGGTATTCGGGACATCGATGATGCGGTCGATAATTTATTCAACCACCCTAATGTAGCGCCATTTGTCAGTAAGCAATTGATTCAAAGGCTAGTGACCTCAAACCCGTCGCCAGATTACGTGAGCCGTATTTCCGCTGTCTTTGCTGATAACGGCGATGGCGTTCGAGGTGATATGAAAGCTGTCATCCGAGCCATTCTTACCGACGTCGAGTTAGCTGAAGCTTCGCGTGTCAGAGAGCCGTTTCGCCGGTTCCTCGCAGCCAACCGAGCGCTCAACACCGCGCCTTCCGAAGGGAGTGACATTGGTGTAACCGGATTTTTTGTTCAGAACGCAACAGGACAGATGGTGTTAACCGCCCCCAGTGTCTTCAATTTTTACTCGCCATTCTATCGACCACAGGGTGGGCAGGGTTTGATAGCCCCTGAAATGCAAATTACGACCGAAGACACGATCGTTGGAGTAACCAACTTGATGTCTCAAGTGCTCTATGGTGATCGGCCTATGCACAATCATGCGCAGTTGCCAGAGATGCGACTGGATCTAACGTCAATGGTGAACCTCGCAGATGACAAGGAAGCGTTTCTGACACGCGTCGAGCGGTTGTTCTTTGCCGGAACCATGAGTGAGCACACGCGTTCTGTTATCTCAGACGCTTGGGATGAGGCAGCAGGTTCTAGTCCCACAGATCGGGTAAAACTGGCCTTGTATCTCGCGCTCAGCGCGCCTGATCAGGCGGTAGCAGAGAGGAATGCACTATGATGAATCGACGACGTTTTCTGCGAAATGGTTTAGGCAGTGCGGTCAGCATGACTATGGCGACAACCGTGCCGTTTTCGTTGTTGGGGTCGGCTCGAGCAGTTGCCTCGGAAGAGTACCGTGCTGTTGTCTGCGTTTTGCTGGCAGGTGGTGCAGACAGCTTTAACATTTTGGTGCCTCGCTCTGAGCTTGCTTATAACCGCTATCAGGCAAGAAGATCGGATTTGGCACTCAGTCAAAACGATCTCTTGCCGTTGGAAGGCGGGCACGAGGGCGTTCAGTTTGGCTTGCACCCGGCGATGAGTAGTTTGCAACAACGCTTTAATGCGGGTCAGGCCACCATGGTGACCAACGTTGGCCCTCTGGTTGAACCTACGACACGAGCTGCCATCGACGCGGAAACGGTGACCTTGCCGCTTGGGTTGTTTTCGCATTCTGACCAGATTCTAAGCTGGCAAACGGCCACACCTGCCAATCGCGCGGGCACGGGATTTGGCGGTCGACTCATTGATGCGCTCCCCGGAGCCAACACAGGCTTGGCGCTCGCGGGCAATATCTCGCTGTCCGGAAATAACTCTTTCCAAGCGGGTGCCGCCACAGGTTCCTATGCAATCAGTGCAAACCGAGGTGTTCAGTCAATCTCGGGCTTTGACAACGATCTTTTTAAGCGCTCTTTCGAGAGCCTCATGGCGGATGGTAGTGCCTCGACCTTGCAAACGGTTTACCGAAATAAATTGCAGTCGGCGATTGACGCAGGTGATGTTTTTTCTTCGGCGCTCTCGCAGGCGACTACCTTGAGCACACCCTTCGCCGAGGACTCTTTTTCGTCCGCTATGAAGCGGATTGCCGAGCTTGCCAGTGTGCATGAGCAGCTTGGGGTCAGTCGCCAAACCTTTTTTGTGACCTTTGGCGGCTGGGATCACCATGAAGACACACTTGGCCAGCAAGCAACAATGCTACCCGCGTTGGATGCGGGTCTTGGTCAGTTCCAATTGGCATTGGAGGAGCTGGGAATGTCAAACCAGGTCACCACGTTCACAATTTCCGACTTTGGCCGGACACTGACGTCCAATGGTAGAGGGTCGGATCATGGCTGGGGCGGTAATGCCATGGTAATGGGTGGTGCCGTGCAGGGTGGTCAGCTATACGGACACTTCCCCGAGCAAGTCGAAGACAATCCACTCGATTTGAATCGAGGCCGCTTCCTGCCCACGACAGCAACTGATGCCATGTATGCGGAGGTTTCGAGGTGGATGGGTGTGGCTCCTGAGTCGTTAGCGTCGGTCTTACCGAACTGGGCCAATTTTGAGGGCAGCGATCAGGGTGCGGGCCTCACTGGCATGTTAGTGGGCTAACGTCGGGCACTGACAAGCCAGAAGTTGGCTTCGAAGCGGACCCCTTTACCGACTGAGTAGAACCCCTCGAGTGTCTCATAGACCGTCGTTTTGGCTTGCTCGCCTAAAGCAGGATCGCTTTCGGCGATTAATGCGGCAGCTGGGCCAATCTGTATCAGCTCCTGAAACAGCTCGTCGAACGAGCGATTGGCGCCGGCTGATAGTTCTAGCTGTAGCGGCTCAACAGTGACCTTGGTAAACCCCGCCTCACTCAGAACACTATAGGTGCGCTCCTTGTTCGATAACCCAAAGGGGCCGGGCGCTCCGGGCTTCGCCGGTGGGGGAGGTGGCAGGACGGTAAGCGCCGCCTGCATGGGAGCGGTAAAGAACGGATTGAGCGCGGGGCTTTGCCAGCATACAAATCCTAGCTGACCCTTCGGTTTCAAGTTCGAACGTAATTGGGTGAAGGCTGCCGTTGGGTCTGCGAAGAACATGACCCCAAACCGGGAATAAATCGCGTCGAATGAGGCTTCGGGAAACAGTGATTCACTGGCATCGCCCAACCGGAAAGACACATTGGCTTGTAGCGATGATTGATTGGCCAACTTTAAGTCCTCAGCCAGCGCCAACATGGGCTCCGAAATATCAACCCCTGTGATGGTGCAGGACGGGTCGAGCCGAGAGGCCCAGTCGAGCGTCTGATTGCCACAACCGCAACCCACATCAAGTACTTGTGCACTCGACGGTAGGCTGAACAAGTCCATACATCGATGACCTGGCTCGGAGAGCAGCTCTTCCAGCAACGAGTTATGTCTAACCCAGCTGGCTCCGGCGCGGCCATTCCACATGTCTTTTTGTAATTGATTATCCATGGGGTAATCCCTAAGCCTCATGATGACTGTCGACGATGTTTCGGAGTGTGAGTGTTACAGAGAGTGTTGCAGAGAAGACACCTCAATTTCCAAAAATATAGCTACTGACGTCACTGAGTCGCTCTAAATCATCCTTCGAATCAATATCCCATTCTGCAGATTTCATGGGAACAATCGTCACCTGTTTTGCTGGATCGGTCAGAAGCTTTTTAGCTCCGTTTTCAGCATTTAGTGTCAGCAGATCGGGATACCAGGCGCGAGAAAATACGGCCGGTGGGCCTACAGTCTCGCTGAAGCCCGCGCAGGCACTCCCACCGTCCACAGCTTGTGCGATAAGGTTCTCGAGTTCGCTGGTGGAGACCAGCACCTGATCGGCCAAGAGCACTAACAACTGATCACAGTCGTCAGACAGTAGCTCGCAGCCGAGCCTGATGGAGCTACTCATTCCTGACGACCAGTCGGGGTTGTGAATGAGCTCAGCGCCGGTCACGACACCCTCGTCGTTAGCTGCCGCGATGGTCTTGTGATATTTGCCGGTCATGACGACAAGTCGCGTAGGTCGGAGAGGGAGCGCAGCATCGATGACGTGTTGCAATAGCGGTTTCGTGTGGAATAGGGCGAGCTGCTTGCACGCGCCAAATCGACGCGCTTCACCCGCAGCGAGAATAACGATGCCTATCCGAGGCTCAGTCATTCCTGCTTAGCTGTCGCGCCAACGGAAGCAGGGCCAAAGATCGCATCATGACACTTGGCGATGA
>DPGN01000065.1:4970-7669 GCA_003523185.1 Halieaceae bacterium
GGAGAGCGCTATGCTTTCGGGCAGTTCGCCGCCGATACCAAATCCGGCAGGACCATCGACACGAGGCTGGTATTCTTCATCACTGAGACCAGCTTCGATGAATACTTCCTCTCTGCGGTGAGTGGGACCGAGAAGGCCTACATAATCAAGACCGCAACCGGCGACAGCACTTAGACTCTGAGCATCCATGGGTACGCTGTGAGTCATCAGCATAGCGGCATTGACCGCGGCATCCCGTACCCATTGCGCAAGCTCCTCGACCGGACATCTCAGTCGATGGTCTGCCATAAAGAAAAATTCATCTCTCGCATTGGCGGGTCGCGGATCCCAAATCGTCGTTTCCCACCCGAGTTGATTGGCTAGCGCGACCACTGGTTGTGCATCGATGCCACCGCCAGCGATTAGCAAATGAGGGGCCGGCGTGATATGCGAAATCAGCCAGTTTTCACCATCTATTGCGTCTACTCGGCTTTTCTCACGCTTGCGCGTTAGAACTGATTCGACGGCGTATTGGCTAGGAAGACTCAGGGCTCCCGGTGCAGGAATGTGTTGCTTTAGATGTCCGCTTTGGCGGTTAGCCAATGAGCGTTGAATGTTGAGCAGGCCCTGATAATTGTTCTCGGCATTAACTGGTTCTAGTAAGACGTGAACGACACCACCGCAACCAATACCGAGTCGATATGACAGATCATCTTCATCATCGCCGTCATACCGAATGCAAACGGGGATACCCGAGGCCATGACTTTGCGCGCGTTGAGCCTTATGTCCGCTTCTAGACAGCCGCCACTTAATAACCCCAGTTGCTCGCCACCCGAGCTGATCAGACTCATTGCGCCGGGTTTTCGGTAGCTCGAGCCTTCGGTTTTGTAAACGGTGCCTAAAATCCACTTGTCTGTGTCGCGTTGGGGTTCCCAGCGCGAAAGCATTGCCGCTAGCTGCATCGTCATGACCAGATCCCCTGAAGCGACGGGTTGGTCTGAAAACGGATGACTCGGTAGGGAAGGTGGTGACGATGCTTCATGGGCGCATTAGCGTGATGAGGAGCGGATACCCTGGAGGATGTAGCCCGCATTTTTTTCAAAGCGCACTTTCATATCGAAGTAACCCATGAAGGTTGCCACGTCCTCGGGAAGCGCCTCAGTCTCGATCACCGAATCTGAGGAGCCGTCGTAGGATCCTGTCAACAGTGCGGATATGCCACTTAACGCCTCGAGCGTTTGCTCGAAGCTCATACCGAGCGGCTCAGAGAGTTCTGTGACCATGGTGTGAAAGTGAGTAGCCATGATGCGTTTAGAGGTTATCAACGCGTCAACTGAAATATTCTGCTCGATGACGGTACCAAGTCTGGCATGCAGTGGCATGAAAATCGGGTCCGATAGGCTGGTCTCATAAAGATGCGATACAAAGTCAGTATCTGAGATGCCAGGAGAGATGCCCACGACAATATTGTTACAGAAACGCTCAAACTCCTGGCTGTACAATGACAACAGCACCTCTTCCTTAGTGCCGAAATACAAATAGAGGGTGCCCTTAGCAACGCCTGCGCGCTTCGACAGCAGTCCCATGGAAAAGCCTTCATAGCCCGCTTCCATGAACAAGACCTTTGCAGTAGCAAGAATGATCTCCCGCCGATCGCTTTTTTGCTTGGGCGTTCGCGCTCGCTTGATGTGGGTGATAGTTGATGCCATTCCCGGATAGTAACTTTGTTGACAAATGACCGCCAGTCATTAAATTAACTGACTGAGGGTCAACAAGATTAACCCAAGTCCAATGATGACCGTATGTAATCGTACGTAACAGCAACATGCGACCAATTCGATCATACTGTCGGCACCACCAAGGCACTCCAGACGCCTAAACATTGAGGAATGAGTGAATGACAACCTTTACGCTTAATGGGGAAATACGGACGGTTGATACTGATCCGGAAACACCCGTGCTCTGGGTCATTCGAGAGCAGCTCGACTTAACCGGTACTAAATTCGGCTGTGGGATGGCGCAGTGCGGTGCTTGCACTATCCATGTGAATGGACGGGCGCAACGTGCCTGCATCACACCCATCGCCTCCTTGGAAGGTGCCAGCGTCACCACCATCGAGGGTCTAAAAGGTGCAGACGGATCGCTTCATGCGCTTCAACAGGCGTGGATTGATCACCAGGTTCCGCAGTGTGGCTATTGTCAGTCGGGCCAGCTGATGTCGGCGGCGGCATTGCTTGCCGATAACCCAAATCCATCGGATGCCGATATCGACACGGCCATGCGAGGTAACGTCTGTCGTTGCGGTATGTATGGACGGATACGATCAGCGATCAAGCAGGTAGCAGGTGCGTCCTTCTACGATGCGATGGAGGGTAGTCAAAATGGGTAAGTGGACCAGACGTGGTGTCCTCTCTGCCGGTGTTTTAGGTGGAACAGGACTGATTATTGGTATTGCCGTTCGCCCGGGTAACCCGACAGAGACGGCGGGACACCTAGTAGCGGGCGAAGGGGAGAATCTCCTACATATTTATTTGAAGATCGATTCTGAGAATCGAGCGACAGCGATTTTGCCTCACTCTGAAATGGGGCAAGGCGCGCAAACCGCTCTGACACAAATGCTTGCCGAAGAGATGGATGCTGATTGGGATCTCATGCGCTTTGAAGAAGCGCCGGCCAATGCCGAATACGCCAATATGGCGTTGGGGCGAGGCTACCTATT
>DPGN01000067.1:0-14455 GCA_003523185.1 Halieaceae bacterium
ACAAATCGCTCATTATTCTCGGTTGGCGGTGACACCATCAGCACTCGGGAGTCAGAATCAGGGCCAGAGACCCGATAGAATTTTCGAGGGCTCGCATCGCCGGCAATAAGCTGCAATGTCACATCTTCCGCCTCACACTTTAGTGTCTCTGCCAGCCAACTACGTTGTTCTTGCCCGTCTGACACCTCAGCTTCTCCTTTATAGGCCGATAAACCCGCAGCATTGCCAAAAAAACCCGAGAACAACCAAGCCTTCCACGCGTTACACTGTCGAAGACCATAATAACCTGAACCTTGCGCTGAAACGCTTGTGTACGAGCTTTTGAACTCCAAAAATCTTTCTGGACTGATGCAACGAATTATCGGCATAGCGCTTCTAGTTATGTCAGTGTTGCCGCTGGCTTATGCTAACGATGCGATTGAGGAAGAACGGATTCAGGCCAGGCTCAACTGGGTACCGCTTGCCCAGGTAAAGCCAGAGGATCGCGATGAGCGCTGCTTGAAATGCCGAGGCCAATACCAGGACCCCTTGGCCAACGTTGATCGCTCAACGCCACCAAACCAATTAGACCTCGAGGTCAGTGCGGGCGACAGCGATATTACTGACGACACCCTGTATTTCTCGGATGACGTCACCGTATCCCAGGGCTATCGAACCCTGAAAGCGCAAGAGGTCATCATAGACCGCGTCGAGCAAAAAGTGTCTGCTCAAGGCCCCATCGAAGTTCGCGAGCCGGGGATTGTCATGTACGGCGATCAGATTACCTACGATAGCGTTAGCGAACGCGCATCGCTCAGCGACGCCGAATTTGTCATGTACGAGCAGCAGCTCTACGGTATTGCTGAGAGCGTGACACGCGATGCTAATGGGTCACTTGAAATTGAAGACGGTCAGCTCACTTTCTGTGCGCCCACAGATCCAAGCTGGCTAGTCACGGCCGAGGCATTAAATGTCGACCCAAACACCAACACTGGCGAAGCCTGGGGTGCCCGTATCGATATCAAAGGCATTCCCGTCGCCTATTTACCATGGGTGCAGTTCCCGCTGAATGATCGCCGCAAAACCGGCCTGCTGTTTCCCGATATCAGCAGTGACACGCGAGGCGGCCTCGATGTCACCGTCCCGATATATGTAAACCTGGCGCCAAACTACGACGCCACCTACTCACCCCGCCTTATCCAGGACCGCGGCCTAGTGCATCAGCTCAACACCCGATTCTTGAGTAAGCAAACCGGATTCTGGGATGTTTCGGGCACCTATTTACGAGATGACGACCTCGATGTATCTGACGGGGACAACAACCGCTGGCTTCTCAATGTTCTGCAATCAAGCGATCCGTCGGCTCGATTGCGTACGTCCATCGACTTCTCAAAGGTCAGCGATAATGACTACCTGCGAGACCTTGAAAACAACACCCTCAGCGCGCAGAGACAAACGGCGCTTCTGCAGAGGGCAAGGGTGGACTGGCTCGCAGACAATTGGCTTTTTGGTTTGGAAGCTCAGCAATTCCAGAGCATTGCTGAAGATCTGACCGATAATTACAAGCGGTTACCACAGGTCAGCGCGGTCTGGCGGGGCGACACTAAATTGGGTCCGCTCGAACCACTCCTGAAACTGCAGGCGGCTAACTTCGATACCGACCTCGATAAGGTGAAGGGTCAGCGGGTTTATCAGGAGGTGGGGGTTAATTTACCCATCACCCGCGACTACGGATTCTTAAATACCAGCTTGATGCATAGAAGCATCCAATATCGACTGAAAACGCCTGGTACCGGTGAGACACGGAATGAATCAGTATCCTCATGGCTCGGCAGGATCGAGGGCGGATTGGAGTTCGAGCGAAATACCGAGCTCTTTGGTTTGTCGTTCACACAAACACTCGAACCGCGTGTTCAATATCTTTATGCCGGGTACGATGATCATGCGGGCATTCCGGATTTTGATAGTGCAGAGCTGACTTTCAGCTACCGGCAGCTGTTCCGAAATACGCGCTTCTCGGGCTACGATCGATTGGCGGATGCTAACCAGCTCTCGCTTGGCGTTACTTCGCGACTGATCGATGTAAAAACAGGCAAAGAGCGAGTATCAGTCAGTTTAGGTCAAGTCATTAACTTTAGAGATCAGCGTGTCCGCCTTGAAGAGAGCGATGCAGCACTTACTGACGAGGGATCAGCGCTGGCCTTTGCTCTGAGCATGAGCGCAAGTGAACGCTGGAGTATTTACAGCAATCTTTTATTAGACAGCTACGAAGCAGAGGTCGACGCAGCCAACATACGCGTGGGCTACCGACCGAATGAGGATGCCATTGTGAATATTGGCTACACGCTTCGCGAGCCACCCGCATCATTCGCTGCGAGGCCGGTCACCGAGCAGATAAACACCTCGGCATACGTCCCAATTAACGATAATTGGGCAGCCTTTGGCGCACTACGGTATTCGCTAGAGATTGGCAGCAGCGTAGAAGATATGATCGGCGTCGAGTACGATGGCTGCTGCTGGCGCGTGCGGTTAATTTACATGAGTTACCTCGATGCGCTTCGGGACGTTGATGTTTTCATACCAGAGCCGGAACTTACACGGGATCGGGCGTTCCAATTTCAGTTCGTTTTGAAGGGATTAGGCGGCTTCGGTAACCGGGTTGATAATCTTATGCAGGATATGATCAGAGGATTCAATGCTAAACGCTAAGCTAAAACGGTCGCTCATCGCTCCCTTTATTTCACTATGCTCCTCGCTTGGATGGGCGCAGGTAGTCCCGCTGGACAGTGTTATCGCTATTGTCGACGAGGACATCATTCTGGCTAGTGAAGTCGGTGAGCGTCTCGAGCAAATCAAAGCATCCGCAGAGCAAAGAGGAATCACGTTGCCGGATGAAGAGACGGTGTTGCAGGAAACGTTAGATCGTTTGATTCTTGAAAGCATACAGCTGCAGTTGGCAGATCGCTATGGCGTCCGTGTTCCCGATGCTCAACTTGATCAGTCCATGGCACGAATAGCCGCTCAGAACGGCATGACACTTGAGCAGTTTAGAGACGCTCTCCAGCAAACAGGTCAAAGTTACGCTGAGATGCGAGCGGGCCTCCGCGACGAGCTGGCGATTCAGCGGGTTCAGCAGGGCAGTGTGATGCGCGACATCAATATTACCGAGAAAGAAATTGATAATTTCATGATGACGGAGGAAGGCATAGCACTGACTGATCCCGAATACCGTGTAGTACAGGCATTGCTCCCTATCCCTCGGTCAGACACTGCGGAGCAGCGAACAGCAAAAGAGGACTATGTGGATGGCGTGCTCGCCAATATTCTTGCCGGAGCAGACTTTTCCGAGGCAGTCAGTGTTCAAGAGCCCTACACCTTTCAAGGTGGTGACCTTGGTTGGCGAAAACTCAGTGATATTCCCAGCATGTTTGCTGACATTCTTCCTAGCCTGAAGGCAGGCGACACTGGAAAGGTTCAGTCCAACTCAGGGCTACACCTTGTGCACTTGGCCGAGGCTCGCGGTCTAGAGCGTCTCGTCGAGCAAACCAATGTCCGTCATATCCTCGTCACGCCCAATGAGGTATTGGATGATGAAGCGGCACGTAATTTTGTCCTGGGTCTCAAAGAGCGAGTCAACAGCGGCGAAGACTTCGCATCTCTGGCTAGAGAGCACTCGGACGATATTGGATCGGCCCAAGAAGGTGGGGACCTCGGTTGGACTAATCCGGGTCAAATGGTCCCCGAATTTGAGACCGCCATGGCAAACGCCAAAATAGGTGTCGTCACAGAGCCTGTTCGGAGCGAATTTGGATGGCATATCCTAGAGGTCACAGGACGTCGCACCGAGGATTTCGCCGAGCAAGTGAGACGCAACCAAGTAGCAAACTACCTTCGTGAAGCGAAATATGAGGAAGAGCTAGACAACTGGCTCAGAAAGATTCGCGGCGAGGCGTTTGTCGATATCAAATAACAATGCAGTTGTTATGACGAGGGATGCCCGTCTAGTCATTACTGCGGGTGAGCCCGCAGGTATTGGGCCCGATGTTGTTCTTGGTGCCCTTCGATCACCCTTTGATGCGCAGATTGCTGTCGTCGGCGACGTTAAGGTATTGGAGCAGCGAGCCAAAGCACTCGGTATGGACCTGCACCTAGCCCAGTTACAGCCCGACGCGGCACCACCGCCGCATATCCCCGGAAAAGTGAGTGTGTACCACCTGCCATGCGCTAGCCCGGTCGAGCCTGGTCGGCTCGATGTGGCGAACGCCAGTCATGTCGTGCAGACCTTACGGTCATCGGTTCAATTACTAAAAGACAAGCGGTTTGACGCAGTCGTCACGGCACCCGTTCAGAAGTCCGTGATAAACGACAGCGGACTGAGCTTCACTGGCCACACCGAATTCTTCAACGAGCAGTTTGGCTGCGAGGACGTGGTCATGTTGCTGGTGAATGATGGGCTGCGCGTGGCGCTTGCGACAACACACCTGCCCCTGCGAGAGGTCCCAGATGCGATCACTCAGGAATCCCTCCTTCGTAAGCTCGAGATCATCCACAACGACCTAATGCGCCTTTACGGCATTACGCAGCCTCGCATTGCCATGTTGGGGCTCAACCCTCACGCAGGTGAAGGAGGGCATCTAGGACGCGAAGAGATAGAGATCATGACGCCGGCACGCGAGGAAGCACTGCGCCGCGGTATCGATGTAACTGCACCTATCCCGGCGGATACGGCTTTTGCGTCCAAACAGGTGCTCAATGCCGACGTTGTGCTGGCTATGTTTCACGACCAAGGGTTGCCTGTGCTCAAAGCGCGAGGGTTTGGCTCCTCCGTCAACATTACATTGGGGTTGCCCACGATCCGCACATCCGTTGACCACGGCACCGCGTTGGAGCTTGCAGCCACCGGTGAGGCTTCACCTGAGAGTATGAAAGCAGCGATAATCGAAGCGATCACCTGTACTGGACACCGAAGCTCATGAACTAAGCGACAGAATGCGTCTCAGCGTCGCCTCGTTTTCATTGATAAGTCGATCCGCAATCCGCTTCAGGTTTTCAACATTGATCTCGGAAGCGTCATCCATGTCGTCATTGGCCTCATCGAGCGTCACCTGCAAACGGATATATCGATCGCCCAAAAACATGCGCATCTGGTGATTAGCCGCCTTGGTAGCACCGTCGAACATACAATCAAGCAAGGGCATCACCCAACCGGCCTGCCCCCAATCTCTCGCACTTTCATAGGGAATCGGCCTAACCAACTCGCCAGTCCCAAGTGAGACAACCATCAGCGGTTCGTTAGGGTATAGCTTCAATGCTTCTGCGTATGCCGACACAACGGGTGAGTTTACGTACACCCCACCGTCGATCAGCGCTCGCTGATTTCCCTGAACATCAATAAGCGCGGGCTCAAAATAAGTAGGTGCTGCGCTGGTGGCGCGAGCGGCATCACGACACCTGACCGTTTCATGGTCCGGATGCCAGCTCTTCAAAAAGAGTGTCCGCCTTTCCTCAATGTCGTAGGTGGTCACCATGGTCGAGCCTAGCGTCTCGCCCAGTCGCGCATTAGAAAAATATTTTCTCAGAGCTGCCTCGAGTGGTTTTGATGAATAAAGCTCATCGAGAACCCCCCCAGCGGAGCGAATATTTCGCCAAATAGTCCGCTCAAATATTTTATCGCCACTATTTTCAAAAAAATCCGCAAGATCGTGCGCGGAGTATTTTGGCGCACCCGCTGCATCCGTCTGAGCGAGACCAAGCGCGATAATGCCACCCGACGACGTGCCAACACAAAGATCAAATAGCTCAGAGATGGGCTTACCCGACTCACGCTCCAAGTAATCCAGTACAAGCGAAGGAATGATCCCTCGAATACCACCACCATCAATAGATAGAACTTTTCGCATATTCAATTATTTAACTTATTCGCGTTATGCAAACCGTGTCTTATATTTTAACTATGAGTTAATTTTAAAACCGGTTATTATTGCACTATGACAAAAACGACAAATAAGGTTTCATTTTCATGAACGAAGTACTTGCTCTTCAATCTATTGCCAAATCAAAAGCTGCAGCGAACCGCGCAGTTAAATCGCTCGAGATTCAACAAATTGAGCGAGCCCTTGCTAATTTATCAGCCGCTGCAGAAACAATTAAAGAGCGTGAATCATTACGCGCACAACGAAAGAAAGAAGCGGCCGTAAAAAAACTTAAGTCGATGATGGACGAGTTGGGCATATCGGCTGCGGATATTACCGGCACATCGAAGCCAAAAACTAACGGTAAGCGGGCGACCGGTCCGAAAAAAGGCAACAAGGTTGCGCCCAAATATCAAATCACCGTGGACGGCGTAACTCACCAATGGACAGGGCGGGGTCGCACACCTGTCGTCTTCAGATCGCACGTTGAAAACGGTGGCTCGCTAGACGACTGTCTCATCTAAGACAGAGACGTCCATGCCCAAGGCATCAAGACGCGGCGGCGCATCGCGGCCAAAAACGCATGCGCCTCGGAAGCGTTTTGGTCAGAACTTTTTAACCGATCAGGGTGTTATTTCTGCCATCGCCCGCGCCATCAATCCGCAGAAAGATGACAACGTAGTGGAAATTGGGCCCGGTCAGGGCGCACTAACTGATGCGCTTTTTGAAAGCGGTTGTGCCATCAAAGCTATTGAAATAGATCGTGATTTACAATCTCAGTTGCGAGTCATGTTTTTTAATAGGGACTTCACACTGTTCAATTTCGATGCGCTCAAATTTGATTTCAACGAACTATCGGATGGTGATCATGATTTAAGAATTGTCGGAAACCTTCCCTATAATATTTCGACTCCGTTGATATTCAAGCTACTAACGCATTTGCCTGTCGTTCGTGATATGCACTTCATGTTACAGAAAGAAGTTGTCGATAGATTAGCAGCTCGCCCCGGTAATAAACATTGGGGAAGATTAAGCGTAATGACTCAGGTCGATTGTGATGTGGAATATTTATTCGACGTGCCACCGGAGGCTTTTTATCCGCAACCCAAAGTGCAGTCGGCGATCGTGCGGCTAACACCCAAGATGACATCTCACCGTCCCGAGTGTTCTCGCGAGGAGCTCGGGAAACTCGTTCAATTGGCGTTTACACAACGACGGAAAACACTGCGGAATAATCTTCGGGGTGTTATTGACGACTCTGTCATGCAGCGGCTAGGGATTGATCCGGCCTGCCGTGCGGAGACGCTCACGCTGGATCAACTGATGGACTTGAGCCTGCAGTTTCCCCGAGCGGCTATCTGATTCTCCGCCGCCCAGTTACACTTTGGATGAATCAAATCTACACCAACAGGATTTAACATGGCGACCTACGTGGTGGGCGACATTCAAGGATGCTTTGACCAGTTCCAGTGTCTGATGGAAAAGGTCCGTTTTAATCCTGACAGGGACGTGATTTGGAGTGTGGGTGATTTAGTCAACCGCGGATCCAATAACCTTGCAACACTCCGCTGGTTTCATGAGCGGCGTGATAGTGCAGTGGTTGTCCTGGGTAATCACGACCTTCACCTGATGGCTGTTTCAGCAGGCGCCCGAAAAATGAGTAAGTCAGATGATTTTGACGATATTCTCGATGCGCCAGACCGAGAGATGCTGATCGAATGGCTTCATCATCGGCCGCTGATGCACCACGAGCATGGTGTGACCCTGGTACACGCAGGCATCCCCCCCATGTGGTCGGTGAGCGAAGCGCTTGATCGCGCGGCCGAAGTCGAGAAGGTCTTGCGAGGGCCTGATTGCATTCGATTCTTCAGTGCCATGTATGGCAATGATCCAATTGTTTGGGACGATCAACTCACGGGTATGACTCGGCTTCGGGTTATCACGAATTACCTCACCCGCATGCGCTATTGCACAAAGAAAGGAAAGTTAGACCTTATTAATAAAGGGCCAACGCCGACAGCCAATGCACTCAAAGGAAAGAAAGTCGCGCCCTGGTTTAGCCACGAGGCTAGACGCACAAAAGACGATGTTGTGGTTTTCGGTCACTGGGCGTCTATTGATGGCGTGACTGACTCACCCAACGTCATCGGACTCGATACCGGCTGTGTCTGGGGAAATAAAATGACACTTATGGAGCTCGAGACCCGGACCTTCTATCGGTGCAATTGCTAATGATGACCTTTGATCTAGCGCCAACAGCACGGATCTATAAGGTAGGCGGAGCAGTCAGAGACACACTCTTGAACTACCCACACAGTGAGACCGACTGGGTAGTCGTCGGCGCCACTCCTGAGGCTCTACTGGCATCAGGATTTAGACAGGTGGGCGCCGACTTTCCAGTTTTTCTCCATCCGGAAACCGGTGAGGAATTCGCTCTGGCAAGAACCGAACGTAAGTCAGGTCAGGGTTACCACGGCTTTACGATTCACGCTGACCCATCGGTGACGCTTGAAGAAGATCTTCTCCGGCGCGACCTCACCATAAACGCCATGGCGTTGGATGAGCACGGCGATCTCATCGATCCCCATGGGGGGCAGCGTGACCTCGACGCAAAGGTGTTACGACACGTTTCCGCTAATTTCTCAGAGGATCCGTTGAGGGTGCTTCGCACCTGCCGATTTGCTGCACGCTACCACCACCTAGGCTTCACAGTGGCCGGGAAAACCATGCAGCTGATGCGCGATATTGTCACAAGCGGCGAGTTATTGGCGCTGGCTCCGGATCGAGTATGGCGTGAGACAGAGAGAGCGCTTAACGAGAACACGCCTCGGGCCTATTTTTCACTGCTACGAACACTGGGCGCAGACACTATCGTTCTCCCCTTTGTAGTCACTGACAACTCGCTCGATGCACTCGACGCAATGGCTTCTATCGCGCCAAATAGTCTTCACCGGTGGGCTGGGCTCGCGTCATCTGCGGCCCCGAATAAGCAAGCAGTGACGCCAGTCATCAATATTCCAAAACGCTACGACCAATTGGCCGCGCGAGTTCAACTTTATCGAGGCAGCCCTCCAAAAAGCGCTGAAGATACGCTGGCATTTCTTGAGCATTTCGATGCATTCAGGCAAAGCTCCCAGATAGCAGATGGGCTCGCGGTGCTTGGCGCCATCGATAAAACTTTCCACAAGACACTTGTGGCCCGCATCAAGAAAGGACATCAGCTGGTGGCAGGTATTCGCGGCGAGCAGTTTATTAAGCAGGGTTTACAAGGGCCTGAGATAAAGGCAGCCATATCAGCAGAGCGTCTGCGTCAGTTGGATGTGCTGCTTAATGACTAATCCTTCCCACTAAAGACTACGAGCAAGCGTCAGTGATACGCCAACGCATGAAGCGGTTGGAACGGCGCCCGGCTTATTGATATGTACGGTTACTTCACTTACCGGCCAACGGTCAAAAATCTCATCGATGATTGCCTTGGATAAAGCCTCGAGTAACTCGAATTTCGAGGCGGACACGAACGACATCACATGCTCGGATATTGCGGCGTAGTCGAGCGCGTGACACAGATCATCGGTTTGAGCAGCCAAACCGAAATCTGCCGTCAACTCCAAGTCGATTTCGAGGCGCTGCTTTATGGTCCGCTCCCAGTCATAGCAACCGATAATGGTCTCGGGCTGCAATCCACGGATCCTAACTATCCCGTTCATGCGGCCTCACCATTAACCGGTGGTACCAGCTCAGTGATTGGCCAGCGCGCACGAACCGATGGTGACTCCGAATCGCGCTCACCGCGAGCAAGACGAAGCGCCCCTGCATAGGCGATCATGGCGCCGTTATCTGTGCATAGACTCGGGGCGGGGTATATCACCTGTACCCCATCTTTGCCTAGCGCTTCTGCAAGACGCTCACGCAATCGCCGATTTGCACTGACGCCGCCTGCCATGACAAGAGTGGATACCCCCTCCTGCTTGAGCGCCCTTCTGCACTTAATGAGTAATGTGTCCACAACCGCCTCCTCGAAGCAGCGGGCGACATCAGCCCTGGCTTGCTCATCGAGTGAGTCAGCATCCGATAGCTGCTTGATACAGGTGCCTACATGGGTTTTCAACCCCGAAAAACTAAAGTCCAGCCCGGGGTGCTTCACCATAGGTCGGGGGAAATCGAAGCGATCCGGATCGCCTGTTTGAGCCAAGGCCGCCACATGCGGGCCACCCGGATAGGGTAAATCGAGCAATTTAGCCGTCTTGTCGAAAGCCTCCCCTGCCGCATCGTCAACAGACTCACCCAGAAGTCGATAATCGCCGAAGGCATTGGCTCGAATAAGCTGCGTATGGCCACCTGACACCAGTAGGGCTACGAAGGGATAGCCGGGCGGTTCGTCGGATAAAAGGGGCGCCATTAAATGCCCCTCCATGTGATGAACACCCAAAGAGGGCACCCCCAATCCCGCGGCAATGGATCGAGCGACAGTTGCACCAACAATAAGCGCACCGAGCAACCCAGGGCCCGACGTATAAGCAACCGCATCGATATCGGTCTTATTAAGACACGCATCACACAGAACGCGGTCGATGAGCGGCAAGGTCTTTCGAATATGGTCTCGAGACGCCAGCTCAGGCACCACACCACCATACTCTGCGTGCACTGCCACTTGCGAATAGAGTGCCTCGGACAATAAACCCCGCTGAGTATCATACAGTGCAACACCTGTCTCGTCGCAACTGGTTTCTAAGCCCAAAACAATCAAAATTCAGTGTCTCTTAAAAAATGCGGAAGTTAGCACGATGTTAGCCTTTGCAAAACGTCGCTGGCCTACCTATACTGCGCGCCCTTAAATTTGATGTGGCGACTACCCGCTCATCAGGAAACGACAGGATTAGTTTAATGCCTTCAGTAAAGGTAAAAGAAAACGAGCCCTTTGACGTTGCTTTACGCCGATTCAAGCGTTCGTGCGAAAAAGCCGGTCTTCTGGCCGAAGTTCGCAAGCGCGAGCACTACGAAAAGCCGACCACGGTTCGCAAGCGCGCCGCTGCTGCAGCTGTGAAGCGTCACCTCAAGAAAATGTCTCGGGAAAACCGCAAGCGTCAGCGTTTGTACTAAGACCCTACCGACTAGCGAGATGACTGATTCCGAAAATTTAGTCGCCCGAATCAAGGCCTCAATGAAAGAGGCCATGAAGGCACGCGAAAAAGAGCGTCTCGCCACCATCCGGCTGATTCAGGCCGAATTCAAACGCGTTGAAGTTGACGAGCGAATCGAAATCGATGACGCGAGAGCGCTTGTGATCATGGATAAGATGGTCAAGCAGCGTCGGGATTCCATTAGCCAGTTTGAGAGCGCAGGCCGTGACGAATTAGCCGCTATTGAGCGAGCCGAAATCACCGTCATTCGAGAATTCCTCCCACAGCAGCTCAGCGAAGATGAAATCCTCGCTATCATCGACGATGCGCTGAGCGGGATCGATGCAACAGGCATGTCCGCCATGGGGCCGCTGATGGGTGTCATCAAGCCCAAATTGCAGGGTCGCGCCGACATGGGTGCTGTATCCAAGTTAGTTAAGGCTAAACTGACGTCTTAATCACCGGCTAAGGTCATCCAACATGGCCCGACTTCCACAGGCATTTATCGACCAAGTCCTTGACCGGACCGATATCGTTGATGTGGTTGATCGCCGGGTAAAACTAAAAAAGGCAGGTAAGAACTACTCAGCCTGCTGCCCATTCCATCAGGAAAAAACCCCATCCTTTTCTGTTAATCCCGAAAAGCAGTTCTACTACTGCTTTGGCTGCGGTGCAGGTGGCAACGCGCTGGGCTTTGTAATGGATTACGAGCGGATGGAGTTTCGCGAGGCCATTGAGTCCCTCGCACACGCAGCCGGCATGGAACTGCCAGCAGAAGAAGTCGACGCTGCTCCTCAGATAGATCATCAAAAGCCCCTTTATGAGTCCATGGAGAAAGCGACGCGATTGTATGAGTCGCTTCTGCGGAAGCATCCCACTCGGGGGCGTGTTGTCGACTACCTGAAACAACGCGGTTTGTCAGGTGAGATAGCCCGAGACTTTCGACTGGGTTTTGCCCCTGAAGGGTGGGATAACCTCATGACCACCCTGTCGTCGGAAGCAGATGTTGAGCATGCACTAACGGCGGGGCTCTTAATTGAAAATGACTCGGGGCGAAAATACGATCGTTTCAGAGATCGCGTTATTTTCCCGATCGTAAATCAACGCGGCAAGGTCATTGCCATGGGCGGCCGAGTACTGGGAGATGGAAAACCCAAGTACCTCAATTCTCCAGAGACGCCACTGTTTTCAAAGTCGCATGAGCTTTACGGTCTCCACCATATCCGCAAATTTGCGAAGAACCTCTCGCGCATTGTTGTCGTGGAAGGCTATATGGATGTTATCGCGCTAGCGCAATTTGGCATCCATTACGCCGTAGCAACATTGGGAACATCAGTGGGCAAGCCCCACTTAGAAATGCTTTTCCGGCGCGTAGATCAGGTCGTATTCTGCTTCGACGGTGATGAGGCCGGAAGAAAAGCCGCGTTCCGAGGGATGGAAGCCGCCCTCCCCATGATGGAAGACGGACGCCAAGTGAAATTCCTCTTCCTCCCAGAGGGCGAGGATCCGGACAGCGTAGTGCGCAACAAAGGCTCCCAGCACCTCGAGCATTTATTCGATAACGCTGATCCTCTGGAGACTTTCCTGTTCGATCAAATGGCACAGGGAATCGATCTCGACACCATGGATGGCAAGGCGCGGCTGTCAAAATTGGTGGCGCCCTACATCAACCTCATTCCTGACGGTGTGTTCAAAACACTCTTATTCAAAGCGCTCGCGACTCGCACGGATATGGATGTCGACAGCTTGCGGCGATTGAGAGAAATCGAAAAGCCCACGACAGCAGACTATGACTCCGCTCCCGTAGCAGAGCCCGGCGAGATACAAAGCGAAACTGACGCGCCCTTTGATTATCCTGAGGGATATGAGTCACTTCCCGACAGTGAAGATCACTATGGGGCCCCGGCGCAAATGGAGCGTCACAGTGCTGTCCTCTTGCGGGCGCTGGGCTTGCTGGTACTGAAGCCATCCTCAGCAAGCGCAGTAACCGATGAACTGCTTCCCGAGCAAGGCGGGATGCTCAGCAACTTGCTTCGTGATGTTGTAAGACAGGTACGTGAAACCCCTGAACTCAGCACAGCCGCCCTACTCGGCTACTGGATGGGCACCGACGAAGGCGAACTATTGAGTGAGGCCGCTGCGAAAGAGGTCATCGATGACGAACAGCACATTAGCGAACACCTGATGGCGATCCTAAATAAGCTTTGGAGAGATCGGCATGTCACTATTTTGCGTAAACGCGCTGAAACATTGAAATCTGTGGCCTACACTGACTTGAGCAACGAGCAAAAGCGCGAACTCGTAGCATTGACGACTGAGATAAGACAACTCTCTGGACGAAATTAACGCGCTGATCGTTCAGGGCGCGGAAATACTGATAAAAATTGAATAAAACGCTCAAAGTCCAAGTTTTGACGTGGCTTATTGCACCTGCGACCGCTATTATTGCGGGCTTATTTTTTTTCGACCCCTTTTTCTCCGGACCGATACATGTCTGATTCGTTACAACAACAATCTCGCCTCAAGCAACTGATTGCAAAAGGCAAAGAGCAGGGCTACCTGACTTATGCCGAGGTGAATGATCACCTCCCTCAGGATATTTCAGAACCGGACCAAGTCGAAGACATCATTCAGATGATCAATGACATGGGCATTCAGGTGTTCGAACAGGCGCCTGATGCCGATGAGCTGTTGTTAACCGAAGGCGATCGCTCAGCAGACGAAATCGCTGCTGCTGAGGCTGCCGCCGCACTGGCTGCCGTTGAGAACGAGGCGGGAAGAACCACCGATCCTGTGCGCATGTACATGCGCGAAATGGGCACAGTCGAACTACTAACGCGTGAAGGCGAAATTGTTATTGCCAAGCGTATCGAGGAAGGCATTCGTGAACTGATGGCTGCCTTGGCCTTTTACCCGGGCATTGCTCGAAAACTGTGCGATGAGTACGACCTAGTTGCCAAAGAAGAGCGGAAACTCGCCGACATTCTGGTGGGATACCTAGACCCGGCTGATCACGTGCCCTCAGCGCAGGAAATTGCGGAGCAGAACGCAAACAACAACAGCGATGATTCTGAAGAAACAGCGGACACGGGGCCCGATCCTGTTGAAGCGAAAAAGCGTTTCACGGCATTGAAGCGCCAGTGCACGAAGACAGAGAAGACGCTGGAAGAAAAAGGCTACGACAGCAAAGAAGCTCAGAAAGAGATGGCCAAGCTGGGTGAACTCTTTAAGTTCTTCAAACTGACGCCGCGCGTATTTGATCCACTGGTTGAGACACCCAGAGCCGTACTGGCTATCGTTCGAGAGTCGGAGAGAGAACTCATGCGTATTGTGGTGCGCGAGTGCCGGATGGATCGGAAAGATTTCATCAAGAGCTTCCAGGGGTCAGAAAGCAACCTCGAGTGGATCGACGGTGCGACCAAAAAGGCAGACGTCGCCGAGCGC
>DPGN01000067.1:14600-22134 GCA_003523185.1 Halieaceae bacterium
ATCAAAGAGATTAACCGTCGCATGAGCATGGGCGAAGCGCGTGCGCGGCGGGCGAAGAAGGAAATGGTAGAAGCAAACCTTCGACTGGTTATCTCTATTGCAAAGAAATACACCAACCGCGGTCTCCAATTCTTGGACCTCATTCAAGAGGGCAATATTGGTCTGATGAAGGCGGTTGATAAGTTTGAATATCGACGCGGCTACAAATTCTCTACCTACGCGACGTGGTGGATTCGTCAGGCGATCACTCGATCGATTGCCGACCAGGCGCGCACGATTCGAATTCCTGTACACATGATCGAAACGATCAACAAACTCAATCGAATCTCTCGTCAGATGTTGCAAGAGATGGGTCGTGAGCCTACGCCTGAAGAGCTGGGTGAGCGCATGGACATGCCTGAAGATAAAGTACGTAAGGTCCTGAAAATCGCTAAAGAGCCCATCTCCATGGAGACGCCCATTGGCGATGATGAAGATTCGCATCTTGGCGATTTCATTGAGGACGTCACGATCGCAAGTCCCGTTGATGCCGCCACCGACGAAGGGTTGACCGAAGCGACTCGTGAAGTCCTAGGTGGTCTGACCGCCCGTGAGGCCAAGGTACTCCGTATGCGGTTCGGCATCGATATGAATACGGACCACACTCTTGAGGAAGTCGGTAAGCAGTTTGACGTGACGCGTGAGCGTATTCGTCAGATTGAAGCCAAGGCGCTGCGAAAACTTCGCCATCCGACTCGGTCTGATTACCTGAGAAGCTTCCTCGACGACTAAGTCGGTTGAACGACGGGTTATTCTTAAGCGCTATTGATACAGCCGAATGCCGTAGGCGCGCCTCAACTCGTCCAGTGGCGTATTCATCATGTCCTCGGTGACGTCTGAATGCGGCCACTTGGTGGACATACTCCGCACACGACTAATCCAGATCCAGAAGAACAAAGGCAGGTAATACGTCAGTAAAAGCGTATAGGCCTTCAATCGTCCGCCCATTAATTGAACACCTTCCTCGTTGAGCATCTGCACGTCTGGATCCATTGCGTAGGCCTTAAGCTCGTCTCGATTGATGGTCGTGCCAAAAAGAATCCATGGCTTCAAAAGAATCTCCCCCTGAAGCGATGTATCACACCCAAACAGGACATGAGTGAGATCGTGATCAACGAACATCTTACCTTTGCGTTGCGAGACCACAGCCACTTCTGGCGCGTGCCGATACAATTCTTCAAGGCCGCCGCGCAGGGTTAAACGACAATTTTGTTGCTTGAACTGCATACCGCCCCCCGTCTGTTTTCTTTAAGCGTAGCGCGTTTGATTACGCTCTGCACCTTTACCACGTCTGCACCCTCGGAAAGCGTGCGGAAGGTTCGATTGAGGTGGCATTGAGCGGCAGATACACATCTGACGAATTAGAAGTCACCCATCAATAAACTCAGTCTTGGGTGCGCATTTTCGATGGAGCGATTTTTTCTATAAATTGCTTTTTCGATAGAAAGCTTTTTCTACAGAGAGCACCGTTTATACTTAGACGCTGAATCCAAGGTACAAGAAGCTGGCACATGAAATTAAGCCAAAAGCTCGTCGCACTAGTTCTCGCTGTCAGCGCGTTATCCGCGTCTTCATTAGCTGATGATGCCTACCAGACACATTGCGCTTCGTGCCATGGCACAACAGGCGCCGGCAACCCGTCATTAGGCGCGCCGAACTTAACACTGTTTTCCAGTGCGTACCTAGAGCGTCAGTTGCGGGGCTTCCGAGAGGGATGGCGAGACACAACTGACCCCTCCACTCAGACTATGAGTGCAGCAGTCGGCGCTTTGGATGCTGGTGTGGTCGCTGATGCAGTACTCGCGATTGATCGGCTTCCTGATTCGCGAAAAATTTCGGTGGCAAAACCTGCAGCAGGCGACACGGATCGCGGTGCGGACTTGTACACCGCCTACTGCGGTGCCTGTCATGGAACAAACGCAGGTGGCAATGACGCGCTAGGTGCACCCAATTTATTAGGGCTGGATGCTCTCTACTTGGCACGTCAGTACCGTCATTTTAGTGAGGGCCGGCGTGGCTTCCATGCCGATGATCGCTACGGGAAGCAGATGAACCGGCTATCGCGCTCGCTCAAAGACCCATCCCTCATCGATGATGTCAGTGCTTATGTGGCGCAGCTGTCTCAGTAGATTTTCGCTGAATGGCCCGAGAGCGATAGCGCTCGGGCTCTGCACTTTTTCTGTCTGGCTGCCACAGTCGCTAACAGCAGACGAACAACACCATTCATTTTCGCTCGCCACTCACTGCCCCGCCGGTTTCAAACTTAGCGAAGAGCGCCGCTGCGAACTCAATAGCTTGTACGATAATTATCGTTCGCCACACGATAGTGGTGTGGGGGGGCCTCGAGCCGGCCTACCCGAGATTCGCGATGGTTTCTCACCACAGGTCATTGATCTCGGCCGTTATCTTTTCTTCGATCCCCTGCTTTCAGCAGATAAAAACATTGCCTGCTCGAGCTGCCATGACCCCGATTATGGCTTCGCAGACGGACTTGGACGGGCGAGGGGAATTAACAAGGCTGTGCTCGACCGCTCTGCGCCCAGTTTGTGGAACATTGGCTTTTTCGACACGCTGCTTTGGGATGGCAGTAAATCCTCGCTTGAAGAGCAATTGATTGGTCCACTCTATTCTGACAACGAAATGGGTAATCGACCGGACCAGTTGATTGCTAACCTGCGATCTAACGCAATCTACCGAGACCTATTTACAGTCGCTTTTGGCCCGGGCGAGATACAACTCGATCAGGTGTACACGGCCATAACCGCATTTGAATCGTCGCTCGTCTCGCTCAACAGCCGATACGATTTTTACGCGCACGGCCTTCAAACAGCGCTATCACCCAGTGAACTCGAAGGGCTCAACGTGTTCCGATCATTCGTTTCTCGCTGTGGTGAGTGTCATACACCGCCGCTGTTTAGTAATCAGGAGATCGCCATCATCGGCGTACCTGAACCTGAGGGGCGACCCTTTGATCCGGGTGCTGGAGCAACCTCTGGTATTCCCAGTCAGCGCGGAGGGTTCAGGGTTCCCAGCTTACGTAACATTGCAAAAACAGCACCCTATATGCATCAAGGCAATTTCGAGTCACTCAGAGATACCGTTGCCTTTTATAACGGCGGGCGTGGCCATGCGGTCCCTGAGGACGAGAATTTATTGATTCACTGGCATATTTGGGAGCCAGACCTACGCGAGGAAGAACTCGACAGGCTCGTCGATTTCCTACACGCTCTGACCGATGAGGGCTTTATGCCCGAAATACCTAGGCGCCTACCCTCTGGGTTAACTCCGGGCCGCGCAATGAACAGGAATAACCTGACATCGAGGTAAGAATAATGATTAGAAAAACCATTTTTAGGGGGCTGTGGCTTTTCAGCATGGCATTTAGCAGCCTGGCGATCGGTGCGGTTCACGAAGTGAAAGACGGCGAATCGATTCAGGCGGCCGTGGCCAAGGCAAAGGCAGGTGACACAATCAAAGTTTTCCCCGGCATTTACCACGAGACTATCTATGTCGATAAAGATGACATTTCGCTCATCGGCATCGTGGAAAACGGCAAGTGGCCTCACCTCGATGGTGAAAAAATACTGAACGATGCCATTTTGTATTCGGGGAATGGCTTCAGTGTCGAGTGGTTCAAGATCACCAAGTACAAAGGCAATGCGATCATGGGCCAGTCGGGTAACAACTTCTCGATTCGTAATAACTGGATCATTGATACCGGTCTGTATGGCATCTTTCCAGAATTTGGTCACAACGGGCTCATCGAAAACAATATTCTGAGCGGGATCGAGGATGCTGCCATCTACGTTGGCATGTCTGATTACATCGACGTTCGAAATAATCAGGTATTCGATAACGTTGCGGGCATCGAAGTAGAAAACAGCCGGCACGTATTGGTCGAAGGCAATGTCGCACGAAACAATACCGGCGGCATCTTGGTATTTATTACGCCGGGACTGCCCATCAAGTCCTCCTACGACGCCATTGTCCGACGTAACTTCGTCACCAATAACAATACACCCAACTTCGCCATCCCCGGTTCGCTAGTGGCAGGTATCCCATCGGGAACGGGGATTTTGGTGATGTCTGGCGATAAAGTCGTTATCGAAGACAACATCATCACTGGCAATAACACTGGCGGGATTATCGTGACGAGTGGCGACTTTGCGACAGAGGTGGCCAGCGACAAGGATTCAGACCCCCACTCCGATCAGGTCGAAATACGCAACAACGTCATGTTCGATAACGGGAACGACCCTGATGGTGAAATGAAACTACTGATGCTGAGCAAGTTCAGCACCAAAGGCCCTGACATTCTCGCTTACCAAAGTGCCACCGAGAAGGAACGTGGTAGTTGCATTTCTCGACGTGAGGCCTACCGATCTTACGGACTCGAGGAGTGGGCAGACTGCGATGCGCCAACTGTGCGAGCAGCCGATGCGGTTGCCTCTGCCTCTGATATTGGCACCACACGACAGCTCACCACAAAAATGTTGGAAGCACCGGCTGATCCTAGAATCATCACCGCCGATGCCGGCGGCGCCGAAGTGATATACAACGGGATTTGCGCTGGCTGCCATGCCTATAACGTGCGACTAATCGGACCACCCGCCCTTGTGATTCAAGCACAGTACGGTGACGACGCACAGGCGATCGCCGACTATGTAGCTGAGCCTGTGCGCCGACGGCCCGACTTCCCGAACATGCCGCCTCAAGGGCATATCTCGGAAGAGATGAGGTTACTGGTGGCCGAGTACATGCTGGGGCTGGACGGGTGAATTTAATCGCGGCGCAAGACGAGGCACCGCACCGAAAACTATGCACCGATTGTGGTGTCAGTCGAACGGATGATCCCGGTCGCTGCGGATACGCCTGCCAGTTCATAAATCCCGACTACCCACGATTAGAGCAGAGGGCCCATGGCCGTCTGCGTGGTACCGAGGGCGACATTGAGCCCTTTTTTGGCGTCATCGAGGAGATGCATCAAGCAGCCCTGAAGCCTGCGCGCCAGGGTGCGCAGTGGACGGGCATAACAACACGTCTTGGAGAAGCACTGTTGGCCTCGGGTGAGGTAACCGCGGTTCTTTGCGTTGGCCCCGACCCAGAAGACAAATGGCGCCCCGTACCCCGACTCATTACTGCCGCGGAGGACATGGCGACGTGCCGAGGCATGCGGATGGGCTATGCACCGCTTTTGGAACTGTTGGAACCAGCGATTGCAGCTGGTCACAAACGGCTCGCGGTCATTGGCATACCCTGTCAGATTTATGCGCTTCGAGCCCTTGAACCGGAGCTAGCCCTCGAGCACTTGGTGGTCATTGGTACACCTTGCTCCGATAACACCACGACAGAGAATTTTCACGAATTCCTCTCGCTGCTCGATGATAATCCCGAGCAGATTAACTACCTCGAATTTATGCCCGACTTTCACGTGGAACTCCGGTATGAAACCGGCTCAAAGCGGCGCATCCCGTTCCTGCAACTTCCTATTGCCGACTTGCGCGATGACTTCTTCCCCTTAACCTGCAGTACCTGTGTCGATTACGTGAACACGCTGTCAGACATTACTGTGGGCTACATGGGCGGACGCGGCGAGCAGTGGCTACTCGTCCGAAATCAGCGCGGGAAGGCAGCCCTGGAGCATATCCAGTCAGAGTTATCCCTTACGCCACCGACATCGTCTGGAAAACGGTACTCGGCCGTCAAGGGCTTCATAGAGAATACGCGAAGAGCGACAGGCGGCTTGCCTCTGCGAAAGATGCCTCAGTGGCTGCGGCCCATTGTGGGGAAAATCATGCCTCTCACCGGCCCGAAAGGTCTTGAATTCGCGAGGACCCGACTTGAGATGAAGGCCGCGGAATCGATCCTACATTTGCGACGTGCAGCACCGAAGCGCTTGCGCACCATGATCCCTGAGCACGTTTGGAAACTTGCCGAGCCCTACGGCATTAACGCTCAAGAAGACGAACGCTGATCCATCCCTCCCACGACCCTGTAACAACAGCTCCTACCTGTTCAGGAGTCCATCGTGGAAGGACACACAGTTGCCTACTCTCAGAGCACCATTATCGAACTGATGGTGCCCAGCTACGCCAACTTTGGCGGCAAGGTCCACGGTGGCACACTGATGTCCTTGATGGACAAAGTAGCTTACGTCTGTGCCAGTAAGCATGCGGGCAACTATTGCGTGACGGTATCGGTGGATAACGTGGAATTCCTTCAGCCTGTCGAGGTTGGAGAGGTCATCAAGCTCATGGGATCCGTCAACTATGTAGGCCGCAAGTCGCTCGTGGTAGGTATCAAAGTGGTGGCGGAAAACCTGCAAGCAGGAATCAGTAAGCACACTAATACCTGTTACTTCACCATGGTTGCCAAAAGCGCCGATGGCAATACGGCTGAGGTGCCACCCCTAATTTTAAAATCTCACGATGACGTGCGCCGGTTCTTAAGTGCGTTGCAGCGCAAGCGCCTCCGGATGCAGGACAACGAGTTTATGGACAAATATCGGCAAGACTTCGTTTATGATACTGGGTCGGCGGAGCTATTACATGACCAGCGCTGCCACGTACTGCTTGACGCAGAAAAATAAATAAACTCGGAGTAAGCCCATGCTTAACCAGCCCCTAGCACTACCCTGTGGCGCGGTCGTACCTAATCGTATGTGCAAAGCCGCCATGACGGAGGGTCTGGCGCATCCCGATGGGACCGCATCAGCAGAATTAGAGCGTCTCTACGGTATTTGGAGTGATGGCGGCTCTGGCATCCTGCTCTCAGGCAATATTCAGGTCGATGGTGATCACCTCGAACGACCAGGGAATGTGATTGTCGACAGCGCACTATCTGATGATGCGTTCGCGGCACTGCAGAGAATGGCAGTCGCAGGCACACGTAACGGCAATCACTTGTGGGCTCAAATAAGCCATGCTGGCAGGCAAACACAGAAAATCGTCAATCCAGCACCTAAGGCCCCCTCTGCTGTGCGATTGCGTTTGCCGCAGAGTCAGTTTGGAGAGCCCGTCGCGCTGACCGCGGAAGAGATCGAATCGATTGTTGAGCGCTTCGTACGCTGCGCGGTTACTTGCAAAGAAGCAGGTTTTACCGGTGTGCAGTTTCACTCGGCACACGGCTACCTGCTCTCTCAGTTCTTAAGCCCGCTAACGAATCAGCGTGAAGATGAGTGGGGCGGCACATTGGAAAATCGCGCTCGAGCGCTCATTGCCATCGTCACTCAAGCACGCGAGGCACTCGGGACCGACTTTCCCATTTCAGTAAAACTTAATAGCGCAGACTTCCAGAAAGGTGGTTTTGATTTTGATGACTCCTTGATGATAGCCAAGTGGCTAGCGGATGCGGGCGTTGATTTACTGGAAATTTCCGGTGGTACCTACGAGCAGCCTCGATTGCTCAATCTGGATGGTGTCGAGCCAATCGAAGAGCAGTCACTTGCCAGAAGCACACTGTCACGAGAGGCCTATTTTGTTGATTTTGCGAAGGC
>DPGN01000067.1:22319-22939 GCA_003523185.1 Halieaceae bacterium
GATGCGGACGGCCCGAACCGATTGTTAAACGGAGAAGACGAGCTCGCTCGCTACGAAGACAATCTCTCCTTACTTCCCAGCTGGCTCATGTGGCTGACGAGGTTCAATGCAGTACGGACCATCAATTCGTTTGCGACGCAGTTTTGGTTCTACGAGCAGATAGCCAATATCGGTCGAACGGGCGCTACCGACCCGACGCTCACTGTTTTCTCCGCAACGATGGCACAGCAAAAAGCCGCTTCAGCCTGGATGACGGCTAGAAAGGGTGGATAGGAAAGTTCGATAGAGAGAATAGCTGCTCTTATTAGAGCTGAAGCGGCAGGGTAAAGGCTTCAGCGCGACGCTTTCAGATCAGCCTCTGAGGGCCATGAATCCTCTTCGCCGACCTTTATCAATCGGTCGTTCAGAAAGAAGAACCAGGTAACGACCCGCTCGGTACCAGTGAAGTCATTACGCCGCTCCGCTCCCGTTGCCGCAAAAGAGTAGTAGGCGTAGGCCACCTCATAGGCGATCAATGTTCCGAAGTCGCCTTTATTGGCTCCACGGGAAATACGCTGCGGAAATAGGCTTTGAAACTGATCAAATGACATTCCGAGGGTAACTTGCTTTATCTGTCGCTC
>DPGN01000067.1:23084-60817 GCA_003523185.1 Halieaceae bacterium
CCCGAACCGTTTCATTATTACCTGCTTATAAGTTGCTCAAAAACACTGCGGCGAACGCTATCATTTTGTGGCATCGATACGAAAGGGAAATTGAGAGAAAGTGGAGTGCAAGTAACGTCCGCCCCCCACTTTTTAAGTTTTCGCCGTGGTACACTCGGCGCCCGCAAATCGCTTGCGTTTTTAGGGCCCATAGCTCAGTTGGTTAGAGCAGTCGACTCATAATCGATTGGTCGTAGGTTCAAGTCCTACTGGGCCCACCACTTCACTCCTTTGATGATACTCCCAGCTACTCGGTGATATCTCCTGCCTGATAAACGACACGTCCATCAACAATGGTCATCACAGTTTTTGCCGCGAGGATGTCGGAGGGATCAGCAGTCATGAAATCCGTATCAAAAATTGAGAGATCAGCCTGCTTTCCTGCCTCTATCGAACCGCGCTCGGCTTCCTGGAACGAAGCAAAAGCCGGCCAGGTCGTCAGCATTCGTAACGCGTCCAGTCGATCAACGGCATACTCCGGGTGCCAACCAGCACCGGATGAACCATCCAGTCGAGCTCTCGTGATGGCAGCATAGAACTCAATTCTAGGGTCCCCCGCTTCGACTGGCGCATCAGACCCCGCAATAATAGGGATTCCCTGATCGATTAGTGGACGCCAAGGGTAGGCAAAGCTCAGCCGCTCCTTACCCAATCGATCGCCCGCAAAATTGAGATCCCCAATAGCGTGGCTCGGCTGCATTGAAAGAATGACCGACATGTCCTTAATGCGTTGCTGATCAGTGGGCGGAATAATTTGAGCATGCTCGAGGCGCCATCGAAGCGTCGTATGTTTCCACTCTGACTTGGGAACGGAAGCCTGTGCTTCGAGATACCAGTCCAAGGTTTCTCGAAGCGCTCTGTCACCGATCACATGCGTCATAATCTGTACGCCTTCACGGAGGGCCTGCTTCAGCACTGGCATCAGCGCTTCTTTGGTGGTTCGGTTCATGAATCCGCGATGATTCGCATCTGCGTACGGCTCGAGCAGGGCTGCGCCTCTCGAGCCCAACGTGCCATCGATAAACACTTTGATACCTCGCAGATCGATCCAGCCATCATCGGATTGCTCGGGCCCTCGCTCGAATAGCGGAGCGGCGTCCGCTATAGGAATAGCGACATAAACTCGATGCGTCATCATCCCACGAGCTCGCAGGTCCTGAAGCAGCCGCAATTGCCGCCATGACATGCCGGCATCGTGAGTTGAAGTCCAACCACGGGCGGCGTTCTCCCTCATACCACGCAAAAGATTGTCAGTAATGTAGGCATCGGTCTCAGGCGGCAGTATAGCTCTGAAGGGATCCATCGCCTTACCCAAGACATAACCGGTAAGCTCACCTCTACTGTCGCGTTCAAAGCGCCCCCCTTCGGGATCTGGTGTGTCCCTGCTAACGCCAGCCATGTTAAGCGCCTTGGTATTTACCAAAGCGGAAACACCGTCTGCCCGGGGCATGAACAGCGGCTTGCTCTCGGTAAACCGATCGACATCCCAGCGGGTTAGAAATCGCCGCTCACCCTGCCACTCGCGCTCGATCCAACCGCGCCCCAAAACCCAGCCACCGGGCGGTATGTCAGCCGCCCATTGCTCTATCGCAGCAACCGTTTTGTCCAAGCGGTCGATGCCAAAGAGGCTCAGTGTTTTAGTGCGCCTCCCTACACCCTCGAGATGCTGGTGGCTATCAGTGAATCCGGGGAAAACCGCAGCCCCCTTGAGGTCAATAACGCGTTCAGCATCACACCAGAGCTCTTCAGCCAGCTCATCACTGCCGACAAATACGAATCTTCCGTCATTAATGACTACGGCCTGATGTTTAGAATTGCCTGCGTCAGCCGTATAAATGATCCCGCTATGGAGTAAGAGATCTGCGCGCTGACACCCCGCCTCAACGTTTGCTGCGACGCCGCGTGAGAGAGCTATAAAAACGATTACGCTCAGCAATAAAGAGCTCAAGCGCATCGGCATCGAGCGTCGTCGAATAAAAGTGTCTAACCCAAAACAAATATAATTTTTCATATATAGAGTAGGCTATTTACTGCTTAACTTTTCAAGAAAAAGACTGAGAGATAAGGTGATGGCTTCACTGACAAATCTACCTCCAATCTTTCTACGAAAAGCCGCAAAGGACCATCATCAAATTGTCAGCTAACCCGCAGAAGTGAGGTCTCCACGGTAATGAATATGCAGTTTGAAACTTCATATGGGTGCGACGAGGCGCTTCGCAAGTTAGCGACTCAAAATGTAGCGTTCTTCCATCATAGAGAGCAGCCGATTGGAGCGCTTCGACCCGCCGCTGTCGCTATCGTTATTGCGGCACACCACGGTAGCCCCACCATCCTGCTCACCCGTAGGTCCCGCAAATTACGCGCCCACAGCGGGCAGTGGGCCTTACCGGGTGGTCGACTGGATGCCGGAGAGTCAGCAGAAGACGCCGCTTTACGAGAGCTGCAGGAGGAGATAAACCTGTCGCTTCCCTGCAACGCGATCATGGGTCGGTTGGATGACTACATTACACGCTCAGGTTATCGCATTACGCCCGTTGTGCTGTGGTCAGGTGAAGAGTCAGATCATTTAAAGCCAAATCCGGATGAAGTAGCGTCGATTCATACTGTCAGTTTCAAAGAGTTAACGAGTCCGTCCGCTCCGCAGTTTGAGGAGATCCCGGAAAGCGATCGAAAAGTACTGTCGATGAGATTGAGTGTCGACCAGATCTACGCGCCCACGGCGGCATTTCTCTACCAGTTCCGTGAGGTCGTTATCCTGGGCAAAAACACACGCGTGCTTCATTACGATCAACCTCGCTTTGCCTGGAAGTGATACCCGTATCGGGATTGATCCCGTAACTCATGCAGTCGTCCCCTGCGATTGAGCGATGTCATTGACCTTCGCCTGTCATCTGTCTAGTTTTGGTCTCACACAACAATAAACAGGCACCAGGAGCTCTGAAATAATGATCGCCCTCCCATCCCTGATCGAGCGCGCAGCGCGTTTGAATCCAACTGGCACAGCCACCACCTACAAAGGTACTGACGTTACCTGGGCTGATACGGAGCAACGGGTGGCCTCCTTGGCCAGTGGCCTTCAACATCTTGGGCTCTCGGAAGGTGATCGCGTGGGAATTCTGAGCCTTAACTGCGCCACGTACTACGAAGCTCTATTTGCTGTGCCGTGGGCCGGCTTTTGTGTCGTTCCCTTGAATACCCGCTGGGCTGTTCCAGAGAACAACTACGCTATTGGCGACTCCGGTACCCGTGCCGTGTTGTTTGATGATGCGTTTTCAGCTCAGGTGGAGGAACTGCATTCGGCGCTCACCTGCTTAGAGCACTGCATCTACATTGGTGAGAGTACCTGCCCAGACTGGGCAATCGATGCCGAGGTAATCATTAATGATCAATCACCCTGCGCGCCATCGACACGAGGTGGAAATGAAATGGCGGGTATTTTTTACACGGGAGGTACGACCGGATTCCCCAAGGGTGTGATGCAGTCTCACTCGGCAATATGGGCCAGCGGGATGGGCTCGCTACCCATGTTCGGTATGACACGGGAGAGCCGATACCTCCACGTTGCGCCAATGTTTCATATGGCCGACTTTGCCGGCGGCATGGGCGCGACGCTCTCTGCTGCACAAAACGTTGTTCTGCAGGGCTTCGATCCAGTAGCTGTAATGGCGACGGTGGCGGAACAAAAGATAACGCACGCTCTACTGGTTCCCGCCATGATCAAAATGCTCCTAGATCACGCCGATATTGCTACGGCTGATTTTTCGAGCATGGAGAAAATAATTTACGGCGCATCGCCGATGCCCGCAGCCACACTTCAACGCTGCATGGAGTTGTGGCCACATATTGGAATGGTGCAGGCCTACGGACAAACCGAGCTAGCGCCCGTAGCCACGATGTTATCGCCGGAGGATCACCGTCGCGGCGGCCAGATTCTGAAGTCAGCGGGTCGGCCAACGCCCATCAATGATATTCGGGTGCTTGACGATGATGGCAATGACTGTATCACCGGTGTGTCTGGCGAGGTCGTAGTGCGTGGCCCACACACAATGCTGGGCTACTGGAATAAGCCGGAGGAAACGGCAAAAGCACTTCAGAACGGTTGGGTGTATACGGGTGATGCAGGCATCTTTGACGACGAAGGGTACCTGTACATTGTTGATAGACTGAAGGACATGGTCGTCACGGGCGGAGAGAACGTTTTCACGACCGAAGTTGAAAACGCCCTCATTAGCCACGCGGCTGTCCAAGATGTCTCGGTTATTGGCATACCGCACGATGAATGGGGTGAAGCTGTGCACGCCATTGTTATTTTGCACCCGAACCAGACCGCGAGCGAAGAAGAGCTAGTCACCCACTGCAGAACCAGTATTGCGGGCTATAAGATTCCCAAAGGGTTTACCTTTCGAGCAGAACCCATGCCGCTATCGGGCGCCGGTAAAGTGCTCAAAACGGAACTCAGAAAACCGTTCTGGGAAGGTCGAGATCGGCAGGTCAACTAAGGCAGTCGTGAGTCCGAATCTGTCGAAGCGAGCGAGACCGCTTTATCAAAGATTATTAGCGAAGCACCGCTTCAAATGCCCTGAGACATCGGTTGATGTTCACATCATTACTGCTGGAGCCCATCAAGCCAATACGCCACTGCTTTCCCGCAAGCTCGCCGAGGCCTGCACCCACCTCAAGGTCGAACTCGTTTAGGAGACGGCCTCGCACAGTCGCATCATCCATGCCCTCGGGAATAAAGACTGAGTTCAGCTGTGGTAACCGCCACTCTTCAGCAACAGCCAATTCAAGTCCTAACTCAGACAATCCTGCCGCTAGCTTTAGGTGATTGACCTTGTGACGCGCCACACTTGCCTCAAGCCCTTCCTCTTCAAGCATGAGCAGTGCTTCATGGATGGCGTAAACAGCATTAACCGGCGCCGTGTGATGGTAAGAACGCGTCGCGCCCTCGCCCCAGTAGCCCATGATGAGATTCATATCCAGGAACCAGCTTTGGACCTTTTGAGTTCGTGCACGAATGGCTTCCACAGCTGTATCACTAAAGGTGATGGGCGAGATACCTGGCAGTCCAGAGAGACACTTTTGAGTCCCGGAGTAGATAACATCCGCTCCCCAATCGTCAGCTTTTAGCTCGATGCCTGCGAGCGACGTCACAGCATCGACAATCACCAACATGCCCGCGTCTTTTGCGAGTCGGCACAGTGTTTCAGCATCGCTTCGAACACCCGTGGATGTCTCGGCATGGACAAACGCAACGACTTTAGCATCAGGGTGCTCTTTAATGGCGGCTTCCAGCTTCTCGGGGTCAACCGGATCGCCCCAACGATCCATGACCATGACAGCAGTCGCCCCGCAACGTTCGACGTTTTCCTTCATACGTCCGCCAAAGACACCGTTCTGGCAAACAATGACTTTGTCGCCGCACTCGAGCAAATTGACAAACGCAGCCTCCATACCCGCCGACCCTGGGGCCGATAGCGGTATCGTCAGCTCATTACTCGTTTGGAAGGCGTACTGCAGGAGTCGCTTCACATCATCCATCAGACCGACGAACAAGGGATCAAGGTGACCAATGGTAGGGCGCGCAGAAGCGGCAAGGACCCTTGGCGATACGTCCGAGGGACCGGGACCCATGAGTGTGCGAACAGGCGGATGAAAGCTAGATGACATGTCGACCTCCAAATTGGGCCACGCATAATGCCCTAAGCCCAATAATGATGCGACTGGTGTACGCCATTATTCATTTTATTTTGATCATTAGTGTGCGGGTCCTACAATCGAGGCATGACGACCGTGCCAACACTGTACTCATTCCGACGCTGCCCCTACGCGATGCGAGCGCGAATGGCTATTGCTTATGCCGGTATCGACGTTGGGTTGCGCGAAGTGGTCCTCAAAGATAAGCCCGCATCTATGCTGGAAGCCTCGTCAAAGGGCACTGTACCTGTTCTCATTGACACCAATGGACGTGTTATCGACGAAAGTCTCGATGTGATGGTGTGGGCCCTTGATCAGCACGATTCGGATCATTGGTTGAGCGGTGAGGGTCTACAAGATCCGCTCATCGACAGCTGTGATAATACGTTTAAGCATTGGCTTGATCGCTATAAGTACGCGGTGAGGTTCCCTGAACACAGCGAGCAGTGGTACCGCGAGCAAGGTGAGCTTTTTCTCGATCAGCTTGAGCAACTACTGACTAATCATTGCTACTTAAGGGGCGACTCGCTGTCCGCGGTGGATGTTGCTGTGATGCCCTTTATCAGACAGTTTGCCGCTGTCGACCCCATCTGGTGGCGGCAAGCTCCCTACTCCATGACCCGCAAGTGGCTCGACGCCTTGTTGACAAGTAACTTGTTCACCACCGTTATGGCGAAATATCCAGTGTGGAAAGAGGGTGATCCCGAACAGTCCTTCCCGGCTGACAGATAGCAGATTGCAATATGGCCTAGTTAGCAGGACCGACGGATATCCTAAAACCTTTTTGCAAATGCCCGTCCAGTTATATTTTCTTGTCAGGAACTGTATAGGAGCAGCGGCTGAAAAGGTTGCTCGCTGAGTTCTGTCAGGTGAGCTACCGCCCACGCATTGAGACAGACACGCGGTACAAATCTCTTTGACGGAGAGTCTCGAGAACCTAGCGGAGCATATCACCCTGACGTTTGCCGACGATAGTCTCCAGGAGTCCTGTGAAAGTGTTTCTTAAATGCCTTGCCAAAAGCCGCCTCTGAAGCGTATCCCGCACTTTCCGCGATCCTCAGGATGCTCTCTGTGCTGGACATGAGTTTTCCCCGTGCTGTCAGCAGTCGAGTATTAGTTAGATACATTTTAGGAGTGACGCCGACAAGACGCGCAAACTTTCTCGTGAATTTTGTTCGACTCATCGCGGCCGCATCAGCCAGGGCTCCAATCGTCAATCTTTGATTTTTTTCGGAGTGAATCAAATTAAGTGCCACTCCGAGGTTTGGGTCAGCCAGGGCTGACAAATAACCGGTGGGTCGTTTCAGGCTCTTCATATACTGTCGCAGGAATCGAATGACAAGCACGGCAGCAACAGAATCGATCATTAACGCCTTACCGGGATAGCTAGCGGCAGCTTCTAAGGTCAATAGCTTAGTCGCCGTTGTCAGGGCGAGTCTCTCAGCACTGTTTTCAGGGCTCACCTGGATAAAGCAGGGCAAGCTCTTCAGAAAGGGATGATCAAGGCTAGCATCATAAGAAAGCGTTCCGCATAAGAGGGTCGTGACAGTTTTGGGGGTAACTGGGGAGCTTAAAGCAGAATCCCGCTGCTCCTCACCGCTTCGGCAGAGCGGGACCTCTGACTGAAAAGCGGTGACGTATCCATGTTTCAACAGCAAAACATCTTCATCTTCGGCGACACGTACCACGTTATCTGCGATTAAGCTTTGCCCCTGTGGTGCATCGCTAATCCAGTGCTCGCCACCAGTAGGAAACGCCACACAGTCCCCAGCTTGAAGCTTAATCAAACCCTCTTGACCACTCGCGCGAAGGTAGCAATGTCCTTCCAGAACGATGTGAAAGATGCCCTCCCGTCGATATAAGAACTGCATCTTCCAATTGGAACCCGAGCCACAGCATAGATAAGTCTTTGCTGAGAATTGGATCGTCTTGAGAATGTGGGTCAGAGCGTCCATTCCGCCGATGTTATGACAAACCCGGCCGCAACGCATGGGATCCAGTTCCTGTCGCACAAAAAGACAAAAATTCTGACGAAAGGATCCTATTTTTTTGGATTTGGAGAAGTGAGACTGATGGCTCTGAACGATAAAAAATAATTCCACCGACTCAGAGAAACGTCTCTCGTGACTGACATAAAACTCTACGGTTATTCGACTAGTCCCTACGTCCGCAAAGTGGCCTGTTGTCTTTATTACAAACAGCTGTCATTTGAATTCGTACCTGTAAATCCAGTTGAAAACACCCAGATTCGTTTTACCGGCCAGACTCAGGTGCCGGTATTGCAGATCGGTGAAGAATGGCGGCTAGATTCCACGCCGCTGGCACTCTGGTTGGATGAGCTATTCCCGGATCGCCCCCTTTTAGGTCGGACCACTGAGTCGCGCAAAGAAATACTGGCGGTTGACAAGTGGATATCCGAGAGCCTCATCGTAAGTGGCTTTAAATCTGTCTATGAGGCTCCGATGAACACCAGGTTGCGCGTTATGGCATGGCGCCTTGCAAATATTGTAAGCAGTCAGACGCCGCTGCCGGAAGAAGTGCGCAACGCATGGCCTCAGCTACTCCAGAGCGCACCCTTTATAAAGCATATGCTTCGCTGTGCAGACACTACTGAAACCGCCGCCGAAATGCGAGATCGCGTAGGTTTAGAGCTGATCCAGCACTTAGGAGGAGGGCCATTTTTTGGGGAAAGAGCAGAGCCTTCGCTACTGGATTTCGCCATCTTCCCCCAGCTCGTATTCGCTTACATGGTGGGTCTTGAAGATGAGCTGTTCATCGCGCAAGTACCCGAATTCAGGGCTTGGCTGGAGAGAGTGTTCCAGTTCATGCCGAACAACCCTCTGTTGGTACCCGATTTTATGATTGTCAATCCACTTGAATTAGCAACCGCGAATTCAGCTGTCGCCTAGCAACGCAGTAAATTCAAATACTGGAGCACCCGCAAATGATAAGAATAACGCCGCTAATATCAACCATCGCTCTGGCGACCTTTGGAGCAAATGCCATCGCCCAGGGCCTTCTGGAAGAAGTCATCGTCACGGCCCAGAAGCGCGCTGAGAACATTCAGGAGGTGCCTATATCTATTACCGCATTCGGCGGCGACTTCCTGGAAGAAAACGGTATCCAAAGAGTTTCTCAAGTAGCCTATGTAACCCCTAACTTTAGCATCGCGGGGTCGACACAGCCCTCCAACAGCCGCATTCAGATACGCGGCATTGGTGCGGCCGGTAATAACGCGATTGAACCCAGTGTTGGTGTGTTTATAGATGGCGTCTACTATCCCCGTCCTGGCTCCACAATAGGACTGCTAAAAGACATCAATTCCTTCGAAGTGCTTCGCGGCCCCCAGGGCACCCTGTTTGGCAGGAATACCGTTGCGGGAGCAATGAATATCACTACGCGAAATCCCTCACAGGAAACCGAGGGATCGATTGAGCTGGGATACGGCGCCTATAACCTCTCTGAAATCGGCGGATTCTTTAATGCCGCGCTAAGTGACAGCATCGCCGGACGAATTGCGTTTATGCGTGCCGATCGCGACGGCTATGGCGACAATCTCCTGACAGGAGAAGAGTATGGTGCCAGGGATGACCAGGTAGTACGCGGTAAACTCCAGTTTGAGATTAACGATCAATTGTCGATTTTGGTCACAGCTGACCACGCGAAGATCAACGCTGAGGGCATTGGCTCTGAGGTATTGAACGCCACCAGTAATCCGATATTCGAGGCGAGGAACATCGAACTCTATGGGGCTTCGCCTGTGACCAACGATTCCTACGACTGGAGAGTTAACCAGATCGTGAATGACGATCATGAAGACGAACAGTCTGGTGTGTCCTTTGACCTGAATTACGAATTCGCTAATGGAACGCGGCTCCGATCAATAACAGCTGCGCGCAGTTGGGAGGCCACTTACACAGACGGGGACGTGAACGTTGCCCGTGAACTGGTGCCTGGTACAACCGATTATGACAACGAGACGCTATCGCAGGAATTGCAGCTAACATCAGCGGGTGGTGAGTCCGTAGACTGGCTCGCGGGCGTGTACTACTACGAGGAAGAGTACGACATCAACTTGGTTAGAGACGCCGGTGAAGCGTTTTGCGTACCGACGATGGCTGCTATAGCGGGTCCGGCAATCGGCGCTTTTTGCCTGGCGGGCCCCCAGGAGGGAGCGACAACCAATGCGTTTACTCAGGAGTTGGAGAGTCTCGCCGTATTCGGGCAGGCCACCTGGAACGTCAGTGATGCTTGGAGCACAACCCTGGGTTTGCGCTGGACTGATGACGAAAAGGATGGGGATTATGTGGCAGTGGTCAACAATCCAGCCTCTGCTTCATTTGCCGCGAACGAAAACGCGGTGGGAATGGAGCGGAATGGTTCGAAGACCACCTGGTTTACCAACGTCAGCTGGGACGTCAGCAAAAACCTGATGCTGTTTGCCACTGCCTCTACAGGATATAAATCGGGTGGATTCAACTCGCAGAGCGGTGGCAATGTTCCCCTCGGGGATCGGCGGATCTTCTCGCCTGAAGAGACCACAAACTACGAACTCGGTGTGAAAAGTACGTTGTTAGACGGCACTGTTACGGCGAATGCCACGCTTTATCGCATGGACATCGATAACTTTCAGGACCGCGCTTTTGATGGCCTTAGCTTTGTCGTACTCAATGCCGGCGAAGTGCGTCAGCAAGGAATGGAAGCTGATATCAACTGGGCCCCGATAGAGCCTCTACGTATTGTGGCGGGGATGGGTTATCTGGACTCGGAGTACCTGTCGTTCGAGACCGCCCCCGGGCTACCCGGTGGTCCGCCTCAGGATCTCACCGGCGAGCCGCGTACCTTTTCGCCAGAATGGCAGACATCCTTGACCGCGGACTGGACGCAACCCCTCGCCAACGGTTTGAAATGGTTTGTGGGCGCTAGCTGGAGTTGGCGCGATGAACAAAACGTTGGGACTTCTTCCAATAACGACCCCCAGGCAATGCAGGACGCATACTCCATTGTCAACGCGCGCTTGGGGTTGCGCTCTGCTTCCGGAAAGTGGGAGGTCTCGCTATTTGGCAATAATCTTACCGATGAAGACTTCTGTCAGACCATCTTTGATCAGGCCTTCGGTGCACCCATTGGTGCTGTCAATCCTGTCAACAACACTTCGGTAATGCGCTGCAATCTGAGCGCCCCTACAACTTGGGCTCTGAGAGGCTCCTACCGTTTCTGATTCCTTAAGCGTCTGTCTTGGCCGGCCGCAAGGTCGGCCTGTTTTTAACACAGGAATAACCGGCGATTCTCGGGGGAATTTGCCGCTAAAGATAGGGAGTGACTAGTGAAAAATTTATTGAGCCTTTTAGTCAGCACTACGTCTGGGGCCGCAGCAGATGAAACCGACAGGCATTTATTATTCCAAGACGCCCACCTCGCTATCGCGCAACTATCCGACGGATATGCCAATAATTATTCAATCGCAGCCCCTGACACTGATCACCAACAAGCCGGGGCCTTCTCGGTAATGTATCCATTTAGTGAGGCCAAACGTGGAATGGATAACCTCTGGATTTCGTGGTGATGTCTGATAAGGCAGAGGGTCTGGGAGGTGTTCTCCACTCTCACGGAATGCTGATGAGCCTTTCACTCGACAGGAACACTCGGAGGAGCAATAAATGGCGAACGTAAAATTATATGGTTACGCAACCAGTCCTTACGTACGAAAAACCGGTTGCTTCCTCTACTACAAGGGAATCGATTTTACCCATATTCCGGTAAACCCCCTCAAAGTCAAAGCCACCATCGGGCACACCAATGGCACGCAGGTGCCCGTGCTGGAAATCAACGGCAAGTGGCGGCGTGAATCCTCCGATCACGCACAGTGGCTCGATGAACTCTTTCCGGAAAAACCGCTTTATCCAGAGGCGCACCGACAGAAAATTGATCACATTGACCGTTGGATTAGCAACCAATACCTAATCAGTCTTTTCAGACCCGCGATCGACGGGAGTCTCAATCTGGAATTTGTTCGAAGGGCTTGGCGTCTTGCCGCAATTGTTAACGCGGACACGCCGCTCCCTTTGCCTGTTCGCCTCATTTGGCCAGTGGGGCTTCGAAGAGCGCGGTTTATACAGGATATGTCAAGGCACATTGATCTCACTGAGAGTATTGACGATATGCGAGCACGTCTCTTTTTGGAACTTATCGAGCATATTGACGATGGCCCTTTTCTGGGTGGCCTGGAGCAGCCCACCATGCTTGATTTTGCTGTTTTCCCACAACTCATTTTTAGCTATTTGTTTGGCTTAGAAGAGCAACTGAGCGCAGCGGCATACCCGCCCCTCAAAGATTGGTTGAAACGCGTATCTGAGCACCTGCCGAACAACCCAACACTGGCCGCCGACAAAATGCAGGTGCGTGCATTGTCTGACGCGTTGAGCTAATACCTATGCATAAAAGAACCTTTGTTGCCACCCTTGTTGTCATGTCGCCGCTTAGTGTTGGTCAATGGCTACAGCACTATATTGCTCGGTTAGCGAAAGCGGCGGCTGACCAAATGTGAACAAATGTACTTAATGAGGCACTGGACAGACTGGCAAAGATGTTCGGTCCCTACTCCCAAATCTCGCTTCTCTAGGAAGGATAATCATGATCAAGAAAGTCATCGTCAGCCTTATTGTTACAGGACTCGGGATAGGGGTTCTGGCTTATGAGTATAGGACCGACATCCTTCTTTATGTTGTGACAACTCAAGACCGACCCGAGAACGCTCCAACTATAAACATCAGCTGGGAGACTGGCCCCGAAACTGCCGAAATACCCGCAAGCGAACGGCCACCCAACATTATCTTCATATTGGCAGACGATCTTGGCATCAATGATATCTCTACTTTCGGTGGCGGAGTCGCTGGTGGCGCTGTGACGACACCAAGCATTGACGCTATCGCGCATGAAGGGGCGTTGTTCACCCAGGCCTATGCCGGTAATGCTACCTGTGCACCTTCACGCGCCATGATCATGACAGGACGGTACCCGACTCGAACCGGCTACGAATTTACCCCGGTGCCACGAGGTATGGGGCGCCTAGTCACTATGATTGGCAATGAAATGGACACTGGCTTGCCGCCTGCGTACTACGACCGGGAAACTGACGAGCAACAGCCAGACTATCTCGATAAAGGGCTACCAACCGAGGAAGTCACCGTTGCTGAAGTCCTGAAGGAAAGGGGCTATCACACTGTTCACATTGGCAAGTGGCATATGGGCAGATCTGCAGGTATGGGGCCTAATGATCAGGGTTTTGATGAAACTCTTACGATGAACGGACCACTATTTCTGGAAGAGAATGATCCCAATGTTGTGAACGCCAAGCTTGATTTTGATCCGATCGATAGGTTTCTTTGGGCACGCGGCAGATTCTCGTCGACCTTCAATGGCGGCGCGCCCTTTGAACCAGGTGGGTATGTGACGGATTACTGGACAGACGAATCTCTTAAGGTGATCGAAGCCAACAAGAACCGGCCCTTCTTCCTGTATTTAGCGCATTGGGGCGTGCACACACCACTTCAAGCAACAAAGGAAGACTTTGCAGCAGTGGGGGAAATCAAACCTCATCGACTGCGTGTTTACGCGGCCATGGTTCGCTCTCTAGATAGAAGTGTCCGCCGTATCGAGGAAAAGTTAAAACAAGAAGGTCTTGCGGAAAACACCATCATCATATTTTCAAGTGATAATGGCGGTGCAGGATACCTTGGACTCCCAGAGGTGAATGCACCCTACCGCGGATGGAAAGTCACAATGTTTGAAGGTGGCATACGCGCACCAATCTTCATGAAGTGGCCAGCCAAAATCGTTGCGGGTACAAAAGTTGATGCGCCTGTCGCGCATATTGATCTGATGCCAACAATGGCTGCTGCTGCGGGAGCAGCATTACCGCAAGGTGTGGAGATTGACGGGCTGAACCTTCTGCCCCTTGCAACCGGAACAGGCACGATTGAACGCGTAAATGATGCCCTATTCTGGCAAAGCGGCTACCTGAGAGTTGTTCGCGCTGGCGATTGGAAACTCCAGGTAGAAGGCCGCCAAAACAAGAAGTGGCTTTATGATCTTGAAAGTGACCCCACAGAGCAACTCAACCTGGCTGAAGTAAGACCGGACAAGCTAGCCGAACTCCAGGCTCTGCTAGATGAGCATGCGGCGGGCTCTCGAGGGCCGCTCTATCCTTACACGACCGAGGGACCCATCGCGATTGACAAGACGCTGGCTGACAAAATCGTTCCCGGCGACGAAGTTGTTTATTGGCCAAACTAAGCCTGAGGTGGAGACCGCGTTCGTTCTAAAGAGACGGCAGCACCCAAGACGCTCGTTTTTTTACTGGTGCACTCGATTGCAACAACACGCCAGAGTCACCGTAGGTCTTGTAGAAAGAGGGTGATCCCGAACAGTCCTTCTCGACTGACAGATAGCAGATTGCAATATGGCCTAGTTAGCGGGACCGACGGATATCCTAAAACACTCCGTATAGAGACCCATCCATTACTGATAACGAAGGAATTTTTCTACCATGCGTTCAGTGCTCATAGTTATCGCCTTATCTCTCTCAGCTTGTGGCGGAGGCGGCAGCCCCGAACAAACCCCGCCACCCATCGTGACACCAACGCCACCGGCTCCGTCCGAGACGCCCCTGTTTTCTGAGGCGCTCGATTGCGTCGATACCCCCGAGTCATCGGTGGTCACTGGTACCTCATTTAAGCGGGTCACCCTCTCTGGTGAAAACGCGATCTGCAACGACGGTAGCCAGGCAGTCATGTTCATACAGCGTGCAGCAACTGTTGCTGGGGAGCAAAATTGGTCGATCAATTTTCAGGGTGGTGGCGGTTGTATAGGAGAGGACTGTGCCGCTCGTTGGTGCTCCGGTGGCGATGACCGAATGACCAGTAGCAGTGCGCCAAATGGCTCAGAGTTCGAGGGTATTTTTAGTCAGGACGCGGCAAACCTAAGGCCGGACGCAAATAAAGTATTTCTGCACTACTGCAGCTCCGACAATTTTGCTGGGCAACGCTCGGATGTGATCGTTCCAGCCACCGACACAACACCGGAATTCAGAATTCACTTTCAAGGGGCCAATATTCTGAACGCTGCCATGGATAGCCTCGAAATTGGTGCGGTTTCTGACGACGGAACTGTCTCGCTACCGCCCTTAGGAGGCGCGGGGCTATTCACCATTAGCGGCACATCTGCGGGTTGTGGCGCGGTCTCCAAGCAAGGAGACCGACTGGCAACCAGAGCCAAAGGGTTAGGACACACGACGCAACTAATATGCGACGGAAACTTCACACCTGACATCCCGTTCCTGCCCGATGATGACCGAAGAGATACGGTGGCGGCAGCCATTGAGTCGGCATGGTCGGATCGAAACGAAAATCACGATCCGCTAAGAGATGAGTCGTGTGTCGAACTGCAAACAGAAGCGCCGTGGCGATGTGACGTCCCCAGTTATGTGCTAGCCAATCACATTACCGAGTCACCCATTTTCGTGCGTATGGATTTGGGTGACCCGACGATTTCGAACAACTACATCAATAATGGTTACACTGCAGCTGAGTTCGCTATCGGTGTCCGTGACGGACTGATCTCAGCAAGCCAGGGCACTGGCATTGAGCAGCCCATGGCAATCCCCGCCATTTTTGCCCCCGCCTGCGGTCGACATGTTGCACTCTTCAGTACAGCTGGCTTTTTTAACACATCAATAAGCGACGATGTAGGCGCGGAGCAAACGCTGAATGACGCCATAGATCTATATGCTGAGGGACTGCCTGTCACGTTGATCGATACAATTCCACGGAGCCTGTCGTCCTGCGGAAACTGACCACAGGCCACCGCGTTGGCTCAAGGGTGATACAGACGAACGCCCCTGCGTTCACGCACGTCTGATGAATATCTGGAAATCCTAAAATCTTATCCTAGACTGATGATGAACATCCGGTGTGGTTGTTATCTAAACAAGGGACATTTTATGAAGCAGATCTTTTTTCTTATAGCGGCATTACTCTCCATGACGGTTCAAGCGCAGGAATACGAAGCCAGGAGCGAATTTTTCTTTTGTTCTCTCAACGAGGGCAAAACAATGGAAGACGTCGTCGCTCAAAGCGAAGCATATGGGAAATTTTCTACGGATATGGGCACCAAATACGCGCAAGCTATTTTGACTCCCATGCACGCAGGCGACACTGCTGATTACGACTATATTTTATGGGGCACTTGGCCCGATGGCGCAGCGATGTATGAGGAATGGGGCAGCTTCGTCAACGGGTATGGAGGATGGGCTGTAGGAAACTCGGGTACTGCACCAAGCGAGGAAGCAGGAAGCTGTCATCGCTCCATTGCAATGTTCAACACGGCCGTTATTCATAATCGCATACCACAGGAACAGCGCGACGAGCGACAGCCGATTCAGTTTACTCAGTGCTCACTCAAGAACGGTGCATCAATGTCACAACTGTATGCCCAAGCCGAGAAAAACAAAGAGAAAATGGATAAGGCCGGCTTTAAAGGCTGGGGTATCCATTACTTCTCCCCTTACCTCGGTTTTGAAGATGTGGAATACGATTTTGTGCAAATGAATCATTGGTATTCCTACGAAGCACGGGGCTACATGGCAAATAACTGGGGTGGCTTTTTAGAGGAAAATCCTGACGTGGCATCAGGCATGCAACTCTTGGTGGATTGCTCGAACACCAACTCCTATGTGTCACAACTCATATTCAACAATATGTAGCGCACTACGCCCGCAAGTGCTGTCCTAGCCTTGCGGGTGCCTTACACCGGACGTAAGTAAAGGCAACCTAACCTACACCTAAATAAGCCAAGAGCGCAGTGAAGGCAGTGAGGTAGGCACCCGGCAATTTCAGCAGCTGGTCGTGTCCCGTGAAACCAAGGTATACAAAGAGCAGCGCGCACAACGCGTTGACTGCAATGATCGGATAGGCCATGAGTCCCAGACTGGCGTCGAGCGAGACGCAAACGAGTACGCCCGCGCTCACGGCAAGCCAGATAGTGAACACCTGCCACGAAACAACACTCAATGATTTAGTCAGGTCTTCAAGATCACTGCCGTTGATGTGCACCAGATAAATACGACCACCCACGTAGCCGTGAAATACGGCGCCAACCGCTGCGATGAGCGCCGCTATATTGAGATACCAGAACGCCATCCGTATAACCTCCCAGCTTATAGTTTTGCAGCCGACCAGCTGGCCTGGTTAATCGCCGCCTTCGCATCCAGTTCAGCCGCCTCAAACGCACCGCCAATCAGCTCAACACTGACCCCAGCATCGTCCAGTGAATCGTAAAGTTCACGAAGTGGCTCCTGACCCGCGCAAATAATCACCGTGTCCACATCGAGACTAACCGGCTTATCCTCAATCATCAGATGCAGGCCATCATCATCGATCAACCGATAGTCAACACCGTTAATCATGTTAACGCCTCGACGGCCCAGCGTGGTTCGATGCGTCCAACCCGTTGTTTTACCCAGACCACGGCCGACGGGCGTGGACTTGCGTTGAATCAGATAAACCTCTCGATCCGCTCGGGCGACTTGCGGCTCAACCCCGGTCACACCACCTCGTGGGTGGTTTTCAAAGTCGATTCCCCACTCTCTCGCAAACACGTCAATATCGAGTGCCGCTGAAGGCCCCTCGTGAGTAATAAGGTCGGTCACATCGAAGCCAATACCGCCTGCCCCTACCACTGCGACCTTTTTGCCAATGGGCTTGCGCCCCATGATGGCGTCGATATAGCCCACGACCATGGGGTGGTCGATGCCTTTAATGTCGGGGACTCGCGGCGTAATGCCTGTTGCAACAACGACGTGATCAAAGCCCTTCCCCTGAAGGTCGGCCGCTGAGACGCGCTCACCCAATCTCACATCAACATCAAACTTATCCAGCATCTTGCTGTAGTAGCGAAGCGTCTCGTGAAACTCTTCCTTACCAGGCACACGCTTAGCCAGATTGAACTGACCACCAATTTCATCAGCGGCATCAAACAAAGTGACCTTATGGCCACGCTCTGCAGCGACGGTCGAGTACGCCAAGCCTGCAGGCCCTGCACCAATCACAGCCACCGCTTTTGGTGACGTTGTGGGTTCGTAGCTCAACATCGTCTCGTGACAGGCACGCGGGTTCACAAGGCATGAGGTCGTTTTCATGCTGAACGTATGATCGAGGCACGCCTGATTGCAGGCAATACAGGTATTGATCTCATCTCGACGGCCAGTCGCCGCCTTGTTCATGAATTCACTGTCGGCCAGCATGGGTCGGGCCATGGACACCAGGTCAGCGTCGCCCCTCTCCAGCACTTCCTCAGCCACTTCCGGCATGTTGATGCGGTTAGAGGTGATGACGGGAATGCTGACTTCTTTTCGGACTCTCGCAGTGACACGCGTAAAGGCAGCTCGGGGGACCATCGTAGCAATGGTTGGGACATTCGCCTCGTGCCACACAAAGTGCGTTGAAATGATGCTAGCACCAGCCTTTTCAAGCTCCTTCGCCAGGAGTGCAATCTCGTCCCAGCTCATACCACCCTGAAGCATGTCCATTGCGGCAATGCGGAAAACAACAATAAAATCATCGCCGACAGTCTCACGGACGCGTCGAACCACCTCGAGTGGGAACCGCATACGATTCTCGTAGCTCCCACCCCATTCATCGGTGCGCTGATTCGTCTTCTCTACCAGGAAGGTCGAAAGGAGGTATCCCGCCGAACCAATGATCTCAACGCCGTCGTATCCCGCCTGTTTGGCCAGCCGAGCGCAATTAGCATGGTCTGCGATTTGCTTTTCAATGCCCTCAGCGTCTAGCTCATTTGGCGTTAACTTACTAATACGAGACCGAATTTTAGAGGGAGCAACAAGGTTCGGATTGTGTGCTAGCGGGCCCATGTGCAGTATCTGCATCACAATTTTCACATCGGGATCGGCGCTATGAACGGCATCAGTGACCATTCGGTGTCCGTCAGCCTCGCGGTCAGTGTTGAGCTTGGAGGCGGCAAAGACGGGATTGCCGTTCTCATCGTAGACCGCAACACCGCCCTCTTCATTCGGCGAGATACCACCGGTAATGATCATGCCGATGCCACCGGCTGCACGCTCTGCATAGAATGCCGCCATGCGTTCGAACCCATCAGGCATTTCTTCTAAACCCGTGTGCATCGAGCCCATGATTGATCGGTTTTTAATGGTGGTAAAACCGAGATCTAGCGGTTCAAACAGTCTTGGATAGTCAGCGGTTGTGTCTAGTAGCTCAGCGGTGCTCACGTCAACATCTCCTTTATTATTCAACCCCAGAGTAGCAGGATATCCGCGCTTGCATAGTCGCCTTTGACGGGCAAACTAGGACAGAAGAAGAATAAGCGACCCACCACATGGATGTTCTAAAAAGCGACAGCCCCTTAATCGTCTATCTTGACGTCAAAAGCCCCTACGCGTTTATTTCTGTCAAACCGACACTCGCACTGGAACAGGAACTGGGGCTCAGATTCGACTGGCGCCCTTACACGCTTGATATACCGAGCTATCTCGGTTCCGCACGCAAAGAAAAGGGAGCGGTAGTCGAGTCAAGTGGACGGAGTCCCAAGATATGGAATGCCATTCGTTACGCTTACCGCGACGCGCGGCGTTATGCAGAAATACAGGGCTATATGCTGAAGGGTACCGAGAAAATCTGGGATTCAAGCATCGCCAACATGGGCATTTTGTTCGTCAATCTGTACTTTCGAGATCGCGTACCCGCCTACTTAGAAGCTATCTATCCCCCTTTTTGGCGTCGGGAGCTCGATATTGAAGACATCGATGTCGTAAAGCGCTGCCTAGAGGATGCAGGTGTCGAATCAGCAGGGTTTGATGACTTCGTGAATGGGGAGGGGAAACAACTGCACGATCACATCCTGGCGCATCGCTTCAATGCCGGGATCTACGGCGTGCCTACCTACGTTTTGGAAGAGGGTGTTTTCTTCGGCCGAGAGCACTTGCCTTACATTCGCTGGGCGCTCACCGGCAAACGAGGCGCGGCACCGGATGTCTGTAATGGGGTGGTTTCATGATTACCGCCTACATCGACTTTAAGTCACTCGATTGCTTCCTCGCCGTCAGTCCAATTCTCAAACTTGCAGCTGACTGCGAAACGCCAGTGAGCTGGCAACCCTACGGCAGCAAAGAGCGTGCACTTCCCACAGAGGTAGCCAGCGAATCAGTCACCCAAACTCACCATCGTGTTCGAGCAGAATCCGAGCGTCGCTTACAGCAGCATTATGCCCGTTTACGCGGGCTACACATTGATCCTAGCCGCGGGCAAATCGACACCAGCGCCGCATTAGAGTGGCTGGCAGGTCTGGAAGGCGATACCTCGTCGTTTGTCAGCAGACTGTTTACTGCCCATTGGATCGACCACACAGACATCAATGACCCGACTTTTTTAAAAGAGCTCACGGCCCAATGTGGTCTGAGGCGGACCGTGGACGCTGTTGATCTAAGTTCGATCGAGCGTGAAGCCGAGGACAAAGGGCTATTTGATGCACCCACATTTTTTATCGACGGGCAGATGTTTATGGGGCGCGCACATATCCCCCTAATGCAACAGCTCCTCGCGGATAGATGCGATCATTAAGCGGGCTTTGGACTACTCGATTACTCAAAAAACGAAGAAATCTGGTCGAGCGGCTTTTTCACCGTCGCAGCTCTAGGCACTTTGGCATCTGGAGCCGCATGGCCCACGACCAACAAGATCATAGGACGTTCGTTACCAGGGCGGCTCAGGATCTTGCTTAAAAACTTCATTGGGTTAGGAGTATGCGTCAGCGTTGCCAGACCCACGTTATGAAGCGCGTTAATCAGAAGCCCGGTTGCAATGCCGACAGACTCGGGGACGTAGTAATTCTTTTGCTTCTCACCCGACTCATCAAAACCATACCGCTCCGCAAAGATCGCTATTAGCCATGGCGCCGTCTCTAAGAAGGGTTTTTGAGCATCTGTTCCCAGACCGTGTAAATCATCGAGCCACTGGTCGCCCGCACGTCCACCGTAAAAGGCTCGCTCCTCTTCTTCTGCGGCAACTCTAATCTTCTGCTTGATGTCAGAGTCGCTAACACAGACGAAATGCCAAGGCTGGTGATTGGCGCCTGACGGTGCTGACCCGGCAGCCTGAAGGCAGGCTTCTATCACCTCTCGCGGTACAGGCTTGTCAGAAAAATGCCGGACCGATCGGCGACGCGAGATCAGCTCAACATAATCTTGCGCGCGTGCCAGCATCTCCTCTGACTCAGGTGCATGGGGATAATCGAGGGGGATGGGGTCGTAATCGTACTTCATGAACGCATCTACGTCAGATTTAGTGAAGGCATCACTCTAGCATCCGGTCGAGACGGATCCCGATTAAAACGACCAAACAGAAACTTGAAGTTTTGTCATCGCCGTACCATGCTGACAATTGCAATTCGATTTCTGGGGCAATTCATGTCTACAAGCACTGACTGGAGCATCGGCGAGGTCCTTAAAACCGCGACTGAAAAACAAGTTGGCTTCAAATGGAGTTATTTCGCAGCGGCCTTTGTTTACGCTGTAATCTCAATTGTCATCACCCTAGTGCAGGAGGCCGCAGTAGGCAGCGCCGGCGATGATGTAGCAGCCTCATTCGTGGAGATACTCATTACATTGATCCTCTTCCCCCTGGGTGTAGGGCTTGGGCTTTTAGGCATCAGACGCGCGGCCGGGAGGGAAACCCCCGTTAGCACACTGTGGGAGCCGTACAGTCATGCACTCCCATTGATTGTCATGTTCGTGTTGATGGTAGTGCTCATCATTGCCGGCTTCTTCTTACTTGTTCTACCCGGCATTTACTTATCGATCGCCTACTCATTTGCACCGTATTTGATTGTTGAGAAGAATATGGGGGTCTGGGAGGCTTTGGAAACATCCCGAAAAGCCATAACCCATTATTGGTGGCGGTACTTCGGGCTCATGCTTGTCGCCATGGTGCTCATTATTATCGGATTGATACCGCTGCTAATTGGACTGTTCTGGGTCCTTCCAATCGTTGCAATCGCCACGGGCGAGGTGTTTGCGAAAACCTTCGGAAACCCAGAGACGGAGGCTTTGACCTCGGACCCTGAGTGATCTCACCCGTTTCGGCATAGGCTGAAAACGCAGAGCCTGAGCACACGCCTGACATTCAGCGCTCAATTATCCCAAGGATGTTGACTGATAACTGAGCGCAATTTTCTGAATCGCGATCATGTAGGCCGATAACCGAAGATCATCCACCTTCTCGTCCTCATGCCACCGCACGCGCATGGCCTGAAGCGCGTCGCGCATGGTGTCATCGAGGCCCGACCGGACGAGCTCCAACTCGTCAGCGCCCTTTGCGTAATTCGTTCGGAAATTATCGGTGGGCGCCCACTTATCTGAGCCCACCAAGGTGCTTAATCGCTCTAGCTCAGTGAGCATAAGCGCTTGTGTGGCCTCCTGCGCACGGCGCTCCATTCGACCAAAGCGAATGTGCGACAGATTTTTCACCCACTCAAAGTAAGAGACGGTAACACCACCCGCGTTGGCATAGAGATCGGGGATAACGACCACACCACGCTCTCTTAATGCCTCATCTGCAGCTGCCGTAATTGGGCCATTGGCCGCCTCGATTATAAGCTTTGCTTTTATGCGCGCCGCGTTGTCGGAATGAATAACGCCCTCCAGTGCTGCAGGGATAAGGATGTCACACTCGGACTCCAACACCGAGTTACCCTCTGCAGTAAAAATTGCATCGGGGAAGCCCTCAACACCGCCCGTAGTGTTAATCCACTCTTTGACCGCAGCGACATCGAGTCCATCATCGTTTATAAGCGCACCATCACGCTCAATAATGGCAACAACCTTAGCGCCGTCTTCAAGCGATAAAAATGTTGCGGCATGGAAGCCAACATTCCCCAGGCCTTGGACAATAACGCGCTTTCCATCCAAGCCGCCTTCAAGGGAAGCACGCTTTACGTCCAACGGCTCGCGGAAAAACTCTCTTAAAGCAAATTGAATCCCCCTGCCCGTTGCCTCCACTCGGCCGGCAATGCCCGACTTGTAGACGGGCTTACCTGTGACGCAAGCAAGCGCATCCATTTCAGTGGGGTGTAGCCTCTGGTACTCATCTGCAATCCACGCCATCTCTCGCGCTGAAGTGCCCATATCAGGGGCAGGGACATTTTGGCTTGGGTGAATCAGATCTCGCTTAATGAGCTCGTAGGCAAAACGTCGCGTGATCTGCTCTATCTCGTGATCTTCGAAGTCGTCTGGATTTATGCACAGACCGCCCTTTGACCCACCAAATGGAACATCGACCACGGCACATTTGTAGGTCATCAAAGCAGCAAGCGCTTCGGCCTCGTCCTGATTAACTGCCAATGAGTAACGAATGCCGCCTTTGACCGGCGTGATGTGATCAGAGTGAACAGAGCGATAGCCTGTAAACACGTGAATCCTCTCGCGGAGGCGCACTGGGAACCGGACAGTGTAGGTTGCGTTACAGGTTCGGATTTGTTGAGCCAGACCTGGGGGCAGGTCAAGCAGATTAGCCGCTCGCAAAAATTGCCGATCAACGTTCGCTGTAAAACTCAATTCCTGAGAAGACATCATCAAGCCCCCACTCGATCACAGTCCAGCAAGCTTAGTGCTACAGCATGGGGAGATCTATAACACCTTAGATCGCATCGACCCGTGCACCCTGAGCCTTCAGGATGGGCTTCATCTGCCGATAGGCCTGCGGTGTTCGCACCAAGGGGATACGAGGGTATAAATGGTGGATGACGTGGTATTGCATACCTGACGACCAGATATTGCCAAAACGCGACTTAAAGCTTTGCGTGTCGTTATATCGGTCGGTACCGCAATCCGGGTAATGCGGCGCCCACGACAAATAAAACTGAACATAGAACACCGCAACGGTTCTTGGTAGCCACCACAGCAACGCGGCCTCAATCGCCAAGCCATTGAGCGCCATGCCGCACAAGACACCCATATAAACAAGCTGATAAGCCACCGAGTGAAGAATCAAATCTTCACGACCAATACGCTTCAAACAGCGCACATAGGGATGCTCTACGCCGCGGGGTTTAGGTTGGCGCCACTGCACGCTCGACCAAAAAAAGCCCGCAATTGTGTCGTAATGTTCACTGTAATCTGGGTCAAGCTCTGGATTATTCGCATGCTTGTGGTGCTCCATATGCGTTGCACGCAATACGGAATAAGGCATGACTAAAGGAATGGGACTCAGCCAGCCGACGAGCTCATTAAGCCAACGCTTTGGTTTACCAGGCATCGCAAATATCGAGTGCTGGGCTTCATGAGATGGCAGGTAGGAAGCGGCGACATTGACAGTCGCAATGATGAAGCCCAGCCAGAGCGGCATCATACCGTTGAGGCACAGCACCCAAACCGTAATCCAACACGCTAAGTTACCAAAGGCCCAGATGAGGGATAGATAAGGGAATTTATCGAGATGCTGTTTCGCAATTTCTCGCTCCATTGCACGAAGCTCGAGCTCTGTCTTAGCTGTTAAATCCATCGTCCCGTCCACGACGCTACGCCTCCCCAGGCACCAAAAATGATGAGTGCCACAGTCCACATGTCAACGCCACCAATGGTGTCGACTCCGAACTCTGCCATAACCTGAACCGAGAGTGGAGCCAAAAAAGCCAATCCAAAGAAAAAGGGTAACGCCCCTAAGAACCACTCTAATAACTTCGCAAGCATAATTTTTACTCTTGTGGTCTACACGGTCCCGTTCAAGCCATTGCAGCACGAATCCGCTCGATTGGAATCGAGCGACTCAGTAACTTATTCGCGGCAAATGCGCGCTGAGGTAATGCGCCTAAACGAGAGGCATGCTCCATCGCACGGTCGACGAGTGCCGCCGACGGTACGACTTCGTCCAAAAAGCCTGCCGCCATCGCCGATTCTGGAGAGTGGATCTGAGCCGCCACAATGGACTCAAACCGATGCGCCTCAGCAAGTCGATAAACCGCTGGCTCGTAGCCAAAGGCCGGTAAGTCCATATCAATCGCCGTTTCGTTTAAGCCGTACTTGTAATCACCTTCGATACCAATGCGCTTATCAGCACACACCAACATTACGGAGCCTAGTGCCAAACAGTGGCCTGTTACCGCACAAACAACGGGATGCGGGAAGGTGAAAATCCGAAATGCCAATTCACCACCGGCTTTGACCATGGCTGCCGCGGCGTCTGCATCCCCACTCGAGATGACCTTCAAATCAAAGCCAGCCGAGAAGCACCCGTCCCGGCCCAACCACATCAGCGACGCTGACTTGGCCTCAACCTCATCGAGCGCCTCGTTAAAATCCCGAATCGCGTCGGGGGAGAACACATTTCGCTTGCCATCATCGTGCTTAAGAACAGCGACGTTTTCCTGAAACTCCAGTGCGAGTGACATACCTGCTCCTTACCTGCTTAGTGTTATTGGTTCTGTGTATCGAGCCTCTACATTTAAGCAGAATGTAGGCGCCATAACATCATCGGGGAAAATCGGTGGCCGGACACTGTTGAGACCCTCGCTAGTTCATGTGCTCGTCCACGGTGGCAATACCGAGCTTTTCAACCTCGAATAATCGAACTCGAGTCGCTGTGGTTTGTGGCATCACGGGGCCTCGCTCCGTATGATAATTGGCACCCAACAATAAAAATATCTCTGGAGGTCGGAGTGGACTTATTCAAAAGAAAAACAGTGATCGTCTCAGGAGGCGCTGAGGGCATCGGCTTCGCAGTGGCACAGGCTGTGGGGCGAGAGGGCATGAATGTGGTCATCACTGATATTTCCCCCGATACCTTAGCCACCGCTGAAGCGACTTTGAACAAGCAGGGCATTCCCGTTTTGGCAATAACGGCGGACGCACGAAGTGAAGCTGATTGGGATAGGGTTGCAGACGCTGCACTCGGGCGATTCGGCGCTATTCATGCACTGATGAACAATGCAGGTGTTGGCGGTGGTGGTTCCAGCGGTCCGATCGAGGACCACTCAGCGGAAGACTGGCGCTGGACCATCGACGTCAATCTCATGGGGGTGGTCTTCGGAATGAAATCTGTTGTGCCACACATCAAAGCCGCGGGCGGTGGTTGGATAGTCAATGTCGCGTCCATGGCAGGTATGAATGGCTTCCCCTACGGTGGCGCCTATAACGCCACCAAACTTGCTGTCGCTGGTTTATCCGAAGGCTGGTCAATGGAGCTCGCCCCGTTTGGCATCCATGTGGCAGCACTTTGCCCCGGCTTTGTGCGGACTAGAATCTATCTTTCTGATCGCGTCAGACCCTCCGATTACGATGACAGCCATCGAGAGCTTGTTGTTTCAGACGACGACCTTGATCCGGATGCAATGGCAACAGGCTTATCCAATGAAGTTAAAAACGGGATTGACCCCGATCTACTTGCGGCACGTGTCATCGAGTCATTGCAGGCGAAAGATACCTATATTTTCACGCACCCATCGTTCAGAGACGGCATTCGCGAGCGTTATGCAATGATCGATCGCTGTTTTGAGAGCGCAGCCAATAGTCCGCTCGTTGGCGATATTACTTCCTCGGTCTCAAACCCCGGTGTCTTTAAGTAGCTCTCGTTGTAAGGCTGCCAGCTGCGATTCGAGGGCGTCCATGACGGTGTAAAAAGCAGTCTCTATTGCAGCTTCATCGCCCGTTACGCGAGATGGGTCGGGCATACCCCAATGTGCGCGAGGCGCATCGCTCATCCACAGCGGGCAAGCCTCGTTCGCGGCGCTGTCGCAGACAGTGACCACCAAGTCAAACTCTTGATCGGCAAACTCATCCCACGACTGGCTGCTTAAGCCCTCGGTAGGGAGGCCACGAGCAGCTAGGAACTTAAGTGTAAGAGGATGAATCTCTCCTGCGGGTTGGCTCCCCGCACTGAACGCGCGAAACACGCCCTCAAACTGAGTGTTCGCGATTACCTCGGCAAGCACGCTTCTGCATCGATTGTGAGTACAGATAAACAACAGATTAAACGGTTTTACCACCTACTTACTCCCATCCTTTCCTAACTTCTTGACCATTAATGAGCCAAACATTTCAGTCTTACCCTGTAGTTTGCCTGAGGCCAACTCTGCTCGAGCCAGTGCTCACCTTAAATAGCTTGCTCAGCAGCGTCTAAGAGAGTCGTCCCAGACAAAACACTTATCTTGCTTCGCTTTGTCGGCAACTGCCTCTAGTCGCTTTCGGCAACCTTTAATCTTCTTTCTAGCCATCTTCCTTCTAGCTACTTGCTTAGCTACTTTCCTGTTCTAGGTACCCCTTGTCTTGCGCTACCGTCGCCCCTGCCAACTATCTTTCTGGCTATCCTTCTGGGCCGAATTCTTTTAGGGTAGCCGCCCTTCATGACAGTTATGACGATTCTTTGTCAATGTTGACCGTCCCAACACAGCGTATCCTCACATTTGGCTTCATCGCCTTTGTTCTCATTGGTCTGGAGCAGGGCCTCCTAGGCCTATTCGTTGCTGAACTGGGCACGAAGCTCGCTAGGTCACCTGAGGACTTGGGACTCTTTTTTGCGCTCCATGGTCTTGGCTCTGCTGTCGTAACCGGATCAGCGCTGATTGGATGGATGGAGCAGCGAAATAACAAACGCATAGCGCTCGCCAGCCTATCACTGTGTCTCGGTTCTTTCCTTGTCGTGACAGGCGATTACTGGCTTCTAAAACTCATCGCGGCGCCGCTGCTTGGCCTCGGGTTTGGTGGTCTCTCGATGTCATTTAACACACTGTTCGTGACCCATTTTTCACAGAAGAACGCAGGGCTACTCAATGTATTGAATGCTACCTATGGCCTTGGCGCCGTCGCTGCGCCATGGCTCCTTAGCCAGGGGCTTCTGACGGGTAGCGAGCTTTTTGTCGCTATTGCTTTTGCGTCAATGGTTGTCTGCCTCGGCGCCTGGAATATTGACGATCGAATACCCACGCGCTCAGCTATTACATCTGAGAACGAGCAAGTAGCGCCGATCCTGCCGTTACTGCTTACCGCCTTTGCCATTCTCTTCATCGAGGCCGGCCTCACCTATTGGATGCCATCACTACTCAGCGATCCAGCAGGTGACGGTAAAGCGGCCGCTGCCTATATGGCGCGTTTCTTTTTCTGGTTTGTCATCGTTAGGCTCACCGCCGCTGCACTCGCAGTCTGGATTTCGACATTAGGTTTCGCAGTATTCGGACTGGCTGGCATCTTCTGTTCGCTGGTCCTTGTATTGGCCGGCACTGTTCCGCTGGCAGACACCAGTTTTACTGGGGCCTTTATGGGTTTGATATTTCCCAATGCTTACGCGTGGATGCTCATCAAGGGCGGCGGCGGTACAACCACCGGCGCTAAAATTCTGCTGAGTGCAATCACCGGTGCAACATTGGGTCCATGGCTACTCGGCTGGGTGTTACCTTACCTGGGCCAAAGTGCTGTGCTATGGCTTTTGAGCTCACTAAGTTTAGCCACCGCTGGTTTGATGCTTATCACCCATTTAAATGTTGAGTACCGGAGGTCTGGCCGAGCGCAATAGATGCCTGAGTCGTCGATACATGGTTAGATAACCCGTCGATCAAATAATCATCTTTAAATAATTAATCTGGGAGTTTCAGTACATGGATACATCAACACTTTTTTCGCTCGAGGGAAGAACCGCACTCGTCACCGGAGGATCGCGCGGCATTGGTAAAATGATCGCCGCTGGTTTTATTGCCCAAGGCGCAAAGGTCTACATTTCATCGCGAAAAGCCGATGTCTGTGATGCTGTAGCCGAGGAGCTTGGCCCAAACTGCATCTCTCTGCCGCAGGACGTGAGCACCGTAGCAGGTTGCCAGATGCTGGCCGACGCGTATTTCCAGCACGAGAAATCGCTCGATATTCTTGTTAACAATGCCGGCGCCGCATGGGGTGAGCCCTTCGAAACCTTCCCCGAGAGTGGTTGGGACAAGGTGATGGATCTGAACGTTAAGTCACTGTTCTTCCTCACGCAGGCACTCCATAGACCGCTCAAAGCGGCGGCATCAAGAGAGCAGCCAGGTAAGGTCATTAACATTGCGTCTATCGACGGCATTCGGATTAATCCTTGGGAAACCTACAGCTATCAGGCGTCGAAAGCGGCCGTGATTCAGCTTACAAAGCGCATGGCAACTCGTCTCATCAAAGACAGCATCAACGTCACCGGCATTGCACCCGGCGCCTTCGCATCTGAGATGAATAAAGCAGCGCGCGACTTTGGCGATGCCGTCGGTAACGGTATTCCATCAGGTCGTATCGGCCGTGATGAGGACATGGCCGCGGTCGCCATCTACCTGGCTGCCCGCAGTGGAGACTACGTCGTCGGCGAGACGATTGCTGTTGATGGTGGCGTTGTGTACGGCTCAGCCGCAGAAACTATCAGCCCCTAAAGTTCAGACCCACAGAAGCAAAAAAGCCCCAGTCGACAGGACTGGGGCTTTTTTTTACTTCAGTGATGAAGGAGCGCTGTAGCGCCGCGTTTTACTGGCCCTGCGATTTCTGTTGGTTGTAGAGCGGCTCCATCATCTGATCAACGCCAAACGTTGCCGGCCGCTGACGCGGTGGAAATTGGGCCAGTGTGGTCAAAAACTTTTGAAGCTCAATGCGTGCAACAGCGATACGCGGAGGTACTTTGCGTACCCACCAATCTTCGTAGTTATCGGCATGTACGTCAGCTCGCTCGAAAGGATCACGTCGTAAATGAAAGACTTTCGGAATACGGAGCTCATCAAACTGCTCTCGCCATACCGCAAAGCCTTCAGCACGCTGTTCCGCAAAAACAACCTTCCAGTCTCCTGTTCGAATTGCCGTTAAGACACCGTCGTCGCTCCAATAAAAGAACGAGTTTCGTGGACCAAGATCCGTTTCACCCTCCAGTAACGGAAGGAAGTTGTAACCATCGAGGTGATTCTTGTAAGGCTTACCATCAACTGTCACGCCCGCTTTGAGCTCGGCGACGACATTAGGGCGTCCCGCAGCAGCCATTAAGGTTGGCACCCAATCCTCGTGAGACATGATCTCGTTAATGACCTGTCCTTCTTTAATCCGGCCGGGCCAGCGGACCATCGCTGGAACCCGAAAACCGCCCTCCCAGTTCGTATTCTTTTCGCTTCGGAATGGCGTGATCGCAGCATCTGGCCAGGTGTTGTAGTGTGGGCCGTTGTCAGTCGAGTACATGACAATGGTGTTATCGGCGACGCCCAGCTCATCGAGGTGGTCGAGCAATTCGCCAACCATCATGTCGTGACCTACCATGGCGTCGTTATAGAAGCCCTGGCCCGAAAGCCCACGCTCATCATCGGCCGTGTGGGTAAAGAAGTGCATGCGCGTTGTGTTGTACCAAACAAAGAAGGGCTTGCCCTGATCCACTGCACGCGTCATGAAGTCGAGCGCCGCAAGCTTGAACTCTCGGTCCACAGTCTTCATGCGATCGCGGGTCAAAGCGCCAGTATCGACGATATCGCCGTCAGCAAAACTGTGGATCACACCGCGCGGTGAAAAGAGCTTAACGAGTAATTCATTGTCGTGAGGGTAGTCAGGATCCTCTGGCTCTTCCTCTGCATTCAGGTGGTACAGGTTGCCGAAAAACTCATCAAATCCGTGGTTTGTAGGAAGAAACTCGTCCTTATCGCCAAGGTGGTTCTTACCAAATTGCGCAGTGACATAGCCCTCGTCCTTTAGGAGCGACGCCAGGGTGACGTCCTCGGGCCTAATACCGAGGTCAGCACCCGGCGAGCCAACTTTCGTCAGTCCTGTGCGAATCGGTGACTGACCTAGGATGAACGCAGAGCGTCCAGCGGTACAACTTTGCTGACCATAGTAGTCGGTGAACTTGGCACCCTCTTCGGCAATCCGGTCAATATTTGGCGTGTCGTAGCCCATCATCCCCATGTTGTTAGTAGAGAGATTCCAAAAGCCAATGTCATCGCCCCAGATGATCAGCATATTGGGCTTGTCTTGCGCCATCGCTTGGCCAGCAAGCAAAAAGCTCAGCAGAAAGAAAATAACGCGCATGGATTGCTACCCTTTATTGTTAGAGTCGCCGTAGATTACTGCCTCATGTCGTCGATAGCGACTCCTAGAGAGAGATTTCTCTACTTCGTTTGGCACCTCACGCGCGACTCAAAGTACCATTGGGCGACGTTGAGCAACCAGGACAAGGAGTAAATGCCACTATGCGCAGGGTGACGTTTGAAAAGGCCACAGTCATTCCCAAGAAAATCGTATGCGTGGGTAAGAACTACAGGGCGCACATTGAGGAAATGGGCAGCGTACCGTCTGATCAAATGACCGTATTCATGAAGCCCAATGTCTGCATCACCGATGAGCTGGTAGCTCATCGTGGGGAACAAATTCATTTCGAGAGCGAAATTTGTCTACTCATTCATGACGGTGCCGCGGCCGGAGTAGGTGTGGGTCTCGACCTCACAAAACGGGCAACACAAAAACGGCTGAAAGATGCCGGTCTTCCTTGGGAGCGCGCCAAAGCCTTTGAGGGCTCGGCCCTCTTCAGCCACTTTGTCGATGCGCCGCCATCCCTGAGTGATCTCGAACTAGAGCTCTACGTTAACAGTGAACTTCGCCAGCGCGGCGGCCCGAAACAAATGCTTTACGAGCCATCCGTCATCTTGCAAGAGCTTCGCTCTTTCATCCCGCTTGAGGATGGCGATATTGTTATGACGGGAACGCCCTCTGGGGTTGGTCCGGTCGAGAAAGATGCGCTTTTTGAAGCCCGGCTTCTGTTTGGTAAGGCAGAGCTGATTAGCGAGTCATGGCGGGCCGTTTGAAAGGCACTACTTACCGCACATCAGAACTACTTTAAATCATCAATGAATTCGTCAATTTCCTCGTCGGTGGTGTTGAAGGACGTTACCAAGCGATACCCCTTAGGTAACGACGGCCATGCGTAAAATGTGTGCCCACGTTGTCCGAGCTCTGTTGCAACATCTTGCTCCATGGCAATGAACAACTCGTTGCCATCACCGCCGGCCAATATGGAAGCATTTTTTGATGAAGCGACGCCTTCCCGGAGACGAGCCATCCTGTTATTTGAGAAGGTCGCTAGCTCAAGCCACAAGTCATTTTCGAGGTAAGCCTCGAACTGCGCTGCCAAAAACCGGTGCTTTGACCAAAGATGCCCTCCGCGCTTTCGATGGAATTCAGCAAGAGTCGCTTCACTCGGATTGAAAAATATCAGCGCTTCTGCCGCCATGGCACCGTTTTTTGTTGCGCCAAAACTGAGTGCATCGACACCAGCCCGCCAGGTCAGCTCAGCAGGACTCTCATCGCCAGAGGCAACTGCATTGGCAAATCGGGCGCCATCCATAAATAGCTTCATACCCCGAGACTTGGCGAGTTCAGCGTAGGCAGTCACCTCGATAGCGGAAAGCCGCGCACCCAATTCCGTCAAATTGGAGACCGCGATGACAGATGGCTGGACAGAATGAACGCCCCGAGCGCCGACAACATCAATCGCCTCCGCAAGCTCAATAAGGCCAGGCTTGGCGTCACTACCACCTACGGCGAACTGGCGGGCACCTCCTGTGAACAACTCAGGCGCCGTGGACTCGTCGTTCACAATATGTGCCTCACTGTGAGCGAAAATACCTCCAACAGAGGAGCAGAGTGTCGCGAGCCCAATACAATTGGCGGCAGTACCTGTACCGACAAGCAAAACAGTGACTTCGCACTCAAAAATATCTGCCAACTGATTTTCGACCAACTCAGTGAGCCTATCCGCGCCATAAGCGGGCACGGTCCCTGTTGAAGCTGCGGCTATAGATTCGATGATCTTCGGATGAATCCCTGCGGCATTATCTGAACCAAAATTTGCCATAGAAAAGTCCTAGGCCCCGTCAACGAAAAACGAAAAATTGCGTGCTCTCGGATGATGGAAGAAGCCGGCGCTAAACGCCATAAAAAGACCAAGAGAGCGACCACCCGCTCGCAAAAAAAAAGCGGGCCATGGCCCGCTTAGAATGAACGCTAATTTCAAAATTAGAAATTGTACTTGAAGCCCGCCTTGATAATGCGACCCAATGGATTGTGGTTGTATGCATCGTACATCAGGTCGCCGTATGCGATAGGTGGTTCTTCATCACCTGCGTTGATGGCTGACACGGTCACTGCAAGATTCTCGTTCACGTCGTAATTGATGTGAAGATCAACGGTGGTGAACGCGTCGACGCTATTCACACCCTCAGGCAGAGTTGTGCGCCGATCGTCAACGCTACCAGAGTGGTTCAAGTAAGCCGATACACTTATATCGGAGGTAACACCCATGGTTGCGAAGGCACGAGCACGGAGTTTAGGAATGGGTCGAGCGGTGTTATCGAAGTTGTAGTAACCCGCAGTTTCCTCACCCCCAGCGATTAGGACATCGCCCTTGAGGTAGTCAGCGACCTTATTGGAAAGCGTGTAGCTACCTTCCACACCCATCGACACAGGCATACCCGCATCGAACTCGTAGCCGACAAAGAAATCAATGCCGTCTGTCTGCAATCGCGGCCCGTTCACAATGTAAGGGTTAATTCGCTCGATATCGCTCGCCGCACACGACCCAGCAGCTCCACCACCCTGACAGGTAATTTGAGACTGCACCGCCGTCTGAGCTTCCCCGCCCGCGGCGTACGCAGCAGCTAACTGAGTGTAAGCCTCGGTGATGATCGGGTTATCAAAGTCGAAATACCAATAGTCCAAAGTTGCATTCAAGCTGTCAGTAGAGAGAACAAGACCAACGTTGTAGGTGAAGACTGACTCAGGGTCTAAGTCAGGGTTACCTGTCGTATCGATTGCTTTGAAGGCAATGGTTTGAGACACGTAAGCCAGCGCAGTTGAAGCACTGGGATCCAGCTGATTCGGATCAGGTGCACGGAACGTGGTCTGCGCGGAAGCCCTTATGGACAGATCGTCGCTCAGGCGATATTGCAACGAAATTTTAGGGTCAATCGTGCTGCTGCCCGAACCATAGTTCTCGTAACGAACACCAACATTCGCATCAAGATTTTCATTCACAGCGACCGATGCTTCGGCGAATGCCGCATAAACCGTCTGGTCTAGGCTGTAAGGCGAGCCAGCCGCCAAGAAGCTATGTAAACCCGTCCGGTTTGCACAGTCGGTATAACCACTGACGCGACAAGGATTAAGATTGATGTTAGCAATGTCGTCGACTCCCTGACTCACGTCGTTCTGGCGATACTGCAGGCCGTAGGCGACATCTGCACCGTCGAAGGACCGCTGGAATACAATGTCAGCCGTAAACAGTTCGTTTTTACCTCTGACATCCCACTCGTCGTCAATCCAGTCCTGAAGCGCTTGTGAGTTGGCGACGCTAGCGTCGTAATTTGGGTTAACAAACTGGCCGAAATACCCTGATTGAATAGCGGTAGAGAAGGGGTTGAAGAACTGACAATTTCCTTGCCCCGCAACAGCCCCATTAGGCACTACATTCTCTGTAATAGGATCGAGCGTAGCGCCACAGCCCTCACCGCCATAACCCTGAAAAGCGAGCTTAGTCTTTTCAATACTTGCGTCCCGAGAAGTGTAACCACCCTCTGTCTGGGAGTACGCCATGTTAAACGTATAATCCACGTCATCATTGAAAGCCCCGGTCAGCGACCCTGCCAGACGCAATGTCTCGTACTCACGTCCTGCGGTTCGCGGTCCGTCCGCACCGACGCCGTTTACTCGACCACGGAAAATCAGAAAGTCCGATGTCGCGGGTATAAAGCCAGGGAATGTTTGATCAAGGCTGGCCCACGCCGGGGAATTTGGGAAGACCGTTTGTACCGGGTCTAGAATCCTTTGCGGGGGATACGAGGGGGAGGTCGCCCAATTAGGCACATTAGTGTCAGCATACATGGCCTCTAAGTGCAGCGTCGAACCATTACTGAGCGTGCCGTTAATTTCGCTGAAGATTTCCATGTGCTCTTCATTTTCAACAAAATTATCGAATTGAGTGTATTGAAAAACACACACAACCGTAGGCGTTGGAATTGCCAAGCCTCCGACATCGCCACAGCCCGGGTCCGCCTGCGCCTTGATAATCCCGTTCGGAGCGCCCGAATCTAGGTCAAAAAAGTACAAGGTGCCTGGGTTGCCAATGGTCGAAAAACCATCGAATGGGAGGTACCTACCATCCAGCTGCGTTCCGAAGTCACGATCACGCTGCTTTAATTGGCTACGCTCGCGGTAGCCCGCCGACGTCACCCAGTTAAAGTCACCAATCTGCGTACCGAAGATAGCACCCAGTGAGTAATCACCATCGGAGTCTGCAATGCTGGCGTAGTTACCTTGTAGTTCGAAGCCTTCGAAGTCCGAGCGCGTAATGAAGTTCACTACTCCGCCCACTGCATCGGAACCGTAGGTTGCCGCGGCGCCTTCTTTCAGAATTTCTATTCGCTCAATAGCAGCGCCCGGTATCGAATTAATATCAACGAAACGACCGGCTGCCAGTCTGACGGGAACCGCCGCTTGTCGCTGTCCGTTGATTAGGACCAATGTCCTCGCGGGACCGAGACCACGGAGGTTGACGTTGGCGAGGCCCTCGGTAGCGTTTGACTCAAACTGGTTAGAATCACCATCTACACCTGAGCTGAAGCTTAAATTTTTCGTAAATTCCACGAGCGATGGACTGTTTTGCATGTCCATCGTAGAGCGGTCGTAGACTGAGACATTCGTTTCAGCATCAGTGGCAGTGCCCTTAATTAACGAACCAGTCACCAACACTTCTTCCAACTCGTTGGAATCTTGAGAATAAACCGACTGCGCTGAGAAAAGAGCGACAGCAATTGCCGACAATGCAAAAACGCCTTTCCGAGATAAACCTTTTCTGGCTTTTGTCATAATACTTTTCCGTTTATTAGAATTATTTATATTTAGGTGTGGTGGCGATAACGAAATATCGCTGTTCATAGATAAACAAGTTTGACGGGCAAATCAATCCCCAAGGTTACGACGGGCCAAAAATCAAGGCGCATTGTAATTTTCCTCTGAGAGCGTTAGCGTTGATAAAACGCGGGAGCGATGGCCATGCAAGCAATCCTAAAACTGGATGTGGCAGGGCAACCCAGAGGCTGGCTTAGCCTTCAGGAAGCGATATCTGCCTACGCTCGAGGCGATGTGATTTATGGCATCGGGGACCCGCTCCCCCCAGTGTTCGGTGGCATACAGCGACTGACGGGCATACGCTCGCAAATTATTCTGCAACCGATTGTCGCTCTCGGCGGGCGAGTCTTTGACCACTTTACGCCACCACTTTGCAACAGAACGCTTTTCCGCCGCGACGACCACCGATGTCTGTACTGTGGAAATCAATTCCAAAGAGGCGAGTTGACACGAGATCATGTGGTACCCACATCAAGAGGCGGCACTGATAAATGGGAAAATGTGGTTGCCGCCTGCAAACGCTGCAATTGGCTCAAAGACTGTCTTACTCCTGAGGAGGCCAATATGCCTTTATTGGCAATTCCCTTTAAGCCCAATCCGTATGAATGGCATTTCCTCGCCAAGGATCGGGTATTAGCCGATCAAATGGACTATCTGTCGACTCAGTTTAGAGCCGATCGTGATTGGGCTCACTAACACCAACTCTCGCTGAGTCAGCACTTCTTTATTCTCTATTCAGCCTCGGTAATAGCGATGAGGCACCATTGGAAGCTTGATGACGGTCAGATCAACCAGCTTACCTCGCACAGTCACGTGAAGCTCGGTGCCAACTACCGCGCAGTCGGGTTGCACAAACCCCATTGCCACCGGACCGCCAACAGAGGCGCCGAAGGCATCCGAGCACAGCACACCCACTGTATTCCCGGCGCTATCCAGTAATGTTTCTCCAGCCCGAACTGGTCTGCGCCCCTGCACTTTGAGACCCACTCGTTTTCTCGCTGTGCCTTCAGCCATTTGCTGATTAATAATTGTCGAACCGGGATAGCCTCCTGGCCTACTCCCATGCTCACGTCGCTCTTTTGAAATTGCCCAATTGAGCCCTGCCTCAACGGGCGTAGTGGCAGGAGACAGCTCATGCCCGTGCAGACATAGTCCGGCCTCCAGTCTCAGTGAATCACGAGCTCCCAGACCAATCGCTTCCACCTCGGGCTCTGCCAGCAAACGTTTTGCCACATCACAGGCACTGGATGCAGCCATCGATATCTCAAATCCATCCTCGCCTGTGTAGCCGGAGCACGTAATGAAGACATTAATCCCATCGATCTGATCTTCTATCGCTGTCATGAACACGAGCCCGGCAGCGGCGCTACCTAACCGACCCATCAAGGCTCGCGACTCGGGTCCTTGAAGCGCGAGCAGCGCTCTATCTTCATGCAGCTCAAAGGTCAGATCGGGAAGCGACGACCTTAGGTAGGCGAGGTCCTCGTGCTTGTTACCTGCATTGACGACCAAACTGAATCGCCCATCACCCAGGTTAGTGGCAATTAAGTCATCCCTGACACCACCGCTCTCATTCGTGAGCAGCGCATAACTACTGTGCATTGCCTGTAAGCCAAGAAAATCGTTGGGGATCAGCGACTCCAACTGCGCCGCCACCTCAGCTCCTGTCACCGTTATCTGCCCCATGTGCGACACATCAAACAAGCCAGCCTGTAACCGCGTATGATTGTGTTCTGCGATAATGCCGCTGGGATAACTAATGGGCATACTGTAGCCGGCGAAAGGAACCATTTTCGCCCCAAGCACCTGATGAACTGCCATGAGTGGCGTCTCGAGTAACAACTGAGCCTCCCTAGGAATGCAAACGTAAACAAATATGCGAGCGCCATTAAATGATGGCCAGCACTGGTAGTATGAAGGACAACAATATGGCGCGTCACCCGACACAAGTAGTGAGTTTAATTGGGATGCCAGGTAGCGGGAAAAGTACCGTAGGCGTCTTGCTAGCGAAGCGTCTCGGTCTCGCCTTTGTGGACACCGA
>DPGN01000082.1 GCA_003523185.1 Halieaceae bacterium
GACTTTGAGATTCCAGATGCTAAGAACGAGCTCATCGAGAAAGCAGACGCTGAAGTTGTAGAGATTGAACGACAGTACTCAGCGGGTCTGGTGACTCAAGGTGAGAAGTACAACAAGGTGATCGATATTTGGTCGCGTACGAACGAGCAGGTTGCCAAGGCAATGATGGCTAATCTTTCGTCTGAGACGGTGATCAATCGAGACGGCGAAGAAGAGCAGCAGGATTCGTTCAACTCGGTCTACATGTATGCCGATTCAGGTGCTCGAGGTTCACCCGCGCAGATTCGTCAGTTGGCCGGTATGCGTGGCCTGATGGCTAAGCCCGATGGCTCGATTATCGAAACACCGATTACGGCGAACTTCCGTGAAGGTCTGAACGTTCTCCAGTACTTCATTTCGACGCACGGCGCTCGAAAGGGTCTGGCAGATACGGCGCTTAAGACAGCCAACTCGGGCTACCTTACGCGACGTCTGGTTGACGTTGCACAGGACGTGGTTGTTGTTGAGCGGGACTGTGGTACCGAACGTGGCTTGTTGATGACGCCTGTCATTGATGGTGGTGACATCATTGAATCACTCGCTGATCGTGTCTTGGGTCGTATTGTCGCAGCTGACGTTGTGAAGCCCGGCTCCGATGAAGTGCTGGTACCTGCCGGAACGCTGGTCGACGAGCTGTGGACTCTGAAGATCGAGGAGATGGGGATCGATGAGATTCTTGTTCGTTCACCGATCACTTGTGAGACGCGCTACGGCATCTGCTCAACCTGTTATGGGCGCGACCTTGGTCGTGGTCATCAGGTCAATATGGGCGAGGCTATCGGTGTTGTTGCAGCACAGTCGATTGGTGAGCCTGGTACACAGTTAACAATGCGTACTTTCCACATTGGTGGTGCGGCATCGGGTCAGGCGGCGCAGGACAACATTCAGGTCAATTCGGACGGTACGGTTCGCCTGCACAACATGAAGGTTGTCGGCCGGGCTGACGGATCTCTGGTCGCTGTGTCTCGTTCCGGAGAGCTGTCGGTTATGGACAGTGTTGGACGTGAGCGCGAGCGTTATAAGGTGCCCTACGGTGCTGTGATTAAGGTCGGAGATGAGTCTCCCGTTGCGGCCGGCGATGTCGTCGCGACATGGGATCCGCACACGCACCCAATCGTGACTGAAGTTGCCGGTATCGTGAAGCTGAGCGGCATGGAAGAAGGTGTGACCATCAAGCGTCAGACTGACGAATTCACAGGCCTCTCAAGCATCTCCGTCATGGATCCGTCAGAGCGTCCAAGCGCAGGCAAAGATGTGAGACCTGCCGTGACACTGGTAGACAAGGATGGCAACGAGCTGTCTTTGGCTGGCACAAACGTACCAGCGCACTACTTCTTGCCGGCGTCTGCGATGGTTAACCTCGAAGACGGCGTTAAGGTAGAAGTCGGCGATGTTATTGCGCGAATCCCACAAGAGGGCTCTAAGACGCGTGACATTACGGGTGGTCTTCCTCGCGTTGCCGACCTGTTCGAGGCACGTAAGCCTAAAGAACCTGCCATCCTTGCTGAGATTTCAGGCACGGTTAGCTTCGGTAAGGAAACAAAGGGCAAGCGCCGCTTAGTGATTACACCGACCGACGGCAAAGCACTGCCGGATGGGTCTGATCACTACGAAGAGTTGATCCCGAAATGGCGTCAGCTGTCTGTCTTCGAAGGTGAGCAAGTCGAGAAAGGTGAAGTTGTCTCTGAGGGACCACTCAGCCCGCATGACATCTTGCGCTTGAAGGGCATTCCGGAACTCGCGAAGTACATCGTTAACGAGATCCAGGAAGTCTACCGACTCCAGGGCGTGAAGATTAACGATAAGCACATCGAGGTGATTGTTCGTCAGATGCTGCGCAAGGCCAACGTGGTCTCTGCCGGTGAGTCGAGCTTCATCAAAGGTGAGCAAATCGAGTGGAACGCCTACCTGGAAGAGTGCGATCGCATGGATGCAGAAGGACTGGTTCGACCAACGGTTGAGCGTGAACTTCTGGGAATTACCAAAGCATCGCTGGCGACAGAGAGCTTCATCTCTGCGGCTTCCTTCCAAGAAACAACGCGCGTGCTGACCGAAGCTGCGGTAACTGGAAAGCGCGACTATCTACGCGGACTCAAAGAGAACGTGATTGTGGGTCGTCTCATTCCAGCAGGTACGGGCCTTGCACACCACGAGGAGCGTCGTCGTCAACGCGCGATGGACAGCGACATGGGTGTTCAAATGTCTGCTGAGGAGTTCTCAGAGAGTTTTGCTGAAGAACTCGAAAAAGCGGAGGCAGCTGACGACTTGGCGGATGCACTCGCGGCAGAACTTGAGAACGCCGCTGCAGCTGAAGGTGATGCAGAGTAAATAAACCGCGCGAACTTGACGGCGCACCGCCCCGTCATTAGACTTCGCGCTCTTTTTTATGGCGCCCCGTTTGGGACGCCCTTAACGACTTGGAGTTAAGGCCGAATGGCAACAATCAATCAGCTAGTGCGTAAGCCGCGCAAGCGTAAAGTAATGAAAAGTGGCGTACCTGCATTGCAGGCGTGCCCGCAGCGTCGAGGCGTATGTACTCGCGTTTACACAACGACACCAAAGAAGCCTAATTCAGCGCTTCGTAAAGTCTGCCGTGTTCGTTTGACGAGCGGATTTGAAGTGTCTTCGTACATTGGTGGTGAAGGCCACAACCTGCAGGAGCACAGTGTTGTGCTGATTCGCGGCGGTCGTGTAAAGGACCTGCCCGGTGTGCGCTACCACACAGTCCGCGGAAGCCTCGATACGTCGGGCGTTGCAAATCGTCGCCAGGGCCGCTCGAAGTATGGCGCCAAGCGACCAAAGTAAGAGACTTACCTAGAGTTAATACTGGCTGATTTTCAGCCAACCGGTCACCGAGTGTGACAGTAAGGGCAACCCGGGTGTGGTTGTGCAACCTGAAGAAGAGAGAAAGACATGCCAAGAAGACGCGTTGTTGCAAAACGTGAAGTGTTACCCGATCCCAAGTACGGGAACACGACCCTCGCAAAATTCATGAACCACGTAATGATCAGCGGAAAGAAATCTGTTGCTGAATCGATCGTTTATGGTGCGCTTGACCTAGTTAAAGAGCGTAGCAATCGCGATCCCATCGAGGTATTTGACGAAGCACTTGAGAACATTTCACCTATGGTGGAAGTAAAGTCTCGCCGCGTTGGTGGTGCTACTTACCAGGTGCCTGTTGAAGTGCGACCTGCCCGCCGCGTTGCCCTATCAATGCGCTGGCTGGTGGATTACGCACGCAACCGCGGCGAGAAGTCTATGCGGATGAGACTTGCTGGCGAGATCATGGATGCGTCACAAGGCAAAGGAAATGCGGTTAAGAAGCGTGAAGACGTGCACCGTATGGCTGAAGCCAACAAGGCGTTCTCGCACTTCCGATTCTAATCTCGCTATCCACAGCGACGAGGTATTAACGTGGCTCGCAAAACCCCGATTAACCGCTATCGCAATATCGGAATTTGCGCCCACGTTGATGCCGGTAAAACCACAACCACCGAGCGCGTGCTTTTTTACACCGGTGTGTCTCACAAGATAGGTGAGGTGCACGATGGTGCTGCCACCATGGATTGGATGGAGCAGGAGCAGGAGCGCGGGATCACCATTACGTCCGCTGCGACCACCTGTTTTTGGCGCGGTATGGACAGCCAGTTCGATGAATACCGAATCAATATCATCGATACGCCCGGACACGTAGATTTCACAATTGAGGTTGAGCGCTCTCTCCGAGTGCTCGATGGTGCCGTCGTTGTGCTCTGTGGTTCTTCAGGTGTTCAGCCACAGACCGAGACAGTCTGGCGACAGGCAAACAAGTACGCCGTCCCTCGTATGGTCTTCGTAAACAAGATGGATCGTGCAGGTGCGGACTACATGAGTGTTGTCGAGCAGCTGAGAGAACGACTTGACTGCAATGCTGTGCCCATTCAAATGACGATCGGTGCCGAGGAAAAGTTCGTCGGCGTGATCGACCTGATCAAAAATAAGGCCATCATCTGGAACGAAGAGGACCGCGGAACAACCTTCGAATACCAACCTGTGCCCGATGACCTGGCCGATCAGTGCGATGAGATGCGTGAGTACCTTGTCGAGGCGGCGGCCGAAGCCAATGACGAGCTGATGGATGCCTACCTCGAAACAGGCGAGCTGTCGGAGGACCAGATTAAAGCAGGTATCAGAGCCCGGACGCTTGCCAACGAGATCGTTCCTGTCCTTGGAGGGAGTGCCTTCAAGAACAAAGGTGTGCAAGCGGTACTCGATGCGGTTGTCGAGTATTTACCATCACCTACTGAAGTGAAGGCAATTGAAGGCACCGAACTCGATGGCGAGACCGTTATCACTCGCGAGTCTGATGATGGCGAGCCCTTCTCTGCCCTGGCATTTAAGATTGCAACCGATCCTTATGTCGGGACACTGACATTCTTCCGTGTCTACTCGGGTAAGTTGGAGTCAGGTAATGCCATCTTCAACTCCGTGAAGGGAAAGAAAGAGCGCGTTGGTCGCATGGTTCAGATGCACGCAAACAGTCGCGAAGAAATTAAAGAAGTACTGGCGGGCGACATTGCGGCTGCGATTGGCCTCAAAGATGTGACTACAGGCGACACGCTCTGCGACGCGAACAATGCCGTTGTGCTCGAGCGAATGGAGTTTCCAGAGCCCGTTATTTCGGTTGCGGTAGAGCCTCGATCTCAGGCCGATCAAGAAAAGATGGGTTTGGCGCTGTCTAAGCTTGCACAGGAAGATCCCTCGTTCCGCGTCAAGACAGATGAAGAAACCGGGCAGACCATTATCTCCGGTATGGGCGAACTTCACCTCGATATCATTGTGGAGCGTATGCGCCGCGAGTTCAGCGTTGAGGCAAACATCGGTAAACCACAGGTGGCATATCGCGAGCGTATCCGGAACACCGCAGAGATCGAAGGTAAGTTTGTTCGGCAATCGGGCGGCCGAGGTCAGTACGGGCACGTCTGGATTCGGTTTGAGCCAGCTGAGGACGAAGGGGCCGAAGGTCTGGAGTTCGTTAACGAGATTGTTGGCGGCGTGGTACCGCGCGAGTATATCCCGGCGGTCAATAAAGGAATCGAAGAGCAGATGCAGAACGGTGTGCTTGCCGGCTACCCACTGCTTGGTCTGAAAGCGACCCTGTATGACGGTTCGTTCCACGACGTAGACTCGAATGAAATGGCCTTTAAGATCGCCGCCAGCATGGCAACCAAGAAACTCGCCGATGAGGGCGGTGCTGTCCTGCTCGAGCCAATTATGAAAGTTGAGGTTGTGACACCTGAGGAAAACATGGGCGACGTCGTCGGAGACTTAAATCGCCGGCGTGGTCTGATACTAGGCATGAACGACAGCTCGGCCGGTAAAATCGTGGATGCCGATGTACCGCTCGCAGAGATGTTCGGCTATGCGACGGACCTTCGTTCAGCAACGCAAGGACGGGCCACTTACACCATGGAATTTGCTCGCTACTCCGAGGCGCCCAGCAATGTTGCTGACAGTATTATCGGGAAGAATAGCTTCTAACTAGCATCCACTGTTCGAGCCTCGTCGCAGTCTAGTCGTGAAAAGAGCCCGCAATACGCGGGCTTTTTTTTGGCAAAACTTCGGTTGTTTGGTACAAAAGTGAGGACGGCGGTATTCACATAAGACAGATAATCGAGGATGTGCCATGGTTAATTTCATGTTGAATGGCGAAGTAGTCGGTGTCGAGAGCGACGCTGACACGTCATTGCTTTGGGTGTTGCGCGAGGAGTTGAAGTTGCGCGGCACAAAGTTTGGGTGTGGTATCGCGCAGTGCGGTGCGTGTACGGTCCATATCGATGGTAATCCCATGCGCTCTTGCGTCACGCCAGTTAGCGCGGTGGAAGGGCGTTCAGTAACCACTATTGAAGGTCTTGCGACACCGGTAGGTGAGGCATTGAAAACCGCATGGACCGAAGCGCAGGTGCCGCAATGCGGTTACTGCCAGTCCGGTCAAATTATGCAGGCCGCAGGCTTACTGGATAGCAATCCCAATCCCAGCGACGATGAGATCGTGAATGCGATGAACGGCAACTTGTGCCGTTGCATGGCTTACCCCCGAATCAAGAAAGCCATCAAGACTGCAGCGAATGGGGGGGCAATGTCATGAAGTACCAACAACAGGGTCTTTCCAGACGATCGTTTATTGCCGGTGTTGCAGGCTCGTCGCTCATGATGAGTATGGGATCACTTGTCTCGGGGTGTAGCTCCGAGCAGGCCTCAGAAGCGTTAGCCAGTGGTGATCTGTCGAAGGTGTTCGCTCCCAATATTTGGTTTGAGATTAACGGTGCCGGCGAGGTGCTCATCAATATCATCCGGGCCGAGATGGGGCAGCACGTGGGTACCTCATTAGCGCAGATAGTGGCCGATGAGTTGGGTGCTGACTGGTCAAAGGTCTCGTTCAAGCATGTGGATACCGATCCGAAATGGGGCGTTATGGTGACCGGCGGGTCTTGGTCAGTTCACACCTCCTTTACGCAGCTGTCGCAGGCCGGAGCGGCAGGGCGCACGGTGATCATCGATGCGGCATCGAAGCTGATGGGTGTGCCTGCAGAGACGTGTAGCGCAGAGAATGGTGTAGTGTCGGCTGGTGATAAGTCGCTGACGTTCGCCGAAATCGTGAGTAACGGTGATTTCTCCCGAAGCATCTCTGAGGAAGAGTTGGCGGCGATGCCTGTGAAGTCGGCGGGGGAGCGCAAGGTCATTGGACGCGATGTCCGCAACCTCGATGTCGCGCCAAAGTCCGAAGGCTCTGCTGTCTACGGTCTCGATGCGGAGTTGCCTGGTATGGCTTACGCCATGCCGTTGCTCCCGCCCACTCGCTATGGCAGCACGGTTAACGCTATTGACGAGTCGGCGGCAAAAACGATTCCGGGTTACATCGGTGCTATTCCGATTAACGATCCAAGCCAAACCGTTCAAGGTTGCGTGGTGGTTGCGGCTGAAACACTGCCGGCTGCCATGAAAGCTGTGAAGGCGGTCAAAGTCGATTGGTCGGCGGGTCCAACAGCGAATGTGGACGAAGCTGCGATTATTGCGGAAGGCATGCGAATTGCGTCAGATCCCGATGGCGGGACGCTCTATGTCAACGAGGGGGATATTGCGGCTGCGAAGTCAGGTGCCGCTAAATCGATGGCTGCTACCTACACGACAGCGACGGCGCTTCACTTCACGATGGAGCCTCAGAACGCACTAGTCGAATTCGATGCAGAGGGTCGCTGTCATATCCACGCAGGTAACCAATGGCAGTCGTTGATTCTTCCTTATCTAGCGCAGGCGCTTGAGATGCCCGAGAACGACATCATCATTCATCAGTATTACCTTGGGGGCGGTTTTGGGCGCCGTTTGTTTGGCGATCAGATGATTCCGGCGGCACTGGCAGCGCGCGAGCTCGGTCGCCCCGTGAAGCTCATGTTCGATCGAGCAACCGACAGTCGGTTTGACTGCGTTCGCTCCCCGTCGGTCTGTGCCTTTGAAGCCACCTTCGATGCGGATGGTGCCTTGACCGGCGTTGACCATGCGGTTGCTGCAGGTTGGCCAACGAAAGGTATGGCACCGGGCTTCCTGGGGACGGGCATCGACGGTAAAGGCAAGTTCGATGGCTTCTCCATTAGCGGTGCTGATCATTGGTATAGCCTGCCATCGCACCGAGTACGGGCGATGAATAACGAGCTTGCCCAATCGACGTTTTTACCTGGTTGGTTGCGCGCCGTTGGCCCGGGCTGGATTAGCTGGGGTGTCGAGAGTTTTCTGGATGAGATTGCCGATCAAATGCGTCAGGACCCTGTCGCTATGCGCATGGGCCTGCTCGATGGCGCCGGTAAGAACGCGGGTGGCGAAGGTAGCACAGTGGGCGGGGCGAAACGCTTGGCGGCTGTACTGAAGGACGTTTCGGAGCGCGCGGGTTGGGGTCGAGAAATGCCGGCTAACGAGGGCTTGGGCGTCGCCGTGGGTCATGGTCAGGAGCGGGGCATGCCCACGTGGATTGCCTGCGTTGCGCACGTGGCGGTCGATCCCTCATCGGGTGATGTGACGTTGAAGAAGCTTTGGCAATCCATAGACGTGGGCACGGTGGTGAATCCCGATGGTGCCATGGCGCAGGCTGAAGGTGCGGCTTTATGGGGAGTCAGCTTGGCACTGCATGAGGGAGCTCAGTTTGCTAACGGTGAAGTGTTGGAGCAAAACCTCGATCGCTATACGCCTTTGCGCATGAGCGATGTGCCCGAGCTCGATATTGCTTTTGTTGATAGCGATGAGTTCCCGAGCGGTTTGGGCGAGCCGCCGTTAATCCCGGTTGCCCCTGCCATTGGTAACGCGATCTTTGCGGCGACGGGTAAGCGAGTGAGAGAGTTGCCGATAAAGCTCGTGTAAATGTCACTCGATGACTAGCGGGCCATCAGGCCCGTTTTTTTTGCGTTCAGAAAAGGTCGCGAAACGGTAATAAGTGACAAGATATTGTAGTTGACACCACCGACCCTCACACCTAGAATTCGCTCTCTTTTTTTCGGGATCCCTACGCGGGTACCGGCTTTTTAGGAGATGGCTTTTGCAGAATCAGCGTATTCGAATCCGCCTCAAGGCGTTCGATCACAAACTCATCGATGCTTCTACTCAGGAGATCGTAGAGACCGCACGCCGCACTGGCGCGCAGGTCCGTGGACCCATCCCACTTCCAACGAAGAAGGAAAAGTTCACCATTCTTGTTTCACCTCACGTGAACAAGGATGCACGGGACCAATACGAGATTCGCACACACAAGCGACTCATGGACATTATCGAGCCAACGGAAAAAACCGTTGACGCGTTGATGAAGCTAGATCTTGCTGCGGGCGTAGAAGTCCAGATCAGCTTGGGATAGAGACAATTTAGAAATAAGCCTGCCCAGTTCGCTGGGTGTGTAACGAGTAAGAGACTTACTCGGCCATAGAGGGTTAAGCCCCGTACACGGAGAGGTTAGTACCATGACTGTGGGAATAGTCGGCCGTAAATCCGGTATGACACGAGTGTTTACCGAAGACGGCGTATCAGTACCAGTGACCGTAGTGGAAGTAGTTCCAAACCGCGTCACTCAAATCAAAGAGCAAGATACCGATGGGTATCGTGCAATTCAGGTCACAACGGGCAACCGTAAGACCTCCAAAGTTAGCAAACCAGAAGCGGGTCATTTTGCCGCTGCAGGTGTCGAAGCCGGAACAGGACTCTGGGAGTTCCGTTTGGATGGCTCTGACGAAGCGTTCGAAGTGGGCGCCGAGCTAACCGTTGAGCGATTTGAGCAAGGCCAGAAGGTCGATGTCGCGGGTCAGTCGAAGGGTAAGGGTTTCCAGGGTGCTGTTAAGCGCTGGAATTTCCGTATGCAAGACGCCACGCACGGCAACTCGCTGTCACACCGAGCGCCTGGTTCGCTGGGTCAGTGTCAGACACCAGGCCGCGTCTTCAAAGGTAAGAAGATGGCGGGTCACATGGGTGCCGAGCGCGTCACAACGCAGGGCCTCGAGGTGGTACGTGTCGATGTTGAGCGCAATTTGCTGCTCATCAAGGGTGCGGTCCCCGGTGCTCCTGGCGGCGACGTGATTGTTCGACCAACAACCAAGTCGCGAAGTTAAGGAGGCTTACTGTGGAACTAAGTGTAGTTAAGCCCGGTAAGAAGAAGCCAGGCAAGGTTGAGGTTTCAGAGGCGACATTCGCTCGGGACTACAACGAGGCGTTGATTCACCAAGTTGTGACTGCCTACCTCGCAGGT
>DPGN01000069.1 GCA_003523185.1 Halieaceae bacterium
ATTTCATCTGAGCCATATTCATGGGGTGTTGGTCCTACCATCGGCAGCACTGAGTGGTACAACGACACATTAGATGACAACCGTAACGTCCGTGCATGTTACTTCGATGACGAATATGTCTTCGGAGCTGACGGCTCGTTCATGAACGTATTAGGTGATGAGACATGGATTGAAGGCTGGCAGGGTGCTGAAGGTTGCGGGACTCCTATTGCACCATTTGATGGATCAATCCCGGCCACCTTTGAGTATGACGAGGCAAACAGCTCACTCACACTTAACGGCGTTGGTGCCTACATTGGTTTGCCAAAGGTCATCGAGGGTGCCGAGCTGTTGGATCCAGACCCAGCCTCTCGACCTGAGAGCCTGACTTACGTCGCTACGCTCCGAGACGACGGTACGCTGCTCGTATCGATCAGCTTTGGTCCTGGCTTCTGGAACTTCGTTTTGGCGAGAGCTGACTAAAACGAACTCGGACTAAAAAGGCGGCCAGTGGCCGCCTTTTTTTTTGACTTCTATATGTACGCGAGGAACGTCACCAACCACACTCAGCAACATTAACTGTGGCTCTAGATACCACGAAATGGCAGACCAAAAAAACTAACTGCCAGCAATGCTCCACTTCTCCTGCTAGCCATTCATCTTGAAAACATCGGCTCGCCAAGCGTGGACGGTGTAAAAGATGGCAGGTCAAAAAAGTTAATCGCCAGCTACGTATCGCCTCATCCGCGCGCCTTACTTCCATAAACGTCATCACAAAGCTGAAAAATGCACGCAAATGGCGTTACAAAGCCGTTTGACTCGTTTTTTTTTAACAAAAACGCCCAAATCGCGTAGACCCTGCCCATTCACTATCGTATAAAGGGTATGCGGTAGTCCGTCTGGAGCATTCGTGCGACTGCGGGCAACTGAATAATTTTAATAAGCAGTAACCTTTCAAGGAGCTATCCTATGTTACGTACACACGTAAGACCCTTGGTTGTCGGTCTCGCTTTTGCGACGGCAGCAACCGCAGGCTACGCCCAACAACTTGAAGAAGTTGTGGTAACAGCACAGAAGCGTGAACAGAGCCTCAGTGATGTACCTATTTCGGTCACAGCGGTAAGCGGTGAGTTAGTCCAAGACGCAGCAATCAAGAGCTTCCGAGAGCTTGGTGCCTACGTTCCTAACCTCTCAATTACTGAAAACGCTGTAAACAGCATCATCTCTATGCGCGGTATCGGTGTTGGCGCGCAGCAGTCGTTTGAACAGTCTGTTGGTGTATTCGTTGACGGTGTACACCTAGGCAAGAGTCGCCAGACGCGCTTGGGCCTCTTCGACCTGGAGCAGGTTGAAGTACTTCGCGGACCTCAGGGTATTCTCTTTGGTAAGAACACGCTCGCTGGTGCGGTGAACGTGCGTACAGCATCACCGGAGCTTGGTGGTGAGACAGAGGGTCGTTTCGCAGCGAGTAAAGAAAGCTACAACGGTTCCATCTATGAAGGCTGGTTCCAAACAAGCCTTAGCGAAGATCTAGCTGTCCGCTTCGCAATGCGGGAGACGAACACCGACGGTTATCTGGACAATAGTTTTGCATCTGAGGCAAATGGCGCCACGCCTACTGGCCCAACCACTGACGAGCGCATTTGGCGTGCAAGCGTCAAATGGCAGCCAACTGATGCAACTACGGTTGACATCAAGTATTTGGAATCTAAGTTCAAGCGTATTGGAAGTACTGCGACCATTACTAACTTTGGCACAGCCGGCCTAGATCCGTTAGGTGTTCCTGCGTCGAATGGCGCTATGTATGCGGTTATGGGGCTGGGCTACCCAAGTTTCGGCACGAGCAACAGTGATCTCCAGAGAGACTCCAAGACCATTGGTGGTGTCATTCTATCAGGTGGCGATACGTTTAAAGGACCCAACGAGAGAGACGAAGGTACCATCACCGACAATGAAGAGTTCTCGATCAATGTCCAGCATGAGTTCGATAACGGTGTGACCATGAACTATGTGTTCGGTGACTCATACTACGGCTACGAAGACGGAATTGACGCAGACTTCCTGCCCGTGGAGTTCATTGGGCGGAGCGATGACTCAACCTACAACCAAGAGTCACACGAACTGCGATTCTCAGGCAGCTTCGGTGACGATTTCGATTGGATTGCCGGTGCTAACTACGTAGACAGCACACAAAAAATAGCGCGTTCAGTTGCGGTAGACGGCACCCTCGGACAGCCTGGCATTATGTCAGCCATTCTCTCAGGCGCGTATAGCGCAAGCCAGACAGGTGCAGGTCTACTCTATCAAGTAGATCCTACGTATGTGGATCTGGATTTGTCTTCTGGAGCTCCAGTGTTCACTGTACCGGGCCAAGCCTCGTTCCTATCACTCGATCCCTTCGCAGTAATGGCATCCATTACGGGTGTAACAATTGCCGACATTACCGCTAATCCAGCTCTTGCAGCAGTCTGGACAGGTACAGGGGCACAGGTTCCCGGGCTTCTGTCCGGCGCCATGGGAGTTGATGGCGGAACCCAGCTACTTGCCACCAACCGCATGTCCTACTGGCAGCAAGACACCCAGTCGTCTGCAGCGTTTATTCAAGGCACCTATCGTATTGACGATGCCTGGAGTATCACAGCGGGTATTCGTTATACCGAAGAAACGAAAGACGTTTACGCGATGACTGAGCTAGGCCAATCAGCAACTGGCCTTGGCAACGCACAGTCACCAGCGGAAGCGCCTTTACTTCACGGAGTCCTGGCTGCCAGCTTTGCTACATGGGCACACGAGTTCGAAGAAGACCGGGCGACAAACCAGGTGGTTCCTGGTGTAACACTGCAGTGGGAACCTGACGACAATACCAACCTCTACGTTGCGTATGCAGAAGGCTTCAAGAGCGGTGGTTTCAACTCGGTCGATGACCAGAACCCTGACTTCGTGCGAACTGAAGCTGGCCTCTTAGACACAAGCCAGCCTATCAGAAACGTGCCTGGCCCTGGTTTCGAATACGATGATGAGAACGCGTCATCATGGGAAATCGGTGGTAAGCATCGTTTGATGGATGGCCGTATGCAGTTGAACTGGGCTGCCTTCAACAGCACCTATGAAAACTTGCAGGTATCAACCTTTGCAGGCCTTGGCTTCATCGTGGCTAACGCAGCGGAAGCAACCATTAAGGGCTTTGAGTTTGACGTTAACTTCCAAGCCACTGAAAACCTGCGCCTCGCATTGGCAATGGGCTTCAATGATGGTAGCTACGACTCCTTCCCAGGTGCTGGGTGTTCTGCTATTCAGCAAAACGCTCTCGTAGGGGCAGCTGCCGCAGCCGGAGGCGTTGAAAATATCGTAGGTCAAGACCTGCTCGGCTGTACTCAGGTGTCCGTAACTCAGCAGTCACAGAATCTTGGCGGTGCAAAGATTGGAACTGACTACAACGGTACAGCTCAGATCGAGTATGTCCAGCCGCTGTCAAGCGACATGATGTGGTTTACTCAGGTTGACTACAACTTTACTGATGGCTACTTCTTGCAAGGAGACCGCGAGCCAGCTCAGTATCAAGACGCATACGGTCAAGTGAACTTCCGAACAGGTCTTCGAACCGACAACTGGTTCCTGCAGGCCTACGGACGAAACGTGCTGGATGAGCAGTTTGCATCGGGCGGCTTTAATGTCCCGCTAGCGCAAGGCTCGTTTGCTCGGTACCAAGCACCTGGAGCGGTATTTGGCTTCCAGGCTGCGTACCAGTTCTAAACGCCGAGTTTATGCCCAGCAAAAGCCCCGCTAAGCGGGGCTTTTTTTTTGCCACTCAAACGTTTATCCGCATTTAAATTCGATACTCAATGAACGTCACCACCTGGTTAGCTGTGGTCTCATTTGCAAAACCAACGCTAGCCAAATCAACCAATCAAAAGACATTGCTACATGGATTTGCTCGGTGGAGCTGATCATGCATTGCCCTGTCGCGCCGAACGAAATCGGTAGACACGCCAGCGAAAACCAATAAGATATGACACAACATATGCCATAAAATAAACAGACAATGAAAAAACGATATGCGGTCCTAGTGGTCATACTCATCATTGGAGGCGTTGGGTTCAGTCAACGTGACGCTTTGGTTACTCGGCTTCTCCAAGCCGGTATTGACCGCCAGTTTTCATTAGCGACCATCGACTCACTCGGTGATGGCCTGCACATCGCACTATGCGGCGCAGGCTCCCCACTGCCGGCACCAAAGGCCTCTGGACCGTGTGTAGCGGTTCTAGCTGGAGGCGCTCTTTACGTTGTTGATGTCGGTACAGAAAGTCCGCGTAATCTTACTCGAATGGGGTGGGCGGCATCCGCACTTGAGGGCGTGTTCATTACACACTTTCATTCAGATCACATTGACGGTCTTGGCGAACTGATGACAATGCGCTGGGCTGGCGGCTCATTTAACTCGCCACTTCCAGTTTACGGACCCTCGGGTATTGAACGGGTGGTTAATGGTTTCAATGAAGCCTATGCGCAGGACTTTATCTACCGTCAGGCGCATCACGGCGACTTCGTCGCGCCTCTCAAATCGGCGGGCAGCATTGCAAACCCCTTCACCAAGCCAGCACAAGGTGAAACAGTGACGCTGGTTCAGAGCGATGGTCTTACCATCGAGGCGTTCTCGGTTACACATGCTCCGGTAGAGCCCGCCGTTGGGTATCGCTTTACCTATAAAGGCCGCACGGTCGTCATTACCGGCGATACGGTCAAGGACCAAAATATTATCGAGATGTCGCGCGGCGTGGATCTTTTGGTCCATGAGGCGCTAGCGGCAAACTTAGTGGCGCTGATGAATGAGGGCGCGCGCAAAAACGGCCAAGAGATAATGGCAGCAATTACCCACGATATCCCTGATTACCACGCTACACCGATGGACGCGGCGGAGACCGCGGCAGAGGCAGGTGTCGGCCACCTGCTGTACTACCATATTGTGCCAGCTCTGTTGATTCCGGGTCAGGAGCGCTTATTTTTGAATGGAGCACAAGACGTGTTTCCAAATTTCACTATCGGGTATGACGGCGTCGCATTTACTCTGCCACCCGATAGCGATGACATTATCCAAATCAGTGAGGGTCTCTAGTCAGTAAGCACAGGCTCATCATGAGTCACCCGCACCCAGCCACTAATGCTCACTTGGTCTCCATTGCCTGTGCGCAGAACGGAGAAAAAGAGCAATGGCTATCACTATTTGCCGATGATGCGGTGGTGCATGATCCAGTGGGCTCATCGCCCCATGACCCAACGGGTGAAGGGTTTGTCGGCAAAGAACGATTATCAGAATTTTGGGATCTGATGATCGGACCGAGCACGATGGTCATCACATCACACAAACAGATTGCCGCGGGGCCCGTGCATTGTGCCTGTATTGCGACAGCGACCAACCAGCTGGGCGAAGACCTGAGTATCGACATAGAAATGATTGTTACGTATCGGGTTAATGACGAAGGGTTGATCACCTCACTGAACGCCTATTGGGATGTAAACGCCGTGGCGGAGCAACTTGGCGGATAAAACTCAATACACCGCTCACAATGACTTGAAGAGTGTTTAACCGACCGCGATTCGGTTAGCATCTGGCAACACGAGAAAAAGATAATCGAGGGCAGGAAACATGGAAAACCTTGAACAATTCAGAGCCGAGACACGCGAGTGGCTAGAGGCCAATTGTCCTGAGGATATGCGTCAACCTATGCGGTCGGATGAAGATCAGTGCTGGGGTGGCCGAAACTGGGTATTTAAAAGCGAGGGCCAGAAACTATGGCTTGAGCGCATGGCAGCAAAAGGCTGGACAGCACCACGCTGGCCTACTGAATACGGCGGCGGAGGTCTCTCCGGTCCCGAAGCTAAGGTCCTGGGCGAGGAGATGGCGCGCATCGGCGCTCGGCGTCCGCTGAGCAGCTTTGGTTTGGATATGCTGGGCCCAGCTCTGTTGCTCTACGCAACCGAAGAACAAAAGCAGCAATACATTCCCGACATCATCAACGGCAAAATTCGCTGGTGCCAGGGTTACAGTGAGCCCAATGCAGGATCTGATCTTGCCAGCCTGCGCACGAAAGCGGAGGACATGGGCGACCACTACCTCATCAACGGCTCGAAAGTCTGGACCTCCTATGCCGACAAAGCCGACTGGATTTTCTGCCTGGTTCGAACTGACTTCGATTGTCCGAAACATGAAGGCATCAGCTTCCTGTTATTTGACATGACATCCGAAGGTGTCAGCACCAAGCCTATTAAGCTGATCAGCGGCACATCGCCTTTCTGCGAAACCTTCTTCGATAACGTCCAGGTCCCCAAAGCACAGCTGGTAGGCACGCTGAATAAAGGCTGGGAAATCGCCAAGTACCTGCTGACGCACGAGCGCGCCATGATTGGTGGTTTTGGACTTGCTGGCGGCGGCATGAAGGGCATGGGACAAATGGCAGCCGCCAAGCGCGGCACCAAAGATGGTCGGCTGCGTGATGCATCGCTACGCGCGGAGGCCAGTTCCTTTGAAATCGATGAGATGGCATTTGGCCTGACTATCGAGCGCATTACCGACGAAACCAAAGCAGGCCAGGGAACGGGCGCCTCATCGTCGATTCTTAAGATGTACGGCACCGAGCTCAATAAGCTCCGCCAGGAACTGTTCATGGCTATTGGCGCTAACGACGCGCTGAATTTTGATACCGATAGTAAAGGTGCGTTGGTGCGAAGTTGGCTTCGAAGTAAAGCCAACTCGATCGAAGGCGGCACCACCGAAGTGCAGCTGAACATTATTGCCAAGCGCATTCTTGGCTTGCCAGCGTAGGGGGAAACAACGTGGTAATGATCTTAAGTGAGGAGCAACAGCTCCTCAAAGACTCGGCAAAAGCTTTCCTGTCAGAGAGTGCGCCGATTTCCGCGCTGCGCGCCATGCGCGACGCAGGCGAGGACCACATGCCCGAGCTGTGGACAAAAATGAGTGAAATGGGCTGGCCCGGCATTGTGATTCCAGACGCTTATTCTGGCCTCGAATTCGGCTATGTTGGTGCAGGGGTTGTGCTTGAAGAGATGGGACGTACGCTTGCGCTATCACCCTTCCTCAGTTCAGCAGTCGTTGCGGCAAGCTTGATCAACCAGCTGGGGTCAGAGCAGCAAAAAGAAAAGTATCTACCGGGCATTGCCTCGGGTGAGTTAACCGCGGTGTTGGCGGCCGACGAGACAGGCTACTTCGATCTCTCCTCGATTGAGACGACAGCCGCAGCATCCGGTGATGCCTATGTACTTTCCGGGAACAAGCGCGGTGTGATCGACGGCCACAATGCCGATTTGCTACTCGTTGTCACCGGTGGAAACGAGGGTATGAGCGTCTTTGCAGTAGAGAGCGGCGCCGAGGGGGTATCGTGCGAGACCCGCCTGATTGTCGACAGTCAGCGTGCCGCAGATATCACTCTCGATAATGTGACTGTGAGTGGCGATGCGCTCCTTGGCAGTCTCGGTGGTGCCTCAGAGGCCATGGAATTCACCATTGATGTGGCGGCGGCCTGCTCTGCTGCCGAGATGCTCGGGATTTCCATTGAAACCTTCGAGCGCACCGTTGGTTACCTCAAAGAGCGCGAGCAGTTCGGCGAAAAAATTGGGACCTTTCAGGGGCTTCAACATCGAGCAGCGCAACTATTTGCGGAAATTGAAGTCAGTAAGTCTGCTGTTTTGGCGGCACTTCAGGCACTCGACGCCAACAGTGAAAAGCGTTCTGTTCTCGCAAGCATGGCAAAAGCCAAATGCTCAAAAGTTGTACGCAATGCCACTGAGGAAGGCGTGCAAATGCATGGCGGCATCGGCATGACGGATGAGTTCGATATTGGCTTCTTCATGAAACGTGCGGCTGTCTGCAGACAGGCTTACGGCGACTATCACTTCCATGCCGATCGATTTGCGAGCCTACGAGGCTACTAACCGATCACCAGATATAAAAAACCCGCGTCAACCGCGGGTTTTTTATATCTGTTCGATGCTAGCGAGTTGAGGCAAACAGCGCTGCCTCCTCCTCGCTCATTTCAGCGGGAATTGCTTCAAATAATGGCGTCGACAGATAGCGCTCACCCGTATCGGGCAGCATCACCAAAATCACCGACCCCTCTGGCGCGGTCTCGGCAACTTCGACCGCCGTGGTTAACGTCGAACCCCCGGACACCCCTGTGAGAATGCCCTCATTGGCCGCGAGATGCTTCGCCATCGCCATCCCTTTATTACCGTCAACGGGTCTAACCTCATCAAAAAAAGCGCTGTCGATTCCTTCCTGAAGCACCTTTGGTATGAAGTCGGGTGTCCAGCCTTGAATGACATGAGGCTCCCAGGCAGGGTGACTTCCTTTAGGCGAATCGTCTTCATTGCGCTCTTGCGGGAGACCCGAGCCCAACAGCGTGGCGTTATGCGGCTCCGATAAGATGATCTTGCAGTCAGGACGCTCTCTTCTCAGTGCTCTGGCAACACCGGTAACGGTACCGCCCGTTCCATAGCCTGTAACCCAGTAATCGAGTGCTGCACCTTTGAAGTCAGAGAGAATTTCCCGAGCTGTTGTGGATTCATGGATGTCAGCGTTCGCTGCATTCTCGAATTGCCGCGCAAAGAACCAGCCATTGTCCTCAGCCAGCTTTTTCGCCGTGTTGTACATGCCAATGCCACGTTCCTCTTTTGGTGTCAGCACAACCTTCGCACCCAAAAATCGCATCAGGCGCCGACGCTCGATTGAGAAACTTTCAGCCATCGTAATGACCAGAGGGTAGCCTTTGGCAGCGCAGACCATCGCAAGACCAATACCGGTGTTTCCCGATGTCGCCTCCACCACTGTCTGCCCCGGCTTTAGCAGTCCCTCTCGTTCAGCGGATTCAATGATGTTTAAAGCCAGACGATCCTTAACCGATGACAACGGGTTAAATGACTCCACCTTAACGAACATCGATACGTGATCAGGGCCCGTCCGATTAAGGCGAACACACGGAGTATCCCCCACTGTCTCCACGATATCGTTGTAAAGCCGTCCGCGCCCTTCTGTCCTGTAAATAGTCATGTCGTTGTCTCCTCGTCTATCACTAATGTAGCCCGAATACTGATCGCTTGCCCATGCTCATTGAAATTCTTTGCTACCTGCCAGAGAAAGCAACTACCCTGTGAATTTATACCCCTCCGGGGTATTTGACGAAAAATACCCCCCAGGGGTATTGTTACGCCAAATCGGAGGTGACGCGTGAAACAAGAAACCCGTGACAATGTTGATAGACGACTCGCGCGCATTGAGGGCCAAGTCAAAGCACTGCGCCGAATGGTGGGCGAGGACCGATACTGCATTGATATTGCTCAGCAGGTACAGGCTGCCAGAGCCGCGCTATCCAGTCTCGAGTCGATCATTTTAGACGATCACATTTCGACCTGCGTCCAACATGCGCTGGAAGGTGACAACCTCGGCGAGCGAGAAGCCAAGATCGAGGAGCTGATCAAAGTGATGCGTGGTAAGAAGTGATAAAGGCAATCCTCAGGATCGCTCTGGTTTCGATATCGCTCATGGTCTGCGCGACGGCGATTGCGCGCCCGGTGTCTTACGCAGGTGGCTGGACACTGATAGAAACATCGAATCGAGCATCTTCTGCTGGACTCCTGCATTACACGTTGAACTATAACCTCTCAGTTGGTGCACGCTATGAGTGGCAACGAGGCTCCGATACGCGCGTCACTGCAATACAACCAACGTTTTTAGCCAAGCGCTGGTTTGGTCGCGACTACCAAGCCAACCTCTATTTTTCTGGGGGCATTGGGACGGCTGAACGCGACGTTGGTGGCATCGAAAACTCGGAAACAGCGAAATTCGTTGGCGTCATGGCCGACTGGGAGACACGATCGCTCTTTGTCAGTTACGAGGGACGGAGAATGAACCTCGGTCAACTAGGCAATCAAACCATGCATGCCGCGCGTGTGGGGTGGGCACCCTACGAAGGTGATACAGGCGCGTTGCACACATGGCTCATGTTAGAAGTTGACCACCGTGAACACATGGATGAAAGAACATCGGTGACACCGCTATTGAGATTTTTTAAGGGCCCGGCGCTTCTAGAGGTGGGCTATAACCTCTCGGACTCGAGTCCACTCTTTAATTTTACTTACCGTTTTTAACGGAAAACTTATGAACAAGACAATTTCACTCTTCATCGCAGCGGCGCTATCAACATCCGCTTATGCAGACGACGGCAAGCACGAGATGAAGCATCACAGTGGCGGCCAGATGAATCATGCCGATATGAATCATGATCGCGGTGCTGAGCACGATCATGGCGCTAGTCATGAGCATGAATCTCATGACCACAATGCCATGGCGCATGATCATGGGGATATGGGGATGAAGGCAGCCACCATCACCCACACGGATGAGATCTCTGCGGCACTCGCCAATGGCGGTGCACCCGTCGTAGTCGATGTCTTGGGTGTTGTCTGCGACTTCTGCGCAACGGCCATGAACAAGATTTTTAGTAAGCGCGATGAAGTCGCCGCTATTTACGTCGACCTCGATAAGAAAACGCTTAGTCTCGTAATTAACGACGGCTCGGATCTTTCTGACAAGCAAATTGAGAAGCTTGCCAAGCAGGCCGGTTATCGCATTGCAGCTATCCGCCGAGATAGTGAGGCAATGGGCGGATGAATCCCATTGATCGCCGAACGCTGATCGGGCCTACGCTGTCACTCTTTGCAAGCACATCAACCCTGCTTTGCTGTGCCCTACCTGCCCTCTTAATTACCGTAGGTGCGGGCGCAGTGATGGCGGGTCTGACCGCAACATTTCCCGGCATCATGTGGCTATCCGCCAATAAGGGGCCACTGTTTATGGCGTCGGGTCTGTTGTTGGCTTTGTCGGCCTTCATGCAATGGCAGGCCAGAAATGCACCTTGCCCTGTTGATCCAGAGCAAGCGGCGGCATGCATGCGACTGCGCGCTTTAAGCCTGCGCCTTCTGGGAGTATCAGTTGGGGTATATGCGACCGGCGTGTTCTTTGCCTACCTCTGGCCACTTATTTATCTCTAGTTTTCCAACAGCACTCATTACTCCGGTGACGATACATTGCTGATGCATCGGTAGTCCGCGAGCACTCACTTAACTAGTCCTTAGAGGCGCGTCTCCACGGAATCATCACGTAAAGGGCAATGCCAGCGATGGCGGTGAGTAGCGCCATCACGGAAAATAGCTTGAGCAGCCAGGTGCCAATGTCGTCGCGGTCGTCATAATCCATGATGTGGAGCATCCATAAGAAATCCCATGCTCGCCATGCCAGATTTCGAATGGCGACAATATCGCCCGAGCGAGGATCAACGTAGACCCGAAGGGACGGATTCTCCGCGCTGTAGGCGCGCCACAAAGGAAGTTGGCGGCCTCTGTATTCAGCCGCTTCTGCGGCGGTTGTCACCCACTCGGTAACGTCTACCGTAATGTCCGTTTTACTCGACACCGCTAAAATCGCCTGCTCCGAAGTCAACCGAGTCACGGGCTGACCGTCAGGACCCAACCACTCTGTAACACCTGACTCTGGATCTGTTACACCAACAACAAGCTCATCTGGCAGTCGGGGCTTTATAAGTATCTGGCTTGTCGAAGCGATCGGAAAATCAAATTTGGCGAGGTCGATGGATTGTGTTGGAGGCGCTAGACGATGTGGTTCACCCCGCACCATCGTGATATCAACAAAGGCAAAGTAAATGCCACTCACCGTCCACAAGAGGAGCTGAATGGCTGTGACTATGGCTAAACGTCGGTGCCAAACGCGAAGACGCCTTTGCCAAGCAAGGGACACAACCCTGTAGGGCCACTTGGATCCTTTTTCGGGGACCTCAGACGCCTCGGATACGGCCACCACTTAGTCTTGGAAAGTGGTCGAGCCTTCGCTCTTGTAGAGCGACTGCTTGGGTTTCTCGAATACACGCTGAATCATCGGCTCAAAAAACGACAGTGGGTAGGTTTCAGCATCAGGATCAAAGGCCGGTGCATCATATTTCTCAATGAACTCGAGTGTCTGATCATAAAGAGGATGATCTTTAAACTGCTCCCGCATGTTCTTATCCAGACCCAAGTACTCGAAGAAATAATACCCTTGGAAAATTGCGTGATGCTTGACCATCCAATGGTTAGCTTCGCTGACGTAGGGCTGAAGCAAGACCGCAGCGATATCTGCGTGGTTGGCAGGCCCCAACGTATCACCGATGTCATGCAGCAGTGCACAGACGACATATTCTTCGTCTTTACCGTCTTTGTGAGCCAGAGTCGCTGTCTGCAAACAGTGAGTGAGTCGATCAACAGGAAAACCACCCCAGTCGCCTTCGAGCAATAACAAATGATCAATAATTCGCTGGTACAGCGTTTTGGAAAACTCCTGCACCTCGGCACCAATAATGGTCCAATCCTCGAGCGTTCCATCTTTCATGTGGTGGAACTTTGCGCGTTCCGGAACAGCCGTATTCATTTTTTATTCTCCGCCTTGTCAGTATCGCGTTGAAACACTTCAAATCGCATTTGATGATGGTAGATTAGCGCGCATTGCCAAATTTCGCATCATTCGCGCGAAAACGAACTCACTCAATTACTACTTAAAGGCGAACACTTCATGTCTTTCTTGCCGAAATCCATTCTTCAACTGTCAACACTCACTCTTATTTTTTCATTGGGGCTAGCCGGATGCTCTAGCGAGCAGCCTGCTGAGCAAGATGTGCCGTTGTCCCTGACCGATTGGCTAGATGCGGAGTACGAGGAGCAGCTGATGCGCTCACCCATGGGCCTTACGTATCTCGGCCGCAGCGAGCGCAAAGACGAGTTAGATGAATTTACCCTCGAGTCCTATCAGGCCGACCTCGCGTGGCTGGCGGCATCTGTCGACGAAATGGAAAGTCGCTTCGATCGCGCAGAGCTCTCAGAGTCAGAACAACTTTCTTACGACCTATGGAAATACAACTACGATCAATCAGCTTCCGGCGAAGCTTATTTTTATAGCCGTCTCGTTTTCGACCAGATGAACGGCTTGCACTCATTCGTACCCACCTTCCTCATTAACTTCCACACCGTTACTAGCGTCTCGGATTTTGAGGCGTTGGTTGCACGCTTAAATCTTATCAAGCCTCGGATGATGGGTGCCTTAGATATCGCACGCGAGTCATCAAAACGCGGAGTGGTGTCTCCCTACTTTGCGATGGACGGTGTCGCCGACCAATCTCGAAAAATCATTTCAGGCCAGCCTTTTGATGCCGAAGCGGAGACTGACAGTGCGATTTGGGCAGACGTACAAAGAAAAATCGCCGGGCTCTTAGAAAATGAGTTACTCACCGAAAACGAGGCTAATGCATTACAAACAGAGGCGAAGGAAGCCCTGCTTTCATCATTTGGTCCTGCGTACGAAGCCATTATCGCTTGGGCTGAGGAGGAGCGCCTCTCATCCCCTGAGGTAGCTACAGGCATTGGCGCGCAAGAAGGTGGTGATGCTTACTACGCGCACTTGCTCGCCCGGCAGACCACAACCGATCTCAGCGCTGATGAAATCCACACCATCGGCCTCAACGAGGTCGCTCGTTTGCGAAATGAGATGCTAGGCATCATGGAGGAAGTGGAATTCCAAGGAGACTTGCAAGCGTTCTTTGAAGAAGTGCGAACCGGCGAGTGGAATTACTATCCGGATACCGATGAAGGGCGTCAGGCCTATATCGACGATGCGACGGCCGCCATCGAGAACCTAAAAGCACTACTCCCCGAGTATTTTGGCCTCCTGCCAAAAGCTGATCTTATCGTGAAGCGGGTAGAAGCTTTCCGCGAGCGCGACGGTGCGGCACAGCACTACTACGCTGGAACACCGGATGGATCCCGCCCCGGCATCTACTACGCGCACCTCTCGGATATGACCGCCATGCCAAAAAATCAGCTGGAGGTTATTGCCTATCACGAGGGTCTACCGGGTCACCATATGCAAATATCAATTGCTCAAGAGCTAGAGGGTGTTCCGCAATTCCAAACTCAGCTGGGTTTTACCGCTTACGCTGAAGGCTGGGGCTTGTATTCAGAAAAACTCGCCAGCGAAATGCCGGGCACTTACGCCGATGCCTATCAACAGTTCGGGCGGTTGAGCAGCGAGATCTGGCGGGCTATTCGTCTGGTGGTTGATACTGGCCTGCACGCGAAAGGCTGGACCGAGCAAGAGGCGATCGACTACTTCATGGCCAACTCACCAGAGCCTTACGAGAGCGTGCGCTCCGAGGTACGCCGCTACATCGTCATGCCCGGGCAAGCGACCTCGTACAAGATTGGCATGATCAAGATTCTTGAACTGCGATCGACCGCCATCGAAGCGCTAGGAGATGACTTCGATATCCGCGGCTTCCACGACACAGTGCTGGGCGCAGGCTCACTACCGCTCGACCTGTTAGAGCGACGCGTTATGCAGTGGATTGAGACAGTTAAGGCGAGCTAAGAATAGCTCGCGTATCGATCTGGTCTCAGGCAGCTGCCTGAGGCCGGATCATTTGCGATCCCTCAAGCTTCTCAAGCGCCATACGGTACTTCGCGGGCGGTATGAAACCGAGCTCAGCTCGCACTCTGTCGAGCGGCTCGTGAAGCCGGTCTTCCCATCGGGTAAACAACATCCACTCCGCAGACTGCCCAATCTCTCGCCCTTCTTTAACGAGCGACTTGAGATCTAGCTCAGGGTTTTCTTTTTGGCCCTTGGTTCGACCCATGAAAATAATGAAATCGATACCGCGAGACGGCGTCTGGGTTGTCATAAACGACAACAGACACAGCTCGCCAAGCGTATCGCGACCGTAGCCTGTCATCACGTGCTGCAGGTCGTGAATATCCCGAAGTCGATCACCTAACCAGCGCTCGTTACGGCCAATTTTTTCGAATCTAGGTGCTTCTTCACTCGAGGCAATCAGGCCATCAGCCGATAAGCCTTCGCGATGCACGAAGTCGTAATAAGCGCGGCCAATACTGCCTTCGGGCATCGCTAAAAGCGCCTCGCGGTCGTTGAGTGCCGTGACAATATTCGGCTGCTCCTCTAGAAGACGCATGCCCCGGTCGTCTGCACGCATGCGCATCAGCGCTCTACCAAGAGAGTTGCCCCGTAGGGCCTCCAACACCTTGAAAACCTGGCCGGTGTCATCGGGGTCTCGAAGCAAGCGAGAAATAGCTAGCCCCGCCTGAATCGGCTTGATGCGGTTCTGTTCGTACCACCGGGAAATTGCACGCAACATAAGGTTCTTATGACCAAAAAAAATATTTATTTAGCAGAGAGTATCAAATTTAGGTCAATTAACCCTAGCCGCCAAGGCAATCACCGTTTCGCGCGCGATTCTTTGAAAATGCGGCGGCTAACTAGAACACCAGCGGTACGGCAAGCGTGGCGAGCAGCGTCAGAACCACAAGCGCAACAAGGTTCATGAAAAATCCAGCGCGCACCATTTCGGGAATCGTAAGAACACCTGACGAGAAAACAATGGCATTCGGCGGTGTAGCAACCGGCAGCATAAAGGCGCAGCTAGCAGCCAATGTCACTGGAACGCAGAGGACCAACGGCTCGATGCTCGATTGTGCGGCGATGGCTGCGATGACCGGGAGGAAGGTAGCGGTTGTTGCCAAGTTACTAGTGAGCTCGGTGAGAAAGACCACTAACCCCGCAGCTGCAACGATGAGAACCAGAGTACCTAGGTTGGCCACGGGTAGCAGGGACTCGCCCAACCACACCGCGAGACCAGAACCTGACACTTGAGCCGCCAGAGCAAGCCCACCACCAAACAGGATCAATACACCCCATGGCAGACGCGCAACGTCTTCCCAATCCATAAGTCGCGAGGCCGCCCCTTTCTCCGAAGGTATGACAAACAACAATAGTGCTGCCGCCATGACGATACCTGCATCGCTGAGTCCTTCTAATCCAGAAATCGTGTTGAGCCATTTCCTCGACATCCATAGCGCAACGACCATAAGAAAGAGCAAACCCACGCGCCGCTCTGGAGTCGACATGACACCCATCTCGATGTGCATATCTCGGATAACCTCGGCCGCTTCTGGACTCACCGGCACATCGACACGAAAAGCGACTCGCGTAAGGACAAGCCAACCCAGAGGGAGTAAAACCGACGCGAGCGGCAGTCCAATGAGCATCCAGTCGAAAAACGCGATTTGTCTGCCATAGGTTTCTTCGACGAACCCAGCCAATAGCACGTTCGGCGGTGTCCCAATAATCGTGGACATGCCTCCAATGGTTGTGGCGTAGGCGAGGGCAAGTAACAAAGCCACTTGGAAGCGACGCTTATCGGGGTTGGAAACGCCTGCTGATTTCTCTGCCACCATGGCTGCTACTGATGCAGCAATCGGCAATAGCATCATGGCCGTGGACGTATTTGTCATCCACATAGACAGCAGCGCTGCGGCCAACATAAATCCCAAGATCAGTTTTCGTCCATCGGTTCCTGTTTTGGAGAGGACGGTGAGTGCAATTCGGCGATGCAACGACCACTTCTCGACAGCGAGTGCCAACACAAACGCACCCATAAAGAGAAAAATCGTGGGATGCGCGTAGCTCTGGGCAACCGCTTTAACCGGCATGACTTGTAAAAGCGGGAAACTAACCAGCGGAATGAACGCTGTTGCCGCGACGGGAATCGCCTCAGTCGACCACCAAGTCGCCATCCAGATGCCAATGCCTGCGACCAACCAGGCCTCGCGTGGTATCGTTTCCTGAGAACCGCTTGTCAGCAACATCAGGAAAAAAACGAGCGGTCCTGCCCACAAACCGATCTGTTTTATTACCGAGTGTTCTCTGCCGGATGTCACACCAATTTCCCAGATTTCGTAAGCGATATAGTCACTGACTGTTTACCTTGCCTCTGATCAAGGCCTAAGCGAACTAACCGCCTCGGGATTTGACCAAAAGCCACCTAACAAGTCCGTTTGGGAGATAACGTACAAAGCCTCGCTATCAAGGATCACTCGGGTATCACCATGTACCGAGTAGGGTGCGAGTGTCACCTCCCCGACCGGCACAACAGATGCCTCTTCAGGCGTATTTTTATTGGCTATTTCGAACAGAGCGATGCGGTCGACTTGCACATATTCTCCGTCTTCAGTGTCACTCAGCCCGCCCGCTGCATAAGGAACGGTGAGTCGATCGAACTCATCTCCTGCAAGGTAGGTAAAGGCATAGCGGTTGTACTGCGCGGGACTGTAGCTCCAATCCATATCCGCACCGAGTTCAACCAGCCCTTGTGATGTCGGAGAGGTCACATCGCTGGTGTTGTACAACTCGAGTTTAGGAAAGAATCGATCGCTCGAACCCAAGCCGAGCAGTAAATCGTCTGACACCTCGTGCAGCAAATCGGAGAATCCAGGTACCTCTAGCTCGCCAATAACTGAAGGCTGAGACGGGTCTGAAAGATCGATCACATACAAAGGGTCAATTCGCTCAAAGGTCACCATGTAGACGCGATCACCCATGAAGCGAACGCCGTAGAGATCCTCATTGGGCTTTCCAATCCGCGCCTCAGCGTCATCCCCCAATGATCCGAGAACGTCGAGCTCGGGTGCGCTATCAGCCGGAGAAAGTGTGAACAAGCGATGCGTGAACGCATCCTCGGGATCGCCTGTCCACTCAGTAGTCACGAGTCGCAGCACGCCACCAGACTCGCTAATACGAAAATCAGCATTACCGCCGCTGTAAAGCTCGCCTTCGACCGACTCGGAACCTAAGTAATCGAAACTGTCGCGGGCCAAAAGATGAACCAACGTGCTCCGCGGCTCCAGATCCCAGCGAACATGGGTCAGAGCTATGAATGCGCTACCCATGTACACGCCTGACACGGGCTCAAAAGTACAAGCCGCTCGTAAAATCTCACCTGTCACCGCTGAAAGGGCGAGGAAAGTCGTCAAAGTTGAATCGCTTGGCGCTGGCTCTGCCAAAGGGTGCTCGGGGTCTGCTCGGTAACAACTGTCGAGTGTTAACGGTTCTACGACTTCACCGTCGATACGAACCTCTGGAAGAATATCAGTGTCCGTAGCCTCGGCGAGCAGGGCTTCGTTATTGGCAACTTCTTCTTCAGTTTGTGGGTAACTCACCAAGCCTTCTATGCTCGGGGCGTGACGCGAAATAACAAAGATCTCATTGCCCGCACGCCGAGAGGCGACCAATGCGCCCTCTACCGTCACTGTGTTGGTCAGTTCAGGGTTCTCAACATCTGTTAGGTCGTAGTTGAGCAGTGACACCTGCTCATCGAGCCAACCGTCAGAGGTCGTTAACTGCTCACCAAAGGCTCCCCACCATGCTGTTGATAGCAATACCTGAAGCCGCGACTCGGACAGATACATACCTTCTGCAGTCTGGCCCTCGTCCAAGGTAATGACGCCCGCCGGGCTTGCCGACCCGGAACTAGGATCAGTCCGATAGAGGGCTATTTCGGTCTCTCCCTCGCCCCCCGGTGGCGGTGGTAAGGCATCCGAGGCAATACGTGGCTCAACAACAAAGCAGCAGCCACTGCGACTCGGCGCTATCGCTAGTGTAGAGCCGTTGTATTTAACGATATCGTACTCGTCAACGTCAGCTTCTAGGGAATAAGTTGTCGAAAAGCCCCCACCGTCAGACGAGGCATCAGCAACCGGCGCGGCCTCAAAAACGGGACCACCGGTGGCGCTGCGCGTCATGCCAATTTGTGTCAGTTTTGCGGTGTAATCGGCAAGGCCCGAGCCCTCAGCTTCACCTTCAGTCTCGCTGTTGACCCAGAGTCCTGTGGGTTCTGTCGGCGCTGGTGGCGTTATGACCGTTGGTGGTGGCGTATTGGTGGATCCACCGCCTCCGCCACCGCAACTTGCGAGCAATGCCGACGCCATAAACACGAAGAAAATACGTTGAACTGACATCCAATCCCCAAGTCTAAATCTGACCTCACAGAGAGATAAGAATACAATTCGTTAACCATTGTCGCCACAGTTCTTACAAGAAACGGGTGTTTGCCGGCGAGACGTTGCTCTGAGTCAGACAGTCCCTACATTGTGATTTTGAGAACATCTACCGACAGAGTGATTCCTGCGATGAGAAGCTAAGTCAGCCGGCGCGCTGTATTACAGGTCTCCCGCCATCCGAATAACTGCCAACGCCTTTAAATAGAGTCCGCAATCACATCATCACAGCCGCAAATAAAAAGAACAGCGCGGCGATCGTCGCAGACAATACCGCGTACGGCAGCTGCGTAATGGCATGATGATAGGTATCACACCCCGCCCCTTGGGCTGACAACACAGTCGAGTCCGAGTAGAAGCAGGCGTGGCTACCGAACCCACTGGCGGATAACAATGCACCGATCACCAGTGGAATGCTGACGCCGTACGCCTCAGCCAATGGGAAAGCGACAGGCATGGCAATCGCGATGACACCCCAGTTCGATCCCGTTGCAAAAGATACCGCAGACATAGTGATGAAGATAATTAAAGGTAGCCATGTGGCGGTCATGTAGGGCTTCACCGCTTGAATCACGAAGTCTGTGAGCCCAATCCGATCGTTTGCTTCCACGAAGACAAAAAGGGCAAGCAGCATTGCCAACACCGGCACCATAATTTTGATGCCGTTAGTACAGGTATCGAAAAGCTCCGACAGCGGCATGATTCTCAAGGCCGCGTAATACGTCACGGTCACGATGATGCCGGCGATCACACCGCGCAGTAAGTCGACGCTGGGCGAGAGCGACAATACGGGAAAGATCGTAAAATAGAGAAGCGCTGCAATGGGAATAAAGAATGTCCCCGCTCCTCCTGACCCAAATTCCATTTCATTTGAAGGATCTTCTGAAATACCCAACTCACCGGTCTCCTCCGCAAGCGCTTCTGCCTTAGCCATGGCACCAAGTCGAGGAATAACGCCAACTACGACTAACGGCACCACGAGCACAGCGATAATTGGGTAAAACATGTAGGGAATCGATTCGATAAAAAGGCTCAAACCTTGGCCATCGGCGGCCACCGTATTTTTTTCCAGAAGGCCAGCAAAATAGGCGCCCCAACTCGATATAGGTATCAAGAGACACAACGGTGCCGCTGTTGAATCAACCACGTAGGCAAGCATTGCGCGAGAAGTCTTGAAACGGTCGGTGACCGTTTTCATGGTTGCGCCAACGGTCAGGGAGTTAAGGTAGTCATCGAGGAAGATAACCAGTCCTAGCACCCAGGTCGTCAGCAGACTTTGTCGCTTATTTTGAAGTCGAGCGAGCAATAACCGTCCAAAGGCCATCGAGCCACCGCTTCGAACAAGAAGCGCAATGAAAACGCCATATAAGGCACAAACCAAAATAATCCAAGCTATGTCCTCATCTCGGAGCACAGACAGAGAGACTTCAGCAAGGGTCTCTACAAAACCCATGCCGTCCATAATGAGAAAGGCAAAAATAGCGCCAGCGATCACGGACTCGAGTGTTCGCCGTGTTTTTATAGCCAACGCTAATACCAGCGCAGTTGGCAGCAGACTGACAATTCCGTATTCCATAGCCCCCAGAGCCTCTCAAAACAACATCGCTTTGGCTTGAGTCTACAGGGCAACACGGTGAATATTCACCTCAACTTGAAGTTTTGATCATGAACCGCCATCCTCGCGCGTCGTTTTGCGCGCGCACAGAGGTAAACAGCTCTGAATTCACCAAAAAACAGTGATACACGTCTCGCCGTCATCGGCGGAGGCTCATGGGGTACGACACTTGCATCGCTGGTCTGTCGTAATGCTCACGTCACGCTGTGGGCACGCGATCCGGATGTCGTGGATGAGATTAATGGCTCGAATACCCACAGCCGCTACCTCGAAGGTCTCAATCTCAATCCTCTATTGTCCGCAACCACGAGTCTCGAAGAGGCCATAAACGACGCCCATGCTGTTTTTATGGCCATTCCTTCGCACAACTTTCGTAGTGTGTTTGAGCAGGTCGCACCTTTGGTTCCTAGCGGCGCCCCCATCATCAGTATGACCAAGGGACTCGAAGCTACGACCCAAAACCGGATGACCGAGGTGATTCACGAGTACTGTCCAAGTCACCCAGTGGGTGTGCTGACCGGGCCAAATCTGGCGAGGGAAATCCTCGAAGGAAAAGCCGCAGCAAGCGTGCTTGCACTGGATGACGCCTCGGCTGACTGGTTGCAGCCCATTCTCAATGTCGGCTTGTTTCGGGTCTATCGAAACGACGATGTCGTTGGCTGCGAGCTTGGTGGTGTCCTGAAAAATATCATTGCTCTCGCCGTGGGTCTGGGAGACGGCCTCGGGGCCGGCGACAACACGCGAGCCGCGCTGATTACGCGAGGGCTCGCCGAAGTCACCCGATTGGGTACTGCCTTAGGTGGTCGCGCAGAGACTTTCGCGGGGCTGGCGGGAATGGGCGACATGATCGCCACCTGTACCAGTCCTCAGAGCCGAAATCGCCACGTAGGGCTCCGACTGGCGGAAGGAAAGTCAGTACAAGAGATCACCGACGCCATGAACATGGTGGCCGAGGGTGTTAAAAGTGCGCCCACCGTCGTGTCACTAGCAAACCGCCACGACATTGAGGTGCCGATTTGTAGTGAGATGCAACGTATTCTCGAAGGCAAGGCCGATGCAACCCGGGTTTACCGGGGACTAATTCGCGTTGTCGCGGGGGCCGAATCAGAGCCTGGTTGACCCCTTTCCAATCGAGCCGCATCTTTAGGACTCAAAAAATACTGGAGCCCCCGACAATGGTTCGGATCCATTTTTTTACATCCACTTTACTGCTCTGCCTCGTGGTGGGTTGCAGCACAAGCCCCACAGGTAGAAGCCAATTTCTGATTGTTTCTCCGGAGTCAGCCATACAGCAATCGCGCGGTGCCTATCGGCAAGCAGTCGAGGCACTCCGTGAAGACGATGAGATATCCCAGGACCGATTACTGGAGTCACGCGTCCGCCGCGTTACAGGACGCGTGGTAACGGCTGCCGTTGAGAACTTCCCAAAGTCTGCCAACTGGGACTGGAGTGTGGTGATTGTCGACGATGCAGACACGGTGAATGCCTGGTGTATGGCCGGCGGCAAAATGGCTGTGTATACGGGCCTGTTTGAACAGCTTGAGCTGACCGATGCGGAGTTCGCTCAAATTATGGGACACGAAATTTCTCATGCCCTCGCTGACCACACGGCCGAGCGGATGTCGCGCGCCATGGCGATCCAACTGGGTCTGGTGGCCGTCAGTGCAGCGACTGATGGCAGTGGGACTGCGGGGCAAAATGCGGAGCTTCTGGCCCAGGTCGCCCTCGAATTACCTAACAGTCGGGTGGCAGAACGTGAGGCAGACACGCTTGGCATGCGCTTAGCGACCCTTGCCGGATATGACCCGGAGGCCGCTGTGACTTTGTGGCAAAAGATGTCAGGCCTGGGAGACGATCGCCCACCTGAATTTCTAAGTACGCATCCCGCCCCTAACGACAGACAAGCGCGACTGAATCGAATGATCCCGGCCATGCGCGACGTGAATCCGACGGGCAAGAAACTGCCCGCCACTGCCATTACAATCGTCGACTAGGTCCTGCGATGCTGTTCGAACTGAGCAAGCACATCAGCGATGACCTGCGTCTCAGTCAGACCCCACAAGCAGTACCCCGCTGAGCCAGAGGCTAAGTGCACCTCAGTCACCGAGGTTGATCCCTCGACCGGAAGTGCCACTTCATCGCCGCTGGTATCAGGAGAAGCATCGACACCCTGAGGTGCCAGCTTAACCGCATAAACGAAGCCCGATTCATCTTCAGCGCCAGCGGTCAGGGTAATCGAGCCATCAACTCCGCTGTGATTGGTTACCGTTGCGGCAACCCCATTTTTGTTGAGTTCAGCCGCAAACGCCGACAGTGCAGGAAGTACTGTTTCCCGCTGAAAGGCTACAACCGCATTGTCCGAAGGTGCCGTGAGCAGCGCTCCCAATCGAGATTGCCAGTCAACATCGGCATCTGTATCAAAGCTCGCCGAGGCTTTTCCAAAACTCGATTGCATATCGGACTGAAGCGATCGCTGAAGCCCCCACAGGGCCCCTAACAGGATCAACGAGAAGGGAAGCGCGCTTGCAATCGTCGCGGTTTGCAGTGCACCTAAGCCGCCAGTAATCAATAGCGTAGCCGAGATCGCAGCGATAATCCCTGTCCAAAGAACGCGCTGAAATACGGGCGTCTCATCAACGCCACCCGATGCCATCATGTTAAGCACAAGTGCACCACTATCAGCCGAGGTGACAAAAAAGATCACAATCATCACCAGACTCAAAAGCGATAGATAAAACGTGCCAGGTAAATAGTCGAGGAACAGGAACAACCCAAGTGGCTGATCATTGGCAACGGCCTCGCCAAAGGCCACCTCCCCGGCATGAATTAATTCGATAGCGCTGCCACCAAAAACGTTCATCCAAAGCACCACAAACAAGGTCGGCGCCACCATCACACCAATCAAGAATTCTCGAATCGTGCGACCACGCGAAATGCGTGCAATGAAGATGCCGACAAAAGGCGCCCAACTAATCCACCAGCCCCAGTAGAAGATGGTCCAGCCACCTAGCCACTCAGTGTCTTCGTAAATGAAAAGATTGGTCGATGTGGTTATCAAATTGGCCACGTAGTAACCGAAGTTCTCCAGCGTGCCGCCCAAGATCAGCGCCGTAGGCCCGATCAATAGCACGAAGCACAACAGCGCTATCGCAAGAAACGAGTTGATCTCTGAGAGGCGTTTAATGCCCGAGTCTAGACCCAGCGCTACGGATACCGCTGCCATCGCCATAATCGCGACGGTGATGGCGAGTTTGAGGCCGCCGGACTCTGGCACACCGAACAGGTAATTGAGGCCGGTACTCAGCTGCTCAACACCTAGCCCCAGGCTAGTTGAAATACCGAAGGTGGTGCATACGATGGCGAAGACATCGATTGCCGCTCCCCAAGGGCCATAGATGCGCTCCCCTAAAATAGGATAGAACGCAGAGCGCAATGTCAGCGGCAAACCTCGCCGAAACGAAAAATAAGCCAGCACCAAGGCCATCAGTGCGTAGACGGACCAAGCATTGAATCCCCAGTGGAGCATGGTCAGGTTGACCGCCTGATTCTCTCCACCCAATGCAGCGCCCTCACCGACCGGCGGTCTCAGGTAGTGAACCACGGGCTCCGCCACACCATAGAACATGAGCCCGATCCCAACCCCGGCAGCGAACAGCATGGATAGCCACGAAAAAAGACTGTAGTCAGGTGACGAATTATCAGGGCCCAGTCGAATGTTACCGACGCGAGAGAAGGCCAGTACGACCGATGCGACCAATAATATGGCCATCACGATCCCGTAGAACCAACTCGCGTTCTCCACAATCGCTGCCTGAAGCGTGCCGAACGCCGCGCCGCTGGCATCGGGAAATAGAAGAACGATGCCTACGGTACTAAGCAAAAAGGCGATAGACGGGATGAAAACTGCGCGGTCAACGACAAAACCGCGATCGGACAAATTCAACATGACTTATGTACTTATTAGCATGAGCGCGAAGTGTAGCAGTATCAGGGATTTAAAGTACGTGCGCCTAATTTGAAAGAGCGATAAGTAATTTGACTGCCAATTTTGTATGATTTAGCGCCATTATTATCATTAAATTCAACGGGTTATGTGAATTTTGGCAAAAACTATACCAATCAAATACTTTGAGCTAGAATCGTTATACCACTCTAAAATAAATTGGATAACCTCTATGACTCTTACCAAAAAATTTGGCAAGCGCCCTCTGACGCTCGCCGTAGCCGCTGCTGTTGTCCCAGTTTTGGCAACGACAGCGCAAGCGCAAACATCGCGTGGCGCAAGTGCCATCATAGAAGAGGTTGTCGTTACGGCAACTAAACGCGCTGAAAATTTGCAAGACGTACCTATTTCAGTTCAGGCGCTTACTGGTGACTCCATGCGAGCACAAGGCGCAATGACATTTGATGATTACGTGAATTTTCTCCCTAACGTTGTAGACGCAGGAAATGGTCCTGGCAACAAAGAGGTCTACATGCGTGGTTCGGCGACGGAGCAGTCAAGCATAACCGTTGCACTTGCCCAGGGTTCAGCGCCCGGCGTGGCGTTATACCTTGATGAGACTCCTGTGTCCTTAGGTGCAAGGAACCTTGACGTTTATGCGACCGACATCGAACGCATTGAGACATTGTCTGGACCTCAGGGGACACTATTCGGCGCTAGCTCGCAGGCGGGTACTATTCGCATGATCACCAACAAGCCCGTAATTGGTGAGACAGAAGCACGCATTGACGCTGGCTTCGCAAGCACATCGGGTGGCGCAGAGAGCGATAATGTCGAAGCCATGCTGAACTTACCCATCGGTGACAACATGGCCCTGCGATTTGTTGGCTATAGCAATACTCAAGGTGGATGGATCGATAACAAGCGTGCGACGTTCACGCCTAATGGAGAGGTCATCGATCGAAATTCCATCGGGTACGGACCTCAATTTATTGACTATCCCGATGTTGATATTCAGTCCACAAACAACAATGCCATTGCAGGCTCTGACCAAAACGAAGCCAAGTACAGCGGATTCCGCGCCGGCTTTAAGTGGGATATCAACGAGGACTGGAGCGCACTGGTTCAGCACTCGTCTCAGGATCTCGACGTAGACGGCTCGTTCCTGGTTGACCCGAGCGCTGGCGCTGAAGCGCAAGAAAAATACGTCGCTGAGTACAATCGCGATGAATTCGAACTGACCACACTGACGGTGGAAGGACGCATCGCTGGACTTGATGTTGTCTATGCGACTAGTAGCCTTGATCGAGAGATTGACGCGCTTATTGACTACACACACTACAACAATGGTGGTGGTTATATCACTTATTATCTGTGTAGTGGTGACTACAGCGATGGCTCAGGTCAAGGCCGGACAACTCAAAACACCTGCTTTGATCCGACCAAGATGTACCAAGATACGTCGTCAAACGAGCGTACTACGCACGAATTTCGCATCTCTTCAGACCCTGATAATCGATTGCGACTCCTGGCGGGTGTCTATGCTAGTGATGTTGAAACAAAAACTTTGGGTGAATTCCAGTACCGATCTACAGGCGCAGCATTTAGCGAATTCAGTCTTCGCAACTATGATACCGCACCCTATCAAACAGCCAACGAAACCATCCCCGGGGTCGCTGGTACTAACCAAGTTGGACCAGCGGGGCCCACGACTACCTTTTATAATGATTTCACTCGAAGCGAGGAAGAGGTCGCATTCTTCGGGCAGGTGGCATTCGATATCAGTGATGACCTGACCGCCACCTTCAGTGCACGCCGCTATGAGTTGGAAACACAACTACAGGGAGCATCGAACTTCAGTTTCGGATGTCGGTATGACGGTAACGGTGGTGGTGGTGCTGCGGCAGGCTTCTGTAACAGCCACACGTATTCCAACAGTGTGACCGATCGCTTCCTGACATTGGGTGCACTGAATGCTGGGAATATCACGCAAGCGGAGTTTGAAGCAACAACGAACTGGGCCGGCGGAACACTGAATATGTTCCGTGGCGGCGGCGATAATGAAGCCACTTACCAAGCGATCCAAAATGGTAATCTAGATATTTCTAATATCAACGCCGACGGCTCGACGACCGAGGAAGACACCATCATTCGACTGTCACTTGACTGGCAGATGAATGACGACATCATGATCTACGGTGTCTACTCGGAAGGCTACCGCCCAGCGACACAGAACCGGAACGCAGGCCAGCTCGGCACCAATCAGTCGGGTGTTTATCAAGGCTATGTTGTACCAGCGGTAGCGGTGACGGACACTCTGGAGAACCTCGAGCTAGGCATGAAGTCTGAACTCATGGAAGGTCGACTGCGCTTAAATGCCGTTGCTTACAGGACCGAGATCGACAACTTGCAGGTTTCGCGCTTTGATCCCTCAAACGTCGCCTTCCTAGTTTTCATGGAGAACATTGGTGATGCCGAGACCTCGGGTATTGACCTCGACTTTATTTACTTGGCGTCGGATAACCTCACCCTGTCAGGTGCTGTCAGCACGCTTGACACTGAGCTGACTCGCATCAACTCGCAGCTTAATGATATCGCCGTACCGGTGGGGTCTGAGCTCCCGTTCGCGCCCTCCTTCTCAGGCAACATTCGTGCGCGATATGATTTCCAATGGAACGGCGGCGATGCATGGTTCAATGCGGCACTCGTTTATAGAGGCGCTACAGTTAGCGGTATCGTTGGCAGTGGTGCCTTTATGGAAGACACGCATCGCTTGGCCTACGGCAGAAGCTCCGGGTTTGGTCTCCAAAACGAGGGAGGAATCTTCGGTACGGTTGAAACAGCAGACGGCTCGATTCCTGCAAACTCACGTTATAAAAACGATGCAGCAACGACCATTAACGTGGGTATGGGCTACGGTCGAGACAACTGGACTGCCGAGGTGTATATCAACAATCTCACGAGTGAAGAAGGTTATGTAGTGCAGACAGCCGGCAAGTTCACGCCTGAAGCATCAATGATGCGTCCCCGTACTATGGGCCTTCGATTGAGCTATAGCTTCTAAGAAAGCGTTTGAATGCACAACCTAAAAGGGGTGACACTTCGTCACCCCTTTTTTTTAATCCTGTAGTTATGTAATGAATGAACACGAAACATCATTGCTCAAAGCCCAAAGTGCGCTCGCCGAGAAAGATCTTCCTCTGGCAAAACGGTTGCTCACGCCTCTATTAATAGCCCTACCAAACGAGCCGAACGTCAGTTATTTGAATTGTTTGCTACTTCGTTTGGAGGGTAACTACAGCGAAGCGAAAAAAGCGCTTCTTTCACTGACTAAGGAGGTAGATAATCTCGCTCGCGCTTTTCAAGAGCTCGCCACTGTTAACCTGTCACTCAATGAGCCTAAAGAGGCATGGAATGCAGCTGAGCAAGCCGTAGCATTAGATCCATCCCTCATTCAATGTTGGCAGTATCTCGTGCCTCTTCGTGAGAAGTTTCAGCCAGCATCTGTCGAAGCCGCAAGAAACCAATGTGATTTTTTGGCCCAACTACCTCCAGAGCTCCGAACCGTCATCGGTTACCTGTCATCGAACCGGCTGAGTGATGCGGAAAGGCTGGCAAAGCATTTCCTTCGCGGGAACAAAACCCACGCAGAGGGAATGCGTCTGCTAGCAGAAGTGTTCACACGAAAAAATGTATTAGACGAAGCTCAATTCATTCTTGAAACGCTTGTCGAACTCAACCCCGGCAATGTTAGTGCCCGTCTACAGCTGTTCCATGTCCTCATGCGACGACAGCGATTTCACGCCGCGTTTGCGGTAGCTGAAAAACTTTGGGCAGACCACCCGAGGGATAACCATGAGATTAAACGTGCCTTCACGTCTTCTGCGTTTGCGGTGGGGCGCGTAACTGAGGCGCAGAAATTATATGCCGAATTGGCTGCTGACTTCCCGAATGACCATCGAATACCCGTCCATCAAGGTCACATCTTCAACGCAGTGGGCGATAGGGAAAATGCCATCGCTTCCTTCAAGCGTGCAAGTGCACTGAAGCCCACTCACGGGGATAGCTATTGGTCCTTGGCAAATACAAAGTCTTATCGATTCAGCAGAAATGAAATTGCTGCAATGAAGCAGCTTGAGGAAGCTTCCTCATTAGGCAGTCTTGATCGTATCCAAATTTGTTTCGCTCTAGGTAAGGCACTGGAGGACATGAGCAATTACGAGGAGGCTTTCGCGTATTATCAGCGGGGGAATGCACTCAAGCTTCCCACAATTAAATATGACGCGAGCTACATTGACACGCGCGTGCAGGCCCAGATAGACGCCTGCGATAAGCCTTTTTTCGATGACAAGCCCGTCACGGGCACTGATGCTCACGACCCTATTTTCATTGTTGGGCTCCCCAGAGCCGGCTCAACACTCTTAGAGCAAATTCTCGCGTCTCATTCACAAGTCGATGGGACGATGGAGCTCCACAATATTTTGGATCTAGCTAAACGCCTACGAGGTCGGGATGCAGACACCGGTCAGGCGCCTCGTTACCCAGCAATTATGCGCGACCTAGATAACGATTTATTCAGACAATTTGGTGAGCAGTTTATCGAGCAGACGCAGGCCTATCGAGCTGGTGCGCCAATGTTCATCGACAAAATGCCTAATAATTTTTTCCACATAGGCCTTATCAAGCTCATTCTGCCAAATGCAAAGATTATTGATGCAAGGCGCCATCCTATGGCGTGCTGCTTCAGTGGCTTCAAACAGTTATTTGGCGAGGGACAGGATTTTTCCTACGACCTCGAGCATCTCGGACACTACTACCGGCAGTATGTACGCCTAATGGACCATTGGGATGAGGTATTACCCGGCTTTGTTTTACGGGTCCAGCATGAGGATGTCATCGATGATCTCGAGACTCAGGTACGGCGCATTCTGGAGTTCTGTGGTCTCGAATTTGAGGCGTCCTGCGTGGAGTTTCACAAGACGAAACGCACCGTGAGAACACCCAGTGCGGAGCAAGTGCGCCAGCCCATCAATACCTCAGGCGTCGATCAATGGCGTAATTTTGAGGAGCACCTTGACCTACTAAAACGTGCGCTCGGCGCGGAGCTGCTGGACGCCTATGGGATAGATCCTCCTCAATGATCTTCTCCTCCAGCAAGAAATTTATCTTTTTTGCGGTCCCAAAAACTGGCACTCATGCCGTACGAGAAGCGCTCAGACCAGCGCTGAAAGAGAATGACTGGGAGCAACAAATGTTGACCGGCCGAATGCTCTCGCCGCTCCCTGCCATCGGGAGTATTGGTCACGGACACATTTCGTATCGACAATTGTGTGAGGCGGTTGAGCCAGACGTGGTTGGCAGCCACTTCACCTTCGCTATTGTCAGACACCCTATCGAGCGCTTTATGTCCGTTTGCGCCTTCTTGGCACGTACAGACCCGAGTTACGACCAAGATCCATTGAGCTGGTGCCGAACGGCCTTTGAGCGAGATCGTTTTCGACAGCGCGTCTTGGTGCGGCCTCAAACCGAACTACTCGTTAATGCTGCGGGAGAACTAGCTATCGATTTCATTGGACGCTATGAAAACTTGCAAACGGACCTTAACTCTGTACTAAGCCGTCTAGATTTACCTGCAGTGAAACTACAGTCGCGTAATGTCACGCAAAACGAAAAGCCGATTTTGGAAAAAGATCCCAGCTTCGTTAAGGAGCTAGAGCAGTTCTACGCCGACGACTTTAGACTTCTGAACTTCGACCAGGACTGAATTCCGCGACTCGACGAGGCCGAAGAGCGGCTGCGAGTATTCGTTGATTAATGATTGGGTTGATGCCAACGCTGTTGGATGCTGTCACTAGGATACGTGGCTGAGGCAAAAGCTGGGACGCCGTGCGCTCCAGCACTGATCGGTAGTGATCGAAAGCTTCATCGTTAAACCCATAAAGACTCCACACCTCTCGCCAATCGTGTACCAAGTCGAGCAGCAAATGGCGGTAGCGGAGCATGATGGTGGGGTCGTTCTCTGGGTTCGCCTCACAGTCTTCAAGGAGTTGCTCGATGATTGCAAGCATCTCTCCTGGCGCCATCACAGGCGCAACCGGGAACTGCTCAGTCTTCACCTCTGGGCGCGCACTAGCGTCGGGCAGGACCTTGATGAGCTCACAGGATTCAGCCTCTCGAACCGTCCGCCAAAAACGAGAAGACCCCGCCAGATCAATCACCAAGTGCGTTCGCGCTTGGGTGCTCTCATTCAGAACTCTGTGGCGGCGCCATGAGTCGAATAGCCAGCTCTCCCCTTCAGCCATATGTACTGACTCGTCACCACAGTAAAACATGACAGCGGGGTTAGTGATGATAGGTACGTGAATCCGAACTCGACTTACCCAGTGGTAATTGAAGTCCACGTGCTCCGCAACTTTGGCGCCGGGGGCTAAACGCATCAGGCGGGAACGAGCAACAACCTCACCAAACGAGGCTATGACTTGATGAAGGTAGGCGCTACTCAGCAATGCCTCTGTAGGTTTCATGGCGCCATCAAAGGCATGATTCATAGCTCCATCCACCGAAACCAGAGGAACCGCGGTGTTTCCTGCAAGCCCGGATGGATGATCTAGCCAGTAGGCCGCCGGCAAAGACTCCACCTCTCGTGCTAGCTGCTCCGCATCAAAGCGCCACGGAAGTTTCAAAAAAGGTTGCTGTAATTCCATCGCGGTATTACGCCATAAAGCCGACGAAGATGACAGGTTGCACCCAATTTCAATTGAATACTTAGGGCTCAAAGCATTAAACTTACGCCCCCTTTAGGACGAATAAATCCATGCAGAACAGCGACTTACCCGATCACGTGCTCGTGGCATTGCGGCGAATTATCCGAGCCACTGATTTACACTCGCGAAAGCTCGGAAAAAAAACCGGGTTGACGACACCTCAGCTGGTCATCATCCAAGCGGTCGGTGATCTAAAAGACCCGACCGTCTCTGATATTGCCAAAGCGGTCAGTTTAAGTCTGGCGACGGTCACCACCATACTGAACCGACTAGAGCGCAATGGCATCGTCAACCGGGTGCGATCGTCCGTGGATAGGCGTAGGGTCATTGTCACCTTGACTGAGGAAGGTCAGAGCCTAAAAAGCTCGGCACCCAAGCCCCTTCAAGACAGATTCGTTGATCGATTTTCACGCTTGGAATCTTGGGAGCAACATCTCATTGTCGCCTCGCTCGAACGCGTGGCAGCAATGATGGACGCAGAAGACCTGGATGCAGCGCCGCTGCTCGCCAGCGGCGACTCCGTCATTTAAGCATCGAGTAACGCTACGCGCCCTCGTCTTTAACCAACGACCTCATCACAATCGAGAAATCATCGCGGCCGAGACCAGCAGCCTGAAGCGACTGGTACACATCATTAGCGCGGCGTCCAAAGTCGGCATCAACCGACGACTGCTCAGCCAGTTCGATGGCCAAACCCAAGTCCTTTGCCATCAAGTCCACCATAAAGCCAGGCTTGTAATCGTTACCTGCTGGCGCGCCTTCCATCACACCGGGCCACGGGTTGTAAACCTGGAGCGACCAGTTGTTGCCCGAACTCGCCTTCATAATCTCTGACTGGACCGAGGGATCCAAGCCATTAGCAGCCCCGATGGCCAGCGCCTCGCAGGTGCCGATCATATGAATGGCCAACAACATATTGTTGGCTGCCTTGGCCACCTGCCCGGCACCATCAGGCCCAGCGTGGAAAATCTTTTCCTCATTGCCCATCGCCTTGAGGACGTCTTTTGCACGGACAAAGGCCTCGGCAGTGCCACCGCACATAAACGCCAGCGTTCCAGCTTGTGCTGCAGCGACACCACCTGACACAGGCGTATCCATGAAATCAATGCCGCAGTCGCGTGCGGCCACGTGAAGCTCGCGGGCCGTGGCTGCGTCAATTGTGCTCGCGTCGAGTACCAGGGTTCCCTTGGGCAAACGCGAAAAAATGCCTGCATCACCCAGCATGACCGACTTGACGTGCTTGCCTGCCGGCAACATGGAGACGACCACATCGGCACCCGAGATAGCGTCGCGAGCGGAGGGAGCCGCCACCGCACCAGCGGCTACCACGTCACTAAACGCCGACTCTGATAAATCAAATGCCGTTACCGCCCAGTCGGCTTTGAGGAGGTTTTTAGCCATGGGGCCGCCCATATTCCCAAGACCAATAAATGCGACCGTCGGCATCGAATTTCCCTTTTAGACTAATATTAGTGAGTGCTTACTACCAAGGATAATGCATGCTTGGAGCGCCTGCAGGTTCATGGAAAAAGGACTCCAGTAAATCACCGGGAACATCGCGCACGGCATCAAACTGCCACTTTGGCTGACGGTCCTTATCTACTAACAGCGCTCTTACGCCCTCCGCAAACTCTGGGTGTCGCATTATATTGGCACCCAAACGCAACTCGGTATCGAACACTTCCTTCAATGAGTAATCGACTGAATCATTCAGCTGCCTAAAGATCCACGCAGCAGCGAGTTTTGAGCCGTGAGCAAATCCATCACGCGCCTTTTGCAGCCATGCGTTGTCACCGTCATAAGCCAGCAAGCGGTCCGATATCGCCACTAGATCATCGCCCGCCATCAACGCATCAATTTCGATCATCAGTGGCTCAACGACACCTGCCGGGAGTTCTGCCGCTGGCGTCATTCCCAGGATAGTGTCAACAATCGCTGTATTGGCTTCCGGATCATCCGTCCAGTCAGCCACTGCCAAAGCCGCCATCACCTCATGTCGCTGCTCGTGCGCAAGGAAGACATCGCCCAAATTGGCATACAGCGCGTCCGCGGCGTTGATGTGAGCCGAGGTCAGTGACAAGAAACGACCGATCAGTCCCGGTGTCCGATTCAAGAAATAACTACCGCCTACATCAGGGAACAGCGCAATCGTGATTTCCGGCATGCCGATGCGGGTTCGTTCGCTCACTACCCGGTGGCTACAGCCAGCCATGACACCCATACCGCCACCCATCACAACGCCATGGCCCCAACAGATCACGGGCTTAGGGTAGGTGAACAGCACATAATTCATCTGGTACTCGCGCGCAAAAAAGTTCTCGGCGTAAGTACAGGGACCACCCGGATTCTCAATCGAGGACCGACGCAGCTCATGAACATCGCCACCGGCACAAAAGGCCTTCTCCCCCTCACCGTCAATGTAGACCGCAGCAATGGAATCATCCTCAGCCCACTCAAGGAGCTTACCGAGCATGATTTCAATCATCTCCGCATCGAGGGAATTGAGGATTCGGGGCACATTCAAGGTCAAACGGCCTACCTGGCGATCACCCTCGCCCAGGGTTGAAACTACAACAACTTCTTCGCTCATCGGTTCTTCCACTCTGGCGCACGCTTTTCTAGAAAGGCGTTTACACCCTCCTTTTGGTCTTCGGTTGAAAATAGCGCCACGAACTCGTCACGCTCTGCCACCAATCCAGCGCCAATCGCAATGTCTCGCGCGGAATGAATAAGCCTTTTACAGGCAGCAATCGATGTTGGACTTTGATCCGAGGCGCGTTTGGCCAAATCAATAGCTGTTGCCAGTGAAGCGCCCGACTCAACAACCTCCTCGACCAGACCGAGGGTCATGGCTTTTTCCGCCGTCACGCGCTCGCCGCACAGAATCATGCGCTTTGCCCATCCTTCACCTACAAGCTGTGCGAGTCGCTGGGTTCCTCCTGCGCAAGGAAGGAGTCCTACGCGAGCCTCGGGCAAGGCAAGTGCTGCGTGCGACTCGGCGATACGAATGTCACACGCCAAGGCCACTTCGAGACCCCCGCCCATGGCATAACCATTAATTGCAGCGATCGAAACGCCTCGATAATCCGCAAAAGTCTCAAACGCGGCCCCAAAGGCATCGCCCATGGCACCCGCAGCGACAGGATCGCCGCTGGCAAACTGGTTCAAATCGGCGCCAGCTGAAAAGAACTTCTCGCCCTGACCCGTGATGACCAAGGCGCGCACGTTGGCCATACCATTGAGTTCATTCACAACGGCCTCTAAGGCTGGAAGGCTCTCGAGATCCCAGGTGTTGGCTGCGGGGTTGTTGATCGTGACGATCGCAATCCCATCCTCGATTGACACCAAGACCTTTTCACTTGGACTGATACTCATTGGATAACCTCCAGCGCGCCATCCATCAGCGCTTGTCGCGAAATAATGACGCGCATAATCTCATTGGTGCCCTCGAGAATTTGATGAACGCGCGTATCACGAACATAACGCTCCATCGGATACTCACGAATATAGCCATAGCCGCCGAACAGCTGCAGCGCGTCGTTACACACTTTAAACCCGGCATCGGTGGCAAAGCGCTTCGCCATCGCGCAATACGTCGAGGCGTTGGGATCACCGTTATCAAGCTTACTAGCCGCAAGGCGAATCATCTGTCTCGACGCGACTAGCTCGGTAAGCATGTCGGCAATCTGAAACTGTGTGTGCTGAAACTCGGAAATCGCTTTATTAAACTGCTCTCGATCTTTCACATAAGCAGTGGCATCGACTATGGCCTGCTGCGCCGTACCCACCGAGCAGGTTGCAATATTGATTCGACCACCATCGAGCCCTTCCATGGCAATGGAAAACCCTTGGCCCTCTTCACCCAGTCGATTGGCCGCTGGGACGCGAACATCATCAAAGCTAATCTGCCGTGTGGGCTGCGCATTCCAACCCATCTTGCTCTCTTTCTTACCGTAGGAAATTCCCTCGAGATCAGCGGGCACAAGAAACGCGGTGATGCCTCTCGCTCCGCTATCTCCTGTTCGGGCCATAACAACGAGGACGTCTGTGTCACCCGCACCGGAAATGAAAACCTTGCTGCCATTGAGGCGATAGCTATCACCCTCTCTTGTCGCTGTAGTCCGCAGCGACGCCGCATCTGAGCCAGCACCGGGCTCGGTCAGACAATACGAGGCCAACGTCTCACCAGCGACCAGTGATGGACACCAGCGATCGATAACCGATTGCTGGCAATGTTTTCCGATCATGGCGGTGGCCATGTTGTGTATGGTCAAAAACGCGGCGGTCGTCGTACAGCCTCGCGCAAGCTCCTCAACAATGAGGCTGGCATCCAGCCGCGACATTCCCAGACCTCCGGCCTCCTCCCGGGTATACATCCCCATAAAGCCGAGGTCACCCGCCGCCTTCAGGGCAGATTTTGGAAAGAGTGATGACTCGTCCCAATGAGCGGCATTGGGACGGAACTCTGCCTGTGCGAACTCGCGTGCACTGGCAACGTAAGCGTTTTGCTCTTCGCTGAGCTCAAACTGCATGAGAAGACCTCACAATGAAACATCGGGGCATGTGTTGATTCATTTTATACATGGCACCTGTCGGTGCTATTGTGGCGGTAGACAGCAAGACGCGCAAAAGAACGCGATGTTAATTTCATAATTTGTAAAGACAATGTCCAAACTCACAGCTATCACATCGGATTTTGCCAGAGCCATTGAGCATCTGGGTACAGAACATTTTGTCCCCACCATTGCGGATGTGTTGTGTGGCTTGGTCAGTGCTGACGACGCCACTGTCATTGTCTATGGTCACGAAGAACTGCCGACCATTAGCTTCGCAAGGCCACTAGCCGGAAAGGAAGAAAGCTCACTTGCCACTTACCTCACTGGGCCCTTCCTGCTAGACCCGTTCTATCGTGCTGCGGCCTACATTCAGCAGTTTGGCGTTTTTCGCCTTGCTGATCTTGTGCCCGAGAGTTTCCGAAGCTCAGAGTATTACAAGAACTGGTTCAAACACTGTGGCTATGAGGACGAATGCGGGCTAATCATCTGTCTTGCTACCGAGCACTTTATCAATATCTCTATTGGTCCTACGTCCGAAGTG
>DPGN01000045.1 GCA_003523185.1 Halieaceae bacterium
TGGGGCGAGGCTACCTATTCAAGGGCGTTGATTTCCCTGATGTAGTTGTGCCGACGGTTGACGGTCTGATGTTGAATCTCGCGGATGCCATTGGCATGCAGGTTACTGGCGGAAGCATGAGTATCCGTACCACCGGGCAGTATTTCCTGCGCGCAGCTGGCGCCTCGGTTCGCGAGATGCTGGTAAAAACTGCATCGAAGGCCTGGGGTGTGCCCGAGAGCGAAATTCGAACGGCTAAGAGCATGTTGCATCACGACAGCAGTGGCCGATCGACCCCTTATTCTGAGTTTGCGGCGGCCGCTGCGGAGATGACGCCGTCATCTACACCCAAGCTAAAGAAAACGAGCCAGTTTACTGTCATGGGGCAGAGCAAGCCTCGTCACGATGTCCCATCAAAAGTAGACGGTACGGCGATGTTTGCCATGGATGTTAAGCATCCCGGTATGGTCTATGCCGCCGTAAAGCGTACCCCAGTTGCGGGTGGCACGCTGAGGCGCGTGGATGACAGCGCAGCGCGCGCGATGAAAGGCGTTATCGATGTGGTCAAAGTGGGTCCTTCGAGTGCTGCAGGGCTGGTCGGATCGTATTCTGCGGGAGACACCATTGCAGTTGTCGCTGATAGCTATTGGAGGGCGGAGAAGGCGCTTGCGGCACTGAAGCTCGAGTGGAATACCGAAGGCAAGGAACGCGTCTCAAGCGAATCCATTTTTGAGCAGTTCGACCGGGATATTACGGCAGGTATAGACCGAGCCAATGATGTTGCCATGGGCGATGCCACTGCGGCGTTTGATAGTGCGGCGACGGTACTGACCGCTGACTATCGCGTGCCGTATCTGGCGCACACCTGTATGGAACCGCCGAACGCAACAGCAGAGGTCTCGGCAGACCGGGCGGAGATCTGGGTCGGATGCCAAAACCCTCTCGGTTTCCGGCAGCATCTGGCCGCCAGCCTAGGTCTGGATGTTGAGCAAGTGACGCTGCACAACTACTTTATGGGCGGTGGTTTTGGTCGAAAGAGCAATGCGGACTATGCGTTGCAGGCCGCTATGATTGCTCGCCAAGTGGGTAGACCGGTTCAGATGGTTTACTCCCGTGCGGAGGACATCAAGCAGGACTTTTATCGGCCAGCCGTTCAAAGTCGATTCAAGGCGGGCCTCGATGCCGATGGCAAGTTGGTCGCTTGGCAAAATACCTATGTCGATAAACACGAGCCTGTGGAGGCGCCGCTCATACCGTATGCTGTGGCTGCTCAGGATATCGGGCATGTTGCTAGCCCTACTCATGTGCCGTTTGGTGCGTGGCGAAGTGTTGATCACTCTCAGCACGGCTTCTTCACGGAGTCATTTGTTGATGAGGCAGCCCACGCCGCAGGCAAAGATCCTTACGAATTCCGAGCAGAGATGCTCAAGGACAAGCCCCGTCTATTGGCGGTCCTCAATCGGGTCGCTAAGGAGGCCGATTGGGGGCGTCCGATGGAAGAAGGACGCGGGCGCGGTATCTCTTTGCAAGAGTCATTTGGCTCTATCGTAGGTCAGGTTGTCGAAGTGACCGTGTCGGCTGGAAAGACCTGGGTTGATCGGGTCGTCGCTGTAATTGACGCAGGTTATGCGGTGTCCCCCGATGGTACAAAGGCGCAAATCGAATCAGGCATTATTTATGGTCTCAGTGCAGCGATGTACGGCGAGATTACTATTGAAGATGGCGCTGTGGCGCAGAGTAGTTTTGCTGACTACGACACCATTCGAATGCACGATTCACCCGTTATTGAGACTCACATTATCAACAGTGGTGCCGAAATGGGTGGCGCAGGTGAACCCGGCACGCCCGGGGTGGCTCCGGCTTTGGCAAATGCCATTTTCGACGCCACAGGCAAGCGCGTGCGCACGTTACCTGTCATCAAGGCAGATCTGCGAAGTGATGCTGAGGCGTCGCCTGCAGTAGCGGCACTGGGTGCTTGAGATCTAGCGGAAACCTAGAAAAGAAAAGCCCCCATGATGGGGGCTTTTTTATACAGGTAGCTTTTGCCCAGATGGCCTGAAAGTGGCTTTTATCTGGAGGGCCTCTCGGCTTGGCGCGGTTAGACGATCGTAAAGCCTTCCTTGCTAATAGGCAGTGCTCTGATGCGCTCGCCGCAGGCATCAAACACGGCATTACATACGGCAGGCGCCAGAGGCGGCAGTGCAGGCTCTCCTGCACCGGTAGGCCGGTAGCCTGAGTTCAAAACATCAACATGCACCCGTGGACTTTGCGGCATACGCAACAGGGGATAGCTGTCGTAGTTACTCTGCACCACAGCTCCATTCTTGATACTGATGCGCTGTGCAGCCATGGTACTCAAACCATCGACGACTGACCCCTGCAACTGGTTCTCGAGTCCCGAAAGGTTGACCACCTGACCGACATCGGCCGCAACCCAGACGTCGTGCACGGTAATATTTTTGCCGTCGACGCTGACTTCAGCCACCTCAGCGATGTGACCAGAGTGGCTCAAGAAGAAGGCAAGCCCCAAGCCGTGACCCTCGGGTAACTTGCGTCCCCATCCAGCCGCTTTGGTCACAGCTTCAATAGTCGCGCGTGCTCTGGCCGTATTGAGGCTGGCCATGTCACCTTCTTTTATCCATCCTTTATCACCAATTGCATTCAGCAAGAAATCGCGGTGATCCTGTCCCGCCTTGTGCGCGAGTTCAGCGATAAAGGATTGCTCGGCAAAGGCATACACATTGGAGATCGGCGCTCGCCAAGCACCGGTTGGTGTTTGAGACTTAACGAAACTTTGCTCTACCGCTACGTTGGGTATGACCTTGCCCGGGAAATCGTAGGGTCTGTAACTGGCACCGTAGTTGGGATTTTCCCCATCTGCTGAGGCGGCAGCCACCAGGTTTTTCCAGCCGACTAATTGCCCGTCATCGGCTACGGCTCCTCGGAGTCGGTAATAGGTGGGCGCTCTGAAGTAATCAAAAGCCATGTCATCTTCACGTTTCCACTGGAGCTTAACCGGTGCTCCAACACGTCGTGAAATCAGCGCAGCTTCGAAGATGTACTCGTTGGATAATCGACGCCCAAAACCGCCACCGCCACGGAGTTGATGAACGGTAATATTACCGGGCATTACGTCGAGTAATTTTGCGAGATTTGAGGTGATGAAGACCGGTGTTTGACTGCTAGTCCACACTTCAACGGCACTGGTTGCCGCAGACACAAGTACACCTTGAGGCTCTAACTGTGCGTGCGATACAAAATCGGTTGAATAGGTTGAATCGGCCGTCATTTCCGCGTTTGCGAAGGCTGCTTCCACATCCCCTGCACGCTCGATTTCAGCCTCGACTCTCCCCGCAGCGAGGGCAGCAAGCGCCTCCGCCTCAATCACATCCGAGTCATCTTGCGATGCGGCTGATAGGTCCCAATCTACTGTTAAAGCTTCGCGTGCTTTGAAGGTTGACCATGTGTCCTTACCCACAATAGCGACCCCGCTTTGAATCGCGTGAGACTCTCTAATGTCAAAGTTGTAGGGTCCGGGCGTCCCATCAAGTATGAAGGCATCAATAACCCCCGGCAGCGCTCTAACAGCCTCTAGGTTGGCCGATTTTGCGATGCCGCCAATCGACGGACACTTGACGAAGCTCGCGTAAACCATACCGTCCACCTTGGCATCAATACCAAATATCGGTTTGCCTGTGGCAATGCCCTCCGCTGACGCGTTCGAAATACGTTTGCCTAGCAAAACATAGTCTGTGGGCGATTTGAGTCGCACTTCCGCCTCATCCGGTACCGATATGAGTGAAGCCGCGCCCACCAGATCTTTGTAGTGAGCTGACTTGCCCGAGGGGCCATGCCGGACCATCGAGTCAGACGTTGTAAGTTCGTCGCGTGGCAAATTCCATTGGTTTGCCGCCGCACGGCATAACATTTCCCTCGCCGTTGCCCCCATTTTTCTCATTTCATCCCAGCGCATGGGGATAGACAGAGAGCCCCCGGCAAATTGCATACCGTACTGCTGCTGAACGGGCGCCGCCTCGCAATGGACATCTTCCCACTTAGCGTCGAGTTCCTCTGCCACAATCATGGGTAAAGACGTATTAACGCCTTGGCCTACTTCTGGATTCGGACCGTAAATGGTGACGCTGCCATCTGCATTTATATTCACATAAGCGTTCAGGGTTCCCGACGCCTCAGCTGATGCCAGAGACATCATCGAAATGCTGCCTGTGGACGAGAGGGCTAGACCCAATGAAATTTTGAGGAAGTCGCGTCGGTCCGTGTTGGCGATCTGATTGGATGGCTGATTCATGCTGACACCTCCTCTGATTCCATTGCGTTGTAGAAGAGGGCAGAGGCGGTCATTGCACCGCTGGCCGCTTTAATCGCTGACCTAATGCGCACATAGGTACCGCAGCGACAAAGGTTGCCCGCCATGGCTGCATCGATCTCATCATCGGTAGGGCTCGGATTTCGCTCAAGGAGTGCGGCTGCTGACATAATTTGGCCCGCCTGACAGTAGCCACACTGTGCGACATCATGGTCAATCCATGCCTGCTGAACGGGGTGAAGTGTCGCCCTTGCCAATCCTTCAACCGTAGTAACGGTGCGACCTTCAAGTGCGCCGACTGTCAGCTGACATGAACGAACGGCGAAACCGTCAAGCCATACAGTGCAGGCACCGCATTGGCCCACGCCACAGCCGTATTTGACGCCCTGAATTCCTGCATGATCACGCAGGGCCCAAAGCAAGGGCATTGCGGGATCAATACCGTTAAACGAATGGTCTCTCCCGTTGATGGTGATAGTGGTCACGTGAGTCCGCCTCAATAGTTTTTGTTTGATTCAATAGTGGCACAAATCACCTTAAATAAAAGGTGATGACGTCCCAATTGACGCAG
>DPGN01000016.1 GCA_003523185.1 Halieaceae bacterium
GCGTCCGTCAGCCAAGTCTGTTCGAGACATCTCATTACCGTTACTCAGAAGGACTGGACAGCTAGCCTTATCCGCGGACAGGGTCACGGTGTAGGTTGCTAAAACATCCGGGCGATCAAGACCAAAAGTGATCTTTCGGTATCCCTCTGCCTCACACTGTGTGCAATACATAGTGCGGGAGCGGTAGAGGCCCTCGAGTGAGGTGTTGGTCTCTGGCTGGATATCAACCACAGCACCAAATGCGAAGTCATCCGGTACAGCATCAATGGTGAGTTTTCCGCCGGAGTATTTGAAGGCGCCCTCGTCTAGCTTGCCGCCGTCAACTGAAACACTAATCAGTCCGAGACCCTCGCCATCGAGGACTAAAGATCTCTTGTGTGAACCATTGCGTTGGATGCGAAGTGAGCTCGTGACTCGCGTATTGCCGTCTGCAATCTCGAAGGCAAGTTCCACATCACTTATTAGGAAATCAGGCTCTGTATAGTCCTTCCGATAAATGGTTTTCGGTGCGCCCTCTCGCATCATCACCTTGTCTCCAGTTCAATGTGGTAACCACCAAATTTACGGATATTCAACACGCCCGTATCGAGCAATAAATACTGTCCTTTAATGCCCATCAATTTGCCCTCAACCAGCGGATTCTTATCAAAATTATGCGCGCTGACTTTAGTGGGAAATTCGACCACTGGATAGTTAATGCTGACCGTGGGTTCATCTTCGAGAAGCTGCAATGCTTGCAGGCCAAACCGGTCCCGCAGCGCCTGAATATCGCCCTCACAGAGACTCATGAGCTCCTGGCGTTTCTCCTCAAGCGAGACGGCTTCGCCATTGCCTTTCAGCATAGTTTGCCAGGCGGTTTTATCCTTCACATGCTTTGCAAGTGCGGTTTCCAACAAGCCTGAGAGCTGACGATGCTGAACGCGTGCTATGGGTTGTGCTTGTGTCGCACCTTGGTCCATCCATCGCGTCGGCACCTGAGAATGACGCGTAATACCCACCTTCACTCCTGACGTATTAGCCAGATAGACGATGTGATCAACGAAGCAGTGAGACTGTGCCCAATCGGGCTCACGACAGGTGCCCGCATCGTAGTGACACTTCTCAGGACTCACGATGCAGCTATCGCAGGCAGCGAGACGCCTGAAGCAGGGGAAACAGTATCCCTGACTGAAGCTCTTATTCGACTTACGGTCGCATTCAATACAGTTAATCACGCCGGTAAAAGACAGCGTCAGATGGCTGCCTATCAAGGGGTTCAGGTGAACTCTTTCATCACCAATGGGAAGGTGGTACTGCACGTCACTCGAGAGCTCCGTGACCATTTTCCTTAAATTTCCACTAACCGCCATGCAGATTTACCACTCCTCACTGCCACTTTAAGGGTACGGGGTCGTCACAGATGCTTCCCGCTTTTGACCCCTTATCAATAAAGCCAATACGCTGATCCTCAGGCAAGCGCAATTTACCCCACAAAATGACCGCATCCATCGTTTGCTCGCGTTGCGCTTCCGTCAACTCTCGGCCATCTGGCCACTTCCCCACGGATAGCGCATCAACCATCCGTTGGTATAGCTCGGCCGGCATGGCCTTTATCGCTTCTTCATAATTCTTGGACAACGCATCAGCCTCGCTTTGGAAACAATCGGGTGATAATGACGCCCGTCACGATACCCACCAGTAAACCGCCCAAGTGGGCGCCATTCGCAATCGACCCCAACCCCAGTGTCTTCAGAATTCCGGTGAAACCGATGAACAGCCAAATCCACATAAAGGTGAAAACTGCAGGCACATCAATCGGCACCAACCCGGGTCGCAATCGCCACATCACCCAAAGGCAACCCATATAGGCATAAACGACTCCCGAAAGGCCGCCGAAAATTGACGGTCCGCTCCACCAGCTCTGTAGCAAATTACCGCCAATGGAACCTGCCAGAAATAAATTGAGTGTAAAAATCGAGCCCAATCTCAGCTCCAAGCGACTACCGAACTCCCAAATCCAAAGCCCGTTGAACAAAATGTGAATCAGACCGAAGTGGATGAGTGCAGGTGTAACGTACCGCCAATACTCACTACCCGGGCTCACCAGCTCAAAACGGCGGCCATTGAATTCGACTTTATTGAACGCCAGCCAATCCAGGATGATGGCGTCGCCAAAGAGGCTCATCAGCGCGAAAACCACTGCAGACATGGCGAGAATCGAGATAGTTACCGGTGCCTGACGCCACTGCGTTGTTATGTCAGGACGTGAGTGCATCAGACCATCTGAGTTTATCTCGACAACTGGCGTAAAAACTGTACCCCGGTGGGTGGAGCAAACGCAGCGCCCTAGACTTCTTGCGCACAAGGACCGAGTCGCCCGGCTTTAGGGTCAGCGATACTTGCCCGTCGCAGGTCACCAGTGGGTTGTTCTTGTTGCGCTCAAGCGTGTCGATTCGAATTTCACTTTCCCCGTGCACCACCATGGGCCGACTGGTGAGTGAATGCGGAAACATGGGTACCAAGGCAACCGCATCGAGCTTTGGATTCATGATGGGGCCGCCAGCCGACATGGAGTACGCGGTCGAGCCTGTTGGAGTGGCAATAATCAAACCGTCAGCGTTCATTCGGTAGACAAACTCATCGTCAACTTGAAGCTGAAATTCAATCATCTGTGCTGAAGTACCGGAGTTTACGACCACATCGTTCAGTGCCTCGGCCTGCCCCGTCTGTACGCCGTCACTATAGACCTCCACATCTAACAGGAAACGCTTATCAGTCGAGTAGTTTCCATCCAGCACACTGGTGACGTGAGCGACTAGCTCGTCATCGGGGCTGACATCGGTCAAAAACCCGAGCCTCCCTCGGTTGATACCAATCACCGGGCAGTCGTGTCTAACAAGCGTACGCGCGGCACTCAGCAAACTCCCATCGCCGCCTATCACGACGGCCAGGTCGACATTTGCGCCAATTGCATCGCGAGGCTGCATGGCTCGTGTTTCAAAATGAGCCAAGGTCGCGAGACGGTCCTCTAGGACCGCATCAATACCGCGGCTATCGAGCAGGTCTAATAATTCGGCGACAACGTGTGCTACCCCGGGGTGCTCACGACGACCCAATAACCCCACGCGTTTGAATTCAGTCACTGTTCCGTTTCTCTCTCAGCCAGCTCTATTAGGACTCAACCTGCACCAGCAAACGGCGCATTGAGTGTGCTACCTCATGATACGCCAAAAGCGTCGATCCGATTCTTTGAGATCGATCACTCAAGGCCTGCCACAGCGTGGCCTCCGATAGCAGCCTGCGCAGATTTAGGACCATATGTGCGGCACTATCGGCCACTGAAACAGCGTCACCCACACCTAGGCGTGAGTTAGTGAGGGCATCGCGAGTGGTCGCAATGGGAATCGCTCGGACCATGGCGTTCACCAGCTTGGCTTCAATGTGATACTCGTGTAGCAGCGGTTCGACCATGACCCGAAGACCAAGCTCAGTAATTTTCCGGTCCCTGCTGTCTCTATGCAGCACAACATCGTTATGACTGGCTAGCGTCGCAGCCAATCCTTCACTGGCATCGGCTCCAATAACGTGGAACTCAAGCCCTGGTACTGCGTCCCGGATAGCGCTCCACACATTTTCAAGGAACCATATCAAGCTTGCGACATTCTGTTCATCACCGAGATAGCCTGAGTAGCCCAGCCGCATTCGCGTCGATGAAAACCCTGACACAGCCGTGGTAGGCCGCGCAGCACTGGGCTGGGTAGCTTCATCCACTAATTTACCGAGTGGTAGACCCAACTCCAGTAACGCGTTTGCGCTCTCGGGCGTTGAGAAAACACGGTCACACCGCAACATGGCATCGTACTCAAAGCCTCTTATCCGTTTGACTGGGCGACCCCCTAAGAGTCCTTTACCCAGCTTTTCATCATCTGAGACGATCGACTGAGCGAAGTAAACGGTCTTGCCCTGAACGCCGAGTGGTAAATACGGCATGGCCGGCAAGCTATCGATGACGACTGATTCGAAATCAGCAGCTCGCCGCTGAATGGCAGCCTTTAATCGACTGTTTATTAAGGGGTCTAGGCCATAAAACTCATGAACAAGCTTCTGAGCACCCTCGATGTTCGCGTCACCTGTACCGCGTTCAAAACCACCTGCAACGCGGGTGACGCCTAGGCTTCCCCGGAGCGCATTTAAATCGAGCGCGCTGACAGGCCCAGCCACGGCGAGAGAAATTTCGAAGTCACGCGACAACACACTCAGTACCGACTTGGTCGCATCGGACAAAGGTGGCAGATCCCGCCTACCAGGGACAGAAGTAATGTACAGCAGCTTGCGTTTACTCACGCGAGCCCCCTAGCCTTCCTGTAAACCAACGTTATTAAATTCGAGAACACGCTCCGCACGATAACTCGATCGTACAAAGACGCCTGATACCACTTCCTTGAAGCCTTTTTCCAACCCCCACTCGCGATAGCGCTCAAACTCATCGGGCGTCACGAAACGTTCCACCGGAAGGTGGTTCGTCGTAGGCTGCAAATACTGACCCAGCGTTAGGACATCAACATCAGCCTGACGCAAGTCATCCATGCAGTCGAGCAACTCGTCATCCGTCTCGCCAAGCCCTAACATTAGCGAGGTCTTGGTGATGACGTCGGATTGTTCAGCCGCATATTTCAATACATTCAGGGTTTGCTCATAGCCTGCACGCGGATCGCGAACCGGGTACGTGAGACGCTTTACTGTCTCAACGTTTTGCGCAAACACATCGAGGCCTGACTCTAGAAGGACATCAATGGCGAACTCAAGACCTAAAAAATCCGGGGTAAGGGCTTCAACACCTGTGTACGGATTGAGCTTTTTCACCTCACGCACGGTCTCGGCATAATGCCCGGCGCCGCCGTCGGCCAGATCATCGCGATTGACTGACGTAAGCACAACGTAGGCGAGCCCCATGAGTTGAACTGCCTTTGCCGTGTTCACAGGCTCTTCAAGATCTAACCATCCGCGCGGGTTACCCGTATTCACAGAGCAAAATCGGCAGGCACGCGTGCAGACATCGCCCATGAGCATGATGGTCGCCGTTCCCGCTGACCAGCATTCGCTGATATTGGGACACTTTGCTTCTTCGCAAACGGTAGCCAGTCTGTGCTGTTTGACGATGTCTTTGACCGATTCGTATTTTGGAGAATGCCGAACGCGCATTCGCAAAAAATCGGGCTTCTTTAGACGTGGTGCCGTTTCTTTCGCAGTTTTAATGCCATCCTTTATCGCGTGTACGCCCGCAGGCGTTACGAACTTTTCACCACTGGAAACGGTGACAGTGGGGATGAGGTCGGCTTTTGCTTTGTCGTTCATCTGTTGGCGTTTCTCATAGCTCAAACGATACATATCGACGACTACAGCGTAGTCATAGAGAGTTTACACCATGAACCGCTTCAAGACCCTGTGAAATCACTAGATAACATCACTGAAAGTCCCGAATCTGAACCGACCCCAAGCATCCATGACAGCGAGATCAAAACGAGAAAAACAGTGCGCAGACTGCCAAGTCGCCTGCAGTGTTTTGTTCCGCAGAAGAAGTCAGAGTAGTACGACTTGGCTGTTTAGGTGTGAAGCCTGTCTCACGGAGTTTAAGCTGGGATCTGGTAGCCACTACCAATACGGCGGCACCTGGAAGGCGCGCGGGCGATCAACGTAAAAATTAGGATAAAGCGAACATTTATGGCGATGAAATACCCAATTCGGTCATTTCTACTGTTAACTTGGGACCACTGTCTTCCTTGTAGCCTCCGATAACAATAACTTCATCGGATATGGGGCAGGGTGAGCACAGTGACAAACTTGGTAACAATAAGGATAAGACTATGAATGTTAACCAAATCTTAACAGCCGTTGGTGTAGTGGTTGCGATTGCCGCCGTATTTGTCGGTCAGCTTGCTGCCTACTCCGCCCTGATCCTAGTCGTTTTAGGATTGGTCAGCGGTTTCATGAACCCAACTGCAGACATGGCAGGTCGTATGGCCTACACCGTCGCGGCAGTTGCAATGCCAACAGTGGCCAACCAACTGGATGCTATTCCAGCCATTGGTGCACCGTTGAACAGCATTATCGACAATATCGCGGTAATGATTGCTGGAATGGTGGTAGCGAACTTCCTGCTTGCTGTTAAAGACTCGGTTATGGCCTCAGGCGATTAACCTCACTGTGCGCCCGGGCCCTGTCCGGGCGTGTTTTTAAACCCTTACGCCTCCTCCTACACCTTTATTTTCCCGCTAAAAATAGCCTAGCAACCACAGCACGAGAAGCGTCGTCACCGCTCCTTTTACGTAGGCAAACCAAAGCGCGGCATAGGGCGTCATTCCGAGTCTATCCAGCCACCATTCCGTCTGTCTTTGATGCCAGTCAAAGAATTTCATCGTTATCCCCCTTAAACCTGTCGGTGCTAAGTATGCGATCGCCGAACCACAATACTACCTACCCCCAGCCGCACTCGGTATCGGGATAGTATTAAGAAAAAAACTCCACTTCACGCTCACCGAGCAGCGCGCTTACAAGGCCTTACGTGTCAGCACCTTCCTCTGTTTGGGCGATAGCTCCGGCGTATTTCGTACTGCCACTCAGATAGGAGATGCCTCCAACGACACTTAAACTGACGCCAATCGATAAGGCATAGCGGACAGAATCATCACCATAGGCTGAAAACCCATCACTCAACATGCCGACAAGCAGTGGCCCGAGACCCATCCCCAGCAGATTAATCGCCAACAACATGAGCGCAGAGGCTTGGGTCCGCCAATGCTGAGGTACCAGATTCTGAACCGCGGCGTAACTTGGTGCTATCCAAAAGCTGGCGAAGACGGCCGACAATCCCATAAACACCAGTGCAAAGGGGAGATCGACTGAGCCGATCATTAGACGGTGCTCAACCGGCCATAGCAGGAATGCAAGCTGAGTGGGTAGCGCGAGAAAAATCCCGATCGCAGGCACCCACAACTGCCACCGCCGGTCTCGTCGCGCCAACGCGTCAACCATGAGTCCGCTCGAGATAGTCCCCAAGCCACCACCGAACACTCCAATGAGGCCTAGATACAAACCTGCATCGACCAAGCTCATTGAGTGCACTCTCACCAGGAAACTCGGCGACCAAACACCAAGGCCGTAGCCCGCGATGCCAGTAAAGCCAACACCTACCATGATGTGGATAAACGATGGCAATCTGACAATTTGCCTGAGAGCGCTATACAGGCCCTGATCGACTACTTCTGAAGCTGGCTTGAGCTTGGGAGGCTCTTTCACCGTTAATTGAATGAGAGCAGCGAGTAACACACCGGGAATGCCAAACACCAGAAATACGGTGCGCCAGCCATAAGCTTCGGCAATTAGAGCACCACCGAACAGACCTACCAAGATGCCAATATTCGGGGCAGTGGCCAGAATGCCTTGAGCAAAGGCTCGCTTTTCCGGAGGGAAGTAATCTGCAAGCAACGATTGCGATGGTGGTGTGCCACCCGCCTCGCCAACACCCACGCCAATGCGTAGAAGCAGCAAGTGCCAAAATCCCGTAGCCGTTGCGCATAAGGCGGTGACGGCACTCCAGGTGGTCATGGATATGGTCAGTACGTTGCGTCTTGACCATCTGTCGGCAAGACGAGCCACTGGTATACCCAAGGTGGCATAAAACAGCGCGAATGCGAGACCTGACAAAAAGCCCATCTGCGTATCGGTCGCACCAAACTCAGCCTTAATCGGCTCGATGAGAATGGTCATCACCTGCCGATCGACAAAATTGAACACATAACCCAGCGTCAGCAGCGCAAGGACATAATACCGATAGCGATTCGAATATAGGTGGTGGGGGGCAGGGCTTGTGACGCTTTGTGCAGAGTCATTCACGGTTTAGCGACCTTTTTATTCATCATTGTTTTCATCAGGCGTCTCACGCTAGACCGAAGACGCCGACTCGTCGCCAGACTATCTCGAAATTCCAGCAGCCCAAATAGTCCAAACTGACCGTCTAAAAAGTTACTCACGCTTCTTTGAACGACTGTTATAGTGCGGCACACAGCCCCCAGTAAGACGATGCCATGAATCCCGCTTCCCATTTGCCTGACCAACCAGTTTTCGTATCGCGCCGAATATTTCTTAACTTCGTGCTGATCACACTGTGCTCGCAATTCATGTTTGCGTTGTTGGCAATGAAGGGTGTGTTACTCCCGCAAATCCTAGAGTTGTGGGACGTGTCAAAAACGCAGTTTGGTTTATTACTATCGATTTACGGACTGGCGAGTAACTTCATGTATGTCGCCCTTTCGTGGGCTCAAGACCGATTTGCGCCGCAAAAGCTGATTGCAATACCCATGATTATTGGCGGGATTACCACCTTCTTCTTGGGAAAAACGTCGGACTTTAATGTGCTACTGGGACTACTGCTGGTGTTGGCCATCTGTTGCGAAGGCGCATTTTGGCCTGCCATTTTGTCTTCAGTCAGAAAATCGACGTCCGACGAGCAACAATCGAAGGTCTTCGGTTTCCTTGAGGGTGGACGAGGCCTGATCGAGTTTCTCCAAAATGCCATCACGCTGGGTCTATACGCCCTCCTTGGATATAGCGTCCTCGGTTTGGAGGTGGCTTTCATGATTAACGGCGGAGTCATGGTGGCCCTGGGCATTGCAAGCTGGTTTACCCTGCCCGACAAGCCTCTTTTAAAATCCAGCGACGCATCCGGTACAATGATGCAAGAGGTTCGCGAGGGAATGAAGCTGACGCTCTCGATGCCAGAAATTTGGCTGACAGGCCTCGTCGGTTTCTTCGTTTATTTTGCCTACACCAGTCTTCCCTTCTACGTGACCTATCTCAACGAGAGCTTCACTTTACCCGCGATTGCAGCATCGATATTCGCTCTTTTCTCAACGTCCGCGGGACGGATTGGTTCGGCCTTCGTGGCTAGCTTTGTGACTAATCGCGTATTCGGGGGTGCGGTGGGCGGTATGCGAGCAGGCCTCATGGTCGTGGCGGTGTTGGGTGTAGCGCTCGCCCTCCTTCCCAACTCGCAGGACTTTGTTTGGATTGCAATGGCATTGCTCGTGCCACTCTTTTTCATGATTTTCTTCATGCGTGCTCTCTATTTCGCACCGTATGGAGAAATGGGGCTACCGCCGCGTTTTTCAGGCTCTGTGATTGCGGTCGCCTCATTCGTTGTATACGCACCCTCCTCTTTCGGTTACCTCTTTTTCGGCGTCATTTCTGACACCTTCCCCGGTCAGGAGGGCTATCGCTACCTCTTCGCCACGCTGGCCACACTCGGTGTGCTTGGTGCGGTCGCAGCTTCGATTTTGCGCAGACGCATGGGAGACGGCTTGAAAGAGCGCATTGCTGAGAAAGTTGCCCTTCTCGATGAGAAACTTGGTCTACAAGGTGAAGAAAAAACCTTCGCCAAACGATAGGACTTGCTAGCGAGGTGCAGTCGTCTCGGAAACGCCTTATCTAACGACGGCTCGGACAGTTGGGTCTTACCGCGCCTCGGCCGCTCGCGCCGTGGTTACCATATCGCGCACATCGGATAGCAAGGCCTTGGCGTCATAAATCACGCCGTCTTTCACAGTGTAAGAAACGCCACCCACCCTCTCGATAACACCAGTATCGCGATTGAGCTTCATGTGACCGGTTCCATACAAGAGCTTAAAGTTTGACACCGGGTTACCCTCGACAAGGACAATATCAGCGCGCTTACCCGGTGAAATGGACCCAATTTCATCTTCCATTCCGAGAAGCTCCGCGCCATTGCGCGTCGCTGCCTGGACCACCTCTAATGGATGAAAGCCTGCCTCCTGGAGCATCTCCAACTCTCGGATGTACCCAAAGCCAAACAGCTTGTAGATAAATCCTGAGTCCGAGCCTGCAGCCACACGACCTCCGGCATTTTTAAAATCATTAATGAAACTCATCCAGCGCCTAAAGTTATCGCGCCAAGCGACTTCCATGCCCGTAGTCCAGTCGAAGTGATAGGAGCCATGAAGCCGCGGGTCAGGCTCAAAGAAACGCATCAAAGCAGGCAGCGTATAGTCCTCGTGCCACTCAGCATTTCGCTCACGCATGACATCACGATTGGCTTCGTAGATCGTAAAGGTTGGTACCAGGGTGAAGTTAAGATCGAGCAACTCGTCGATGGTTGCCTGCCACGTCTCGCTACCGCGTTCAGCTGACTGCCTCCACAGGTTACCAGCCTCGCCAAATCGCCACTGCTCGTCAGAGTAGTTGTAGTCGGCTGGATAGTCCTGGATGGTGCGATCGGTGAACATGGCTTCTGGCAACCCGTACCAGTGCTCCATACTATCGAGCCCGAGGCGCGCGCTATCCAAAACGTTCATGTGATAGACACCGTTTTGATCATGATGGCTCGCTGTGCCCATGCCCTGCTTCTGCGCCTCGTCGTACACCGCTGCCAAGGCTTCCGCCGTTCCACCACGCAACTTGACGCCCTTTGCACCTCGCTTCTTCACAGAGCGAACCCAAGCTCTAGCATCCTCCTCGGAACTGATCTCAAATTGCGCTACCGCGGTCCCAGGGAACATGGCATAGGGAATGATGTCAGGAGCGGTAATCTCGTTACGTGCCGCTCGCTCTGACTGACCCACAGTCCACTCAAGACCCATAACGGAACCTGTATCACGCACAGTAGTAATGCCATGACCCAACCAGAGCTTAAACACATACTCGGGCGGCGTAATTGGCCCCACCACGCCCTCGTAAGGATTCGCGATGTGCACATGAGCATCAATAAAGCCGGGCAACGCGGTCATGCCCTTTCCATCCAACCGTCGTTCACCTGGCTGGGGTTTTGGCGGGTAACCTGAGATTTTCTCAATGGTGTTGCCTGTTATGACGATGGAAACGGGACCTCGCGGAGGTGCACCCAAGCCATTCACCAGCATGACATTTTCAATGACTAAGCGATCGAATGGCCCTTCACCCTCATCAGCACTGCGATCAGGCGCTGGGGGCGGTATCACAACGCCCATCGCCTTGAAGGTTGAGGGCCCCTCCTCACCTGGCTGAACACCGGCCGTCCAAGCCGGCTGTACGGCGCCGAGCGAGAGCGACAATAAAATCAACGACAGCGCGTTTGCGAAGGCTTTAGTACCGATGTGTCTGATCAAAATCATAGGTTTGAAGTCGTCCGTGAGAGAGTGCCTGACATGGTTTCAATATGCGTCAGACCTTGTGTCTGACGTTACGATTATTATGTGATGAAAATTACTGCCTTTGCTTACCCTTAGGCAAGGTCGAAGCTGTACTTCCTGAATTCGGTATCGAGCTCATAACCCAAAGCTTCATAAACCGATTGTGCTGTCACGTTAGTGTGTGCGGTCTCAAGATCCACGCGAAAAGCACCCTGAGCTTTTGCCCAATCATGCGCGAAGCGCAGAAGTGACGTGCCGACCCCCTTTGCTCGTGCTGCCGGCACCACATACAAATCGTAAAGAACAAAAAACGGCTTCATCGCCACAGAGCAAAATGCCGGATACAGCTGCGTAAACCCTAGCACTGTCTCAGCGTCCTCGAATACGAAGACGTGGCTTCGCTGACAAGAAAGATTTTCTTTAAGGCACTGTGCCGCGCCGTCCAGATCACTTGTTTGTTCGTAGAACACTCGGTATGCATCGAATAAAGGTGAAATGGCTTCCACATCTTTAAGCGTTGCTTCTCGTATGCTCATGGCAACCTCATATAATCATCGAACTCGTTACACTGCCGAGCGTACACCGTTAAGGGTCAGGTAATCCAAGCCTGCAACGAAGAACATCAAATCTGCTGAGATCGCCGAATGTCCCGACGTCAAACAAAAGCTCAAACCGTTGTCATTATTGGCATGGGCGACACCGGCGTATTGGTGGCTACTCGGCTTAGCCGTTTTTTTAACGTCATTGGCATCAGCACCAAGCCCAATCTTGTCAGCGGCCAGGAACTGGGTAAACGACTAGCGGATTTAAGTTGGTGGAACCGTTACTACAATACGCCACTGCGACGATTCAAAGCCCTCGCGGATGTTGAAATCCATCATGCCAAAGCTGAATGCGTCGACCTCGCCAATAAAAAATTGTTAGTGGTTGATCAGAGCAATGACGAAACAGTAATCCCCTTTGACTTCCTGGTCATTGCGTCCGGCACCTCTAATGGTTTCTGGCGCGATGATAACTTGCGATCAGAAGCGCAAATCGATGAACGGTTGGAGCAGGACGCAGCGGCTATCCGCGACGCCAACACCGTAGCGATTGTTGGAGGTGGGCCCTGCGGTGTGAGTTGTGCCTTGAACATTCGTCGCGCTTACCCGGAGAAAATGGTCTCACTGTATATCTCAGCGGATCTCCCGCTCCCTGGATATCACGACGAGGCTCGACAATATTACCACCGCGAATTGACTACTGCGGGCGTACAGATTTTCAGCGGGCATCGAGCTATTACCGAGGAACCCGCGCCGAGCGCAGGAACCATACGGTTTGAGTCGGGTCATTCCGCCGTGGCCGATGCCATCATATGGTCTACGGGCAATCGCAAACCGCATACACAGTTCCTGCCCAACGCACTACTCGACGATGAAGGGTTTGTAAAAACCAAAAATACGCTTGAAGTGGTCGGTAGTGACTGTCTTTTTGCCATCGGTGATGTGGCATCAACCGATCCAGCGCGATCATCTGCTCGAAATTGGGCCTACGGTATTTTGGTGAACAACATTAAGCGCAAGGCGGCTGGTAAGGCGCCGAATAAGCACTACGCTCCTCCAACGAATCGATGGGGGTCAATTGTTGGACTACAGGATGACGGGCTCACACTGCACCAGGACTCCGGCAAGACAACGCGTCTTTCACGCTGGCTCGTGGAGAATCTCCTGCTCCCTACCGTTGTTCAACGGGTGATTTATAAAGGCGTCGAACGCCTGCGGGACTAAAGACGACTCTAGGCTGCCTTCGCTGCCGGGAACCGAATAAACTCGTTAACCAGCGCTTCAGCAAAGCTCGTTGGGTCCGGCCGCGCGCCCGTCAGAACACCATGTGTTCTCAACTCCGATTCCAATGTATCGAGAATGTAATCGAGAGTCAGATCATCCGTCTTATTGGCCCACTTTGCTTTTTCTGCCTCATCGGCAAAACAGTAGGCTTTCCACGAAATTGAGTACCGCAAATCCTCCCATTGGTAACGCGCCACCTCACTACCATCGGGTTTAGCGAGCGACCAACCGACACTTCCGTCAAAGGTTAGCGTTGCACCTTTATCGATTTCGGGGAAAAACGACTTTGGCGTTACCCGCTCAACACCGTGAAACACCTTGTCAGTATCGATCAATATGGCGGTGTTGTGCGTCGCGGGCATGGATTCCCGTCGCCCCTGAGGACCCTCAGGAAAATAGGCAAACGCGCCGCCCGGATTAGCACCAAACCAAGAGACGCAGGTGGCAATGGGGATGCGATATTCATCAAATAAACCCGAGTGCAACATAGTGACAAGGAGCCACTGCGGCATGCGCTTCCGATCTGCACCTCTAAACTCCGGAACATCGGTATGAATCGCAAGTTCCTGCCCCGGTGTAAGGATATTGGCGTAGACGATGGCGGGAACGACCATTGGGCGACCTGTGACCTCGCCAGCGACCGCTAACAACTCCGGATGATTGAAAAACGCCTCGACGCCTGGTGCCTGAATGTCGTCACCGTAGGCGTAGGTCTCTCGGAAATAATTGGTGCGCTGAGCCGCTGTGCTGACGTCATCACTGTTACCTAGACCATCGATGCCGTGCTGAATGTAGTTGAAGGCGGCATCGAAGCGTTGCGGTAATGACTCTCCAATTCCTTCATTAAGTGCTTCTTCCGCGTAGGTGCGAAACACGCGTCGTTCTTCGGCGATACGCAACATGGTTGTCGCTTCTTCCGCTGACATAAACGGGCTCATGGCCTTGTAACTCGCTCGCATACGCGTGTATTCCTAGATGTTATTTTTGTTTTTCGTTATCTGTTTTATCGCGTATCAGACTCAGTCTCAATGGTGGTCTCCCTCGAGACGGGACTCAACAGGCAAGCCCTAGGAACTTCAACTTAGGGAATTAGGACCGAACTTCCGGTCGTACGGCGCCCTTCCAGGTCGTTATGCGCCCTAACCACGTCGCTCAGTGGGTATCGCTGATTCACATCAACCGTGAGATGCCCCGCTTCTATGAGGCCAAAAATACGGTCCGCCGATGCCTGCATCCACCTCGGTCGCGCCATGTGAGTAGCTAGGGTTGGGCGCGTAAAGTAGAGCGATCCGGACAGAGCGAGCTCCCCCGGGACAACAACATCAATGGGACCTGATGCATTGCCAAAACTGACGAATGTACCCAGAGGCGCAAGCAAGCCGAGGCTCAGTCGATAGGTCGATCGACCCACACTATCGTAGACCACAGGAAACCCATCAGGTGCGTGCGCTCGCAGCTTATCGGACAGCTCAGGATCGTCGCTCAAGAGACAGGCTTCAGCGCCATGACTCACGGCCAGATCACATTTCACTTGTGTACTCGCAGTCCCTATTAACTTGACGCCCTTTTGCTTGGCCCATTGACAGGCAATCAGACCCACGCCACCGGCGGCCGCATGGAAAAGAACGGTCTCACCGCCACTTAATGGAAAGGTATCGTTGAACAAATAATCCACCGTCATTGCTTTCAGCAGCACCGCTGCGGCTTCCTCATCGCTGACACCTGCCGGGATTTTGACTAATGCAGCGCGGGGTAAAACGATCGCCTCGGCATAGGCACCCATGGCCATGGCAAAACCAACACGGTCACCCTCGCTCAAGTCATCAACGCCCTCGCCCAGCGCATCAACAAGACCGGCGCCCTCACATCCCAATCCCGTTGGCAACGTTAAGGGGTACAGACCCGATCGGTGGTAGGTGTCGATTAGGTTAATACCACAGGCTTTTAGCTTAATCCGCACCTCGCCCACACCTGGTTGAGGCAGGGGTACTTCCTTCACTGACATCTGCTCTGCTGCGCCGCAGACGTCCACTCGAACAGCTTTCATCGTATCCATCGACTTACTCCAACCTCTACTCGTCGCCATGCTTTACAACGGACTTTTTCTTCACACGCACCCTACGAATAACATGCACCCTACGAATAAAGAGCGCCATTAATCATAGCCCGCAATCACAGGCCATAATCACAACCCACAATGACACGCCCTACACCCCACGCTAAACCCTACATGCAGTATCGGTAAATCAGTGACCGTAGGGTGTCGATCGCTGGCTGAATTTGATCGAGCGGCATGTATTCATTGGGTTGATGAGCGACGTCTATCGAGCCAGGACCCATGACAATGGTTTCCAGTCCCAGCGACTTTAAAAATGGGGCCTCAGTTGCAAAGTTGACAGCATCCGCTATCTGCCCCGACGCATGCTCGCAGGCAACCACTAACTCACTTCCCTCAGCCTGCTCGAAGGCGGGCACCGGCTCAACCAAACGGCGCATCTCAATATCGATATCATGCAGCGCTGCAATCTCAACGAGCCTGGCATTCAAATCACGCTCTACATCAGCGTACTCAAGACCCGGTAGCATTCGCACATCAAAACCAAAGTCCAGCTCACCACAGATTCTATTGGGGCTGTCACCACCGTGGACGCAACCAAAATTGATTGTTGGCACAGGAACAGCCATCAGTTCACAGCGAAACGTCCTAGCCAATTCATCGCGATACTGAGACAGTGCAGACAACAGCGTTGGCAAAGCCTCGATGACGTTATTACCCAACTCAGGGTCTGACGAGTGACCGCTCTGGCCGCGCAAAGTGACGCCTTGCATCATGATGCCCTTATGCATCCGCATAGGCCGGAGATCGGTAGGCTCGCCAACAACGGCAGCTCTTGCCAGGGGTAATTGTGCTTTTGTCAGTGAGCGAGCGCCTCTCATCGTGCTCTCTTCATCGGCAGTCGCAAGTAAGTACAACGGCGCTTTAAATTTAGCCGGGTCAAAGGCTGATGCGGCCTCCAGCGCCACGGCAAAAAAGCCTTTCATGTCCGTGCTGCCCAGACCATAGAGCCTGCCATCCCGCTCGGTGAGCTTCAGGGGGTCAGACGCCCAACCACCGGCATCAAACGGTACGGTGTCCGTATGACCTGAGAGAACTAAACCGGCTGGCTCGTCTCCTAGGTTATGTGTGTTGCCTAAGGTCGCAATGAGGTTCGCTTTTCCATCTGCTGTCGACTCTAGCTCATGTATGTCGACGTCCCAGCCATCGCGCTCCGCATAGTCAGAGAGGTGGTTTATCACTCTGCGATTGCTGCTGTCCCAGGACGGATCAGGGGAGCTGACAGAGTCTGCTGCCACCAATTCTGTGACACGTTTGACGATGGTTTGCTCGCTCGTTGGCATCCTGTTCTCTTCGTTTACTGCGCGCTGCTTTTACTTAGCGCTGCTTTTAATTAAAGCTTAGAGTATCGGCATACGTCCTGATCGTCATCACAGAAGACCTCAACGAATATCGGTTATGCTGAGTTATGCACGACAGCCACACCATTTTCCGCAAGACCGCAGACGACAAGCGACAGATCACCGTCTATCTGCTCAATAAAGGCGCAACGATTGCGGACATCTCATTGAGTGGCTTTGGTGTGCACTCAAAATCAGATGTCATACTGAGTTATTCCTCACCCGCAGAGTTCGATTCAGACCCCTATTACCTTGGCGCCACCGTGGGTCCGGTTGCAAATAGACTGAAAGATGGTTGTTTCGACCTACCTAACGGCAAGCACGCATTGGAGATTAACGAGCCTGCCCGATCGAATGTACTGCATGGCGGGATCAATGGGCTTCATCAACAAACTTTTCAGGCGTCGCCTACTCGTGCTCACAACTCGGTCGTGTTCTCACTCGCACTACCCCACCTTGCCGACGGTTTCCCGGGAGACCGACTCATTACGGTCCGTTACGAACTCTTGGAGGATCTGAGTCTTCAGTTTGATTTTACCGCGTCGACCGACCGTACGACCGTCATGAACCTGGCGAACCACGCCTATCTCAATCTCGGTGGCCCTCTCTCTGAGCACGAGCTGACACTAAATGCGGGTCACTACACGCCGGTGAATGACCGACTGATCCCCACTGGCGAGATTGCATCGCTTAAGGGCTCCGCGCTCGATTACTCTGACTGGAAGGCTCTCGGGGGTGCCGCGATTGATCATAATTTTGTGCTACCCGAAGACGAAAACTTCGCCGCGCAGCGAGTCTTCGGCTCCGCGCGACACAGCTTCAGCTAGACGTCCTCACAACACAGCCTGCACTACAGGTATATACAGGCGATGGCTTGAATGCGCCCTTTGCACCCAGATCGGGTATTTGTCTTGAGGCCCAGGGATTTCCTGATGCACCCAACCAGCCTAATTTCCCGAGCATCAGGCTTGAGCCAGGCGCTACCTATCGGCAGCGCACGATCTATCAATTCAAAGAAATAGCAGCAGAGTGAAAAAACTGCTGGCCTGAGCACTAAGGGCTTAAAAGCTACTTAAACTCGCGTTCTTCCCACCAGGGGAAAAACTCGGGCATGTCACTGCTGACCTGACCGGGGTAGTTGGCTGGTCGCTTCTCGAGGAATGACTTAACCCCCTCCTGCGCATCAGCTGACTTACCGGTGAAGTAGACACCTCGCGAGTCGATTTGGTGGGCTTCCATCGGATGATCTGCACCCAGCATCTTCCACATCATTTGACGCGCCATAGCGACCGATACCGCTGAGGTCTCGTTGCAGAACTCTTTGGCCAGTGCACGAGCCGCGGGCAGAAGTTCATCCGCGGGATAAACCGTCCTTACAAACCCACGCTCGAGTGCCTCATCGGCCTTGAATACCCGACCTGAGAAGGTCCACTCGAGTGCAGTGCTGATACCCACAACACGGGGCAAGAACCAGCTTGAAGCAGCTTCCGGGACGATGCCTCGCTTGGAAAATACGAAACCATACTTCGCGTTTTCGGAAGCAAGACGAATGTCCATAGCACACTGCATCGTGGCGCCTATGCCAACTGCCGGACCATTACATGCAGAGATAACAGGTTTAAGGCACTCGAAAATGCGTAAGGTCAGCATGCCGCCACCATCTCGCGGGATACCCGGTTTTTTAGGCTTATAATTAAAGGTGTCGCCACCCCCACCCAGATCAGCACCGGCACAGAACGCACGACCCGAGCCCGTAAAAATAATGGCTTTAACGTCATCGTCCGCATCCGCCATGTCCAGCGCCGTGAGAACCTCGTCGCGCATTTCGTTATTAAAGGCATTCAAGCGGTCGGGACGGTTGAGTGTAATGGTCAGGATGCCATCCTCGACATCGTAAAGAATCGTTTCAAACGTCATTCTTGTTATCTCCTGAGTGTTCAGACGAAATCGGCCAAAAAGCCCCGCTGGCGATCGACCTTAAATTTAATCAGTTAGGTTACTGCAGCATTTCCTCAAGGCGGGCAATGCAGCCCTCCATGCTGCCCTTAATAAAGGGCTCAATGACGTCAGGCTTCACGTGGGCCTGCCACTGCAAACGACAGCCAGCGTCGGTGGACGTGATTTCCATTTTTGCTCGGTGCGACTCCAACGCGCCCGGACTCTCGAAGCAGGAATATTCGAGGATGCGAGCGTCGTTATCGTGATTCAGTATGCGCTCCTTGATTGCGCCTGCGCCCGGCAGGTCGAGCGAGCGAACCTCGCCATCAAAGGAGCAGCTTGTAACGCCCGGCACCCAGTCGACACGATCTGGCGTGCCTAAGATTTCCCAAAGCGCTTCCGCTGGGGCTTTAAATTCGTGATCGATGACAACTGCCACGGTGCATCCCTCTGATTTATTCCCATTATTGTGTTGTCACAGTACCCAAAAATACCCGACTGGAGCAACGCGCTCTGGGGTAAGGAATGCGTTGATTTTCTGGGGTAAAGCTCGCACCCTTTTTGTTGAACCTGCATTTGTCGAATTTCGGCCGTGTTCTATACACCGCAGTCACCCCAACTTTCGCGTCACCAAGGACAACACATGACAACAATCACTATTTGGCATAACCCGCGCTGCTCAAAGTCTCGAACGGCGGTGGCCTTACTCGAGGAACGTGGCGTTGAGCTCACACAAGTTAAATATTTAGAGACACCTCCAACGGAGAGCGAAATCAGACATGTGTTGAGCTTGCTGGGCGTATCAGCAATCGACCTCATACGACGTGGTGAGGCCACGTTCAAAGAACTCAATTTGTCATCTGACACACCGGAAGATGAGCTAATAAGCGCAATGGCAGGCAACCCCATTCTGATCGAGAGACCTGTCATCATTTCTGCCGCTCAGGCGGTCATCGGAAGACCACCTGAAAACGCATTATCGCTGTTATAGACCCTTTTCGAGAGTCGACGGGGCGATAAAGCTCCGCCTATGATGAGATTAAGATGAAACGAAAGAAGAACTGCATTGTGATCAGACAGCATGAAAGACAAATAAAAAGCCACAGGCAACGCAAGCTTGCCCTTCCACATACTGCTGCTTTGAGCTTAGTTTTCTGTGCAATCACGGCAATCGGTGCTGAAACGAATTATACGGCGGCGTTTGAAGACGCCTTCAATATGACCATGCCGCCCGAGTGGAGCCAAAACTACCCAGCCACCCAAATTATCGGGAATCTTTACGACGTGGGTGGTTATGATCTGAGCTCCTTCCTAATCACATCTGACGACGGTCACATTCTCATTAACACAGGACTTGAAGGCTCTGCCGCAATGATCGAGAGCAACCTGAAAAGCCTTGGCTTGCGCATGGCCGATATCAAAATCTTGCTGACCACTCAGGCGCATTTTGACCACACAGCGGACCTTGCGCTGATCAAGGAGCAAACAGGTGCTCGCCTGCTTGCCACGGAGGCTGATAAATCGTTTTTAGAGGATGGTGGTTTGAGCGACCCGCTGATTGGGGGCATCGAGTCCTTCCGGCCCGTGATGGTGGATGGTCTGATTGCTGATGGTGACCTCATCGAGTTGGGAGATATTCGTCTCAGCGTCTTGGAGCACTCGGGACACACCGAGGGAAGTGCCTCCTATGCAATGACAATTACCGAATCGGGTAATAGCTATGACGTGTTAGTGGTAAACATGGCCTATATCAACGAGGGTGTGAACGTCGCTATCAAACCCACCTATCGCGGCATAGCAGCAGACTTTGAGCAGACGTTTGAGTCGCAGCGAAAATTGAGTCCCGACATCTGGGTGTCATCGCATAAAAGTGCCTATGGATTTCATGAGAAGCACGCGCCAGGTCAGGCGTACGATCCTCGAGCCTTTTACGATCCAGCCGGCTACATAGAAGCGGTACGACTCCACGAGGTGACTTTCGTAAACAAGGTCTATGATGAGTTGCTCGGAGAAATCGCGAATAACAACAAAGCCGATGGAGAAAACGGCACAAATTAACCTACAACCAGTCAATGAGCATGATCCGAGGGTAACCGGATCGGTGCTTTATCCTGTTTTGATAAGGAGCGCAGACATGTCCAAACTCAAACTAAAAGCGACCGCCTTTTGTGTTTTTGCAGCCTTCACCGTAAGCTTTTCGTCACCTCCCTCAGCGTTCGCGCACAAGGGCGCAATGGGTATTGTCAAAGAGCGGATGGATAAGTTTGAGGCCAGCGAAAAGGCGACCAAGCGGATAAAACAGGCGCTCTCGCGGGGCGACACAGCGGTAGTCATAGCTGAAACCGAGTTCCTTGTTTCGTGGGCACGTGAAATGGAAGGCTTCTTCCCCGAAAACAGTAATCAGCCCCCTTCTGAGGCAAAGGACGACATATGGCGTCAATGGGATAAATTTGTGGGCGCGATTCAGTCCTTTGATAACGCTGCGCAAGCACTCATCGACGATGCGAGAGGCGAAGACCCCCGCGCTATCGGCCAAGCGTTTAAAGAGATGACTAAATCGTGCAAATCCTGTCATCGACAATTCAGGGAAGACTGATCCACTCCAAAAGAGATGTCGCACAGCTTCGTGAAAAATTGCAGACGGACTAACAGCCCCCAGCGGGGAATCTTTAGTCGACACCCTGGTTACTCCCTTCGAGTTCATCAGAAACCAGCACAGGAAGGGGCGTTCGAGGCACAATCGTAAGGAGTATTCACTCAAAACCGTAGGCCCAGAGTGTATCCGTTAGACAGAGAGATAATCCTGCCCGACCGCCGTATGGTCAATGGCAAAAACCTTGTCTAACGTAATCTGTGGACTATATTACTGGGACTAGTGCCTTTGACTCTCGCTGGTGATGATTTATGAAATCCGTTGTCGTGGCTTTAATTGCTCTTTTTGCTCTGCCCTTGGCCTACAATGCCAGTAGCGCTACTACCGCAGATATCAGCACCCAATACTTGGATCAGTTCTATGACATCAACATGGAGATTCTGGTCTCAGGTGAAATCACTTCTAAACCGCGCATAATCTTGAAGGTCGGAGGCAGCGGATTAATAGAATTGTCCTCTGACGAAAACAAATACCTGATTGCTGTTCAAACTGGGTCACCTCAAATTTAGTCAGGCAAGGTCCTCGTTCCCACTTCATTCGATTTTACATACGAAACTGAAGGTGAAGCTGGAAAAATTAATACTAGGATGAATCTCCCTCTAGGGCAGACGGTCTACTTGGGTGCCAAAACAAATATGGATGGTGACGTTCAATTAAACGCTTCAATCAATTTGATCGCTGAAGCTCCTAAGTGGTAGTCACTTCTTTTCTATTAACGATTATTTTGAATTCACGACCAAGACATCCACCTCAATTATTGACAGCAAGCGCTCTAGTTTTGCTGGATGTATTTTGTCAGAGCCGTAACTATGACCTTTGGTACCTACTACAACTAGTTCGGCCTCCGTGCCAAGTGCAACGGACCCTATAACCTTAGTCGGATCACCTTGCGCAATATGGATATTGCAATTAGCGACTTCAGCGTTTCGTATTAAAGCCCCCCTATCGGGATGAGACATAGCGTCCCTAAACGCGTTAACAACGTGTAGCTGACTACCAGACCATGATGACGTGGCCTTCGCGGCGTCCAAAATCTTACGATTAAGTAGTTTTTGCTCTCCATTTTGCGTCTGCCACTTAACGGCGGCCAAAACCACACCCGTTTTAGTCATAGCCTCTCCCCTAACTAACAGCACAGGGCATTTTGAATTTTTGAAGACGTTCCACTTACCAAAATTAAACTGAAAAAAAGAATCAACTGTTGGCTGCGCTCGCATTAATATCATTGTTGCACCAACTGACTCAGCAACTTGCATTACAGAGGCAGCCCAGCTACTGCACCAAGAGAACACAATATCGAAGTCAATGTCATTGCCTTGAAGAGGAGCGCAAATCTCCCTTTCAAGCCAACCAGAGTCTCTGTATAGGCTCTTGTTTGAAGGCTTGTCCACGACTCTCGTGGCGTCAACGCCGATAAACACGGCTATGCGAGGTTTGACTGGGAGGCTATTTGCAATCTCAATGGCACGTTCAAGTGCCACATGTCGGTCTAAAGTGGGGTTGATGACAACAAAAAAATTTTCTGGCTTGGCCATTAAAGTCCACCTCTTGAGTTTTGGGCGGACATTACGCCTACTTGATAACTCGCGTGTGGCATAAAAACTACAAACGAATGACAGTGAGTCTCTGCAACCGTGGAGCGATGGGCCGTCATGTCGCAATAAAGCCACAAGACACGACGTCAAGAGTGGGCTTAGGAGTAATGGCGGAGCGGACGGGACTCGAACCCGCGACCCCCGGCGTGACAGGCCGGTATTCTAACCAACTGAACTACATAGGTTTTTTCTCAGACTCAAAAGTCTGCACCGGCGTCGATTTTACCAGATCCACCTAAATTACACAGACCTTCTACACAGACGTTTGCAGAAACGGCCCCTCAATATCTTGAATAGGAGTAGCCCCGGGAGCCGTGATTGCTGTCGTCTAATTACTGTTGGCTCTCGATCAGCACACTGCAGACTGCCCTGCCCTTACTAAGCACGCAGCCACGCGCAAAGAAAAGGCCATTACGTCGCTAGTTTGTATTTACTGCAAAGTCTCGCAGTAAGCTTGGAGTGCTTTTTCATTTCGCGAAGATGCGAACGGCTTCTTTCAACATTGTGTTTTGGCTTCTTGGGGGGTTGTTTATCGCCATAGTACGCTCTCCACCACACGCGGTAAGGCAAACGTGAGTCGTTGGAAGCTACGTGACATATGTATGCGTGTATTAGCCGCTCGTACGCTTTCTTGTTCGCTGCAATTACCGGCGGTTTTTCATGCTGTGCCACCAGCCCTATCGCCTTCAAATGTATATCTAGCAGCGTTGCTCTATCTCGTGCATTCAACGCCTCTTTGAATTCTACCTCGAGCCTCTCGACTTCATTCATAGTGCATATACCCCGTGACTAGCGGCACATTGAAGAGCAGACGAAGCCCGGACCATCGTGCAACGTCAGAAGCGCGTAGTCTAATTTTCGTTTGTTACAAACGTTAAGTGGGTTTCCACACGAAGATGAAAAAAGTGCATGGCCAGCGGTATTTCCGCTTCAGGTGAGTAAAACACACCCCGGGGGAGGCAAAGCTCTTGTCACTGCCGCAGTAGTTACCCGCCAGACTCATCAGAAGCAAATTTAAAAAAGTAGGTCGTTAGAAACAGGGCCGTGATTACTGTCGTCTAGCAGCTGATAGATCTGTGTAGGCACATTGGATGGTAAAAAATGCCCCGTCACAAATCGGCACGGGGCGAAATAGACCTTTGCGGTTTACACTAAAATTACTAACGAATAGGTGACACAAAAGCAGATGGAGCAGACTAAGAGAATTGGTCCTCCCTGCTCCAATGCTGTAACAAGAAACTGAGTCATTGCAGTCCTCCTACGTTATCGAAACCTCCGCCAGAATGTTGACTAAGGCACAACGCGTCAGCATTTTCCGTGCCAACTAGCCAGACCCGCTGCAATACTTTGCAGAACAGGGCCGTGATTGCTGCTAGTTAGCTACTGTTTGTTTTGGGTAGGTGCGTAAGAGAGTTATGTGAAAACATTAGTCAGCCCAGTCACCGTAGCTTGATAAAAAAGGAGTAATGCTTGCCGTATTGGTCTAACCTCATCTTGAGCTTTTGTTTCAGGAATCGGTGATGTTTAGAAAATTAATCACGTACCTTTTTTGGCTTAGCGTAGTGGTCTCGCTTGTAAATTCGTTCACTGTGAAGAATGACTCTATCGGTGAGGTTCTTTTTATCCTGATACCGGTACTTTTCGTAGCTGACTTGGGCTTGAAGTTCCTTTGGAAGCAGAAACCTCGAGAATCTGGAACAGGCGGAGACGGAAATAGCGAAAAAGAAAAGCTCTTTGCGGAAGTTCCTCTTGAGCAGAGACCGAACTATGAAGAGTGGTCAGTAGAGCATCATGGAAGAACGATTAGGGTAATAAATTGGTATTCATTGCGGCGGCTGGTTGGTGCGGCTCATCTGTTTATTGATGATGTGGAAGTAGATTGCTCCCGCGCCATGACATACTCACCGAAAAAGCCGTTATTGGTCTCAGGAAATGTACAGGTGTTTTTTTCTGGCGCCTTCAGTGTAAAGGCATCTATCGTTGACGGTGAGGAGCTGATCTATCAGGACGACCTTTCACTTGCCGACAAGATAGCGAATAAGCTTTTTTACTTTGGCTGATAGGTTACGGGCTTAGCTGGCAAGCTAAAGCAAACAAAGTGGAACCATTGGTTTCGGAAGTTCTATCAATAAAGTCTCTGATTCTTGAGCTAACATAACCCTGTGAACGGAGTTAGCGAATGAGACACCACTCGTCTTCATGCTTTCGGTACTGCCGACTATTGAAGGCATCGCACAAACTGTCCAAGACGGCGACAGCATCATCAGAGGAGACGGTGTCCGTGTTCGTCTTTACGGCATTGATGCGCCTGAAAAAGACCAGCCTTACGGCAGAGAAGCTAGGAAGGTCCTCAAACAGTACATGCCTCTCGTTGCCAAAATGAAGGAGTACGATGAAGACCGCTATGGACGCCTCATCGTTGAGCTATTCACTGAGGACAACAAAAGCATCAACGCTGCCATGATCTGCTCAGGTGCTGCATGGTGGTACGAGTATTACGCTCCTGACAGTCCACAATTCAAACAATGTCAGGAAGATGCTCAGAAGAATAAGCGTGGCCTATGGACTGAGGAAGATCCTGTAGCGCCGTGGGACTGGAGAAGATGACAGCCACACAAAAGTTTAAAAGGGTTCTTTTAAGTCGCTGGGGGTTTCTTACCCTAGCATTGCTTGTATTAACGCCCTACTTGCAGTCCCTTCTGCCGGAAGCCAGACCCAATGACCGGGTTCTGATCTGGGTGAAGATCGGGTTATTTTTCACCCCTATTGCGGCGTTGCTTTTTGGATGGGTGCATTTTGAAGGCAAAGACTACGAAAAGAGGTTAGAAGAGAACCCTGAAGAAGAACGAGGGGAGGACCTTATAAGTTTCCTGTACGAGGATGAAGACGCGGGAAAGAGATAGAGCGCAACGTGCTTATCGGCCTCGTCGTGAAGATCCATATCAATTCACCTCACACAACGTCGTTAGTCTGCGTTCAAGCTGCTGCTCCAGAGCTTCTGTCATGCGTTCACAATAGGCATTGCGGTGTGACTTCATGTACTCAATCAACTCAGACAGGCCCATCCTTCTTTGATGGGTCAACAAAAATACCCATTCTTATTAGAATTTTGGCAACAGACGGTATTTGGTACAGCGCCATGAGCGTGAGCAGCACACATAAGATGGGAAAAATAAGATCTTTTCTTTTCCCCGTCTTCGTTGGTATCCACTCGTACCAAGAGGGTGGTGCATACAACGACAGCCCCAGAAATAGAACTGCTAACGCTCCAAGGATAATAAAAGATTTATTCATCATCGCGCCTCTCTGTTCTCCCGTTGAACGCTCTGCGTAGGCAAACCGACTAGATTCGCAGTGTTACTGGAAGAGTTACCAACTGTCATACTTTCCTCCACACTTACCCTAATGTCCAACCGCTGCTCCTAAGCCTCTGTCATGCGTTCACCATAGGCATTGCGGTATGCCTTCATGTACTCAAGCTTCAGTTCAGACAAGCTAATCAGCCCACTGTGAAACCCTGCGGCCATAAAGCCATTGAGCCAGCGACGGTCTACTTGATTAGCTGAGGCTGACTGGAGTTGCAGGTGTTTCTTCAGCTTATGCCTGAGGCTGACGAGGTAGGCTTTTTTGCTTTTGGTGCGGCTGTCGGTGGGCATATTTTACTTCTCCGACCACGACATCTTGGGCGTAAAACCCACGAACTTACTCTTAGTGACCTTGTAAAAGCTAGATACCAAAATCTGCCTTACTTCTTCCTTTTTTGTCCTCTGAACAACCAATTCATCATGCACTGGTAATACGGGAATACCTCTTAAGTTACGCCTATGCATTGCTTCTTCCATGATGCTGCTGTCGAGTAGCTGTAGGTCGCCCCATAAGCCCTTGTAAGCCACATTCTTGAAGGATGGGTGACGGAGAATAGGAAGTCGTCAATATAGGCTCTAGCGGCCTGTAAAGGCTTCTCAGACCACACTGGATCACCATCTCTTCGTTCATTCTTTTTATAGGTCTGTAGGACCCAGCAATCATCAAATAAGTCGTACCACATACGTGCTGTGGCTATGGATTTCGCTGCGGACTCTTTGCTCTTGGCATTAAAGATAGTGTTGATGAGAGCCTTGTGTCCTGACCTTGGAATATCTGGATACTCTGGCATTGAGTAGATGTCACCTGTTGCGAACATGTTGGGTTCAACACCAACGCCATGCTGAATTAGTAGAAGTAGTGTTGGATGAAGCTGACTAAAGTCCCATGAACCAACTGGCTGGTTGTTGATTGTGATGCTGAGTCTTTCGTCTTTAGGCATAGATACGAAGGGGCTATAGAAACGTCCCCCATTACCCGTATTACCCTTCCACTTCCTCTGATACTTCAACATAAGAGGATCTATGCATTCAAAAGTATTAGCACTAGAAGTAAGACTCTTAACGTCACTCGTTATCAACAACTGATAGTGTCTTTGCAGCACAGCAACCGTCTTACGATAGCTTTCAGACTCTACGTACTTTGCAGGAAGAGGAAGTAGCACACCTTCGCTATCCTTCAGTTCTACCAAAGGTATGTCGTTGTCTGCTTCTACTTCTTCTACCGTGAGGCTCTTCAGTAGATTCCTGAAGCTGAGACTCCTGCAGTAAATCGTTACCAGCCCACCTTGCTGCTTCTTTGCATATTCAGGAGGAATAGCGTCGTAGGCTTTACTGACCCAGCCTAAGTCCAACATGGCTTTAAACAACTTGAGTGTCTTAGGCGTTAGCCAGACTTGCTTTCGAGAGCCAGCAGAGAAGTAATCCTTCTTGGTGCCGAAGCGAAACATATCGCCCTCACGCATCCACAAAGAAGCAACTAACTTACGTGCTGCTTTAGTCCAGCCGGGTTTGTCCTTCAGGAAGCTTTTACCACTGGCTACGTGGTCAACAAGGATGTCAGCAGCAGCTTTGACTTCACTGTGACCTGAGTAGTGTTCAATGCGGAGGTATGTGAAGTCCTTGAGTTGCATGCAAATAAAGATGCCTCAGAAGCACCTACATTGCCACACGCACCTGTTGATCAAAAAATAACCAATATTGATCTAGGTATTACGAGTAGAAACACCTGACGACACTGATTATTTTCATTTTGTTATATCCAAATAAATAGCGCCTAAATGATCTGCTGACGCCCTTCTAACACCCTCACAGCATGACTTAGCTGTTCAATACTAGAACCACCCGAGTAAACGTTATAGGTGATGTTGGGCTTCTCATGGCCCACTAGATCCGCAGCAATACCCTCCGCCACACCGCCCTGCTCCAGAGTGGTAACGACAAATTTCCTTATTGAGTGAAAACACTTCTGACGTGTTGAGCCATCTTTGAGTCCGCGACGTTTAAGGCGACCAAAACGCTTGCCAACTGCGTTACCGGTTCCACGCAGATCAAGGCTTTCTAAATCAACACATGTGGTAAGCGAAGAGGCAATAGGGATTAGCCTGTTACTTGATGCTTCCGTCTTTGCATCGGGTCTAACTCGAAAGCACCTAACTCCACTCTCGACAACAATAGACTCTTTAGAAAGCTCTCCGATTTCGGACAATCTCATACCGGTAAAACGACCGATGTCGATATAGGTAACCATCACTGCATCATCGGCATCTTTGGCGGCTTGTCGTAAAAGACATAATTCATCGAACGATAGTGGGAGGTATTGCCGTGGTCTTGCCAGCTGCTTGGAGAAGTGGAGATCTTTAAACGGGTTTTGAAGATTCTGTGACACAAAGCCTTTATATCGGAGCCACTCAATATACTCAGACAGAAAACCGACCGCTTTCTGCATGGTCTTTACTGCCCTCCTCTCATTTAGCGGCTTTAATTCTTCGGTCGAGATCCAACGCTGGGCATTTCCACGATTCAGATCTCCAAGTGTGTGGATGAAGAGTGTTGCTTCGAGAATGTATCGTCGCGCCTCAAGTTGTGTCCTGTGCCGCGTGTAATGCACTTCGATGAACTCAGACATATGGGTTGGTAGAGACACTCCCTCACCCCATTCAATGGCATCGTACAGCTTCGCCTGTGACGGCTTTAACTCATCCAACCAAACACTACTGTCCCCTCTACCATCATGCCCCTGAGCCGCTTCAGAGAGGCAGAAAGTTCGATCGGGTTTTGTTTGTATTAACTCAGGGCTTTGTCGAGCAGTCTTGATCAACTGTTGCCACTCAGTGAGAATGGGTAAAGCCTTGTCACTAGCCTTACGCTTATCTCTGGTGCCTGTTGATTGAGCAAACCTAGTTCTACCTAGGACAACACGGACATCGGAAGGGATACGTAACTCAACCTGCCATATGCCGGACTTCAAACACGTTAGATTCATCTAAAAAGTCTCCGTGAACCGTTGAAGTACACAGACTCTTTACACAGAGTTGAGAGAAACCTACTTAGGTACGCCGTTTAGGAGTAATGGCGGAGCGGACGGGACTCGAACCCGCGACCCCCGGCGTGACAGGCCGGTATTCTAACCAACTGAACTACCGCTCCAGGTAGCCGACACTTGCGGTGTCGATAGATCCAAACTCCAGGGGAATTTGGTGGGTGGTGACGGGATCGAACCGCCGACCCTCTGCTTGTAAGGCAGATGCTCTCCCAGCTGAGCTAACCACCCGGGCAAGGAATCGGCGATTATAGAGAGGACTGCATGTGTGTCAATTACCTTTCACAAATAAGTCAGCATTTTTTCAGCAACGTCTAACGACACCCGACCAACTTGTGTACACTTCGCGCTCGTTTGATCGGTACGAGCAACAACTGTGGAACTTTACACAGACTTTCGTTTTGAAGCAGCGCACCGCCTGCCGATGGTTCCTGCCGGGCATCCCTGCGAGCGCTTGCACGGTCATTCGTATTTCGTGCGACTTACCATCGATGGTGACGTCAATCCTGATACCGGATGGGTGATGGATTTTGACGACATCAACACAGCCTTTGCACCCATCCTGGCACAGCTCGACCACTACTACCTCAATGAAGTCGAAGGGCTCGAAAACCCGACCAGCGAGAATTTGGCGCGATGGATCTGGATCCGCCTAAAACCTGAACTTCCTGTCCTCGTAGCAGTGGAAATCAAGGAAACTTGCACCGTTGGCTGCATTTATCGCGGCGAGTAAGTCTGTGGAGCATCGCTGAAATCGATCGCACTTCCATGATTTTTTTTATTTTTTTTACAAAAACCTATTGACTCGTGAAAAAAGGTTATTCACACGAAAGTCATGTCATGAATTTGCAACAAATCGTATTCAACTTAGTCGTGAATTCCTTCAAACAAGATAATATTTATTTCATAAGTTATTGTTTTTAATACAAAAATACGCATTGGTTAAAATTTGACCACTTTGTGCGGGTTCCCTTATTTAAAGGGATTCTTCATCGAACAAACAAATTACCCACCAAATTATCCACAGGTTTTGTGGACACTTTTGATGAATTAGTAGTGCACTTTTATGGTGCAATGAAGCGCCTGATAATGGAGAGCACTGTTTCGGTTTGCTCCTGATGCAACCAATGTCCTGCATTCTTCACGGTTACGACCTCAAGAGCCGCAAATAGGTGCGCAAAATTCTGTTTCGTGGTTTTTTGCACGTAGCCCGAGTCGGCCCCCTTCAACACCAGCGAAGGTATTTGACACGGCAATCCCCGGGCTTCTTGTACCTCGATGCCAGACAACATGTGCCGGTAGTCTGTCTCCAGTTGCGCCAGATTGAACCGCCAATCAATCAAACCCGAGTCATCTGTGTAAGCACTGGTCAATAGGAAGTCGGCAACGGAAGGCTCATCAATATGCGCCGACAAAACCACACGCGCATCGGACCGAGTTTTTGCACGGGCTTCTTTAACCGCATTGAGGCCTGCAAAAATGTGGTCGTGTCGTCGAACGGTATACGCCATGGGTGATATGTCGAGAATGACAAGTCGCCTAATTAACTCTGGACGATTAACCGCCAGCTGCATGGCAACCTTCCCCCCCAGCGAGTGACCGACAACACAGCAATTCGTGAATTGCTGATCGTCCATCCAATTTGCCACGCAATGTGCATAATCCTGAATGGAAGCCTGGGGCAACCAGTCAGATCGGCCGTGATCGGGCAAGTCGACGCTGTGTACTCGATGATCCTCCTTCAAGCCGCGTGCGATTTGGCCCAAGTTATTGCCCGACCCAAACAGCCCATGAAGCAAAACGACATTTGAATCGCCTTCCCCCGAGGTTTTCACGTGCAATTGCTCTGCCACTCACAGTGCTCCTTTGTTACGATCGCGACATCGCTACATTCGATGTCGTTCTGGGGGATGCATGTTTAAAACAAATCATCGGCTATCTGCTGTCTATGTTACCGCTGTGCTTGCCTGTCTTGCACTGATGAATGGCTGTGCATCGGGAACCGTTAGCGGCTCGGGTTACAACCCGACGACCGTGACTAACCAGATCGATCAAGAGGGACTCGACGCGGCCAACATCAAACGCGTGGTCATTGCAGACGTTAACCTCGGTTCTCCCTCCCGAAAATACCTGCAAAAGCGTGAAAAAGATGTCGATGTCTTCGTCGCAGCAGCGCTGAAGAGCCATGGCTGGGAAGTTGTGTCCTCTCGCGAGTTTTCACAGCGATGGCGCAACGCTGTCTCGATGTTTGGTAATCCAGTAGATCCCACTACTGGTCGGGTCAATGGCCGAACGTTCTCCCGAATCGTCCAGACAGTGCGTGATCAGATCATGGAAAGCTCCAATATCGATGCACTGGTGTTCACGGACCTTTTAGAGAAGGATGTCTACTTTGCTCAGGGTGTTAACCGTGTCGCACGATGGGACGGCGTCAGCCGTAAGCCACCCACCCAAGGCGCTGGCGATGGCGTATCGGTAAACTTCAACTGGGGCGCACCGGTGGCAGCTACCACCATACGTATCTCGGTCTTCAACACCGATCTCAAATTATTGTTCAGCGGCGAGGGCGGCATGGCGCTTAATGAAGCCGTCGATGTGCGCAGTGGCTCAGGTTTTGTGAGACGGCGCGAGATTCTTGGGAATGAAGATCACGTCAGGGAAGGCATCGCGCTAGCGCTACATCCCCTAGTACCTATGGCTAAGTGGCCCGGTAATCCCGACTGATTGAAGCTATCTGGCTCGCTCTAGTTACCGAAAAAGGGTACTTACAGAGAGTTACTTAGACACAGTGACTCAAGTGGAATTACCCGAAAAGCGAGCCGGTTCTATCCAGCACCCAAAAAGTCGAAACAGCGCCCAGCAAATACACGGGCGCGATTTGTAACCATGGCGCCCTACTGATTTTTGAGATTATCGCACCAGCGAGGGTTAGCAGAGCAATGAACGCGAGCTGACCGACCTCGATCCCCACATTGAAAAATAAGAGCGCCGTTGGCAGGTGCATTTGTGGCAGGCCTGTCTCAGCCAGGGCCCCAGCAAAGCCCATACCGTGCAGCAATCCGAATCCGCCAGCCAGATACCATGGTTTATCCCACAGCCGACTCTTCTGCTCTGGCCGCGACAACTCAAGCGCCAGCACCCAAATGGACACCGCAATCAGCCACTCGATGAGCGCCTCGGGATTGGTCACGAACCCTAGAGATACCAGCGCAAGCGTAATGCTGTGGCCAACCGTGAAGGCCGTAACCGTGTAGACAAGTCGTGTGCCCCAACCCACCAACAACAGCAGGCCCGCCACGAAGAACAGGTGGTCAGTACCAATCGCAATGTGCTCAGCGCCCAGCCACAGATAATGCAGTGCCGTCGCCAAGCCAGACCGTTGTGCGGGCACCGTAAAGATTGGGCTATCGGCCGTCAGTACTTCCTGAAAGAAGACATCCGGGTGAGGCCGCACGGACACCACCGCCGATGACTGATTCGCTGCCAATCCAGAGACCCCCAAGGTAAGCCCCTCAAGCGATTCACCAGCACAGGCCCACTGCTGTCGCAGCACCTTACCCGTCCCTTCAGGGAACCAGGGCGTCTGGGAGAGCACTTCACAGTCGTCAGGCTTGACCGGGAGCATGGGCACGTTAGATGTTGCTTGCGCGGGGGTTTTCCAAACAACTGATATCTCACCGTTCGTGAGCAACCTGACATCCAGAGCTGACGGAGCAAACCGATGCGCCTCCGCAACAAGCGGGGCCATGAGCAGAAGCAACAGGCTGATTACTCGCATCATAGTCGCACCTCGTACTGCTGAAGCGTCGAGTCAACCCAGTCTTGAATGGCCTGATCGTCTAAATCCCGGCGAATGTCGCGGCGTAAATCCTGCGCTACCTCGGCAAAGCTTTTCACTCGGCTTTCTGCAATGTCATCGACCCATACCCAGTGGCTACCGAATATAGATCGAATGGGCCCCACCCATTCGCCCAGCGACTCTGCTTGAGACGCAAAGCCATAGGCAAACTCATCACCAAACTGCCGAGAGATCTCCGGCAAACTTCGTTCCTGGAACTGATACCCCGCTAGGAAGACGTCACCCACCTCTCGGGCTTGCTCAGGGCTTGCATCATCACCCAGCCGTGCAAGCAGCTTCGACCGCTTCTCATCAGACGCGTCATCACGAAGAAAAACGTGCCTGAAGCTATAGCGCACAGGCACCCGAAAATTATCCCGTTGTGCCTCGTACCCAACTTGCAAATCCTGCTCGGTAATCGTGGGATTTCCTCGACTGGCCACGATGAGTGTTTCCATCACCTGCACCGTGCGTCGGCGAATCACCTCATCTGCGAGATGCAGGCGCAGTTCAAAGGCTTCGGTCAGCAGCGTTTGGTCATCGACATCTCGCTCGGGATCCATAAAGCGCATATTACGGATGAGACGGCGCTGAACCACTTGGTCCTGTTGAATAAAACCGCGGCCCAGTGCCTCTATGAACAGCAACTCGTCGCGTATTTCTCGCTCTTTGATGGCAACTCGTTGCGACTCATTGAGCTCTGCTCCCTGAAGCTGAGACAACGCATCAGCTTGCAGCGCTACGCGCTCTGCATTAGGTGGCCCAATGACAGGTTTAGGTTCTGGGAAGAACGTTCGGTCGAGAACGAAGAGACCTAACCCAATGATCACAAACTGACCCCAGACAGATCGAAACAACCGCATTACTACACCCTCCCCCAAGAGCGCTAAAAGTGCGTGATGAAATTCTCTGAGTCAAGAGCCGGCGTCAGTTTTGAAGGGCCTTGGCGTGTGCCCAAATAAAGGAACCCGATTACCTCATCTTTGTCACCACCGCCAAGCGCGGAGATCACATGCGGGTCGGTGGCATACAGACCAGTTCGCCACATTGAACCAAAGCCAAGGGCATTGGCAGCAAGCGACATGGCATACGTGGCAGCGGCTGCAGAGCCAATCTGCTCATTGCGCTCAACCTTTGGGTGATCTTTAAACTTAAGCAGTACCGCAATAACCACAGGAGCACGCAATGGTGCTTTGAGTGCCTTGTTCAGCTGCGCTTCGTCAGTCACACCGCGAAGTTTCAAGCTTTCGTTTAGCACCACACCAAGGGCGTCTCTACGCTCGCCTTCCACAATGACAAAGTGCCACGGTCGCTGCATGGCATGATCAGGCGCCCGCATGCCAGCACGAATAATGGTGGCGAGCTCATCCTGCGAGGGTCCAGGGAAACCGAGACTCGCGTGCGATACGCGCTGAGTGAGTAATTGAATAGTGGATGAGGGATTATCTGTCATGAATAAAGTTTAACAGTCACTCGCGCATTAGGTCTCTAGGAGCCAATCGGATGGCATGAGCCTGTCATTGGTCGATATTTCAACATCTCCCAATTTGAGCTTCCCCAGCTCCGCCTCGATATCACTATCGTCCAGCACACCGTCATTAAATCGGTAGAGTGGCTGCCAATCGCCAGAGAGACGAGCATCTTCGATATCCTGTCGGCGCTGCTGAGTCGCCTCAAACCGCGCCTGCCATGCATCGAGCACGCGTCCTCCATGCAGACCTTTGAGCAATGAATGCGAAACCGCTGGGCTCATTACCGTAGCTGTTGCGTTATTCCCACCAAACCCTTTGCTATTAACCAGTGAATAAGCGCATTGGTTGGTCGGTGCGTTATCGAGCAAGAAGCTCAGTCTGTCGGTCTCAACATCCTCAGCAACTGTCCCAATCGTACCGATACCGGGTATCCAGCCGGAGTCCCAGACACCCAAGAGTGCAGAGAGCTGATCGCCGCCGGCGGCGCCGAGGGAGTGCCCGGTATGACTCTTAATTGCCGAGACGCGCCAGTCCGACACCCCCATGGCCTTCGCGACCGTACTCATGATCGCTGACTCGGTGGTTCTGTTTTGTGGTGTACCAGTCCCATGCGCCATGACCAAGCCCTGCGACCGGAAGACCGTATCACCAAGGATATCGCGCGCTGCCTGCGCAGCACGGGCCATGGTGAGGTAATTACCAGGGCCGGGGCCCGGAATCGACTTCTTGGCGCCATCCGCATGGACCGATACGAAGGGCACGGCACCCAGGAGGGGCGCGCCCTGCTCTAGTGCCAACTCATCATCCATCAATACGAGAATCTGCGCCGATTCCGCCATGACAAAGCCACAGTTATTACCGAAGGGCCGGCAGGCTGAACGATAATCAACCAAGCCATCTGAATCGATACCTTGCAACGCCCTCAATTCTTTATCTGTCGCCAGAGCACCCATGGCCACATAGCCATCCATGAGGGATGGAAGGATGGGCGCCTCAGAGGCACCTATGACAGCAATGCGTGCGCGACCCGAGCGAATGTCGTCGACACCCCGCTGAAGGTTGTAGAGGAAGGTAGCGCAGGCTCCGAGCGCAGGGCCTGTCTGACCAAGCGACTTAAGCACATAGGCATTCAAAAAATCGCCCGGCATTTCTGCAAAGCCCAAGGGGCAATTCTTCGCTAATACCCGCTCGCCGCGCAATGCGGCTGTGAGCATGCCACCCGTCGCAGCCTCATCCAGCTGACCCATTGAGCTCGACACATAAACACTGACGGCATCGGGTGATAAGCCGGCCGTCAACTGATCCCAATCCAAGCCCAAATCTGCCAACGCGTCCGACATGGCATAGATTGACATCTGCAGCCCCCTAGGATGATTTCGGGAGGTGTAAAGTGCGCCAGGATCAAAACCCGTAGGCAACTGACCCGCGACGCTGACATCAAATTCGCGTTCAGACGCGACGTAAATGGTGTCACCCGAAGACAGTCCTCGAAGTGCATCAGTAGCCCGCGAGGTGGCAAAACCATCAGGGGTTAAATTGACGACTCCATACACATCATCAACGCGGAACCGGTGATTCGTGGGAACAGCAGCGGGATCAAAGTGGGCACGCTCTATTTTCCGGACAAGCGTGCCATCCAGGACTTCGTCGACGTCCTGAGCATCCATCATTGCCGTCAATGCGCGCGCTGTTTCATCGCGCTTAGCCTGATCGAGCGAATCGAATACGAGTCGGTTGTGCGCATGCCGATGGGAGGTTCTTCCGGCCGTATTGATCCCCCCGGACGCAACGATGATGGGCAGCTTTGCCATAATTTTGTTACCACGAATACAACGCAATACCCTAGATTGTAGATAGCGACGTCGATATGATTTGTTTTTTACAGACAAAAATCATGACAAAACCGACGGAAAAATTTCGCAGAACGGCCCAAAGACCCAGACGAACACCGAGAATAGGTGCACTTGTCCACGAGTTTGCATTGGCAAGTTCGGTTACTTTGCCCTCCGAGCTCGCTATGGCTGCCGCGCAAGCCAGCGGCCAAAGTACCGGCACTGGCGAGCTCCCCGTGACCTTATTTTCCCCCAAAGGGGGCCAAATCACGACCAGCGGTGGGCTAGAGTTTGCGACGCAACCTATTTCTGAGGCAGCGTCGCTTGATCTCCTTGTTATCGCTGCAATTTGGCGTGATCCGCGTCGTGTGATCAAACGCCATCCCGAGCTGATCCGTTTTATTGCGAAGCTGGTCAACCAAGGCTCTTCCATCGCCGCCGTCGGCACAGGCAGTTTCCTGTTAGCCGAGACAGGGCTTCTTGATAAAAAGCCGGCCACTACACACTGGTTTTGGTTGGACGAATTTGCATCGCGCTACACCGCCGTTGACCTACGCCGCGATGAACTCATCGTGCAGTCGGACAATCTCTACTGCGCGGGGAGCGTCAACTCCATCAGTGACTTGCTGGTCTACCTCATGGGTAATTTCTACAACACCAACATTGCACGCCACGTTGAAAACCAGTTCTCGCCTGAGATACGTCGGCGGTTTAAATCGACGCAGTTGGGTTCACAGGTTATTCGAGAGCATCGAGACGAGGTGGTTCTGGATGTCCAGATGTACCTGCAGGAGAAATTCACCCAGCCCCTCTCGATGGCTTCGATTGCAACCACATTCGAGCTATCAGAGCGCACCCTGACGCGCCGCTTCCAGCGCGCCGCGGGTACTACACCATGGCAGTACTTGCTCAACCTGCGGCTGTCAGAGGCGGAATCGCTCTTGAGGACAACCAACTTGAGCATTACAGAGGTTGCAGCGGAGGTGGGCATGGTCGATTCGGCACATTTCGCTCGGCAATTTAAAAAGGTCAATCGGTTGAGTCCATCGGAGTACCGTAAAGCTGTAAAAGGAAAGGTGTTTTCACCTATTTAAACGTCCCCTCGCATTGTGGCGTCATCGCGCCTGTGGCTTAATCCACCCCCCCAATCAAGCTGACGCATAAACGGGACACAACATGTCAGAAGCAATCTATATTGTGGGCGGTGCCAGAACACCCATGGGTGGACTGATGGGCGATCTTGCCTCAGTCTCAGCACCACAATTAGGCAGTACCGCGATTAAGGCCGCTGTTGAACGCGCCAATCTCGATGCAGCAGCCATTGATGAAGTCTATATGGGCTGCGTACTGCCCGCAGGACTCAAGCAGTGCCCGGCGCGCCAGGCAGCTCGCTATGCCGGTGTGCCTGACCACGTAGGTGCCGTTACCGTGAATAAGGCCTGCGGCAGTGGCATGCAGGCAACGATCTTTGGCATCGACAGTATCCGTGCCGGCACTAATAGCATTGCTATTGCCGGTGGTCTCGAGAGCATGTCGAACGCACCGCACCTGATGCCCTCAGGACGCGCAGGACAACGTCTGGGTCATACCAAGATATACGATCATATGTTCATGGACGGCTTGGAAGACGCCTACACAGGTGGCGCCATGGGTAGTTTTGCTCAGGCGACAGCCGATGAGCATGGTATTACGCGAGAAGCGATGGATGACTTCGCGATTGAGAGCCTGACACGCGCTAAAAATGCGATCGAACAAGGCCTGCTAAAGGCAGAAACGGCGCCCGTAGAGGTCAAGACACGACGAGAAACCATCACGATTGTCGATGATGAGCAACCGCATAAAGGCCGCATCGACAAGATTCCAAGCTTGCGCGCGGCATTTGCACAAGACGGAACCATAACCGCGGCAAACGCCTCTTCTATCTCAGACGGTGCAAGCGCACTCATTTTGGCGAGTGAGTCAGCGGTCCAAGCCCATGGCCTAAAGCCAATGGCTAAGATCGTTGCGCATGCGCGCTCTAGCCGCCTGCCCGCAGAGTTCACATTGGCACCCGTTGATGCCATTTCTTCGCTGCTCGATAAAACCGGTTGGTCTACTGATGACGTAGATCTTTGGGAGATCAACGAGGCCTTTGCCATGGTCACCATGCTGGCAATGAAAGCGCACGGCCTCGATCACAGCAAAGTAAACGTTCATGGCGGCGCGTGCGCCCAAGGCCACCCTATTGGCTCAACTGGCTCTCGAATCATCGTCACGCTCATGCACGCAATGCATCACTATGGCAAGGATCGCGGTGTGGCCGCGCTCTGTATTGGTGGTGGTGAGGCTACTGCCGTTGCGATTGAGAAGTGCTAACAGCGAACTAAAGAAAGGCAGTAAAAGATCGTGCTAGAGCAGGAGAGTTAAGATGGCACTCGATACCGTTCCAGACATTTTGGACGACATTCGCGAAGGTAAGATGGTCATCCTCATGGATGATGAGGACAGGGAAAACGAGGGAGACCTTGTAATCGCTGCCGAGAAAGTCACGCCAGAGATTATCAACTTCTTTGCCAGTGAGGCCTGCGGTCTGATTTGCATGCCTATCACCGCAGAGCGTGCGAGGCAGCTGCGAATACCACTGATGGTGCGTGACAACCGCTCTCAACACGAGACCAACTTCACCGTATCGATCGATGCTACGCACTCGGTAGGTCCCGGTGTCAGCGCGCGTCAACGAGCACATACCATTCTTGAGGCCGTGAAAGCCGATGCGACGCCCTCTGATATTTCGCAACCTGGACATATCTTCCCCTTGGTCGCAAAACCCGGCGGTGTCCTGCAACGTGCGGGTCACACCGAGGCGGGTGTAGATCTAGCGCGCATGGCTGGCTGTGAGCCGGCCGCCGTCATTGTCGAGATCATGAATGAAGACGGCACAATGGCGCGACGGCCTGAGTTAGAGGTGTTTGCGAAAAAACATAATCTTCGTATTGGCACCATTGCCGATCTTATCGAGTATCGTGCCCTGCACGAACAGTCCGTACGCTGCACTGGCGAATTCCCCATAGACACACAGTGGGGCAAGTTCACGCTGACAACGTTCGAAGACTTGGTCGACGGACAAATTCAATATGCGTTGCACCAGGGCGACCTCACTGCCGCAGACCTACCCGTGCGCATACAACCCATCAACACGCTCCGAGACGTATTGGGCACACGTCTACCGCAGGGATCTCAAGGTTGGTCTTACGAATCCGCCATGGCCTATATCGCTGAGCAAGGACGCGGTCTCGTCGTCATGCTGGGTGGCTGGGAGTCTCCAGAGGCAATCATGCGCAATATCGCAGAGCTTGCAGGTGAAGCTGCAACAGAGGCACCGCCCCAGAACTACAGAGTGATTGGCACGGGCGCACAGATACTCCGGCACCTAGGTGTTACAAACATGAAAGTCATGTCCGCGCCGATCAAATTCAATGCAATATCTGGATTCCAGCTGGAAGTATCAGGCTTTATTTCGCGACCCAGCGAGAGCTAATCGCTTTACCCAAGCGTGGGCATCAATAGCATGTTTGCCTAGCTGTGGAACGTTACCGCTGACTCAAGATCGGTTCGATCTGTCACGACGTCGTTGATCGGTGTATCCACAGGATAACCAAACGACAGACCAAACATCAACTTATGATGCTCTGGAACGTCAATCACTTCGCGAATCTGCTTTGCCATGAAGCCAAGCGCTGTCTGAGGGCAGGAGCCCAGGCCTTGGGCCGTTAAGCCCAGCATCACTGTTTGAGTGAACATCCCCAAATCACAGGCTTCACGTAGACCAAAGCCATCGGGCAACATGAAGAACGCCACAACCGGTGCATCAAAAAAGCGGAAGTTCCCCATGAACCATTCCTGCCTTTTGGCTTTTTCCTCACGTGGAATCCCAAGCGCGTCATAGAGCGCTTTAGCAGCGCCGTACTGACGATCCTTGTACACGCCCTCATAAACGCCGTCGTAAGGGAAGTCAGGCGCTACATCACCCATGGCGAAAGCCGCGGGCAGTTTTTCGCGCAATTGCTCGAGCTTGTCACCCGTCACAATATGTACAAACCATGGCTGGGTATTGCAGTTACTCGGCGCGCGAAGCGCAGGTGCAAAAACGGCATCGATAATCTCTCGGCTGACCGGGTCAGATTTGAACGCGCGGATGGATCGCCGCTCGTTGACTATCGTCTGAAATGTTTCCGCTGTGCTACTCATGACGCTACCTATTTCTATTTGTGCCGTCGGCAAACCAAAAAAGTCGATGCAGCGAGGCTACACCGACTTCTGAACTGAGTGAATAGCCCAACCGAGACTATCCAGTGTCGTTACTTATTTAGAAGGAACGAACACTTCCATCGGGGTTTAGTGGAGGTTCTTTATCAGCCGGCCAAGATGCATCAAAGCCCGCAACGCCTAATCGACTCGTTGGTGACTTTAAGGTCTCCGCTTGGCGCTTTGCGGGGGTGACACCTAACCATGCCAATGCCGTTTGCAATGATTCCTCATTGATATCACCAAACGGGCGGGTGGCATCATCCGCAGCAGGAAGGAAAGTGAACCTACCTGTGCTCACCAGCCCATTGTAGTAACCTCCCTCACCGGCGCCATTCTGGATTTCAAAAGCGATCAGCCTCAGTCGTGTCTCACAAGCATTAGGGTCCAGATCCCAAGCCCCTTGACCTACCGCCTTACCCGATGTTTCCGAGCCTACTATCGCCACCTCAACATGCGGATCTAAGCTATTGATCAATAATTCACTCGCAGAGGCAGAGCCAAGTGTTGTGATAAATGCTATTCGATTGGGCGATGGCGCGAACGATTCCTGCAACTTTGAGAAACTTTCAACGCTATTTTCGGCTTGATGCTTGTCGTTCAAGTTTATGATGTAACTAGTTTGTCCCTGCGCTACATCACCAGCGAGTAAATTCAGAAATGTCTCGGCTACCCTCAGTAGACCGCCGCCGTTATACCTGAGATCAATGACCAAATCGGTAACACCAGCTGCGGCAAAGGTCTCTGCGGCATCGCGGAGAGGTTGGTCGGCATCATCAATAAATGTCCTGAAATTAATATAGCCAACGGGATTACCGCCCTGAGTTGGTATCAAAGTAGGTGCACCCGCAATGGGTGGCGTTGACGTCTCAGCTGTTGTAACTGATATATCCTGCTCACTGCCGTCAGACGCAACACGAAAAATCGTTGTTTGAAGCTGGCCCCGCGGCCCAAAGACAGCCTCTGGTAGTTCCGCCGATTCGTCAGCAACTATTTGCTCCCACGAAACGAAACCATCACCCAGATCTACAGCTACCAAACGTTGGCCACGCCGTATTCCAGCCAAAAATGCCGGCCCCCCCTCGTAAGCATCGGAGAAATAAAAATCGCCGTTAATTAATCGATAGCGGACGCCATAGCCGTAAAAGGTCCCAGACTCGAATCGCTGGGTGTCTGCTTCTATTGTTGTCAAGTAAGAGAAACCAGGATCTCTTCCTGTGCTTTGGCAGTTTCCTGGTGTATCAGCTAAGTCGCACCAAATAGGTCGCATGATGGCTCCCAAGTAATCCTGGGCATTTGAGTACTGACTCTTGTCAACATCTGCTAATTCGTCATACCAATAGTAGTAGTCCGTTGCCAGGTCCTCTACGAAGTCTATCTGAGCCGACACACCACAAGGGTCTGAGGTGCTTGAACCGCCACTCGATCCTCCTCCAGTGGGGTTCGACAACGATCCGCCACCGCCACCACCACCGCCACCGCATGCGGCAACCAAGACGCTTAAGCTCATAGCAAAAACTAGTTGCTTTGACACGATACCTCCTTTGTTTAAATGCCACTTCTTAGGACGCAAGATAAGCAATGCGGACCATCCCGCCAAGTCTTGCATCGTCTCATATCATATTGATAGCAGTTTGGAACGCCGGGCGCTCGGTAATCCGCTGCACGTAAGCTTTCAAATGAGGCATGTCATCAGAGACACAGCCCATACGATTACTCATGAAACAGGCATGCCCCAGCATGATGTCCGCAGCCGAGAAATCACCAATCAGGTAGTCGCGGCCCTCCAATGCCTCATTAACCGGATGAAGCGCCTTATTGAGCAAGCGTTGTGCTTGGCCCAATACGACGGGGTCTCGTCGGTCCTCTGGCAATAAGATCGTATGAACAACAATCGTGTTCATTGGGGGCATAACCATCCCTTCGCAGTAGTGAAACCACTGTAGGTATTCGGGGAACATGGGGTCGTCCACGGCAGGTTTCAGACCACCGTCTTTATGTCGGGCCAGTATGTACTCCACGATGGCACCAGACTCATAAATCGATACATCACCGTCGTCTAGAACCGGAATACGCCCTAGCGGGTGTCTACTCCGGTGCTCATCCGATTTGAGATCCTTGGGGTGAAACGCCATGGCGTTAAGCTCGTAAGGAAGCTCGAGTTCCTCTAGGAGCCACAAAATACGGCCAGCTCGGGACTGTGGTGCGAAGTGAAGTTTTAGCATGTGAAACCCCTTATCGATGGTTTTTTTTGGCTTGTCGGGCGCTCGACGAACCTCGTATCTAATGCCACAACTCAACAGCCTAGCGTTTGTCACAGTAAAAATCTGTGAAAGCCGTATTTATTTTTTAGATATAAAGATATCTTTATGCTCATGAACGTTGATGCTTTATCACAATGCTTAAAAGCGGTGGCTGACCCAAGCCGGCTCCGCCTCATGTCACTGTGCAGTCAAGGTGAACTCACCGTATCTGACCTTGTACGGATCACAGGCTACAGCCAACCTCGCACATCGCGTCACCTGAAAATTTTGCAAGATGCGGGGCTTCTTGAGAGCTTTCGCGAGCAGCACTTTATTTTTTACCGCGCCAATCGCCAGCAGCCCCAGCAGACCATCCTCAGCACACTGTTGTGTAGCCTAGATACAGCGGACAGCACCCTAGCGGAAGATAGCCGGCGACTTGCGGTCATTCGCGATGCCCGAGCGCAGCTTGCGGAGACCTACGTTGAAGACGAGGTTCCGGAGTGGCTGGAACTTCATCGATATCACGGTGACGAAGCCACATTTAAGTCGCACGTCAGCCAATTACTGTCTGGTCACACCGTCGGACACCTACTGGATATTGCTACCGGCACGGGGCGGATGTTGCGGCTAGTTGGGCCGCTAGCTGACAGTGGCTTCGGTGTCGATCTCTCTAAAAAGATGGTGATTGTCGCCAGAGATGCAATAGAAACGGCGGGACTGACGCACTTGTCCGTGCGGCAAGAAGATATGTATCAGATGCGGTTCGCGGCCAACAGCTTCGACACCGTCACCATTGATCAAGTGCTGTATTTTGCTGACGACCCGAAAGCCCTGTTTGAAGAGGCAACGCGCGTGCTCAAACGTGGCGGGAAACTCTTGGTTGTTGCCTTCACACAACACGAAGACCCCGCCTCACAGCCTGTACCCGTCAGTGTGGATATGAAATCGATCATGGGTTGGCTCATGAGCGAAGATCTCAACATTGAGCAGATCGACAAGATTCCGGGCGAATCATTGGACATCAGCCTCATTCTCGCTAGTAAGACGAGTTAATTGCCGAGACTCATTCACAGCTCTTGTCGCTTTTTATCTGGGAAACCGCAAAAAGACGCTACATGGATACTGTCAGACTCAGAAATACGAATCGGTTCCCCACCTACAGGCTTTCAGAGTCGCTTGCTGAGACCTACAGCGACACATTAATCCGCTCCAACAAGCGAACGGGGGACGAAGTCGTGACCGTGTGGGAAAACGCAACTGATCACGAACTCGTCATGCTCTGGCTTTGGCACAACGGTGAAGTACGTGAGATCTATCGCTTACGGGCGCATACCATCACTACGGCCAGCTTGCTCGACGGTATGGGTATTGCAGTAATGTGCGAACAGCGGCAGTGCTGTCTTTATAACGGTGTCATCAATCAAGATTCTAGCGTTCGAAAACTTACGATCTTTCAGTAGATTCGCCCGGGCATAGCGATGACATTCCCATTAAGTGACTTAATGCAAAGCACCCATTTGAGCTAATGTATGCGCCTATATGACGGAGAACCATCGCAATGATTAACCGCTTTCTTATTATTTTTTTGGCTTTGATGGTCACTAGCTGTGGTGGCGAAGGTGAGCCAAGTATCACTAAGAGCCAAGCTTTGGACAGCTCAGAATCTCAGACTTCAACCCTTCGGGAAGACCACGTAGACACCTACTTTGGTGTGCAGGTACCTGACCCCTATCGTTGGTTAGAGGATGACCTCAGTAGTGACACCGCTGACTGGATTGCTAATCAGAACGCTTCAACCCGCTCGTATATTGACGCTATCTCACTGCGCGATGACGTCAAAAGCACAGTGGCGCGCCTGCTGAACTTCGAGCGTGAAACCGCGCCCTTTATTGAAGGTGGAAAACGCTATTTCTACCGTAACTCGGGTCTTCAAAATCAGCGCGTGCTATATCGCATTGAGGATGATGGCAGTGAAGCAGTGTTCTTAGATCCGAACACCTTTAGTGAGGATGGCACGGTCAGCATGTCGAGCGTCAGCTTCTCCGAAGACGGCAGTCTCGTAGCCTATCAACTCTCCGAAGGTGGGAGTGACTGGCGATCGATTGTGATCAGAGATGTCGCCACCGGCGATGTACTTGAGTCACCGTTGGTTGACGTGAAATTCTCTGGCATCAACTGGCTGGGTAACGAGGGTTTTTTCTACTCCAGCTATGACAAACCTGACGGCAGTGAACTCTCCGCAAAAACCGATCAGCACAAACTGTATTTCCATGCACTCGGCACACCGCAGAGCAGTGATGAGGTGATTTTCGGCGCGACCGCTGAGCAAAAGCATCGTTACGTGGGCGCCTCCGTGGGTGGCGACGATCGCTATTTGGTAATCAGTGCCGCCAACTCCACGTCGGGCAACAAGCTGTTTATCAAGGATTTAGCGTCCGAATCTGACGAACTCGTTGTCGTCTTTGCTGACGAGTCGGCAGACGGTTCATTGCTCGAGACTGACGGTGACTATCTTTTGATCGAAACAAATCGCGATGCACCCAAAGGTCGGGTGATTGCGTTGGATCCACAGGCGGCTGGAGAGAGCGACTGGCGCGACGTTATTCCTGAGAGCGAGCACGTGCTCAACGCCAGCTCGAGCGCCGGCTACCTGTTCGCCGAATACATGATTGATGCAATCAGTCAGGTGAAGCAGTACGACCTCGAAGGCAATCTCATGAGGGATATTGAACTACCCGACCTCGGAAGCGCGTCAGGCTTTGGTGGCAAAAAAGAGCAAGAGGAAGTCTTTTTTACTTTCACCAACTACCGTATCGCACCCGCTATTTTCTCTCTTGATCCTGAGTCGGGCGGTGTCAGCTTGTACCGCGCATCAAAGTCACCCTTTGACGGCAACGATTATCAAACAGAGCAGGTGTTCTACACCTCTAAGGATGGTACTCGCATACCCATGATCATTACGTACGCCAAGGGCACCGTCCTAGACGGCAGTACCCCTACCATCCTTTACGGCTACGGCGGCTTTGATATCAGTATCCGACCACGTTTTAGCAGCACAGTTGCGGCGTGGCTTGAGATGGGTGGCATTTATGCAGTACCCAATATTCGTGGTGGTGGTGAATACGGCAAAGCGTGGCATATCGCGGGCACCAAAACCCAAAAGCAAAATGTCTTTGACGACTTTATCGCCGCGGCCGAGTACCTGATCGCAGAGGGCTATACCAACAAGGAAAAACTGGCTGTCAGCGGTCGATCCAATGGTGGTCTGCTGGTCGGCGCTGTAACGACACAACGCCCCGATCTCTTCCAAGTATCACTCCCCGGTGTCGGGGTGCTCGACATGTTGCGTTACCACACCTTCACGGCAGGTGCGGGCTGGGCGTATGACTATGGGACGTCTGAAGAGAGTGAGGAAATGTTCCGCTACCTGCTGGGTTACTCGCCGCTGCACAACACAAAACCCGGAACAGCCTATCCGGCGACGCTTATCACGACGGCCGAGCGCGACGACCGCGTCGTGCCGGCGCACTCCTACAAGTTTGCCGCACAGATGCAGTACGACCACACGGGCGATGCGCCTGTCCTGATTCGCATCGATAGTAATGCCGGACATGGTGCCGGCACGCCAACGGATAAGCTGGTTGATCAGTACGCTGACATCTACAGTTTCACACTGAAGAATATGGGTGTGGAGAAGATTAAGGGAAGTGATTCCGCGCTTTAACGCGGCGAGTCACTAGGTGAGCTGACACATGTCGTGGTTTGTCGAACATTGGATCGCAAGTTCACTCCTCGTGATCTATGTGTCCGTACTGTTCTACAACGCCTATGTTGGTAACAAGGCGGCTACTGGCGTGGGTGGGTACTACGTAGGTAACCGCCAGTTGGGCGGCACGGTCGTGGGCATCTCTTTTTTTGCGACGTTTGCCTCAACCAACACCTTTATTGGACATGCGGGCAAAGGCTACGACTATGGTGTTGCCTGGTTCACCATGGCGGTTCTGCTCGTCATCTTCTCGTGGATGTCCTGGCGGTGGATTGGACCGCCGCTGCGGCGCTTTGCCGCCGCATGGGATGCGCTGACCATTCCCGATTACATTCGGGGGCGGATATTGGGCGACAACCCTGATGCCGAGCGGCATCCTCTGCTTTTGTTATCCGCGTCCGTGATTGTTTTCGCCAGCATCCTGTACCTCTTGGCCATCTTCAAAGGCGCGGGACATTTGTTTCAAATCTTCCTCGGTGTGCCTTACGAGGTCGCAGTCGGCGTTACCCTGCTCGTAGTGGTGCTTTACACCTCCATTGGTGGCTTCGTCTCCGTCGTTCGGACGGATGCGATTCAAGGCGTGCTTATGCTCATTGGTGCCATGACGATCTTTTATTTCGTTACGCAGGCAGCCGGTGGCATCACATCAGTCAGTCAGCTGACAGATATACCCGAAAAAGATTTTCTCTTCGATCTTAACGGCGCTGCACCGTTTGCCGTGCTATTAGGTGTATCACTGTCGGGTGCTCTCAAGCTCATTGTCGATCCCCGTCAATTATCCCGCTTTTATGGCCTCAAGAGTGATGCAGAGGTAAAACGGGGCATGTGGATTGCCGTGCTAGGTATGGCGCTCATCTTGGCCTGTATGTTTCCGATTGGCCTTTACGCACACCTGATTCTCGAGAACGTGACCGATACCGATCTGATTATTCCGCGGCTCGTTAACGACCCAGCTATTTTTCCATTTTGGGTAACCGATCTACTCATCGTATCAATCGTGTCCGCGGCCATGTCTTCAATGGACAGCGTGCTTCTGGTGGCCTCATCCACCCTCTACAAAAATATTATTGCGCCCTTTAAGACGATCGAAAACGAGGTACGTTGGTCCCGAGTAGCGGTTATCGCGTTCGCCTGTATCTCTGCCTTAATGGCACTCAACCCACCGGGCGACATCGTGGGTATCACCATCTTCTCGGGTAGCCTGTACGCTGTTTGCTTCTTCCCACCGGTCGTTTTTGGTCTGTACGGCCGTGTTGCGTCCGCACAGATCACGCTCGTATCCATGATTCTTGGAATGAGCACACTGATACTCTGGATCACCTTGGGTCTAAGTACCCTACTCCATGAGGTCTTCCCTGCACTGCTCGTATCTGCTTCGGTTTATTGGTTTCAGGCACACAAAGAAACCACCGCTGCAGTCTAATCGGCTGCCCGCATCGCTTTTCACGCGTTACACTGGTGGAGTGACGTCAAAGCAGTGCCAGCGTGAATAAAAACCGACAACAACAGCTTAGAGACCTCCCCTCGGTCAGTGTCATCCTCGACCATATGCAGTCGGAGGTCGAACTGTGGGGCCATGACGCGGTGACACGCGCAGCGCGCGGTCACCTTGAGGCACTCAGAGCCGCGATTCAATCAGACGAATCGGTGGCATCGGATCTCTCAATCATCCAGCAAACCATTCGCGACGGGCTCACTGCCACGTCTCAACCGGCTTTGAAATCGGTCTTCAATCTCACGGGCATAGTCCTTCACAGCAATCTCGGGCGCGCGAACCTAGCAGATGCCGCTATCGACGCCATGAATCGAGTAGCGGGTAGTGCCAACAACCTCGAATATGATCTTGAAAAGGGTCAACGGGGGGATCGGGACAGCCATATTGAGTCGCTAATTTGTGAGCTCACGGGCGCGGAAGCGGCGACAGTGATCAACAATAACGCCGCCGCCGTCCTGCTCACCCTGAACACCTTGGCGCTCGGCAAAACGGTGCCCGTTTCTCGCGGCGAACTGGTAGAGATTGGGGGCTCGTTTCGCGTGCCGGACATCATGGGACGTTCGGGCTGCAGCCTCGTTGAAGTCGGCACGACCAATCGAACACATCTCAAGGACTATGCGAACGCCATTGATGCTGATACTGCGCTGTTGATGCGCGTGCATACCAGTAACTATCGGATCGAAGGGTTTACCAATACAGTGCCCGAATCTGAGCTTGCGACACTGGCTCACGAAAACCAAATACCGTTCGTCGTCGACATGGGCTGTGGCAATCTCATCGACTTGAAGGCACTGGGGTTGCCCCATGAAGCCACCGCACAGCAAACCCTCGCTCATGGGGCCGACTTGGTCCTTTTCAGCGGAGACAAGCTACTTGGTGGCCCCCAGGCGGGCATTATTGCTGGCCGCGTCGATCTTATCGCGCGTATTAAGCAGAACCCGCTGAAACGTGCATTGCGATTGGATAAAGTAACCTTGGCAGCGCTCGAGGCAACCCTACAGCTGTACCGCAACCCGGACGAGCTCGTCTCAAGGCTTCCAACGCTCAGATTACTCACGCGAGCAGAAGACAGTATTCGTGAGCAGGCGAACAGACTGGCCCCCAAAGTCAGCTCACTGTTAGGTAATCAGTATGGTGTCGACATCGCATCGGTCTCCAGCCAAATTGGTAGCGGTGCGCTCCCCGTTGAAGTGCTCGCGAGTGCCGCACTCTCCATCACCGCGGCCAATGGTGGGGACGAGCCCTTGCGCGCACTAGCTCAGCGTTTGCGGCGGCTTCCCAAGCCCGTTATTGGGCGGCTCCATAATGGCGCGCTGCTTTTAGATCTTCGCTGCCTTGAAGCGATTCACGAGGACGCGTTCATAGAGCAACTGACAGAGCTGCCTCAGTGATTGTTGCAACTGCCGGTCACGTTGATCACGGCAAAACATCGTTGATCAAGGCACTCACCGGTGTCGATACCGACACGCTCGCTGAAGAGAAGGCGCGCGGACTGACCATTAACTTAGGATACGCCTACCTTCCCTCGAGTGACGGCCGAGTCATCGGTTTTATCGATGTGCCCGGTCATCATCGTTTTATCAACACCATGATTTCTGGGGTCTCTGGTATCGATCGTGCCTTAGTGATTATCGCAGCCGATGATGGGCCGATGCCGCAAACGAGTGAGCACTTAAATGTCCTGAGTGTGCTCGGTGTCACTGACATCGATATTGTGATCACAAAGATTGACGCGGTAACGCCTGAGCGGGTCATGGAGGTAGCTCAAAAGGCGCGAGAACTTATCGATTCCCGCTACAATAGTGAGGGCGAGGTGTTTCAGGTTTCCTCGGTCACGGGTGATGGCATCGACGCACTTAAATCCCATCTTCAATCAATGCCATCCAAAGGTAGAGATCAAGCGCTAGACCGCGGCTTCAGACTGTCGATTGATCGTCGCTTTCATGTCAGCGGCGCAGGTTTAGTTGTCACGGGGACTGCAAGCACCGGCACCATCAGTGTTGGCGATCATTTAATCCTTCAACCCAAAGGGCTGGAAGTCCGAGTGCGCGAGCTACGCGCGAATGATGTAATGGTCAAATCGGCAACCGCCGGTCAGCGTGTCGCACTGTGTTTAGCCGGTAAAATAGAGATCAGCGATATTGATCGAGGTGATTGTCTTGTTGAACCCGCGCTTGATCAACTCTCGCAACGACTTGATGTTCAACTAACACTCCTATGCGATGCGCCGACTGCACTAAAGCATCTCTCGCCAGTCAAACTCTACATCGGAGCGCGGCGAGTGGGCGCGAAAGTGGCCCTGATTGAAAACACGATCTCATCCCTCGCTCCCGGTCAATCATCAATGGCCCAGCTCATTCTCGATTCGCCAATCAGCACTTACTCGGGCGAGCGGTTCGTGCTGAGAGATGATTCCGAATCGTTTCATCTTGGTGGTGGTGCGATTTTAGATCCTAACGGCCCGCAATACGGAAAAGCTAAACCCGAGCGCCTGACTTGGCTTCGCGCACTTGCAACTGGCAGCAGCGGCAGCGCCTTGTCTGCCCTACTGGAGGCGAACATGACCGTAAACTGGTCAGATCTGGTTGGCGCCTTCAATTTGAAGCAAGGTGTCACTGTCCCGACACTTCCAGATATGGCGGTGACGTTTGACCTGGATCAAACCACATGGATTACGACCCGAAGTGCCATTGCTAGCGCCAGGGAGGCTTTACTTACCGGGCTGAGCGAGACCAGCACGCAGGAGAATGATTCCAGAGGTTTTCCAAGCGAGAAGCTCATTAAATTCGTCGCTAAAAGCGCTCACCGAGCATTGCTCGAAGCAACATTGAGAACTCTGTTCAAAACGGGCGTAATCGAGCTCACTGATGGGCGCGTTCACCATACAAAGAAAGGCAGCGAACGCAACAAAAATGACACCTATTGGACGAGTTTAGAGCGCCACCTGCTGTCGGCAGGATGTCAAATACCGGTGCTGTCAGAACTTCAGCGAGACGCGAATCTCGCCGAGACACCACTTAAATTGGCAGTTAAACAGGGCACCGGCAACGGCCGCCTACATCGCATCAATGCAACGCGATACGCACTAACAGAAACACTTCTGGAATTAGCCAATGGGTCAGAGGCACTCGCAGCAGCCAGCGCCTTTACGGTCGCTGAATTCAAAGATCATTTTGGCATCGGCCGGAAGCTAGCCGTTGAAATACTCGAGTTCTTCGACAGTATTAACTTCACGCAGCGACAGGGTAATGAGCGTACAATTGCCAATCCAAAAGCGATTCGCAGCAGACTCAAGATATAAAACCATGGAAGAGCGACGTCCCCGGTGGGGTGCCTGGTCTTCAAAACCAGTGAGGTGCTGACAAAGCGCCTGGTGGGTTCGACTCCTACCTCTTCCGCCATATTATTAATCTAAATATCTGATTTAATAAGTTTTTAATGAAATAACTATAATTCACCCCACAATCTGCCCAACACTTGATACGATCGCGCGCCCGCGCGAGCAAAGACAAAAGCAAGCTTACAGAACGCGGGTATCGACGTCTTACGGGACTCACAACCCAGTCTGCAGGCTGCTCGAAATGTGTCCAACTTGCCTGAATTTAAAAAAAATAAGCAAATAAGTTTGTAGCTTCCGAGCTTCGCAGATTACGGTGAGATCACAGCGAAGTTGCCTTAAGTAAACTGCCCTAGTGGGAGGTACGCATGAAATTTAGACTCGTTTATCTAACTGTCGTAAGCCAAGCCCTGCTAACCGCATGTGGGGGTGGCTCTGGTGGCTCGTCAGCGGCACCGACTCCAATTACCCCGCCTGCTAATAACGCTCCCGTATTTGCGAGCGATTATGAATTTATATTTGATGAAAACGGTACGGCCCCCATTGGAACCGTCGAAGCAACAGACAGTGATGGTGATGCAATTACTTACACGGTCTCAGGTGGTAGTGACGCTGATTCGATCTCGATTACCGAGTCGGGAGA
>DPGN01000051.1:0-3520 GCA_003523185.1 Halieaceae bacterium
CATTTCATGCGCTTCGAACTCTCCAGTGAGCAAATCGCAGCGCTAAAAGACGGTGCCAAGCTTTTTGCGAGTGTCGAGCACGCGGCGTATCCGATTGCACGTTTTGAAGTAGCGCAGACAACACGCGATGCGTTGACCAAGGACTTGGTTCTAGTATCTCACTGATATGTTCGAGGTCCGTGAAAGAAAAAAGAGGCGCCTGGCGCCTCTTTTTTTGTCCGCGTGTTTGTCCGCGCGCTCACATAAACCCTGTCATCCCAGTCTAAGCTCCACCCGACGGCCCCGATGGACCCAAGCTTGGGCAGCTCTATGAGTCAGTCTGTTCTGACACAAAAAGCCCATCAAAAGCCCTCTGAACTCAATATCGGTTCTTGGTATCAAACACCCTATTGGCACGAAACGGCTGCAGTAAGGCCATCTCGACGCCGTCTGCCAATTCGCGAGCGACCAAATCTCCCGTAATGGCGGCCAGTGATACACCGCTGTGCATGATGGCCACGTATACGCGGTCATCCACAGGACTCGGACCAATGACAGGGTGACCATCCACAGGTAATGGCCGCCACCCAATAAGGACTTCATCAACCTCAACCTCTCCGATGCTCGGCAAATAATCACGAGTCGTCGCGAGTAGGCGCTGAGCATGCTGATCTGCCACCGAATCGTCAGGAAACCGTGTGGGTCGATCTGCCAGCCGGGCGGCATGCGCCGCGGTATCGGGCGCACCCTCCTGTTCACCAATGACCAGTCTTCCATCCATCCTCTGATGAATATGGATACCCGGTGCGACGAGTATTCCACGCAACAGCGGTTTTACTGGACGCGTCACCACGATGACGCCGGGGGTTGTTCGCTGCGGTAGATCGAATCCACCAAAGCGCTTGACGGCTACTGGGTCTGGACCTGTCGCGAGTACGACGCGATCTGCCTCAATGGGGCCACACCTGGTTCGGAGTAGCTTCCCTTTTTGATCGGTGGAGTCGTCAACACCCAGCACCTCGCAACGCTCTAGTACTTGAGCTCCCTGCTGAATTGCAGCAGCTACCAAAGACTTCGATATGAGCACTGGATCTATTGCGCCATCGCGCGGGGAAGACGCAACCTGCGTCGCTCCATGAAAATTAACAGCAGGCTCATGTGCTTGCGCGTCAGCACTCGTTAGCATACGTGCAGGCTCTCCCCACGCTTGCTGCTCGGCAATATCATTGGCAAGGCGTGCCTGCCGGCTATCGCTAGCAAACCACTCGAGAGAGCCTCCCCAGACGATGGGTAGGTCGAGTTCTTTCTGCAGTCGATGCCAACTGTTCACACCTTGTTGGGAGAACGCATGGTAATGCCTCGGCTGTTTGGCCCATGTCGCGTTAATCCATGCGAAGGTGCCATGACTAGCGCCGCTTGCCACCGTATCTCGCTCGATAAGTGTTACCCGCACACCAAGCTTTGATAAATGGTAGGCAATTGAGCTTCCGACAATTCCCGCACCGATAACTGCCACGTGGTGGTTGTCGCCTGTTTGTTTTCCAAAAACAGCGCCTGATGCGCCAGCAATAGATGAGGCAGCCAACCAGTGATTAAAGCGCCGTCGATTAACGCCCTTTGAATTTTGCACTAAACCCCCGTTTTTACTACTCGTCTTCTCTCTACTCATTTCTTCGATGCTTTTTTCACAGCTTGGATTTTTCGTTTCATCTAGTGGTTACGTTCTCACCTACCCTGCGGGACGTTTCCGCCCTTTGGTAATAGGCTCGAATCCTAGACGTTTTATTTCAATGATCGAATACGTTGCCAGAAAACTGGACAGCAGTTAATCGCACAATCGGATGATCTAGCGATGAGTCCGACGATTGCGCTACCCTGTGGCTCCCCAGTCGAGAGGCCCTTTGCCATGACACTTGTTGTATTTGACATGGATGGAACACTACTTGACGCCCAGTCGAAGATTTCGCCCTTTACCAGTGATACCCTATCGCTCATGCGCCAAAACGACATCGCCTACACCGTGGCCACTGGACGCACACTTCAAGCAGCACTGTCACCACTCGCAGACGATAACTTCAACCGCTCACTCGTCCTGAAGAACGGCGCCGTCATCTGGGAGCCGACGCTTCAGAGCTACAGTCACCATCACCTGCTGACCCCAACTGAAGTCAGCGATGTACTTGGCGCGTTTGTCGCCCAGGACCTTACGCCCTTTGTCTTCTCTCTCGAGAACGGCGACCACCACTCGGTCTACCACGCGCCACTCCGAGATAACTTTGAAAAGAAGCTCGCCAATTTATTCGAGAGTGAGCGCGAGCTGCCCTTGCAGGCGCTGACAACCATGCCCTCTAACGCACACGTCATCAATGTGTCAGCTATGGGTCCACTTGAGCAAATTGAGCCTGTCATCGACTTCGTATCGCACCAACCGCACTTGGTGGCCTATTCGGGGATGGCGATTCGCGACAAGGGGCTCGCGTGGCTCGATGTTCATCACAGCCGAGGATCAAAGGCCAATGGTGTGAAGCATGTGGCCGAGCGAAGTGGCTTTGAGGAGGTCATCGCTTTTGGCGATGGGGACAATGACATCAGCCTATTTGAGTTCGCAACTGAATCCTACGCGATGGACAATGCCGACGAGGAACTGAAAGATATAGCCACCCAGGTCATTGGCCATCACGATGAGGACGGTGTGGCCCGCTTCCTACGAGATAGATTCAACCTCTGAGCCGAAGCCCATCAGTATGAGCAGTAAACTCTCTGGACACCGCATGACTATCCTTCTATTCCTCAGCCTGGTCTTTATCTTCGGTATCGCCATGCCTTGGCTGGGTCTCAAATCAGGATCAGAACCCGTTGTCGCTTTACCGCTCAGTAACAGCGTCGAGACAGTTATTTTTGAGAGCGACGAGCTCCAGCTCGAGGGTTGGTGGATGCCAGCGGAGAATCCCCGCGCCACACTACTCTTTGTTCATGGTGCGGGATCGAGCCGCGTGTCGCCCTTTTTCAATACGCTAGGATTTTATGACAGCCTTCAAAAAGCCGGAGTTTCTGTCTTCACCTTCGATCAACGAAACCACGGCAACTCGGAGTACACCGATGGCTACCTCCGCATGGGCGCAACCGAATACCGTGACGTGCTTGCTGCACGAGACTGGTTGAGGGGAAGAACGGATAACGACACACCAGTAATTATTTGTGGTCTCTCTATGGGGGGCGCTACCTCAATCTTTGCGCTGGCCACTGGGATGCAGGCAGACGGGTTATTGCTCTTCGATCCCATGCTCAATACCCGTGATTCGCTCGAACGGGGGGGCTGGGTTGGTTATGGGCTCCCGTCTGTCCTGTTTCGGCCGATGGCGTATTTAGCGCCTCTTTTTTGGGGTTTACCCTACGGTGAATCCGATGCGCTGGAGGTAGCAAAGGCGCTAGATCTACCAATTGCCATTGTTCAAAACAAAACTGACCCTATTACACGGTCAATCTGGAGCGAAGAACTAGCCAATGCCGCCGACTCCGCGACGATTGCGTTCGTGCCTCG
>DPGN01000051.1:3701-23684 GCA_003523185.1 Halieaceae bacterium
CATGCTAGGTGGACAGCTGCGCGACGCTCTCACCTGCGATTAATCCAAAATTCAGTATTTTGATTATACTTCTATGAAACCACTAAGGGATTCCCCATGAAAAACAACGTTATTGCACTCATCGCAGGTCTTGGTCTCTCGAGCGGAGCCATCGCGTGCCCCGAGTTTCTCGATACGGAGATGCGCAAGCTGAGCTCCAAAGAAACCATCAACTTTTGTGAAAGCTATGCTGGTAAGCCAATGCTGATCGTGAATACAGCCAGTAACTGCGGGTATACCCCACAGTTTTCCGGCCTAGAATCCCTGCATCAGGAGTACAAGGACAAAGGCCTAGTTGTCGTTGGGTTTTCGTCGGACGATTTCTTTCAAGAAGAAAACGACGAGGCTGATGCGGCAACCGTATGCTTTGAGAAGTACGACGTCTCATTCCCAGTCATGGCAACGACATCGGTGCGCGGTCGCAATGCAAACCCTGTCTTCAAGGGTCTGGGAGAAGCACAGGGTTACCCACGCTGGAACTTCAACAAGTACGTAGTTTCTGGAGACGGTGAAGTGGTCGCTAAATTTGGGTCGAGCGTAGGTCCCGACAGCGATGAATTACGCAACCTCATCGACGAGGTAACTGTCGGCGGGGAGTAACTAACGCCCCATGCGAAAGCATAAAGAGGCATCACCCTGCGCTTGTTGCCAGCGGCTGGTGCCTCTTACTTTTCATCACCTTATCCCCCGCAAAATGCACCGCCGCAAGGGCTTCCGTCGGCGTTTTAGCAAAGAAGCACTCAATATCGGCGTCCACGTGTGCAGAAAGTGCCATCGCGGCATACATGCGCTCTACGATGAAGTAACGCTCGCGACCCGCTTTTACAATCTCGAGTTATTGCTGAGCGATGAAACACTTGCCGGCCACTTCAGATGGGTGTCTAAGCAGCGAGAGACTCTGTAATCGAGGAAAGCTGAGCAGCGTTTTTTGGGTTACGCGCTTCCCTACAGTTTGAACTTCGGTACAGGCCAGTCTGGACCATTGACTGCCCAAAAAGCTACAACGATTGATGATCCTGGATTAATGCCTGCAACCAGCCGCCAACGCGAGATAGCTCATCATCGATCGTTTGACTACCATCAATGACTAGATCGGCCTCAGAACGCCATGGCGCTACAAACTGCGCAAACATAGGCTCAGCTCGAGTTTCCCAAAAATCGCGTACAGAAGCCTCTGAGCGGCCTCTCTGAACAGCATCTCGCTCAATACGCCGAGCGAGACAGAGTTCGAGCGGGGTATCGACGAAGATCGTGTAATCGACAAGTGTGCGCGTCGCGGAGTCAGACATGGCCAGAACACCCTCAAGAAGAATGATATCGGCTGGCGGCACCGACTGACTGAGCGCTGATCGTGTATGCTGGGTAAAGTCGTAAACAGGCGTCTGAACCTCTTCGCCCGATCTAAGCGATGCAAGATCGTCGACCAAGCGCTCAAACTCGATCGCATCAGGGTGGTCAAAATTGATTGCATCTCGGTCCTCGAAGCTGAGATGCGTCAAGTCACGGTAATAGTCGTCAACGCGCAAGACAGCGACAGTTGCACCCAACGTCTCGGGCGCCAGAGAGGCGACGAGATGCGATTTACCGCTGCCAGACGCCCCTACAATCGCTACGACAATCGACACTATAGTGTGCTCCCCCGGATCATACTCAAATGAAGACTACATACTCTCCTCATTCGGCTCTTTATTCATAACGTCTTAGAGATGACGTGTAGCTCGCTATAGAACGGACGCGCTACCAAATTCATCTTCCAGCGCTTCACGAATCGTCTTCCTCAGGGCTCGCACATCCGTTGCTGCACATTCACCGCCATTCCACCGTCGATAGGTGCCATAGGATGGGTCGCCCAGTGCAGTCGATAGCTCCCAGGCCAATATGCATCGCTCCTGTGAGTTAAGCAGCGTGCTATCAGCCACCTCGTTCAAAATTTCATCGATACTCGCTACGTCGGCCTCGAGTCGATGCTGATCTAACGAATCCAGCACCATGTAATGTGGGGCCATGGCACTAAATGGCGCCCATGCATCGCCTTTCACCTCTCCCGGTGCACCGTCACGCGCAAAATTTGCCCACGCGGTCATCATAATATCTGTCATATCTCTCGCAGAATCCGTATCGGGATACATGTAAGAGCCGATTGGTCCGTACATGGCCTTACCTTGGATAAATGAGATCTCGCTCGCATGCGCGGCCCCTAACACCTCAGAAAAGTTGATCAGAAAACTATCTTTTTGATCATTCCAGTCGTAGCGATAGGCATACAACGACTCGTAGCCAGCGGCCTCGAGTGACATCAGCGGTCGATCCACACCTTGTGCTTTCCAACCTTCTGAACGCTGACGGACCCAGAACTTGTACATGTCCGGATTCTTTAAGCTCACCTTTGGCGGTAGCCATTTGGTTAGCGGATATGAGGCGTTGACGAAATAGCGGTTTAACCCGATCCAAAGCGTCACCTCCTCGTTGTTTGCGCCCGCCATGACAGGCACTGAAGGTTTGGCGTATTTGGGGTTACCCAAGGCAGCTGCAAAACCTTCGGTCGGGATGACAACCCCGTCGTTAATGATGCCGGGGGAGCTGTGGTCAGAAGAAAGATCGTAGAACGTCGTAATGATGTCATGGGCGCTGATACCGCGTAAGGAGTCGGCAGTCACGGTGTCGTTGGACAATCCCAGTGCCTCGGTAAACTCCCAGCTACCTCGGTCGATTTCAGCGAACTCTCGCTCTCGGTTGTGGGCTTGTCTAGGGCTTAGACTGCGCACATAACCCGACTGAGAGATGGCTTTATGAAACAGCCCCTCGGACAGCGGGCTTGCAAGCAAGGTGAACACGTTGTGCCCACCCGCACTCTCACCAAAAATGGTGATGTTATCCGCATCACCACCAAAGGCACCGATATTGCGCTTCACCCATCCGAGGGCAGCAATGATGTCCAGCGTACCAAAGTTAGCAATTGTGCCGGGACCGCTCCCTAAGGCGGGGTGTGCGAACCACCCGAGTGGCCCCAATCGATAATTGATCGTAACCACGATCACGTTTTGCTCAGCAACAAAGCGAGAAAAGTCATAGCTGTTCTTATGCCCAGTGGTATTTCCACCCCCATGGATCCAAACCATGACGGGTAAGGGCTCACGACCCGATGCGGGTGCCGTGACATCGAGGTAGAGACAGTCTTCGGCACCGATGGCCGCATCACCCTCCACCCCGCTTACGCTGCCTGCTTGCTGAGGGCAGATTGAAGGTTCGGCTCGTCGTGAAATTAGCTGAGACGCAGCATCGAGGGGTTCGGGCGCTCGCCAGCGAAGATCGCCCACGGGCGGTTTGGCAAATGGGATGTCATACCACTGAAGAACATCACCGTCAGCAACGTAGGCCTGGACCGACCCGGTATCGGTGACTATCGGCGCGCTGTCAGCTAGCTTCTGCGCCGGCGACGCACAGCCCGCCAACACAATGACAATGGATAAAATGAATAACCGCATAAACCTGCCCCTGAACAACATGCGCCTTTCTAAACATGCGCCTTTCTAAACATGCGCCTTTCTGAACATGCGCCTTTCTGAACATGCCACTTAAAAAAACATGCCTCTCAAAAAAAAAGACCCGGCGTTGCCGGGTCGTTTTAACACGTCGCTTTAACGGCCTTTCCAGTTGGGCTTACGCTTCTCCGCAAACGCCGTCGCGCCTTCAATCGCATCTTCGCTCGAGAAGACAGGGTTAACAATCGCCTGTTGCTTATCGAACATGTCGTCCTGCGACCAGTCAATCGACTCCTTGATTACCTGCTTACTGCGTTTAACCGCAAGCGGACCATTTTCTGCAATCTTAGCAGCCAGCGCCTTGGCCTGAGCAAGTGCCTCACCCGCGGGTGCAATCTGGTTAATCAGTCCAAGACTCAACGCACGATCGGCATCCATGAAATCACCTGTCAATGCCATTTCCATCGCAACGCGACTTGGAATTTGACGAGGCAATCTCACCAAACCACCGGCAGCAGCTGCCAGCCCACGTTTTACTTCGGGAATGCCGAACTTCGAGTTGTCTGCCGCAACAATCAGGTCACAGGTGATAGCCAATTCACAGCCGCCTGCCAAGGCGTAGCCCTCAACCGCAGCAATCAATGGCTTATCGGTTGACCGCTGCACCATGCCTGCGAATCCGCGTCCTTCCACATAGGGAGTCTCCCCTGTTACGAAGGCCTTGAGATCCATACCCGAGCAGAATGTACCGCCCGCGCCAGTTAGGATGACTACGTGAGTATTGTCATCTGCGTCCAGTGCGTCGAGCGCTGCTGCAATGCCAACAGCAACGTCTTTGTTCACCGCATTCTTTGCCTGAGGGCGATTGATCGTGATGGTCATGACGCCATCAGCAACTTCCGTCAAAACAGCTGGTTCACTCATTATCCTTCTCCTTATGTGTCCGCTTTTTTATTAGCGAGGCTGCATACGGATACCACCATCCATACGAATCGTCTCGCCGTTAATGTAATCGTTATCGATAATCGCTGCAGCCAGCTTACCGATTTCTTCCGGTGTGCCCAATCGTTGTGGGTACAACACCGCAGCTGATAGCGAATCAATCGAATCCTGTGGCAGGCCTGCGAAGAGCGGCGTATTAATCATGCCGGGGGCAATCGTGTTTACACGAATACCAATCTTGGACAGGTCACGTGCGATTGGCAGTGTCATACCAACGATGCCGCCCTTGGTAGCGCTGTAAGCTGCCTGTCCCATCTGTCCTTCATAAGCTGCAACAGACGCCGTATTGATGATGACACCGCGGCCCATGTATTGATCCACAGGCTCGTTATGTTGCATGCGAACCGCGCATAGACGGATCACGTTGAAGGTTCCTGTCAAATTGACGGCAATAACCTTGTCCCAGAGAGCAAGTGGGAAAGCACCATCGCGACCTACCGTACGCGACGCATTCGCGATGCCGGCACAGTTGACGACAGCATAGATAGCACCAAACTTCTCGATGGCCGCATCAATGCCAGCTTCGACGGAAGCTTCGTCGGCCACGTTGACCTCGGCAAAAAGACAACGATCGGCGCCCATTTCCTCAACCATAGCAGCGCCCGCCTCGGCGTTGAGATCAAAAATAATGACATTGCCACCGTCGGCAAAAATGCGTCGCGCAACCGCTTGCCCAATTCCCGATGCACCACCGGTGACAACGGCGGCTCTTCCTGAAATATCCATAACTTTCCTCTGTTTACTCTGTTCTCGTCAGACAAGTCCAACGACACGATGGGTGTTTTCACTGGAGGGCTCGATCGCGATCCTCTCCCCTATGGGCTCTCCCTGCGTGAACTGGTCATGAAGTTCACCCGGCTCAAGCAACGACGCCGCTATGACACGTTCACCTTCGTCATTGATCGCGAGTACAGCAAGCCACTGTCCTTCTGGGATCATTTTGACGGTGAAGGTCTCAACCACGGCGGAGCCGCTGAATTCTGAGGCAAGCGAGACGCTATTTCCAGCGTCTTCAAACGCTTTTTCAGACGATAGCCAGTCACTACTTCCGGAAGTACAACTGTAGACGCCGACGGCATGCTTTGACATATGACCGCCAAGTGCGCCCACGAGCACGTGGCTATATTGGCCTTCCTGAATAGCCGTAACTGCGGAGGCAATACCGTGCATAGAATAGTTGTTTCCCGGTCCACCGAAGAAAGGCAGACCGCCCGTCAAACTCGTTGGGCGGTGGTCGTCAGTATCGATTCCCAGAGTTTCCATCGCCTCTATGACGGCAACAGGAAAACAGCTGTAAAGATCGAAAGCTTCGATATCGCTTACCGAGAGCCCCGAAGATGCTAGGGCATTGTCGTAAGCCCACCTTAGCGCTGGCGAGGTTGATAAATCCGCGCGTTCGAGCAGTGCTTGCTCCGAGGCCTCCGCAAAGCCCCGAAGAAATACGGCCTTGTCTGCAAGCCCCAGTTCAGATGCCAACTCGAAACTCATCACCAAGACAGCGGCTGATTGATTCACCCCATCCTTCGCCACCATCGACTTCAAATGCGGATCACCCACCACTCGATTACGTCCAGAAACCAGCGCAATTTCATCTGGCTGTGGCACATTCTCGAACATCGTAAAGGGGTTAACCCTCGCCGCATTCGACAAAGGCGTTAAGACTTCACCAAGATACGTGAGGTAATCGGGGCGTGACATGCCGCGACCCATTCGTTTGCGGTGCTCCATCAAAGGGTAGATATCAATGGGAGCTATGACTTTGTGAGCCGCTAAGGCCGGTACGAATTGATCCTCCAGACCCATCCCGTCATCAGATTGATCACCCACTGGGTTCTCTGACCAATCCAAGGTTTCGCCTGAGCGTTGGTGGGCGCGCATGGTGCCGATAGCTTCTGCACCGCAGAGAACGATAGCGCGTGCTTCACCGCCGGCAATCGCACGGCAAGCCCTAGCCGTGTATTGCTGGGGGCTCTGACCTCCTGCCGTGGCGTAGTGTGCGGCGGCATGGTCGAGACCCGCTCTAGTCGCGACTGATCGAGCAAACTTGGTGCTAAATCCGAAGGGCGCGAGCAGCGGTTTAATTCGGTCAGGTACCGAGTCAACAAAGGTGCGCATGACCATTACTCGGTCAACATATGAGCCAATATCTGCAACAGATGTTGATGCAAGCATCTGGGACACCGCCTTAGCGGCCATGTCTGCAGGCCCCAGCTTTTCCCAATTTTCATCCAATCGATCAACAACTTGGCTGGCCGATACCAATACAGGTGTATTACCTGCTACTTCCATTACTCAGCTCCTTTGGCCGATGCACATATATTCCAAAAGGACTCAGCGGACAGCGATGCCCCACCCACCAAGAGTCCATCAATGCCCGTCGTCATGGTAAATGCGGCACAGTTATCGGGTTTAACGCTACCGCCATAAAGAACGCGGAGTTCAGGATATCGATCTGCAAGCACCGCTTTGATTTCGAGATGCATCTCTCTGGCGACATCGGCAGAGGCTGCCTCGCCCGAGCCGATGGCCCATACAGGCTCGTAGGCAATAACAAGCCCCTCAGTTAGGTCCTCACAACTGCTCAATACCTGATCCCTCACATACGGGATTGCATGACCCTCAGCGCGGATGTGGCTGGGCTCACCAACACAGACCACGGGAATTAAGCCTGCTGCCTGGGCGCGCTTCGCCTTCTGCGCCACGATGGCATTAGTCTCCCCCTGATTTTGGCGTCGCTCGGAGTGTCCAACGAGCACATACTGACAACCAAAGTCTGTGAGCATTGATGCGGCAACTTCACCCGTGTGAGCGCCCTGCTCATTCTCTGATACGTTTTGGGCGCACAAGGAGAGCTGGCTAAGCCCCTGAACGAGCGGTAAGTAAGGTGCCGGCGGTGCGACAACGGCCTCAATACCAGTAATAGATGGCTTCGAATTCCATGTCACCTTGAACGCCTCAACGCCATGGGCATCGATGGCCATTTTCCAGTTCGCAATGATTAGCGGTGTTATCATTATGTCTGTCTCTTAACCGCGATATCGACCGCCTGGCCACAGCCAGAGTGTGAGTTGATCGGACCCGAAGGTGTACGCAAGACGTGAATTTTTCGAATTACGCTGAACATTACAGTAGCCAAAGCGGCATCGTCCAGCTAATGGAAGATTTGAGCATTGCAGCACCTGAGGGCACCACACTCTATCCCCTCGGTGGGGGTAATCCGGCTCACATTCAGGAGGTCCAAGATGCGATCAGAGACAGCGCGGCAGGACTGATCGCCGACGCCGATCGATTCGCCAGAATGATTGGAGACTACGACGCGCCGCAAGGGCATGAAATCTTCAGAGCGTGCCTAGCCGACCAGCTCTCGTCGCTATTTGGCGCCAAAGTCTCAGCCGAGCACATCGCCATAACCAACGGAAGCCAGGCCAGTTTCGAAATTCTGTTCAATGCCTTTGCAGGCGAGTTTAGCGACGGAAGTTGGAAGCAGATCGCCCTTCCCATAGCCCCCGAGTACGTGGGTTACAACGACATGTCCCGTCAGGATGGATCCATTCTGAAGTCGACTGCAGCCAGGATTGATTTACTTCCAGATCAGCAATTCAAATACGGCGTCGACCTGACAGAGTTCTCCGTGGACTCGGAGACTACCGGTGCCGTTTGTCTGTCACGCCCCACCAACCCCTCGGGCAACGTGGTCTCTGATGAAGAATTGTCTCAAGTTGCATCGCGATGCAAGGCCGCGAGGGTTCCACTTATCATCGACGGCGCATACGGCCTACCCTTTCCCGGTATGATTTATACCGAGGCCACCCCGTTCTGGGACGACAACACGATTCTCTGCCTCAGTCTGTCCAAGTTCGGGTTGCCCGGCGTACGGACAGGGATCGTCGTTGGTCCACCCGAAGTAACAAAGCTGATCAGCAATGCCAATGCGATCAATGGGCTCGCACCCGCAAGAACCGGCCCTGAATTGGTACTACCTCTACTCATGAACCATAGACTGTCTGAACTATCTGAGCAGGTCATAAAGCCGCACTACCTGCGCAAGCAGCAGTTGGCGATTGAAGTAATGATGGCTGCGGCCCACGATCTACCAGTCAGGATTCATCAACCCAATGGCGCTATGTTCCTTTGGACATGGTTTGAAAACCTACCGGGCGGAGCAGACGAGCTTTATAGACGAGCTGCACTTGAAGGAGTTGTTACCGTCTCAGGACGTCATTTTTTCCAGGGTTTGGATGCGACCTGGCAGCACGCCAACGAGTGTCTCCGACTCAACTACGCCGGAGATGAGAATACTGTCAGGCAGGGCATCGAACGCTTGGTGGCCGTTGCCCGACAGCAATACCTCAAGACATAGTCGGCAAAGGATTACTGGTCTAGCGACTGATAATAATCCATCAAGATTTTAGCGACCTCAGGACGGGAGAACTCCGGAGGTGGCGCAATACCCTGCCCCAGCATTTCCCGAACGGCCGTTCCGGAGAGCAGCACAAAGTCTTCCTTGGAGTGATCCGGTGCGTCCTTCATCATGACGACTCGGTCGAGCTTTTTACTGTAAGCCGTGTGATCCGCTCGGTAGATATCGATTTCGAGTGCACCCTCAGGTACGCGCTCGTCAAAAATTGTTTGCGCATCGAAACCACCGTAATAGTCGCCCACACCCGCATGGTCACGACCAACGATCAGCTCAGTACAGCCAGCGTTTTGTCTAAACACTGCATGCAGTACCGCTTCTCTGGGCCCCGCATAGAGCATGTCAAAGCCATAGCCCGTCACCATGACGGTATTTTCGGGGAAGTAGTGGTCAACCATCGTTCTGATCGAATCGTCACGGACATCGGCTGGAATATCGCCTGCCTTGAGCTTACCAAGGAGCATGTGAATTAGGATGCCATCCGCGTTAAGGTCACTCATCGCCATGCGACAGAGCTCCTCGTGCGCGCGGTGCATCGGATTGCGGGTTTGGAATGCAACAACGCGTTTCCAGCCACGCGACTCAATTTCATCCCGTATTTCCGTAGCTGTTCTAAACGTGCCGGGAAAGTCCGATTGAAAATAGGAATAGTTCAGAACCTCGATGGGTCCTGACAGCAAGACCTGACCCTGAGAATTGAACGTTGCGACACCTGGATGATTTGGATCATCGGTTCCAAACACCTCGCGCGTCATCAACGCCATATCGTCATCCGACAGACATTCAATACCGGTGATATCCATAACCGCGATGACAGGAGCGCCATCAACGTTGGGGTCACGCAGCGCAATACGATCACCCACGTTGCCATCAAAACGCTCAACCATATTGAGCACAGGGACTGGCCAAAAGAGATCATCGGTGGTTTTTAAGTCGGTCGCCACACTGAGTGCGTCGGCGCGATTCATGTAGCCCTTAAGCGGAGTGAAATAGCCGGCGCCTAACATAACGGCGTTAGCCGCCGCAGCAGACGACATGGTAATAGACGGAAGCGTAGCTGACTCTTCTTCCAGATCAACCAATCGCTGGCCCGTTGCGATGAGAGGTGTCAGCGATGTCCCCCCGTGAGGTGTAATTAAACTCATATTCTCGATTCTCCCTTACGTAGCACTGATGAGGCCGCGCGCCTTGAGCACGTCAATAATCTGTGCGACTTCGTCCTCCAGGGTTTGCTGATCAGTATGCAGGTGGATTTCGGGTGCTGAAGGCGCCTCATAGGGGTCATCAATACCGGTAAAATTCTTTATCTCGCCCGCTCGGGCCTTTTTGTAGAGCCCCTTTGGGTCGCGGGACTCCGCCGCTTCAAGGCTGCAATCGACAAAGACCTCAATAAAATCCATGCCGGCTTCTTCATGAACCTGGCGCACCAAGTCCCTATCTCGCACGTAGGGAGAAATGAAGCTCGATAGCACTAACACTCCCGAGTCGACAAAGAGCTTGGAGATCTCGCCAACACGACGAATATTTTCCGCGCGGTCATCCTCACTGAAACCCAGGTTCTTATTAATACCGAAGCGCACATTGTCGCCATCCAAGCGGTAACAGAGCACTCCCATATCGTGAAGGACGCCTTCTAGCGCCACGGCAACAGTGCTCTTCCCGGAACCTGACAGTCCCGTAAACCATAATGTTGCGCCACCATGACCCAAGAGATCACCTCGCTCCTTGCGTGTGATGTCTCCCTCGTGCCAATGGATATTGGTTGCTTTTTGCTCAGCCATATTCTTCCCCCTAAGTAAGGCCAAGACTGTATTCGATTAAATTTACTAAAAAAAATGGTTTATTTTGTTAATATCAATCGATTAAATAGGTAAATTATCGATTCACTTGAGAGTGAGCGTGTCGGCATGCAATTTACGTTAAAACAACTACGAGTCCTTCAGGCCATCGATGAGTTTGGATCGACAACAGCCGCGGGTCAGGCTCTCGCTTTGTCTCAGTCAGCCATCAGCTCTTCATTACAGCAACTCGAGGAGAATATTGGACAGCAGTTGTTTGAGCGCGTTGGCCGTCAGTTGGTGCTGAACCGGTTTGGACAATCGCTCCTACCCAATGTTGCGTCACTACTTGATCAAGCGGCAGACCTTGATGAGCAGTTCATGGGCAATGCCATCGGCGGTGTGATTGAAATTGGCGCGAGCTTTACGATTGCTAACCACGTCATCGTAGACCCTATGGTCGATTTTCAAAAACAACACCCGAGCGTCGAAATACGCATTACCAGTGACAACTCGCCCGGTATCACAGATCGACTCAACAGTGGTGATCTAGACTTTGGGTTGATTGAGTCCCCAGTCACAGACCCCGCCATCTTTTGTGAACCGTGGCTCGAGGACGAACTCGTTGTATTTGCAAGTCCCGATCACCCACTGGCGACGAAAACGAAAGTATCAATGACTGATCTCGTAACTACACCTTGGGTGCTCCGGGAGAGAGGCTCAGGCGCTAGAACTATGTTCAACGACATTTTTTCAGCTCACTTAAGTGATATCGATATCGCCATGGAGTTTCGGCATAACGAGCCCATCAAGCGGGCCGTGGCCAGGACCGTTGGCATTGGCTGCCTGTCGCGACGTGTCGTCGAGAGAGAATTGGCCGACGCTACGCTAATCGAAATTGCCACTCCGCCCCCCGCAAAAATGGCACGTCGCTTTTACCTAATTAGACGGCACGCGACTCAATTAACGCCCGCAGCGCTAATGTTTTGGCAGCAGTGCCTAGCCATGCATTAGTGGCATCAGTATCATCGTCGACCCTACCAGCGAGCGAGAACCTCTCATGCAGATTGCCATCATTGTCGGAAGCCACCGGAAGGACTCTCAGAGCGCAAAGGTAGCGCGCTTCCTGGCAAGTCAGCTAATGAGCCTTGGTGAGCATAGCTGCTGGATTTGTGACCTTGGAAAAGATCCCTTGCCGCTCTGGGACGAGGAAATTGGCAGTGATGCGCCTCGATGGAGTGGTCTTAAGGCTCTGACAGAAAAAATCGATACAGCCGATGCCTTCATTATGATTGCGCCCGAGTGGCATGGGATGGTCCCAGCCGCTCTCAAGAACTTCTTTTTGGTTTGCGGCGGTGCATCCTTCGCCCATAAACCAGCGCTTCCCGTGGGTGTGTCAGTTGGACCCGGCGGAACCTATCCCATCAATGAGCTTCGAACGAGTAGCTACAAGAACAACCGCCTCTGTTACCTGCCAGAGCATCTAATCGTGCGAAACTGCATGGTGGTCATGAACGAGGATTCGTCAGAAAACGACGAAGGCGAGCATAGCTACATTTCGGAACGCAGTTTGTACTGCATGAAACAACTTATTGCCTATGCTGATGCCCTAGCGAAGGTCCGCGCATCGGGAGCCGCGGATCTGACGCCCTACCCTAACGGGATGTAAGTTAGTCTAAACGGCTGTACGCGCCGCCGAAAAAGACGAGTGGGTCACCTGAATGGCTCTCAAAGTCAACGACCTCACCAACGATGATGTGATGATCGCCGCTCGGATGAAGCGCCGACATCTTGCATGAGAGTGTGGCCAATGCGCCCTGAATCAAAGGCACTCCGTATGAGTCAACGAAGCAATCACCATCATCAACCGTGTGCTCTAGCGAGCGCGCGTAACGATTGGACAAGGCTTCCTGCGAGTGCCGCAAAACCGATATTCCATACCGATCACACTCGGTGAACTCGCTGAAGCACTCGGATGTATTCTGGATGCTCCAGAGCACCAGTGCAGGCTCAAGAGATACCGCAGCAAAAGAATTAACCGTCATCCCAATCGCGCCACGATCGGGATCATTAGTCGTCAAGACGCACACCCCAGTGGCGAACTGTCCCAGCGTATTTCGTAGTGCGCGTGTGTCCAAAACGTATCCCTATATCCTTGAAGGCAGACTACCACTAGCGGCCTAAGCACAGCGCGTCCTTTTGGGGTAATCAAAGCATCGTCCAGACGGGCTAATAGAACCAACAACGGCTTGCCAAATAGTAAAGAGTTCAAATCAACAAAACGGCAGGGTCGCGGAGACTATCAGTTATACTGCTAACCTTCTACGTCGTATGACAACCACTGCCAAATAACGAGCGACGTAGAAGTAATTCCGAGGAGACATTGTCATGACTAACCCGCTGAGCAGCTTGAATCATGGGTTGAGTGAAGAGCTCACCATGCTGCGTGAAACTACACGCCAGTTTGTTGAGAAAGAGCTCGCTCCCATTGCCGATGCGGTCGACCGGGACAACGATTTTCCTCACCATTTGTGGCAAAAGATGGGTGATCTTGGCCTGTTGGGTATTACGGTCGATGAACGTTATGGCGGCTCCGCCATGGGCTACCTGGCGCATATCATTGTGCTTGAGGAAATCAGCAGAGCGTCAGCCTCGGTCGGACTATCCTATGGCGCGCATTCCAACCTCTGCGTTAATCAGATCCAGCGAAATGGATCGGAAAGTCAAAGAGAGAAATACCTACCCGATCTTTGCTCTGGCAAAAAGATTGGCGCGTTAGCCATGAGTGAGCCAAGTGCAGGCTCGGACGTTGTCAGCATGAAACTGCGCGCAGACCTCAAGGGCGATCACTACGTACTCAATGGCAATAAAATGTGGATCACCAACGGGCCTGACGCAGATACCTACGTGATTTACGCCAAAACAGCGCCCGATGCGGGCTCTCGAGGCATAACTGCATTCATCGTTGAGCGGGATTTCCCAGGATTTACGCAAGGTAAGAAGCTCGACAAACTGGGTATGCGTGGCTCGAATACAGCGGAACTCATATTCACGGACTGCCCCGTCCCCGTCGAAAACGTACTCGGGGAGGTTAATTCCGGTGTCGCCGTACTGATGTCAGGCCTTGATTACGAGCGAGCTGTTCTTTCGGCGGGTCCAGTAGGCATTATGCAAGCCTGTCTCGACGCTGTTGTTCCCTACGTCCACGAGCGAAAGCAGTTTGATCAACCTATTGGTGAATTTCAGCTCATTCAAGGCAAGTTAGCGGACATGTACGCGTCGACCGCTGCCTGCCGCGCCTATCTTTATGAGGTCGGTCGTGCGCTAGATCGTGGTGAAGACAGTCGCAAGGATGCCGCTGCAGTGATTCTGTACACAGCCGAGGCGGCGACCAAGGGCGCGCTGGATGCCATTCAGGTTCTGGGCGGCAATGGCTACACCATGGATTATCCGACCGGACGTTTCCTTCGCGATGCTAAGCTCTACGAAATTGGTGCCGGGACCTCAGAAGTTAGACGCATGTTGATCGGTCGCGAGATTTTCCAAGAGACGGCTTAACTACCCTAGCCCCCACGATAGGGGGATTGCTGCCCCGCCTCAGGCCCTCTACTCTTCGGTGTGTAGAGACCTTTTATCAGGGACACAGAGAACTAACTGGGGGAATACCATGGGTGGCAACACTCGTTGGACCAAACTCAATTGGGAAGATCCTTTTGAGTTGGACGCAGAACTCACAGACACGCAACGCATGGTGCAAGCATCGGCAAGAGAGTACGCGCAAGGCAAGCTGGCTCCGCGCGTGACGTCGGCCTTTGCAACAGAACGTATGGACGCCGAAATTTTCCGCGAGATGGGTGAGGTTGGCTTACTTGGATCTACCATCTCAGGCTACGGCTGTCCCGGTGTCGACTATGTCTGCTACGGACTGGTTGCGCGAGAAATTGAACGCGTAGATTCAGGGTACCGATCCATGATGAGCGTTCAGTCATCTCTCGTTATGTATCCGATCTACGCCTATGGAACCGAGGCACAACGAGAAAAGTACCTGCCGCGTCTCGCCACGGGTGAATTAATTGGCTGCTTTGGGCTAACAGAACCCGATCACGGCTCCGATCCGGGTGGCATGAAGACGCGCGCTAAGTCTGTCGATGGCGGTTACAGGCTGACTGGCTCCAAAATGTGGATTAGCAACAGCCCTATTGCCGATGTGTTTGTCGTTTGGGCAAAGACTGACGACGGCATCATTCGGGGCTTCATTCTCGAAAAAGGCATGGAAGGCCTCAGTGCACCGAAGATCGAAGGCAAACTCGCACTCAGAGCCTCGATCACGGGCGAAATCGTCATGAACGATGTGTTTGTGCCTGCTGAGAATCACCTCCCTAATGTCGAGGGGTTGAAGGGTCCGTTTGGGTGTCTGAATAATGCTCGTTACGGCATCGCTTGGGGTGCACTGGGCGCCGCAGAAACCTGTTGGCAAACAGCGCGGCAGTACACATTGGATCGACAACAATTCGATGTACCGCTCGCAAGTAAGCAGCTGATACAGCTCAAACTTGCCAACATGCAGACTGAAATCGGTATTGGCCTCCAAGCCTGTCACAGGGCCGGTGTCTTGATGAGCGACGGTGCGATATCACCGGATCTAATCAGTCTGATTAAGCGAAATTCCTGTGGCAAAGCACTGCAAATTGCTCGAGATGCCAGAGACATGCTCGGTGGAAACGGTATTTCTGGCGATTTTCCTGTCATAAGACACATGTTGAACCTTGAAGTTGTGAATACCTACGAGGGCACTCATGACGTTCATGCGTTAATATTGGGGCGCAGCCAAACCGGTATATCCGCCTTTTAAGGAGTTGTTGTGTCCCCCACAGACGTGTCTGCCATCGACGATGTACGAATCGATGGTATCAATGACCTCGTTGCCCCCAACGAAATTATCAGTCGCTACCCCGTTTCGGAGGTGACGACTTCGTTAATCAGATCAACGCGAAGCAAAATCGCAGCAATCATGCGGGGCGACGATGAACGTCTTCTTGTGGTCATAGGCCCATGCTCCATCCATGATTCTGAGGCTGCGCTCGAGTACGCGACGCGATTGATGCATGTCCGTGAGCAATATGCTGACAAACTCGAAATTGTCATGCGAACCTACTTTGAGAAGCCCAGAACGAGCTTGGGCTGGAAGGGATACATCAACGACCCTCACATTGATGGTAGCTTTCAGATCAACCAAGGCTTAGCGCTAGCTCGTGAGTTGCTGCTGACCATTAATGACATGGGCATGCCTACGGCGGGCGAATTTCTAGACACCATCACACCGCAATATGTGGCGGATCTGATGTCGTGGGGAGCCATTGGTGCCCGAACCACAGAGAGCCAAAACCATCGACAACTCGCATCGGGTCTTTCCTGCCCCGTCGGATTTAAAAATGGGACCGAGGGCAATGTTCAGATTGCTGTAGACGCCATTCGAGCGGCTGGCGCTAGCCATCACTTCCTTTCCGTGACCAAGACTGGCTCAGCGGCGATTGTAAAAACGACAGGAAATGCAGACTGCCACCTCATTTTGCGCGGCGGACTGAAGCCCAACTACGACGCAGCAAGTGTCCGAGAAGCCGAGCTTCTATTGGAAAATGCAGGTTTAAATACAGGCCTCATGGTCGACTGCAGTCACGCCAATAGTCAGAAAGACCATGCGAAGCAAATTGGTGTGTGTCAAAGCATCGTGGATCAACGACGCGAGGGGCACTCACCCATTCGCGGCGTCATGATTGAAAGTCACCTCGTTGGGGGCAACCAAGCCATCGCGGTGCGTGATGAGCTTACCTATGGCAAAAGCATTACCGACGCCTGCATCGGCTGGGCAGATAGTGAGATGTTGTTAACTGCGCTCGCCGAGGGGTGATCGAACAACCACGTCCTCTCCAGCCCAAGCCAAGTTTCCCGTGTTTCCAGCTCACCCGCCCCGTGAAAAGACAGTACTATCGGGACAAAACAGGCCTTTCAGCAATCACTAAGGAGCCGCCGTGTCCCTCACAGACGTGTCCGCTATCGACGACGTCCGAATCGAAAGTATCGATAGCCTTGTTGCGCCCGATACGGTTATCGCGCGCTTCCCCGTTTCAGAAACCGTAACCTCGCTGATCAAGACAACTCGCACCAAAATCGCCAACATCATGCGTGGCGATGATGGGCGTCTGTTAGTGGTGATTGGCCCCTGCTCTATTCACGATGCCAGTGCTGCTCGCGACTATGCAACAAAACTCATGAGCTTGCGCGAGAAATACGCAGCAAAGCTTGAGATCGTGATGCGAGTCTATTTCGAAAAGCCAAGGACGAGCTTGGGCTGGAAGGGTTACATCAATGATCCATACCTTGATGGCAGTTTTAGGATCAACGAAGGCTTGGCGCTCGCCCGCGAACTATTGCTCGAAATCAACAACATGGGATTGCCTACAGCCGGGGAGCTGTTAGACGCCGTTTCACCCCAGTATATTGCTGATTTAATGTCATGGGGCGCCATAGGTGCTCGAACGACAGAAAGTCAAAACCACCGGCAATTTGCATCAGGCGTCTCCTGCCCCATTGGCTTTAAAAATGGCACTGAAGGTAACGTCCAGATTGCTGTCGATGCCATTCGAGCGGCGGCGGCCAGCCACCACTTTCTTTCAGTGACAAAGACAGGTGCAGCGGCCATCGTGAAGACAAGTGGAAATACCGACTGCCACCTCATTTTGCGCGGTGGTCTTAAACCCAACTACGGCACCGCAAGCGTCCGCCAGGCGGAGCTCCTTCTAGAAAACGCGGGCCTCAATACCGGTCTCATGGTCGACTGTAGTCATGCCAACAGTCAGAAGGACCACGCGAAACAGATTAGCGTGTGTCAGAGCATTGTCGATCAACGTCGCTTTGGAGACTCTCCCATCCGAGGAGTGATGATTGAAAGCCACCTAGTTGGAGGCAATCAGGCGATCGCGGCACCTGAAATGCTTACCTACGGCCAAAGTATCACTGACGCCTGTCTAGGATGGGAAGACAGTGAAATGCTTCTGGAGAAATTGGCCAGCGGCTGACAAATATCCCGTTGCGGGACCGGCAGTTGCGTCTGTCTTTTGATGCACACTTCACATTATGCAAAGTCTAGCCTTGGACAAAATGACTCAAATAATCATTTAACGAGGAAGGTATCGGCAGATCGGTCCGCGGGGCTGCCTCAACCGTCAAAGCACCCAACGCTGTCGTCAGGCAAAATTAGGAGCGACGATCGGACCATCGTTTTCGTCTGACTCGATAAGTTCGATGATGGGCTGGTTAAAACCTCGCTTAAGTCCTGCTAAAGAGCGTCGATTCTTACCCATCATGGGTGCCGCTGTCGCGAGCCCTATCTCCTCCAACTCCTCTAATGCGGCGACCCCGTCCACCACCTCTAGCTCGAGCGCCCGCTCAGCGGTCAAACGCTCGCCTGTCAGCAAGCTCGCCCTAATTGCCTTCGGGCTTAACTTGCTGCACACCAATTCGTTCATACGCACGGTAAGCGTCATATTGAGATCGACCTCTGGCAAACAGAAAAAGCCTCGATCGGACCGCATCACGCTATAGTCGGAAGCGAGCACAATCATCGCGCCAAGACCGAATGCGTGCCCGGTCACGAGCGAGACGACTGGAAAAGGCGCGTCCAAGAGTCGTGCTAATACTCGCATACACAACTCGGTGAACTGCTTGTCTTCGCTCGCCATTAAATATTCGAGATCAAGCCCTTGACTGAAGTTCTTTCCTTCACCCGAGAGGAGCAAAACTTCGCATTCGTCATCGGCAATCGCCGCAGAGATAGCATCATCAAATTGAGCCAAGGTCACTGGATTGAAGCGGCCCTCTCCCTCGAACCTATGTCGGTGAATAGTCGGCATCGTACGTCTCTTAAAATGACAATATGGTCGCAAATACTACAGGAGTTAAAGGGTAATGAGATAAACTCGGGGCCTAATTGAAGTTAAGCTCGGCTGGAATCCACATGACGAAACTTGATCAACTCGCAGCGATGAGTACGGTAGTTGCTGACACTGGAGATATCGACGCTATCGCTCAACTCAAGCCCGTTGACGCGACTACGAACCCCTCGCTGCTGTTGAAAGCGGCGGGTCTAGAGCGGTTTGCTGAAGATGTCAGTGCGTTGAAGGGCTCGCAAAACGCCGCCGACGAATTCGCTGTTCGCGTGGGTTCTCAAATTGTTCAGCTCGTGCCTGGGGTCATCAGTACGGAAGTCGATGCTCGGCTGTCATTTGATACTGACCAGACCATTGCAAAAGCCGAGAGCTTGATTGATCAATACGCCAAGGTGGGCATTGATTCTAGCCGCGTGCTCATCAAAATTGCATCCACCTGGGAAGGTATTCGTGCCGCAGCTGAGCTCGAGAAGCGAGGTATTCACTGCAACCTCACCCTACTCTTTGGCTTTGAGCAGGCGCGAGCCTGCGCTGATGCGGGTGTGTTCCTAATTTCTCCGTTTGTGGGTCGTATCACGGACTGGTACAAGGCGAATACCGACATCAGTATCGACAGCCCAGAACAAGATCCGGGCGTGCAATCGGTGCGGCGCATTTACACCCATTACAAAACGCATGGATACGAGACCGTGGTTATGGGTGCCAGCTTCCGCAATACCGGTCAAATCGAAGCGCTGGCGGGGTGCGATCGCCTGACCATCGCACCTGACTTACTCAACGAGCTGGGTCAAAGCGACGGTGAGTTACCTCGAGCCCTAGTGAGCCCGAGCGAACGAGAAGCCGCTCCAGACGCCATTGCAGAAGCGGAGTTTCGGTTTGAGCACAACGAAAGTGCAATGGCGAGTGAAAAACTCGCAGACGGCATTCGCAGGTTTGTTGTTGATCAGCGCAAGCTCGAGGACGCCCTAGCCTAGTCTGCCCGCGAGATTGAGATAGAGCTTATTACACTGCTCCACTGAAGGACTCAAATGGAGCTACTCAGCAAAAACTTCCAAAAAAAAGCGCCGTAAGGCGCTTTTTTGTGAGTCCTTGACTACCTGAAGAAGAGCCAACAACTACTTGAAGTTAGCCGCCCGCTTTTCAAAGTAGGCGGCAACGGCCTCTAGTTGATTTGGCTTGTAGATGATCTCTGTTTGCTCGACAGATTCAGCGAGCAACAACTCGGCATCGGTCGCATCAGCCATGCTATTCGAGATGCGTTTGGCTGCGCGAATCGCCTCCGGATTCTTGCCTGCTATCTCATGCGCTAGCGCCAATGC
>DPGN01000051.1:23792-49997 GCA_003523185.1 Halieaceae bacterium
CACCCGAAAACATTTCGTTGGTGTAGACAAGCCGGCGAAGAATATCATCGCGAACGTTCCCTCTCCACAGTGGATAACCGGACATATCGGGCACGAGTCCCCATCGCATTTCCATGACCGCACAACGGGTCTCTGGATGAATAATTTTAATATCCGAGCCAGCCATCAGCTGCATCCCGCCACCAAGGCAAACACCATGAACTGCCGAGATCACGGGGACAGATAACTGTCGCCAGCCCCACCCGAGGTGCTGAACCCCATTTGCCTTACCATGCGTTCGGGGCACTAGGTCGGTGGGTGCATCATCACTCAGGCCAAAACTGCCGAGATCAAGACCTGCACAGAATGCCTTCCCCTCACCGCTCAAGACAATTACGCGAATGCTCGCGTCATCTGCAAGCTCGGCGAGCGCCGCGGTGATGCCCTCGAACATAGCTGGATCAAGTGCATTCATTTTGTCGGGGCGATTCAAGCGGACGTGACATACACCCCCATCATTAGACATCAATACTCGGTCGTTCATTCCAAAGCTCGCTCTTGTCGTTTTTCCCAAAGCATAGCGACCTCACCGCAACCCGGCAATCAATTGCCGGCGGCCAGCGCGGTCTGCGTTGGGAAAGCTCCTCGGACCGCTTGAAAAAGGCACATAACAGCCCGTAACAGACCATCAAAAGTCCATTGCATTGGCGTCCCCACGGCGTTACTGTTTTTGGATACACAAACAATAACGAGGCCATCATGAACTCGATCGCAGAAATTAATCCGTCCATCGCCGAATCCGTCGAACAAGCCGAGGCCATTAGAACCTCCATGCAGATGAAGCTCGACGAGATGCGGCGCGCCTATCACAAGGCGCCCAATCCATCATTAGCGGAGCGCAAAGAGCATCTGAAACAGCTGAAGCGGCTGATTGGAGATAACGTGGACGCGATATCACGCGCAATCTCACTGGATTACGGTCACCGTTCAGAGCACGAGACCATGTTTGCCGAATTCATCGGCACCGGCGGTAGCATTGACGACATCCTTAAAAATCTTAAGTCGTGGATGAAGCCTGAAAAGCGTCACATCGATGCGACCATGTTCCCCTTCGCAAGTAACACCGTTATTCCACAACCACTGGGTGTGATGGGCCTGATTGTTCCCTGGAACTTCCCCGTTTTCCTTGCGGTTTCTCAAATTGCGACTGCCTTTGCCGCGGGTAACCGGGCGATGGTCAAGATGTCCGAGAACAGTCGGAACCTCACTCGATTACTACAAGAGCTATCGCCGAAATACCTTCCAGAGGACAAGTTGTTCTTTATCGAAGAGACGGGTGGCGTGGGCATCGAATTCTCGAAGCTCGCCTTTGATCTCATTATTTTCACTGGCTCCGGCGCAACCGGCAAAAAGGTGATGGCGTCAGCAGCAGAGAACTTGACCCCGGTTATTCTAGAGCTGGGGGGTAAGTCGCCTGCCATCATTGATCCCAACTACGACTTAGCAAAAGCGGTTGAGCGAATCATGTTTGCCAAGCAGTTCAATGCCGGGCAAATCTGCGTGAATGTTGACTACGTGATGGTGCATAAATCGCAGCTAGATGAGTTTATTGATCTCTGCGGCTACTGGTTGAAAGCCAACGTCCCAACGATCGATAGCGATGACTACACATCCATGATCGATCAGCGTGCTTACGACCGAATGATGGCGACGCTCGACGACGCAAAAAGTTACGGCGCAAAGATCATTAACCCGACGGGTGAACAACCCAACCCTGACACACGCAAAGTCCCGGTACAGTTGGTAGTTGATACATCTCCCGAGATGATCATCCGAAACCGAGAAACCTTTGGCCCTCTCTTGATGGTCATCACCTATGAGACTCCGGAAGAGGCGATTGAGCACGTGAATTCGGGCGACCGGCCACTCGCGATGTACCCCTTCACGCGGAACAAGAAGCTATCTGATCTTTACATCAACCACATTATGTCGGGCGGTGTTTCGATTAACGATGCGCTACTGCACGTGTCTCAGCACGATCTGCCTTTTGGCGGTGTGGGTGGCAGTGGCATGGGCCATTACCATGGCAAAGAGGGCTTCAACTCCTGCTCGAAAATGCGTCCGATATTCCACCAGGCTAACTTCACGATGAACAAGTATCTGGCGCCGCCTTACATTGGCTGGAAGGATAAAGTTTACCGCGCGCTGACCAAAAAGAGCTTGAAGTAAGTTTCACACGAACGATTAAGCAAGACACAAAAAAGGCCCCATACGGGGCCTTTTTTTATCAGCACAGACAGCGCCTACCAAAACGCGGCGTAGATCAGAACGAGAATAAGCGCCACAGCAATAGCCGCTACGTTAAATCCCTGAGTCGTGCCAAATCCAATATCGCTGAGCAGCACCGGCTGTCCAGCCTCGGGCTCTCGCGTCAGCTTTGCAACCAAAACACCCAGGACAATGTTGGCGAGAAAAACGAGCCATATCCTTAAAACAAAGGGCATATCCGGCATCATCACCTTGAGTGCCAGACTTGCGACAACCGAGCCAATCAGAACGGCATAGGCACTGGCTTCATTGGCTTTCTGATGGAAGAAGCCGAGCAGGAAGATCGTCACCACGCCCGGGGCAATAAAGCCGGTGTATTCCTGAATGGTTTGAAAGGCGCTCTCCATACCACCCAAAAACGGTCTAGCAAGCACAAGAGCAATCAACATGGCGGCGAATGCGACGACCCGTCCAACCATCACATAATGCGACTCATCGCGGTCGGTACCCACGTACTGCCGGTAGATATCCATGGTGAAGATGGTGGCAATCGAGTTCATCATCGATGCCAGCGATGACACTATCGCCGCTATCAAAGCCGCAAACACAAGGCCGCGTAAGCCAGCAGGTGCCAGTTTCATCAACTCGCCATAGGTGCGGTCTGATTTGTCATTGAGAACCTCCGCGGCTAACGCGCCATCCTGCGCCAATACCAGTGCCGCAATACCCGGAACAACCACGATGACCGGTATCAGCAGCTTGAGAAAGGCAGCAAATGCCAAGCCCTTTTGAGCTTCAGCCAGACTCTCTGCACCCAGGGCGCGTTGAATGATGTACTGGTTAAAGCCCCAGTAGGAGAAATGCAGCACCCAAAGACCGCCAAGAAGCGTCCAGATGCCAGGGAGATCACTATAATTAGGGTGCGACTCATCGAGAATCATAGTGAAGTGCCCAGGGACCTCTTCACCGAGCCGAGCCAATCCCGACAGGGCGCCCTGACCCGCCCCGACAGCATCTAGTGCGAGCCATGTGATGGCGAATCCGCCCAAGATGAGAATCACAACCTGAATAATGTCCGTCAGAGCGACGGCCTTCAGACCGCCGTAGAGCGAGTACAGCACCGCGAAAGCGGCAAGCGCCATCATGGCGGACATCACGCTGACACCTGTCAGGCTTTCGATTGCCAGACCACCCAACCACAGCACAGCCGTCAGATTGACCGCGGTGTACAGCACAATCCAGTAGAACGACATCAGGGACTTAACCCCTGTGCCATACCGGGTCTGCAGGAACTGCGGCATAGTGTAGATTTCGCGCTTTAAAAATATAGGCAAAAAGTACTTAGCAACCACCAGTAGCACGATAGCCGCCTGCCATTCATAGGCGGCGATCGCCAAACCGACCACATAACCCTGGCCCGACTGCCCGATAATCTGCTCTGCCGAGATATTGGCTGCTATCAGCGAGGCGCCGATTGCCCACCAGGGCAAGGTTCTCCCAGCCAAAAAGTAGTCTTCGGTGGTTTTAGCTTGGCCCGAGTCGCGAGACACCCACTGTGCCAAGCCAAACAACCCAACGGCATACAGCGCCACAATCACCATATCAATGGTTGTCATATCGATTTCCTTCTTATTGTTCTGCTTCTCTTAGTTCAACAACTCCGTGTCGTTGACTAAGTCTGCACACGATACGATCGAGCGGATCGCCGGCATCGTGGTCAGTTTGATCTCCGAGATATCGAGCTTTATATCACCTTCAGTTGCGAGTACAAATGCTGTGTTTACCTGAGCGAGTTGCAAGCCCTCGTTGGCAAAACAGGCTGTTGGTACCGACTTCTGTGTCCATTCCCCCAGAGGCGCGTCTAGCAACACTTTCGTAAATCGGACCGACCCAGAGCACGGGTACTTGCAATCCATGCGCAAATTCACGGGGGCTGTCGGTTTTTTTACCACCTTGAAATCGATAACAAGCGCACCGCCCGCCTCATCCAAATCAGTGAGATCTGTGGGGTACTGAGACTGCATGTAGACGACCGAAAGCCTCTTATCAGCGCCGCCCGTGTCAGCACCCGTGAAAGTCACACGTCGCGCATCTTCTTGAACCACTCGATCAATAGCCTGTACAACAACGCTGCCAGTCGAAGACTGCGACTCACTGCCCGTAACCTCGACCGCCCAGTCACTGGGATCGCCAGTGAAAAGCCGCCAATTTCCCCTGGGGCCACCCTTGAAGATCTCCTGATCCAAGCTGTTATCGGCACCGATTAATTGTTCGGATAACGCCGACCATGCCAAGTCATCTTTCACCGACAATCCATAACCGATCGGGAAAATAAATTCGTCCACCGGTAAATCGCGGTCGGTGGCGTTTACGTCGAGTGCTGGCCACGGCATGGGTAGCCTGCCCACAAAATCAAACTGTAGGTTACCTTGCGTGTCAGCCAGTAAGACATCAGCCACGCCTTGGCCTTCACTGCCGGGCAGCCAGGATACGACGAAGGCATCGCTATCGTTCAGGATGTCATTGACCCACATTGGGCGACCCGTCAAGAACACCGCCACAACAGGAATACCGCGTGCCTTGAGCGACTTTATGAGGGCCCGTTCACCCTGCTGGTCGTACCAGGCAACGGAATAAACGTCACCCTGCATTTCCGCATACGGAGACTCGCCAAAAACAACGATCGCGACATCAGCATCAGCTTCCGTATCTGAGGTCACCGACCCACCAGCAGCTTCAATCTGCGCAGTAAGCCCTGCCGCAATTGAGGTGCCACCAGGAAAGTCCTGATTGGTATTACCCGTCCCCTGCCAACTCACCGTCCAGCCACCACTCTGCTGTCCAATATTGTCGGCACCGGGCCCGGTAATGATGAACTTCCCTGCGGGGGACGCAGGAAGAACGCCACCTTGATTTTTCAGTAACACCTGAGACTTTCTCACAGCTTCACGAGCGATGGCACGATGATCTGCGTGGCCGATTTGATCTGAAAAGTCATCTGCGAATTCGGAGGGCAGTCCTCGGTTGAATAACCCAGCCCGCATTTTCATTATCAATATACGCTCGACCGCCTCGTTGATTCGCGCCATTGAGATTTCACCGGTCGCGACTTGATCGAGCGTGTTGTAATAAAGTGGCTTCCAGTTGCCCGGCGCCATCACCATATCAACACCAGCATTGATCGCCTGGGCACAGCTGTCGTTTGTGCAGCCAAGCACTTCGCCAACACCGTTCCAGTCACTGACGACCATACCTTCAAAACCCATGTCATCACGCAGAAGGTCGGTCAGGATGGCTTTGCTACCGTGAATTTTCTCGCCGTACCAGCTATTGAATGACGACATGACGCTCATCACGTCTTTGTCGATGGCTTCTACGTAACCCTGCCCGTGGATGGCCACCAAGTCCTCGAGTGGCAAGCTTGTCTCGCCACGGTCATCACCGCGTAATGTACCGCCGTCCCCAATAAAGTGCTTCGCCGTTGAGGCAACACCTTCATCTTGCATCGCCTCGACGATGGGCGCCACGAAACGGGCCGCGATCTCTGGGTCGGAGCTGAACGACTCGTAGGTACGCCCCCACCGTGCATCTTTGGCAACCGCTACGGTCGGCGCAAAGATCCAATCGATACCGGTAGCCTTAACTTCCCTCGCGGTTGCACCAATGATTCTGGCCACCAGTTCCGGATCACGCGTTGCCCCCAGACCAATGTTGTGCGGGAATAGCGTCGCACCCATGACATTGTTGTGTCCGTGTACGGCGTCAGTCCCCCACACAATCGGTATGCCTGCGCTACCTCCCGACGGGTCAACAGAGGCACTGTAGTAGGCGTCGGCGAGATCAACCCAATCCTGAGGGGTGGCGTACTTGTCACCTCCCGGAAACGCACCACCACCATTTAGCACACTTCCTAGCCCATAGTTTTTGACATCGTCAGCCGTGAGGCCGCGAATCTCGCCCTGAATCATTTGCGCGACTTTCTGCTCAACCGACAGTTGCTCGACAATCGATGTCGCACAGGAAACCATCGCTGTACGATCTGACGCCACCGACGCACAGGTCAGATCGACATCGTTCCCCGCAGTAGGGCCTTGGCAGCCAGACAAGACGCCAGCCGATAAAAGTAAGCCCATCAATGTATAGAGTGATCGCACGTTTGCCCTCATCTGTATTTATTGGCGTCAGTCTCAACTGACGTCCAGCTTTATTCCCACTTACCGACCGTGGCGCGACACTCGACATCCCTACTAAGACCCCCGAGGGAGGTCCTCCGTAATTGCGTGCCACTTATCACCTACGGGTCTAGCGTCACTAAAAGTACTATCTGAAGCGCCTCGGAGGCACGGCATTTGCGACGGTAAGGTCGTGGGAGCAGGCCAAATGGAAGCCGCACCTAGTCGTGGTTATTCTTGTTTGAGGGCGCCTCAATTATCGGCTTTTGGTGCTCAGCAGAGGCGGCGCTTGGCATGGAAAATTTCCCACTAAGCGGAAGCTTCCCATTTAACGCATCGATATCCCGACTTATCTCATGCCACCTGTCCTACCGTTGGCGCTCGTGGGATGTTAGCGTCTGCAAAATATTTCTAACCAATAAATAGTCGGGGTTATTCCAAACATGGACCGTAACTTGTTTGCCAAAAAACGTGTCTCGCTTGCCGTCTCTATTGCGCTCGGATCTGTAGCCGCGCTGCCAGTGGGCGCGCAGGAAGCCGAAAGCGCTGTTGATCAGATCATGGAGGAGGTGGTTGTCACCGGTATTCGATCAAGCCTGAAGCGCGCTATGGACACAAAACGCGACGCGACTGGCGTTGTCGACGCTATCACAGCAGAGGACATCGGCGACTTCCCCGATACGAACCTAGCAGAAGCATTGCAGCGAATCACGGGCGTCTCTATCGACAGAACCCGTGGTGAGGGAGCCCGTGTCACAGTACGCGGCTTTGGGGCGGACTTTAACTTAGTCACATTAAACGGACGCCAAATGCCGACGCATAGCGGCTTCGGACGTTCATTTGACTTCGGTGATCTTGCATCAGAAGCGGTTTCAGGTGTGGAGGTCTATAAGACGGCACAATCTGACGTGCCAACGGGCGGTATCGGTGCGACGATCAATGTCCTTACAGCAAAACCACTTGACCGACCCGGCCTGAATTTTGCGGTAAATGCGAAAGGCGTTGTCGATAAGAGTACTCGATATGGTGATAGCGCTACCCCAGAGGTTGCCGTCCTGTTCTCTCAAACATTCCTAGATGACACCATTGGCATTGCGGTTACGGGCTCATTCCAGGAGCGGCATTCGGGCGAGGCCTCAGGGCGAACCACTAGCTGGACTGAAAATCTCTCGATTGAAGACAACGGAACAAATATTAACGCGCCTGCAGAGGGTGCAATTACGGCAACACCCCGAGAAACCACGTATGCGATAGACGAGTGGGAGCGGGTGCGGGAAAATGCGCAGATCACACTTCAGTGGCAACCCGTTGAGACCCTGACCGCGACACTCGACTACACCTATGCTCGCCTCGATCTTGAGCACACGGGTAATTCAGTCGGCACCTACTACAACCAAGCACGAGCCGAAGGGACCTACGTCACCATCGATAACGTTGCCAGTCCGCTTATCTATACCGAATCGAATATCGAACCCGATTTCGTAATGGCGGCTTTCGAAGACGCAACTATTAACGAGCGTAAAGGTCTAGGTCTGAATATCGCGTGGGATCCAACCGACCGACTTAGCCTGGAGTTGGACGTACATCAATCAAGCGCGACGACATCGCCTAAGGGTCGCCATGGGTCGAGCGGGATGGTGGCCATGTCTGCTTACGGCCGTGAGGTTGCCAGTACCGATTTCACACGAGAAATACCTATTCTCAGTGTTCAATTGGCTGATCCGTTGTCACCCGATGACCTTGCTATCTCTGGAAGTAAATTCACGAATAACTGGGCCGACATGGATTTAACGCAGGCTCAGTTAAAGGGAACCTTCAACTTTGATGAGAGTCTACGTCTAAATTTTGGACTGTCTCGCGTCGAAGTTGAGAACTATGCGGCTGCATCACTCGTTCAACGTGACAAGTGGGCTGCAAACGACTCTACTGCCTATGGAACAGTAGCCGACTTGGTGGTTCCTTCATCACTCAGCGGTGTTTTCACTGAATTGGGTGGCGGTGACGAGGTCAATCTTAATTTCTTCATGGCCGACCTGAGTGCGCTGGTTGATCGTGTCAATTATTTGAGTACCTTAAACCCGAATAACCCGCTTTATTACGACGAGATCTACGGTAACACTCCTGTCTTGAACGGTGATTGCGGGAACGCGTTTTGCCCCCAGTCCAACCCCAACAACGGTGAGAATGAGTTCTACGAGGATACTGACGCAGCATATCTTCAGTTGGCTTACAGCGGTTACGTCGTGGACCGCCCCTTCAATATTAGAGGTGGTGTGCGATACGAGGAAACAGAAGTTGAATCCTTCACGCTGCTGCCTGTTTATGAAGGCATTGCTTGGGTAGGTGGCAACGAGTTTATCGTCCTGCAAGGTGATAAAACTCGCTCAACAGGTAGCTTTGCCAGCTACGATCATACATTGCCTTCGTTGGACTTTGACATTGAGTTAACCGACGACTTGGTTTTCCGCGCCTCGGCAAGTCAAACAATCGCTCGAGCAGGATTTGGCTCATTGACTGACGTGCCAACCGTCCCACTTTATGTGCCTTTAACGGGCGGCGTTGTCGACGATATTGATGTGTTCTACGGTGACCCCGGAATACTCCCTTATGAAGCCGATAATTACGATGTATCGCTCGAGTATTACTACGATGATGCCAGCTACATTTCGGTTGGTTACTTTGAGAAGGAAGTTGCTAACTGGATCGGCAGCGACGAAATCCGTGGAGTCGTGTACGACGAAAACCTGGTCCACCCAGGTTCTGGTGAAAATTCGCTGTACGCTGCTGCAGTAGCTGCCCTCGGTGGGGGCTCGGCAGGTGCTATTCGCGAGTACGTTCTCGCGAACTTTGCTGATCAACCGGGTGTTGATGCTGCAAACGGGATCATCACAGGTGTGGTCGGTCGTGATGACCCGCTGGTTGTGAACCAAGGCTTCGCATTTAACAGCGACCGTATCGAAAACATCGATGGCATCGAGATAGCCTGGCAGCACAACTTCGGTGAAACAGGCTTTGGCTTCATTGCTAACGCAACCATTGTAAACGGCACGACAGAGTACGATAACTCCTCGGCGCTCGCTCAGAACGCCCTCGGCGGTCTCAGCGACACCCACAACCTCGTGATGTTCTATGACAAGCACGGCCTCCAGGTAAGAGCTGCTTATAACTGGAGAGATACCTTCTTCACCGGAAACGCCGCTCAGCCCTCTTACGTGCGTGAGTACGATCAATGGGACGGCAACATCACCTATGAAGTGACTGACTCGCTGATCGTCTATGTGGAAGGGATTAACTTGACCAACAACACCTTCAGGTCATACGGCAGAAGCGAGCTTCAGGTGTACGCGGCTGGCCAACAAGGCGCTCGTTACAATATTGGTTTCCGATACAATCTGTAATCGCACGGGACAGCCAAAAAGCCGCCTCTTAGGCGGCTTTTTTCTGCCTTCGATTTCTTAATAGCTACGCGTACACTAGCCCGCGTGAAGTCCAGTAAACTCAAAGCATGCCAAATATTCAAAAACTGAACAGCAGAGATCACGGGGACGTTGGTATCATTGAGGATGCTAGCGAATTCGCAGGAACGATATATGCGCCTGTTATGCCAAATGAATTCAGGTCGCTCCAGAGCTGCTTCCCGCTTCTTTTCACAAAGCACACCGACACCGAAATAGTGCAACCCGTGGCGCTTTTTGGCCTAGAGGCCGGTGAAAATCTCTTCATCGCTGACGGGAAATGGCAGTCACCCTATGTCCCAATGTTACTTCAACGAGGTCCACTGCTTATTGGTACTGACCCTTCGGATAACGGTGAAGATGCGACTCGATTCGTAGCAATCAACTATGATCACAGCAGCGTCAGTCGTACTGAGGGAATAAAACTATTCACTAATGAGGGTGAAAATTCGCCTTACCTAGATCGCTTAGCGACATTATTAGAGGGAATTCACCAAGGAGCCAAACAAGCAGAAGAGTTCACCCAATTACTCTCGCACTTGGATCTTATCTCCCCTTTAAACTTTCAGATACCGCTTGCTAACGGCAAAACATTGGAGCTCACGGGGTTACACGGCATAGACGACGAAAAGCTCCATACGGCTGATGACGGCACAATCATAGAATTGCAACGCCACGGTTATTTATCATCGTGCTTCATGATGATTGCCTCGCTGTCGCAGTTGAAGCAGCTGATCCATCTCAAAAATCAGCGGTTGCATGGCGGTATAGCCGCGTCCGGCGAGCATGACTAGCCCCATACGAGAGGTTAATGCCCAAAGCGATCACCCAATTGAGCCTTCACTGTTGCTGGCCAGTGAACCGTGGGTTGCACGTGGTTTTGCCAACTCATGGCCTTCAGTCAAACGATCTCAAATCTCAGACAAAGATTTTTTATCGTACCTAGGGTCTTGTTATCGCGGCGCTCCGATAACAGCCATTGTTGCGGAAGCCCAGCACAAAGGCCGCTATTTTTATAACGAGGATTTGACGGGTTTTAACTTCTATCCCTTAAAGACCTCGCTTGATAAGTTCATTGCACAGCTTATCGCTTTGAAGGCACAGGCAGACGCGCCAAGCGTGTACGTCGGATCGACTGCCATTGATCCCCTACTCCCAACATTAAATGATCACAAGGCCTTAGCTGGTGTCCTACCAAATGCAACCACCAGTCTATGGCTTGGCAATCGAAGTCGGATCGCCGCCCACTTCGACTTCCCAAGAAATATCGCCTGTTGTGTGTCGGGACGAAGGCGTTTTACCCTGTTCCCTCCCGATCAAGTAGCCAATTTGTACATTGGCCCCTGGAACATCACACCAGCGGGACAGCCAATCAGTCTGGTGGATCTACATTCGCCCGATTTTTCTCGTTTTCCAAACTTTCAGCAAGCGCTCGATACAATGGTCACAGTTGATCTTGAACCTGGCGACGCTTTGTACATTCCTAGTTTTTGGTGGCATCACGTGGAAGGTTTGTCGGCCATAAATGCGTTGATCAACTTCTGGTGGCATGAGACGGGCTCAAAAACCGCATCGACTATCGATTTGCTAAAATCAAATGCAGGTGTCATTCACGCCTTGCCACCAGCACAGCGACAGGCGATGAAAGCGTTTTATGATCACTATGTTTTCTCTGATGAAACCGATCCCGAGTACTTACCAAAGTAACGGGAGCAATTAAGCACCATCCAAAATTGAGTGCCCCAATTAAAGGTGAGATCCATTTAGGTACGTTTAACTATGTCGAAAGAAGTTAACAATGTAGTGATTGCCGGTGGCGGTACAGCCGGCTGGATGGCAGCAGCAGCCCTCGCCAAGCTGGTGGCTAGACCGTTGTCGATCACACTCATCGAGTCGGAAGAGATTGGCACCGTCGGTGTGGGGGAAGCCACTATTCCCTCAATTTTAACGATTAATCGTATGCTTAAAATTCCAGAACCCGACTTCATCAAGCTCACCAGCGGAACCTTCAAGCTCGGAATCAAATTCGAGAACTGGCGTCGTCAGGGTGAATCGTACATTCACTCCTTTGGAGATACGGGCAAAGGCTCTTGGGCTGCAGGTTTCCACCACTTTTGGCTGAAAGGCAAAGAGGCAGGAATCGACCATGATTACGGCGACTATTGCGCCGAACTAAAGGCGGCAGAGCAAGAAAAATTCGCCATTACCAGTCAGCGCCCACTCAACTACGCCTACCACCTTGATGCTGCAAAATATGCGCAGTATTTGCGGTCAATGGCCGAAGCGCATGGGGTGAAACGCGTAGAGGGCAGAATTACATCAGTCACTACCGATGAGGATGGTTACATCACCTCACTCGACATTAACGATGGTGTTAGACAAGTCGACGGTGACTTTTTCATAGACTGCACGGGCTTTCGAGCGCTTCTTTCTGGAGGCGCCCTCGGCGTTGCTTATGATGACTGGACACACTGGCTACCAGCCAATCGAGCCTGGGCGGTGCAGAGTGAGCTCAACGAGCCGCCCAAGCCCTACACCCGCTCGATTGCGCACACGGTAGGATGGCAATGGCGAATACCGCTTCAGCATCGCGCCGGGAACGGTTTGGTCTACAGCTCCGAATTTATGACGGAGGAGGATGCGCGGGCCCTTCTAGTCCGTAACGTCAATGACCGCCTCATCACCGATCCCAGGCCAATACGATTTACCACAGGCCAGCGAGCGAAATACTGGGAGAAAAACTGCGTCGCTCTGGGACTGGCCAGCGGTTTCATTGAGCCCTTAGAGTCAACAAGTATCCACATGATCCAAAATGGAATAATGTGGCTTCTTCTCATGTTCCCCGACACAACCATCGAGGGCAGCACGGTCAATGAATATAATCAGCGGATACGATCAGAGGCTGAGTACATCCGAGATTTCATAGTGCTGCATTACACCGTTAACGAACGTCACGGTGAGCCATTTTGGGACTACTGCCGCAATATGGCGCTTCCTGAGTCACTTTCGCACCGTATAGAGTTGTTCACACGCACTGGACGTATTTTTCAGGCGCAGGATGACATATTCACCGAGAACTCATGGGTCCAGGTTCTGCTAGGCCAAGGCGTTACCCCCCAGTCATACCACAATATCACTGACTCGCTGACGCCGCCTCAGCTCGAGGAGTTCCTGTCGGGCATTCGCCATGAGGTGAACCAAACCGTTTCAGGTCTGCCAGCACACGGTGATTTTATTCAGAGTCTTATCCGACACACAGAGTTGAGAGCCGCTAGTAGCTAAACTGACGCGAACAACGCTTTCTATCCTTGGATCACTACGCTTACAGACTGGTGCTTGGTAGTGTAGGCCCCGCGTTTTCAGCGACTTGCTGCGTAAAGGTTTGCGGAACAAAAAAAGGGGACAAATGTCCCCTTTGTTTGGTAGTTCACCAATTAAGGCTCGCTCTCAGTCCTCTTCTTCTGCGAGACCCGCGCCATTTACAGAAATCACGACGTCACTAACAATGACCGGCGCGTCGCGCGTATTTAGGTACATGAGGAAGTTGTTATAAACAAATCCTTCTAGTGCCGGAACTACGATTTCATACTCCACCACGTCCGTACCTGTCACAGTGACGGCATCTGTCGCGAACAGCGGCTCGTTGTCGGGGTGCGGTGCCTTTTCGAATACAAATCGAACGTCTACTGGCACTGGATCTGAGCCATCGCCTGGGTCCGGTATCGCGGCGCTGAATGTAATCTTGCCACCACGCGGGAGTTCGATTGGATACAAGTCCTCCTCAGAATTTCCAAATCCACCCCAGCCCTCTGCCGAGCTTGGGAACTCAAAGGCCCCGGTGTCGCTGTCATACGTGGTATTACCGAACTGGTTCTCACCAAATGTTGCTGCAATCAAATCGCATGCGTCGCGATAGCGATAGACATTAACATTTGCCAACTCGACGCCAACACCACCTGTGGCAACATAAAACAACGGGCCGTTGTTGAATGTGTTAGCAGGCAATGATAGAGGCGGAATCTGTGCCGTGTACCTCTTAAGCTCGGCACTGTCGATCGTGACCAAGTCAGTAGAATGAGAAGGCTGGTTGTTTGGGTGCGGCGCAAACTCCACGACGAACCTTACATTGGCAGGGCCATCAACGTCGAACGAGGGGACCCCAGCATCGAATGTATAGAATCCACCATTTGGGAACTCCATGGGAAAGAGGTCCTCATTACTATTCGCAAAACCACCCCAACCATCACCATTCGGCGCACCCTGTGGCCAGGTATACACACCGTTCGTAATAGACGTGCCTCCAAATGAAAACTCCATGTTTGCGGCGCCTAGTAGCTTCGGTGGCGCAGGGCACCCCAGCGCAACTGGGTCATTCTCATAACGCACGTTTCTAATTTCAAAAGAGAGACCAGCTTGTGGCTCTACTGGATACAATGCTAAGGCTGTTTGAACCGCCTCGATATCAAGAGTCGCACCCAGAGCATTACCATCTGGTCCTAAATTGGGTGAGGCCAGCAAGTCTGGGACTGGAATCTCCACCAAGAACCATTCGTTGGGCACAATTTCGGAAATGTAGGGCGAGAGGGACATCTCACCCGTGCCTTGCGGGTAGGTATTTTCCACCTTGAAAGTTAAGCCTGCATCAAGGGTTGGCTCTGGAGCCTTGAGCTCAAAGCGCAATACGCCCGTATCTTCATAGGCTGAGAGATCCACCCCTGGCTCAGGTGATCGTACGTACCAGACACCGAAGGCGTTGAGGTTAAAGGTAACAAGTAAACCCTCGGAGTTGTTACTCCACGTGATGTGATTCAGGCTATTAGATTCGTAGTAAGGCACCGCAAAGTCGTCGCGCGAGTCCGCAGCACCAATGCCCAGCAATGACCAGTAGCCACCCGCTAGACCGAGCTCATCGAGCACGACCAACGTAGACCCATCACCCTCAACCGCGGGCGGTTTGATGCCGCACCCTCGCTTATAAGGCGTACCGCACTTCAAGCTTATATTACGCAGTTTGAGCGACGCTGCTGCCGTAGGCTCTACCACCATCAAATTTATAACCGACTGGAGGTTGAGCGCACCTTCGGTACCGTTGGGGGTATTCACAAAGTCTTTTACCGGAATGCTGTAGGAGAACCACTCGTCCTTGGGCAAGTCCGATACAGACAACGTCTGCTGCCCGAACGCCGGATAACCGCTGTCCATCTTGATCAGCAAATCACTAAACGGTGCGGTACCGCTAGAATCAATATACATCTCAAACTTCAGCTCACCAGCGCCATAAAAATTGGTCAGTTCAAACGGGAGATCATCTGCAGCGTTGATTACAGCGTTACCACCACCTGTGCTAACAATGCTTACCGCAGCTTCATCCGCTGACACCGCAATAGCGCCGTCGTTGGCGAAACCAACCTCAGCAACAAGCTCGCGCTCACCTGAGGGCCACGTAAGCGTTTCTAGCCCGGCGTCACCAAACAGTACAGACTCGTACGCGTAAGCCTCAGATGGTCCGGGGACAAACGCGTCTGGCGTAGCAGGGTCTTCGGCATCCCGGTTGGCATTCTCATTACAACCAACGCCGCCAGGCGCCCCTTCTTGGCATTTGTATACTCGAATGTAGTCAACTTCCAAGGTAGAACCATCGACATCCGCGTTATTGACCCATACAGGTCCGTTACCACCAACCGCGAGGTTAACAATCAAATGGAAGTCTTGGTTAAACGGTGCCGATGGATCGGCAGCCAACTCATAACCTGACTCGTTATCCTTGAAGAAATAGCTGTAGTACGACTCCGCCTTTACCGTGCGCAAGTGCTCGCCGTCCACGTACCACCGCAAAAAGTCACTGCTCCACTCCAACGCGTAGGTATGCCATTGCGATGCATCATCAACATCAGCTGGCGCTGTAACAATTTGATTCTGTGGCCACTCGAAGCCATGGTGTGCAGCCATGAAAACGCCTTGGTTTTCCGTGCCCGCGTTGACCACCTCCATGATATCCACTTCGCCACTCGCAGCCCAAGTACCGTACGGTGAGTCAGATGGCATCATCCAAATGGCAGACCACAGGCCTTGGCCCGCTGCCGCCTTCGCACGCATTTCAACTCGACCGTATTTGAAATCGAACTTGCCGATCGAGCGCATTCGCGAGGAGGTGTAGGGCAAACCACCCGCTTGCTCCTCTTTAGCAGTGATGACAAGAACGCTCTCGTCCTGCCCGTCAATGTCAGCTACACCAATGGTCGCGTTGTCAGGCTGGTACCACTGCCGCTCGCCATTTCCCCAGCCAGCTGGCAAACCATAATCGGAGCCATCACCGAGCTGGAACGTCCAATTGCTCTCGTCGACACTACTGCCGTCAAATTCATCAGACCAAACGAGTCCCCACTCTTCCTCTGTCTCCTCCACATAGAAGGCAGTTGTCTCGGGTGAAACAGCACTGCTGCCTCCACCCCCACACGCATTAATGAGCGCAGCGATGAGCCCGATACCTAAGAGACGGCTGTGACGATACAAACGATCAACCATGAGTAACCCCATTTGAATTTTTGACGGTTTAGTTAGATTTAGTAGCCTGCTTTATCCCACATCGCGCCGCATCACTTAATACAAACGCGACGATAAGGACTCTGAGCGAGACAAGTGGGAAAGCGCCTAAATCCGGCTTATCCCATGAGGTCTTGAACGGCGGATCGGTAGTTTCGACTAACTTTTAAACTGACGTCATCGTCAAGGTGTAATAGGCATTCGCCTTTAGGTATCGCATCGACGGAGCGAACTTTATTGAGGTTCACAATGGTTGATCGATGAATGCGGACGAACTCTGACGTGAGCTTTTTCTCTAACTCTTTCATCGTTGAGCGAAGAATGTAAGTCTGATTGCCCGCATGCACACACATGTAATCCCCCGCCGCGTCAATCCAGTCTATCGTCTCCAGTTCAACGAGGTGCGTATGCGGGCCATCCTTAATCGGCAGTCGTGTCGGCTTATCTTGCGCGTCACCCGCCAGCAACTCACTACCGCCCTCGAGACCTGCGATGGCCGCTACTGCTGCCTCTTTACCACTTTGCAGGGCAACGGATAACAAGCGATCCTTTGCACGCAGAACTGCTTCGCTAACACGCTCTGCCACGAATGGTTTGAGTAGGTAATCAACAGCATTAGCTTCAAATGCTCGGACGGCGTACTCGTCGTAAGCAGTAGCAAATACCACAACGGGCATAACGTCACTTTGACATCGCTTGACCACATCCAGCCCATTCAAACCCGGCATCTGGATGTCTAGAAACATCAGATCGACCGTCTGTTGCTGAAGCGCCGCCAAAGCTTCCCGTCCACTCCGGCATCGACCCACGATATTCACATCAGGCACCGATTCTAGGAGCGTCTCCATGTAATCAAGTGCGAGCGGCTCGTCATCAACAATTAGAACCCGCAAAGATTGTGTCATTTTGGATTGCCTCTCGTGGGTAAGTGTAGCGCAAGCTTCAAACCACCCAATCGAGAGGTCGATGCGTTGAAGCTAAAGCCGTCACCGTATAAATTTTCTAGCCGCTCTGCTGTACTTCGCAGCCCAAACCTGGGCGTCTCGAACAAATCTGAGAGTTCGGGCTGCTTTTCATCTTCGCCGGAGCCACTATCTTCAACACTTAAGACCAATTGTTGGTCCGTTAACTTTGCGGTGATGAGAATGTGTCCACCCTCTTCAGCTCGGCCGATAGCGTGCTTAATTGCATTCTCCACTAGCGGCTGAAGAAGCAGACTGGGGACCTGTATTGGAAGCGCACGAGGATCGATCTCTTGCTCAACAATTAAGCGGTCCGAGAAGCGCACCTGCTCGATCCGCAAATAGAGATCAAGCGCCTCTATTTCATCTCTCAGCGGGATTGTGATGTTTCTGTCGGACTCAAGAGAGAATCGAAGAAAGGTCGACAACTCCGCAATCATGCTCTGCGCATCCTGGCTGCGCTTAGTGCTCACCAGTGATGCGATGGAGTTCAAGGTGTTGAATAGAAAATGTGGGTTCAACTGGTAGCGAAGCAATTTTAATTGCGCTTCTCGCGCAGCCGACTCAGCCGAGACCAGCTTAAATGCCTCCTTTCGGCGACCCGCCTCCAGAACAAGCAACGTCTCTTTCTCGCCCTGAAGAAGCTGCGCAAACTTTACGAGGTGGTACAGCAGAACCCAGGCGAGAAAAACGAAAAGAGATGCGAAAAACCAGCCGCCAAAATCACCCCACAAGCCTGTCTCATCGGTCAACGTCATGAGCAACTGCAGGCGAAAAGCTGTCCACACTGCGGCACCAATAACTGTGAGTGCACTTGCCGTGAGCACCCTATTCCAGGGGCTCCATGACCATGACTGCTTAATGGCTGTCCTTAGAGGCGCGCACAGGAGAAAGCCCCCCACGGACTGGATGAGGTTGTGTGCAATGTAAGCGAATTCCAACTGATCATACGGAAGAGACAGGCTCACCAGCGTAACGACCGAAAGACCAATCCAGCCTCCCGCATTCAGTAGCCAGAATAAACGATCCGAGTCTGTCACCGTTCGTGAGAAGAACTGAGTGAATGATCCGGTTTGAGTCTGAGCTTGGTTCACACTATGGCTACCTCGAGGAAATCGGCGCTACGCCTAAACCTTCAATCCTCCGGTATCGATATCGACGAACCGACCACCTGTGGATACGAGCTCTTCGAGTAATGGTGATACACGAATGGACTGATCACTAGCGGCTAGGTCTTTCATGACAGCGAGCACTTTCTCGGCTCCCAGCATATCGGCGTAATACATGACGCCACCCTTGTCCAAAGGCCAGCCATAACCATTGATCCACACTACATCGATGTCGCTGGGTCTCTGCGCTTTGTTCTCTTCCAGAATAGCGAGAGCCTCATTGATCATGGGTATCACGCAACGATCGATAATGGCTTCTGGTGACAAGGTCGCATCACCCGCGCCGGTGATTTCACGAATGATCCCTGCAGTGATTTCAGACGGTACATTTTTTCGATTTTCGTCGTAATCATAATAGCCTGCGCCCGTCTTTTGACCACGCCGATCGAGCTCACAGAGCGCATCGCGAATGGGGTTAGCGGTCTTCGCGCCTTTCTTCCAGCCAATATCCAAACCGGCTAGATCGGACATTTGGAAAGGTCCCATTTTGAATCCAAACTCGTTGAAAGCGGCGTCAATATCCCAAGGCATAATGCCCTCGTAGATTAGGGCGTTTGCCTGATATTGACGCGCAAATAAGATTCGATTGCCTACAAAACCCGGGCACACCCCAACCAAGGTCGCCACTTTGCCAATGTGACGAGCGAGGTCCACCGAGGTCGCGACGACATCGTCTGCAGTCTTTTCGGCCCGCACAATTTCAAGTAGGCGCATGACGTTCGCCGGAGAAAAGAAGTGCAGGCCAATCACATCCTCTGGTCGCGTAGTGACCGAAGCGATTTCGTCGATATTGAGCGCTGACGTATTGGTGGCAAGTATTGCGCCAGGTTTAGCGATCTTATCGAGTTGACTGAAGACGGACTTCTTAATGTCCATGTCTTCGAATACCGCCTCGATAATGAGATCGCAGTCAGCCAAAGCAGACAGGTCTAACGAGGGGGTATAGCAGTTCATGCAAATATCGACTTCTTCCTGCGGGAAGCGTCCACGATCAGCGCTACGCTGATAATTTTTACGGATCGTTATCAGCCCGCGATCAAGCGCCTCCTGTTTTGTCTCAACGATAGTCACCGGAAGACCGGCCGATGCGAAGTTCATTGAAATACCGCCGCCCATCGTCCCTGCGCCGATGATGCCGACTCGCTCGATTTTTCGGCAAGGAAGGTCGTTCCCCATTCCCTTAACATTCCATGCTTCCTGAGCCGCTTGTTGCAAATAGGCCGCGACGCGAGCGTCTGAATCCGTCATCGAATTAACCTCTTATTGTTTGCTTGTGTTGTTGATTGTCTCTTTATGAGGACCTGACACGTGAACTCAAGCGCTCGCGATACGCCCTCTTATGGTGATGCATCATACCGTCACCAGCTCCTAATGCTAGCGGGGTGAAAGCCCTGAATCCATGTCGTATTGCAGTCCGCCCTCTGTAATCTCGACCCACGCGTGTTTGGTTGTCGTCCACCCATGAACCTTGGGCCGCAAGTCCGATGTCTGTTCTAGCAACCCTGAGAACACATAGGCGGTCGTTGGGGCACGTTCCACAACCACATAGGCTGGAGACCCACAATCACTGCAGAAGTGTCGGCGTACCGTGCGACTACTCACCGTATCGCGATCAGCAAAACACTTTGGGTCCCCATCGACGCTCAAATTATCGAGCGCTACTGCGAGAAACGGCGCGCAGGCACTGCCCGACTGCAACTGACAGTTTTTGCAGTGGCACACATCCAATTCAGCATTGTCGTCATTGATGGTTAGTTTTATTTGCCCACAAAGGCACTGACCTGTGCGTTCCATACAGCCCCCTCTATCCTGCCGCACAGGCCAACGACTGATGGTCCAACAATCTACAACGAACATGGGTCGCTTTTTGGGTCCGTTTAATCCCATTAGCATTGAGTTGCCAACCGCTTGTCGGCAACGTGGCGCGATCCGCTCAGGGCTTAAAACTATGATTCCAATGCGCTCGCTACTCAGCTTCACCCTCTGTCTCTCAATTCTAAGTGCTTGCGGCGGCGGTGGCGGCGGTTCCTCTCTGCCTCCGACCGTCGTGACACCCGATACCACGGCACCGGTGATAACACTTAATGGTGAAGCTGCAGTACAAATCAACGAAGGTGAGGCCTACGAAGAGCAAGGAGCGACCGCGCAAGACAACGTTGACGGCTCAGTCGATGTTATCGTGAGCGGTGAAGTCGGTTCTGAACCCGGGGTTTATACCTTGACTTACACGGCCACGGACGCGGCAGGAAACTCGAGTCAGGTGACTCGCACAGTCACCGTAGTAGCAGCGCAGTTCGATTTGTTCAGTGCAAGCGCAACCGAAATTGTCGAGGCCATGACGCTTGCCCAGAAAGTGGGTCAAATGATTCAGCCTGAGATTGCCTATATCACTCCAGAAGAAATTACGGAGTACGGTATTGGGAGTGTGCTAAATGGCGGTGGTAGCCATCCGAATGGCAATCGCGCGGCCACACCCGAGGAGTGGCTCGCCTACGCCAGATCACTACGAGCAGCCTCACTTGAAACTTCGCCCAGTAGCCTAGGTGTTCCCATCATCTGGGGCACTGATGCGGTTCATGGACACAACAACGTCCGCGGCGCCACGATTTTTCCGCACAACATCGGTTTGGGTGCCATTAACGATCCACAGTTGATCGGTGAAATTGCAGTAGCAACAGCGCGCGAAGTCGCCGCAACCGGCATTGACTGGACATTTGCGCCAACGCTTGCACAAGCAAAAGACTACCGATGGGGTCGAACCTACGAAAGCTATTCATATGACCCAGATCTCGTGGAAGCCTATGGCCGGGCCATGGTTGAAGGAATCGAAGGTGAAGGCCTCGCTGCCACAGCAAAGCATTTTATTGGCGACGGTGGCACCACCGCAGGCAGAGACCAAGGCAACACAGAACTGAGCACTGTAGAGCTCCTAGCTCAGCACGGATCGGGCTACACAGGCGCATTTGATGCCGCTGTGGATACGGTCATGGCCACCTTCAACAGCGTCAATGGTGTAAAAGTCCATGGATCAAAATTCTTGCTCACCGATGTTCTTCGTGGGCAATTAGGCTTCGACGGTATGGTTATTTCAGACTGGAACGGCATCGGGCAGGTCCAGGGATGCTCGGATACCAGCTGCGCCCAGGCGATCAATGCCGGTATCGATATGGTGATGGTCCCAACACAATGGCGCGCGTTCAGAAACAACCTCATCAATCAGATTGAGACAGGTCAGGTGTCAGAAACTCGCATCGACGAAGCCGTGACACGCATTATCGAACTCAAACAAAAACTGGGGCTTATCGATCGCAACTTTGATCCAGCCAGACAACCCGTCGAGGTTGTCGGTAGCGCTGCCCACCGCGAAATTGCGAGGGAAGCAGTTCGCCGCTCGCAGGTACTCTTGAAAAATAACGGTCAGGTCTTACCACTACGTCCAAACCAACGTATTTTGCTCGTCGGTAGTGCGGCAGACAGCGTGCCACTGCAAGCGGGTGGTTGGTCTGTCACCTGGCAGGGAACAGGTACAACCAATGGCGATTTTCCTGGCGCTACAACCATTCGCGATGCTTTCACGGATGCCGTTGAAGCAGCGGGTGGCGCTTTGGACTATTCGGCCTCGGGCAGTTTTTCGACCACGCCCGACGCGGTCATCGTTGTTCTTTCAGAACAGCCCTATGCCGAGGGCAACGGCGATCTCCAAAATCTCGACTGGGGTGATAGTGGTGTCTTGAACCAAGTACAGGGCCTGAGAGAGTCGGGTATCCCGGTCATCACGCTGCTGATGAGTGGTAGACCTATGTTTATTAATCCCGAGCTAAACCTATCTGATGCCCTCGTAGCGAGCTGGCTGCCGGGCACTGAAGCGGCCGGCATCGCCGATGTGCTGTTTACCAATATTCAGGGAAATATGGTGTACGACATGACCGGTCGCCTCAGTTTCAGCTGGCCCGGTGGCGATATCAATCCATCAAATGCAGAAGCGCCCGTCGCCGCTGACCTCTTTGATCGTGGCTATGGATTGTCTTACGCCGATACTCAGGATCTCCCAACACTGACGGAAGACCCAAATAATACCGAGTCGGGCATTGTCGAGGATTCTGGCTCGGGGGGTGGAACGGGAGGCGGTAATCCAAACGCGGATCCTTTCTGGGTTTTCAAGAATGGCAGTTTCAATGACGCTTTCGACCTGGGCGTACGAGGGTATGACGAAGCCATCCAATATGGCCTGTGCATTAATGATGGCGGCTTTAAGTGCCCTAGTATTAGCTGGTCTCTGGTCAATGACGTCGATCGGGCAGAGGTTTTTGAGGTTTTTCATGAGCCTAATTCAGTCGCTGCAGCCGTATTCGTTGAATCGTCAAACCCTTTAGATCTCACCGACTATCAACGAGGCCGGTTTGTATTCGATCTTAAGCACGTTGAGGGTCCAAATAACTATTGGGTCAAGCTCGACTGTTTCTATGCAGAGGGCTGCTTTTCTAATTTCATCAATGTGCAAGTCGCACCCGGTGATGATTGGCAAACCATTGAACTTCCAGTTTCTCTGTTTACAAATTCCGGGTTGAACTTGGCACGTGTGAATACTGGAATCGTTATTGCGGGCTCAGACCATAATGGAACCCGCTTCCGAATCGATAACGTGCGATTCGAAGCGGAGTAAATGGGCGGATAGATCGATTGATCGGTGGGCTGTTATGCCAGCCCGCCCATCAGAACGTATTTGATCTCCAGGTAATCATCGATGCCGTACTTGGAGCCCTCGCGACCGGAGCCGGACTCCTTAACGCCACCAAAGGGTGCCATTTCGTTTGAAATGATGCCCTCGTTGACGCCGACAATGCCGTAATCGAGCGCCTCACTAACGCGCCATACGCGACCAATATCACGAGTATAAAAATAACTCGCCAATCCGAACTCCGTGTCGTTAGCCAGAGCAATCGCCTCTTCCTCCGTCTGGAACACAGTCACGGGCGCTACGGGGCCAAATATCTCATTCCGGAACACAGCCATGTCAGGCGTGACATGGGTGAGAATTGTAGGCTGATAGAAATTGCCACCCAATTCGCTGGGTGCCCCGCCGAGCGCGACCGTAGCGCCCGCTTCCACCGTTGCTTTTACCAACGCATCGACATCGTGTACCGCTCGGTTATTGACCAGTGGACCCAAATCAACGCCCTCAGCAAGGCCATTGCCGAGACTGAGCTTCGAAGTGGCTGCGACCAGCTTCTCAACAAACGCGTCGGCAACCGAGGCCTGCACCAAAATCCGGTTGGAACAGACACAGGTCTGACCACTGTTACGGTACTTAGAAATGAGCGCGCCCTGGACCGCCGAGTCGAGATCCGCATCCTCAAAGACAATGAACGGCGCGTTCCCGCCTAACTCCATCGACGTTTTCTTCAAGGTCGGGACGCACTGAGCTTCAAGTAATTTCCCGACTTCCGTTGACCCGGTGAACGAGAGTTTCCGCACGATAGGATTTGAAGTCAGCTCACTTCCGATATCGCCAGAGCTACCTACAACGACGTTCAATACACCGTCGGGAATACCCGCTCGCTTGGCAAGCTCAGCCAAGGCTAGAGCCGATAGGGGCGTTTCACTCGCCGGCTTAATCACAATCGAGCACCCCGCTGCCAGCGCAGGCGCTGCCTTGCGCGTAATCATGGCATTGGGGAAGTTCCAAGGGGTAATGGCAGCACAGACACCTACGGGCTGCTTGATGCACACAATACGCTTGTCTGGGCTGGGGCCGGGTATCACGTCACCATCGATGCGTTTCGCCTGCTCGGCAAACCACTCAATGTAGGATGCGCCGTACGCCAACTCACCGCGGCTCTCAGCAATGACCTTGCCCTGTTCAAGGGTCATGATTCTCGCAAGATCTTCCTGATGGGCCATGATGATATTGAACCAGTCTCGGAGAATGTTAGCGCGAGCCTTGGCCGGCAAATTCCTCCAGCTCTCCATTGCCTTCTGGGCAGCCTCAATAGCCTGCGCAGTTTCAGTAGCTCCAACTTTAGCGACACTGGCAAGGACCTCACCGGTCGCTGGATTCGTGACATCGATGGCTGCGCCGTCATGGGCATCAACCCACTGACCATTAATGAAGGCTTGTGTCTTTAAAAGACCTTGATCCGATAGTTGTTCCTTCACTGGAATTTTCCCCAACGACGGGCAAATCCCGCCTTTATTCTATTAACCAACCAACTTTCTTAGTGTCTCAGAATCGAGGTCTAAAGCCTCCAACACTTCAGCGGTATGTGTACCAGGTGTCGGCACCGTACCCGCAGCACCCGGCGTTGCGCTCAGCTTAGGCGCGGGGCTTGGCTGAGCAATCCCGTCTCGGGTAAAAAAGGTCTCACGAGCGATGTTATGTGGGTGTTCGAGGGCCTCTGAAAAGTTAAGCACCGGTGCGAAACAAACATCGGTTCCTTCGAATTTGTCACACCACTCTTGACGGGTTTTAGCGGCGAAAATACTGCGGAACTTTTCCTTACCAGCCTGCCACTGCTCTTTGTCCCACTGATTGGCAAACACCGGGTCATCATTGAGATTCAAACCATCAATAAGCAATGCATAAAACTGAGGTTCCAGCGCACACACGGTGATGTACTCACCATCCGAGCACCGATAGGTATCGTGCCAAGGCGAACCAAAGTCAGCCCACCCAGAACCAGGTACATCCGTCATTTGTCCCGAATTGTGCATCCCCCACAACAGCGTCGAAATATAAGCAGCACCATCAGTAATCGCTGCGTCCACCACCTGACCTTCGCCCGTTTTTTGCGCGTGGATAATTGCGCTCAAAACACCAAATACCAGCATCATGGTGCCACCGCCTAGGTCACCGATGAGGGTCAATGGCGCTGTCGGTCTGTGCTCGTGACTACCCCCCGCCCATAGTGCACCGGTGAGGGCAATATAGTTCGGGTCATGCCCTGCCGCATGCGATAACGGGCCGGTTTGTCCCCACCCCGTCATGCGGCCGAAGACCAGCTTGGGATTGCGCTCGCAACACACCTCAGGGCCAAGACCCAATCGCTCCATAACCCCCGGCCGAAAACCTTCAATCAGCACGTCTGCGGTATCGATTAACTTAAGAAGTGCAACGACGGCATCAGAGTCCTTTAAATTCAACGCAACTGACTTTTTGCCGCGGTTAAAGATGGTGTATTTTGCAAAGGCTGCTGCCGTCTCGGAGTCCGACACTGGGCGATCTATGACAGTTACCTCTGCCCCCATATCTGCCAACATCATTCCCGCACAAGGACCTGGCCCAATCCCTGCTATTTCGACCACTTTAATTCCCTCTAACGCACCCTTGCTCATCACCTACCCCTTACTTGCGAAGGCAACGATGCTCGCACCAAGAGTGACCTGATGCAATCTGTAAACAGCGTATAGGGATGCATTGATTACTCAACAGCATCACGATTAATCAGAGCCACTTGTCGCTCATGGGCTGACCATCAGTTGGGACTGGCATCACTATCACCACTTGGCCCTAGCGGTGACCCGCGTTATGTTGTGATGGTGACGAGGCAGCGACCACTTTTAGTGATCAGCTTGTCTATCTCGTCGACAAACAAAGCGACTCACAACAATAAAAGGAATCATCATGAGCTTTATCGTCAATCTCGCTAGAACCAGTCTT
>DPGN01000051.1:50208-52131 GCA_003523185.1 Halieaceae bacterium
AATCGAGTGACCCCTGAACGCACAGCGGCGGCTGCAAAACTCGTCAAAAAAGGCATTAGCCACCCACTTGGTATCGTTATCGAGCCAGGCATGCCAGCCTATCCACCTCGCTATACCCAACTCCAGGTTGTTCAACCAAACCAGCAGTTCAACGCGGACTTAGGTGTGGGCTGGGAAGCCAGCTCAAACGATGACGTCTTACAAATGTGGCTTGGTACGGGACCACAGCTCGATGGCTTAGGGCACATGGGTGAGGCCGGCGAGTTCTACAACTGTAACCAAGGCAAAGATTTTTCCATTATCACCGGCCTTACGAAACTCGACATTAGCGGCATCCCGCCGATGGTCGGGCGCGGTGTCATGATCGATATTGCCAAGCAAATGGGTGTGGATTCACTTCAAGCCGGACAACCCATCACGTCAAACGACATCAAAGCTGCCATGAAGTCTCAGGGAGTCACGGTTGGTGAAGGCGATGTTGTCTTACTCCACACTGGCTACACCGATGCGACGCTCAAACAAAACCCCTCACTGTGGGCCGGAAGTATCCCGGGTATTACCAACGAAGCCTCAGTCTTTTTAGCTGGGCTCAAACCCATGGCCGTGGGTGCTGACACTTGGGGCTTGGGCGCCGTGCCACCGCGTGCAGGTGACAAAATCTTTTACGACCACGTCGTTCTCCTGAAACAGCACGGTATTTACATCCTCGAGACAATGAATACGGGACGATTAGCCGATGAAAGCGTTCACGAGTTCATGTTTGTTCTTGGCCAGGCGCGTCTGAAAGGGGCAGTTCAAATGATCATTAACCCCGTGGCCATGTGGTAGCGCTCTTCAATAACCCACAAAAAAGGGCAGCTTAGGCTGCCCTTTTTGTTTGCTATCTATCCGTTAATCGGACAGTAAGTCTCGACCAATAATGAGCTTCATCACTTCACTGGTGCCACCGTAGATACGTTGAATTCGCGCATCCGCGTAGGCGCGCGTCACCGGGTATTCCCACATGTAACCGTAACCACCGTGTAGCTGAACACACTGGTCAGTGACTTTCCCCTGAAGTTCCGTGGCCAACAATTTTGCTTTGGACGCATCGACCGTCGTCAATTCTTTCTCGAGCAGCAACTCGGCGCATCGGTCAATGAAGACCCGCATAGAGGTCACCTCAGCTTGCAACTGCGCTAGCGTGAACTGTGTGTTCTGAAATTCAGCAATGCGCTTACCGAAGGCTTTGCGCTCCTTCACGTAGTTGACTGTCTGCTCTATTACCGCCTCGCAACTCGCCATGGCCGATACAGCAATACTCAGACGCTCTTGAGGTAGTTCTCGCATGAGGTAGATGAAACCCATGCCCTCTTCGCCCAGCAAATTCTCTTTCGGCACTTTGACATCGTTGAAAAATAGTTCGGACGTGTCCTGCGCTTTTTGACCCAACTTATCGAGATTGCGACCGCGCTCAAAACCCGGCATGCCATCTTCAACAATGAGAATACTAAACGCCTTAGCGCCTGCTGCCGGATCCTGATTAGTTCGACAAACAACCAGCACGATATCCGCTTGTTGACCACAGGTGATGAAGGTCTTCGATCCATTCAGCAGGTAATGATCGCCTTTATCAACAGCCGACGTCTTAATGCCTTGCAAGTCAGAACCTGTTCCGGGCTCGGTCATTGCAATAGCGACAATGCAATCGCCTGAGACACAGCGGGGCAGAAATTTTTCCTTTTGCGCCTCATTGGCAACGTTGGTTAAGTAGGGTGTTGTGACGTCGTTGTGTAGCGAAAACCCGATCCCAGTTAAACCCAAACGGGATACCTCTTCCGCAATCACCATGTTGTAGCGGAAGTCCGCGCCGACACCGCCGTACTCCTCGGAAACGCCCGGGCACAACATGCCCTGTTCTCCCGCCTTGTACCAAAAGTTGCG
>DPGN01000051.1:52287-64716 GCA_003523185.1 Halieaceae bacterium
GCATCACGGAACACATCGTGGTCAGAATCAAAGATATGACGTGCAATCATTTGGTTACCTGCTTTGTTTTGTATGCGCTTTATTTTTTTGTTTTTACTATGACGCCTACGATGCTGTGTTCACCGTAAGCCCCCAGAAACTGGCGAGATTTTAGCGACTGTACACAAAAGTAACCACTTTTAAATAGGGCTGCCGAATACCGCTCTCGCTGAGGCATTTCTCAAGCAACATCTGTATTCACTTGGTGAGGCTAGCGTCGGAGAGATTCAGTCTGTTTCGGTCAGTGAGCGATGCCGAATCGCAAAAAAGGGCATGCAAACGAGATATAGTAGACTCATTACCGTGAGCGTCTCCCACGGATAAATCAGCAGGCTTGCCATGTGCATGATCATCATCGGAACGACAATAAACATGTAGGCCGAGGGGATTTTGAACGACTTGAGTGAAACCGTTGGTACCTGCGATACAGCAAGGAAACCACAAAAAATGAGGTAGGCCGATATCAAACCCGGGGACTGTGTCACGAAATTGAACTCAAGCAGGTAAAGATAAACCGGCATGAGGGTCAGTAAGGCGAGTGTCGGTGCCGGTACCCCTTCAAACGTTTGGGCTGGATCGGAGTCCTCGTTGGCATTAAAACGCGCTAATCGGTAGGCACAGCAGGCAGCGACAACCATGATCGCAACCCATGTGAAGTCAACTCGGGTCGAATCACTGAACAACGCCAAATGCAGGATCAGACCCGGTGCGATGCCGAAATTAAAAAAGTCAGCCAACGTATCCAATTCCTTACCTATGCGCGAAGTCGAGTTGAGCGCGCGCGCAAGACGACCATCAAGACCATCCAGAATCATGGCGACCACGAGTGCAATTACCGCCATGTCGATGCGACCGTCCAGTGCAAAGCGCACCGACGTCAGACCCACACAAACTGCGCCCAACGTCATAAAGTTGGGCAGCAGCGCCAATGGCCTTACACGGCCCTTGGCTTGCGTCAGATCACGATCGAGTGGCTCGGTCACTTGGCAACCCCAAGGCGAGCCTGCGGTTGGTCTAAGTGTGCTAACACGGTTTCACCCGCCACGGTTTTCTGACCGAGACAAACGGCTGGGCCCACACCTTGTGGAAGATAAATATCGAGTCGGCTACCAAAGCGAATCAGTCCAAAGCGATCGCCGGCGCTCAGTTTCGCGCCTTCTTCGACAAAACAGACGATGCGCCGAGCAACGAGCCCCGCAATCTGTGTGATTCCGATAGCGAGACCATCATCTCTGGAAATCGTGATGGAATTGCGCTCGTTATGCTCCGACGCCTTATCGAGAGAAGCGTTTAAAAACTTCCCGTGGTGATACGTCACGTTAGTTACGGTGCCATCGATACATGCTCGGTTTACGTGACAATTGAAGACATTCATGAAGACTGACACACGGGTCAGCGGTTCGTCACCCAACCCCATCTCAGCGGGTGGTGTTACTTCTTGAATAAGCGATACCACACCGTCCGCGGGCGAAATGATAAAATTCTCGCTTTGAGGCACGACCCGCTCGGGATCTCGGAAGAAGTAATAACACCAGACCGTGATACCTAGTCCCACCCAAAACAAGGGCTCCCAGATCTGACCCAAAATAAGAGCAATCACGGCAAAAATTGCCACAAATTTCCGCCCTTCTGGGTGCATTGGCAGAATGACTGCGTCCATCATGTTCATCGGTTCACGTACCTTTCTATTCGTTTACTGCGCTCTTCGTTCAACGCGCCATTTGTTCAACACGTTATGCGTAGTTCGGAGCGTTTCCAGAAGGCTCAGTCCTGAGTTGCTCGCTTACTGTTTATCAACTGGCCTATGGCTGAGTTATGTGTCGTTGCGCGCGCTAGGCTAGCTTCTTCTGCTTCTTAACGCCCCATCCCAAAATCGCCGGTGCTGAAGTATAAGAGGAAACATCACAGTGTCGAGTTTAACCCATCGCTAATACGCCGAAACGGTAGGATCGGGGTTTTATCCGCCTCACGATTCGCCTCGTTGATTCGTCCCTGCTCCCCGTTTCAACGCTCACCATCCTTTATTGACACTATTTATGCCATAACCTATGGTCGAGACTCGCTGGAACAACCTGTGACACTCGCTATGACTGACTCAGCCTACACCCTCTCTCTCGATATCGATGATTTCCGACAGTCGCGCGTGGAACTGCAGCCCGAACGAAACGATGACCTAGTCGAAGGCGAGATCTGTATCCGAGTCGACAAGATTGCAATGACAGCGAATTCCATCAGCTATGGCTTCGCGGGCAAGTCAGGGTTAATCCGTTACCTCGATATTTATCCCGCCAGTGAGGGCTACGCGAACTTGCCTTGCTGGGGTTATGGAGACATCGTTCAGTCGAAACATCCAGATATCATCGTCGGTGACCGGATCTACGGATTCCTACCCATCGCCTCACATATAACGATGATCCCCGGCGACGTCAGTCACAGCGGATTTACTGATGCCCGTGAATGCCGGGCTGTTGTGCCACCGTTTTATAACGAATACGCCTTTACCAAATCCGAGCCCGGCTATGCTCCGGAGTTTGAAGAGGCCATCATGCTCTTCAGGCCTTTATTTGGTACGTCATTCCTGATGCAAAGCTACTGCGAGGATCATGACTTTTACGGCGCAAAGCGCATTGTGGTTACTTCTGCGTCAGCAAAGACAGCCATGGGCTTTGGTTATCTGATGCGCAAGCACTTCTCGGGAACAATCGAAACGATTGGCCTTACGTCATCTAAAAACAAGGCGTTTGTGGAAGGCTTGGACTGCTATGACACGGTTCTCACCTACGATGAAGTACCCCTTATACCCGTGGGAACTGACACCCTCATTTTTGATGTCGCTGGTAACGCCGATGTGGTAGCCGCACTGCACACACGACTGGGCAATACGATCCCCTACTCGGGCGCCGTCGGTAAAACGCACTGGAACGCGGGCGCCTTCGGAGCAAATCGCGATCTACCCGGCGCGAAACCGGTATTCTGGTCTGCGCCAGATCAAATCGCTGTGTTGCGCGAACGCATTGGATCAGGCGCGATGATGCGCCAAATGGCGGCTGCAATGATTGACTTTATGATGGCCGCGAGCGGCTGGATTCAATTATCGGAGTCGCATGGCCCCGAAGCTATGACACAAAAAATTCGCGACATGCTCGACGGCAACGTGGGTGCCGAAGAAGGCATCATCCTGCGCCCCTAAGTGCCTGAAACCCCAAGAGCCTCACAACTCAGGAGATAGTCAAGTCATGTTCCGCGTCCTCAAATACACACTGGGTGGCTTTTTCCTTCTTGTTGCAGGCCTGTTCTGGCTCGCCTACTTGTCGCCTCGCCCCCCTCTCACCATCGATCCCGCCACCTTGTCGGGCGATGGCTCGCAGATCAATTACTGTGAACTCCCGATGCTGGATGGAAGCGGATTGACTGCAAGCGAAATCCCCAAAGGCAATACACCCAACTGTGGCTACTCACAGTTCCCACTTCCTGTGCTGAGGGACTGCACGGAACCTCTACCAAAGGATGCGGACGATATCCGCGGCCTATGGCGAGCCATAGAAGGCGCTAGAACAGGCCATATCGAGCGTGTCGAGCAATGTGGCGAGCGTGTTGTTGTCACTGCCGCTGGTGTCATTCATGACTACGGGCCCAACAGCACCGGCGGGCTGAACACTAATGACACAGAAGGCAACGTACTGTTCACAGCCGCTGGCAAAGACTTTTGCATGAGAACTTCTGCTTCAATGATTTGGGAAGAGGAGATCCTAAACTTCTACGTTTTTGGCTGGGGACCAAAGGTCGTTCGGCGCTATCGCGATGGTGATTTTCTCATCTGGGAATACGCCGATGGCAGCGTCAATAAAATGGAAAGGCTGTGCCAGCTTCCCGAAACACACATCGTTCCCAAACCACGAGGCCCAAGGTACAAGCTGTTCTAGGCTGACGACCCTTATTCAACAAGCGCCTGACGCACCAGCGGCAACTGATCGTTACCGAAGTAAAGCTGAGACTCATTTACGATCATGGTGGGCGAGCCATAGGCGCCCTTTGCGATGGCTTCTTCTGTATTGGCACGTAAGCGATCCTTAATCGTCGGCTCAACCGCCCTACTTAACAACGCTTCACCATCGAGGCCGACACTTTTTGCGACATCAGCCATCACGAGCGGATCATCAATATTCCGACCGTCAGCAAAATAAGCGTCAAACGCCGCTTGAGTGAAAGCCTTCAGGATCTCCTGATCGTGCTCAAGTGCGCAGCACATACGCATGGGTAACACGGACTTCACTGGATGATGTTCTGTCGGGAAATCCAACGGTAAGTTCGCGAGACGCGCCCACTCGTGAAGCCAAGTGAAGTTATGGATGACTTTGGGGTCCGTTGGGTTAGAGCGCGCAGCGTAAACACTTTGATTGACCGCGTTGAACACACCACCCACCAGAAAGGGACGCCATGACACAGTGGCCTGCGTCTCTGCAATGACCTCTTGAACATTGTTGAACGCAAGGTAGGTCCAAGGGGAAGAAAGATCGTAAAAGAAAGTCAGTTGCGCCACTGGAGCATCCTCAAAAATTAACACGGTAGTGAAACCACTCAATGCTCGTCGCTGCATCCAATCGATGCAAGCCCTGAGACCACTTCATCCACTCATCAAAAATGCTACATTCTAAAAACTGAAAGACGATCAGCGATAACAAAAAGAAACGAGGTATTCATGCTAAAAGTCCACGGCGTTCACGGCTCTCCATTTGTTAGAAAAGTATTGATTACCCTTGAGCTCAAGGGCCTTGAGTATGAAATGGTCACGCAAATGCCCTTTACGGGCGACGAGGACTATAAAAAACTCAATCCGCTGGGAAAGATTCCGACGCTGGTGGACGGAGATCTGACACTGGGCGATTCCAAAGTGATCTGCCGCTACCTTGAGTCCGCCTACCCGGATGTTCCCTTTTCCCCGACTGATCTAGCGGATAAGGCAATGGCTGATTGGTACGATGATTTCGCATCCGGACCGGTAGCCGAGCTCGCCGCCGGAATCTTTTTTCAGCGCTTTATGCGCCCACGTGCTTTCAAGCAAGACCCAGATGAGGCACTGATCGCCACGATCATAGATAAGAAACTGCCGCCTCTCCTGAGCTATATCGAGGGTCAGTTACCCAGTGAGGGTTATCTGTTTGGTACGTTCTCTATCGCCGACTTGGCGTTGGTAACACCCTTTGTAAACGCGAGCTATGCAGGCTATGAGGTCTGCAGCGACACGTACCCCAAGTTCGCCAGGCTCATTAAGGCCGTTCGCGGTGAGCCTGCCGTAGCCACTATTTTGGCTAAAGAAGCAAAAGCGCTGGGCTTCGAGTAACCCCAAACTCAGGTGGTAAAGCCGCTGTAGTCGTGAGTTCCGGTCAGTCAGGTCTCTCTCATCAATGCTGCCGTTTACCCGCTAGCTCGCGCTACGCGCGTTATGAAGGCGGCGAATTTCCCTGGCGACTAACCACAACCGGTCTTGGCCCCATATTTCTAAGTGGGTTTGTCCCTGAGCATCGATCAGTCGATAGCTGGGAACGCCCCACAAGCCACCCTCGTACATCGAGAGTCGATTAGTTTCGAGTAGGGCCTCCCACTCCGTCTCTCCCAGGTGTTTCTTTGCCTCGCTCCAGCTCAGACCTGCCGACTCGACAACTCGCTTGAGACCGCGATTGTTATTGGTGTTCACACCCAGCGCGAAGGCATGCTTTAAGAAGCCGGATAAGAGCTCATTCCCCTTCCCTTGACTGACGGCCCAGGGATACAGCGAGTAGCATCGCCTCACCGGGTTACCAATGGGGTCATACATGTTGCCGTAGGCAACGCCACGCCTGCGGGCCTCTCGGGCCGTATCGGAGAAAATGTACATACCCTTTTCACGGGTAGCAGGCACACCGCGCATCACCATCGGCAGAACCGGGCGCATCGACAGGTTGACGCCCGTCTTATCTGCAAGCTCGATGGTTTCATCAAACACAATTGAGGTGTAGGGGCTCCGTAGTGAGGGGAAAAACTCGAGCGTTAAATCGGAAGCATTGTGCACGCCATCGACCGACACCTCGGGGCATTGCGTGATGTAAGGCTGATCTGACTGGCGGTCTGCACCAAGTTCGGCTAAGCGTGCCTCGAGGTAGTGAAGCCTATCGACCCCCCAATACCACTCACCTTCATAGTGGAACATAGCTCCGGAATAGTGCTTCAGCTGTGCGCGCAAGGCCGTGGCTGCATTCAACCTCGCCTCGGTATTCTCGGGTGAAGCACAACCATGCTCATCAGCGAGTGTGGCGAGTGCCGCCTCATCACCGGACCACAGCGCGTCGCCCACGGTTGCCATGAGCCTTGGGAGATCCGCTTGAGGCGCATTTGCTAACAATGCATTTGCCTGACTTACGGCCTCTGGGCTCGGTAGATTACTGCCTATTGGAAATTTCAGCCCGTACTCATCGGCGATAAGCGCCGAATCGTATTGCGAGAGCTTCAGCAGCAACGCAGCGTCTGGCGCATTCTTACCCTCAGGGCCTCGAACCATGTGGCATCGCAATTCAATGTCATAGCGGTCGGCAAACTGTTCAAGCACCTGACTCGCGAGGTGGCTGTAACCGTCTTCTACTTGATGAAAGTAATCAACGACATGAGGGCGACCCTCTTTCTTCCTCGCCTTTTCCGCTTTCAGTCGGCGTTTTATCAGCTTTCTTTCGCTGTTTAGGTAACTGGCAAGATTCGAGGTCAGACGACGCACCAATGGCGATGGGTCCATGGTTGCCGCTCCGCCTTGCTCCTTAAATTGCTGTGACATGACGCCCCCGGGGTAGTCTTGTTATTGGTTTGAGCATGGATACAACAGATGTCTAAATCGTTCCAAAAAAGATATGGCACATAATATGCCAAATCAAGCTCCCTTCAGCCTCTCTCTCGATAACTACCGTGATCAGTGAATACTTAGCTTTAAGGATTCAGCAGTCGCGTCAGGGCTTTTAGAATCACGGCCTGTGCGGCGCTGCATGACAGACCTTGAATATCACGCAGACGATGCCACATCTCGAACGACAAATACGCGTCGGCCAACTCTCTCTCGTCCAAAACAAGCTGACTTATCTCTGGCAGCCATCGCTCCTTGTTGGCTCTGGAGATCTGTTGGTAGCGCTCGTAATTTTCCTTCAAAACCCGAGAACTCCAGCGCAAAGACTTTGTCGCGAGTAACAGTGAGCGATGCTCTTCAAATGCCTTGCCATAGGTCGTCACTATTGAATCTAGTCGCTCAGTCAGTTCCCCCTCACGATCGCCCTCATGCAGGAAACTCTCCCAAAAGGACCCAACCGTATGCTCGTCCACCGCGGCAAAAAACTGGTCCATATCCTCAAATTGGCGAAAGAATGAACGAATGCCGACGCCGGCGCGCGCAGAGATCTGCTTAGCCGTGGGTGCGAAATTTCCCTCCTCGATCAAGATCAAGGCGGCGTTGATCATCGCTTTACGACTACGCTCAGAGCGAAGCCGTCTGCCATCGGATAATTGGGTAACTGCACTCATCTGTTCTTCAACCTGCGTTTTAGGCTATTCGCAGCTACCTCTGCACTTTAAGACTTGCGATGAAAACGAGAGGTACTGAGCGCGATAATACATTGCGATCGACTCGCTCATCATTTTTCGACACGCAATCAGTATAGAGCCTGCTCGACTGCAACGTCCAAGACTGGGTTTGGCTATTTCTGTGACAGAAAGATCAGATGCTGTATTCTCCAGCACTGATTGGCACTGACGCGCACCATAAGAACAATATCGATGCGAAACCAAGAACTCCCATCCCATGAGGTCTTTGCAAGCCGACTAGCCCGCTGGCTGGGAGCGCCGCTGAACCTAATTGAGGAGCTGGGTCATTACCTATTGATCCTCCCCCTGAACACGCTTTTGCGACGATTAGACCGCGCCTCCTATTGGTTGGAGGGCACGTGGTCGCGGGCTGTCATTGCGCACACGCTGTTTCCCTTAACGCTTATCATCTCAATGTGGTTAGGGTTCGAAGCTACCGAGGCTGGTGCATCGATTACGTCGATCGCAACCCTAGCTCTGATCCCTGTTGTCTATGGGCTCTTTGCTGCACCACTTGAACGACTAATGCCCTTCAGTCGCGATTGGCTGGAAGGCGGGAACGACATGACCGTTGACGTCATGATGTTTATCTCTAACGCTTTCTGGAATGGTTTCGCAAAGTACCTGATTCAAGTGTTGTTTTTGGTATCACTTGTCGAGGCGCTGGAACCCTATGGTCACGAACTCTGGCCCAGCGAGATTCCTGGTGCTGTGCAAGTCATGCTGTTTATTCTAATTAAGGACTTCTTTCGCTATTGGCTGCACCGTGCGCTTCACGAAAACGCATTTTTATGGCGTTTTCATGCCACCCACCACTCAGTGAAACGCCTTTATTGGCTAAACGGTATCCGCAGCCACCCGGTCGAGGTCATTGTGCAAGCGATACTTTTTGCCGCTCCCTTCGCCCTGCTGCAACCGTCCGCGGAAATCGTAATGGTGGCAGTGTTTATGCAGTTGAGTATTGGACTTTTCCAGCACTCAAATATCGATTTAAAACTGGGGTTTTGGGAGTACCTGTTCTCTATTGGCAATAACCATCGTTACCACCATTACCCAGATAAAAAGATCGGTGATTGCAATTACGGCGGCGAATTTATTGTCTGGGACATCCTTTTCGGCACGTTTCACAAAGTTAAGGGCGAGCGCCCCTCAGACAATATCGGCATTGGGGGGTCGCCCCACTATCCGATGACGCTAACGGGACTTTTGATCGCTCCCTTCCTAAAAAACCAACGTTTCGATGAATCAGTGAGTCCTAACCGCGACTAACGCGAGGCTCCTCAGGAATAAAGTGCGTGCCGGCCGTTTGATGCAAACGCGATGAGCTTGAGGTTAGCGGCCCTCGCTGTCTCTATGGCCATAGAGGTCGGCGCCGAAACCGCCACAAGTATGCCAATGCCTGCCGTTGCGGCTTTTGCCACCATCTCATAACTTGCACGGCTACTCACCAGTACGAAACCGTCAGCCGTTTTCAAACTATGCCAGCCAATGAGTTTATCGAGCGCATTGTGCCGCCCCACGTCTTCTCTCAGTGACACGATGTTGCCATCCATATCGCACCAGACGGCCGCGTGTGCGCCTGATGTGGACTGAGACACCACTTGTCTATGGCGAATATCGCTGAGTGCTTTATCGAGTGCGGCCTGGCTCGGCAGATTGGCAGCCTGGAGTGACAATATGTCTCTCGTCATGTGCTCGATCGACTCAATACCGCAGAGACCACATCCACTCGGGCCGGCCATGGATCGGCGCCTAGATTTTAACCGGTGCGCCGTTTCGTTAGAGACAGTGGCATTTACGGCGACGCCGACGTCACCGAACTCTATGTCAATGTCGAAAATCGCTCGTGCACTGTCGACGATGCCCTCGCCAATGGCGAATCCACGAATGAAGTCCTCCAAGTCACAAGGCGTGGCCATCATGACTGCATATGAAATGCCATTGAATGACATGGCAATGGGGACTTCGGCGACAACCGCGTCAAAGTTTTCGACGGAGGCACCATCCTCTTGCAGTCTACGACTCACCGATACCACAGAGGGATCGGCCTCGCTCACATCACTGTGCGCTTGTTCAGCCAACGACAGAGTCCTTCGCCAAGCGCTGCTGTTTCACATCAAAGCTCTTCTGACGCTCTTGCCAGTCAGACGGCTGAGTAACACGGGTCACCTGTACGGCCGTCACCTTATACTCTGGGCAGTTCGTTGCCCAATCCGAGCTGTCGGTAGTGATAACGTTTGCACCGGAGACAGGATGGTGAAAAGTCGTATAAACAACACCGGGGCGCACGCGCTGCGACAGTTTGGCGTGAAGAACCGTATCACCGATGCGACTCGAAATACCGACCCATTCGCCTTCGGAAATACCCCGCTCCTGCGCGTCCTCCGGATGAATCTCCAGAACATCTTCCTCGTGCCAAGCAGAATTCTCGGTACGACGAGTCTGCGCGCCCACGTTGTACTGACTAAGTATGCGTCCCGTTGTCATGATGAGTGGGAAACGACGTGAACATCGCTCATCCGTTGGTACGTACTCCGTGACAATAAATTGTCCTAAACCACGCGTGAACGACTCCTCGTGCATGGTCGGTGTTCCCTCGGATTCCTCGTCCCAGCAAGGCCATTGAATACTGCCCAAACGCTCAATTTTCTCGTAGGTGACACCTGCAAACGTTGGCGTCAGTGCGGATATCTCGCGCATGATCTGCTCGGGATTCTCGTAGTCCCAATCACAGCCAAGCGCTTGAGCCAGACCCAGTGTCGACTGCCAATCGGCTTTTCCGGCAAGAGGCTCCATCGCCTTTCTCACACGCGAAATACGTCTTTCAGCATTGGTGAAGGTGCCGTCCTTTTCCAAGAATGAAGATCCCGGCAGGAACACGTGTGCGAACTTCGCGGTCTCATTAAGGAAGATGTCCTGAACAATCAGGCACTCCATCGACTCAAGTGCGGCTTCGACATGCTGTGTATTGGGGTCTGACTGAGCAATGTCCTCGCCTTGGCAGTACAAGCCTTTAAAGGCTCCAGATAAGGCTTCTTCGAACATGTTAGGAATGCGGTGCCCAGGCTCAGGATCCAATGTCACGCCCCAGGCGGCTTCAAAACTCCCACGAACAGCATCATCGCTCACTGGTCGATAGCCCGGCAGTTCGTGCGGGAATGAGCCCATATCACAGGAACCTTGAACATTGTTCTGCCCGCGAAGTGGGTTTACACCGACACCTCGTCGGCCAATATTCCCAGTCAACATTGCCAGGTTAGCAATCGCCATGACCGTTGTTGAACCCTGACTGTGTTCGGTAACGCCCAAACCGTAGTAAATGGCAGCATTTCCGCCCATGGCATAAAGACGAGCCGCCACACGCACATCATTCGCATGTACCCCGGTATGGGCCTCCATGGCCTCTGGCGAGTTCTCAGGTTGTTGAATGAATGTCAGCCAGTTGCTGAACGCTACCTTGTCACAACGTGAATCAACAAAGCGTTGATCCGTTAGCCCCTCATCCACGATGGTGTGCGCCATAGCATTCAACAGCGCCACGTTCGCCCCGGGACGAACCGGTAGGTGGAGATCAGATCGCACGTGCGGCGCACCGACGATTTCAATCCGACGAGGATCGATAACGATAAGGTGAGCACCCTCTCGCAGTCGTTTCTTCAGGCGCGACCCAAATACCGGGTGCGCTTCTGTGGGGTTGGCTCCCATCACAACGATCACGTCAGCGTCGGCAACGGAAGCAAAGTCCTGTGTTCCAGCGGACTCACCCAAGGTTTGCTTCAGACCATAGCCAGTTGGGGAGTGGCAGACGCGAGCGCAGGTATCAATGTTGTTGTTACCAAATCCAGTCCTCACCATTTTCTGGACCAGCCACACTTCCTCATTCGTGCAGCGTGAAGACGAAATAGCGCCTATGCTCTTGGTGCCGTATTTTTCTTGAATCGCACGCAACCGATTGGCAGCAAACGTCAGTGCTTCGTCCCAGCTAACACGCTTCCAAGGATCATCAATCGAATCGCGAATCATGGGCTCGGTCATGCGATCTTTGTGGGTCGCATAGCCAAAGGCAAAACGACCTTTGACGCAGGCATGGCCCTCATTCGCTTTACCATCTTTCCACGGCGTCATGCGAATCACTTCTTGGCCTCGCATTTCAGCCTTGAAGCCACAGCCGACACCACAGTAAGCACAGGTTGTTGTCACTGAGTGCTCAGGTATTCCGCTCTCGATGATGCTGTTTTCGGTCAACGTAGCCGTAGGACAGGCGGCGACACAGGCACCGCAACTGACACAGTCAGACTCTAAAAAGTTCGTCTCAGGCCCTACACTGACACGAGAATCAAAGCCACGCCCTGAAATAGTTAGCGCAAATGTTCCCTGAGTCTCCTCACAGGCGCGCACACAACGTGAGCAAACAATGCATTTGGACGAATCGAACGTGAAATACGGACTACTCTCGTCTTTCTCAAGCTGGGTGTGATTTTCACCCGCGAACCCATAACGCACATCGCGTAAGCCCACCTCTCCTGCCGTCGACTGTAGCTCACAGTCGCCATTGGTAGGACAAGTAAGGCAATCCAGTGGATGATCGCTGATGTAAAGCTCCATCACACCGCGCCGAATTTTCGCCAATTGATCGCTCTGAGTCGTGACGGTCATCCCCGCCTCTACCGGTGTGGTACACGACGAGGGGTAGCCCCGTCTTCCCTCAATTTCGACCAAGCAGACCCGGCAAGATCCAAAGGACTCAAGCGTATCGGTAGCACAGAGTTTCGGGACCTTAATGCCAGCCTCAAA
>DPGN01000052.1:0-16008 GCA_003523185.1 Halieaceae bacterium
GTGCCACTGACCGCCTGATACGTCGCCACATTGATACGTGTTATGCCTACCGCGTCATGAATTGGCTTCAGCGCAACCAGCATCTGGATAGTCGAGCAATTAGGGTTCGCGATAATGTTAGTCTCAGTATAGTTCGCTATGGCGTGAGGATTTACCTCGGGTACCACCAGCGGAATGTTGTCATCACGCCTAAAATGCGAGGTGTTGTCGATGACCACACATCCAGCAGCCGCTGCCTTGGGCGCGAACGCTTCGCTAATTGAGCCACCGGCGGAGAACAGACCGATATCTGCCTGCGAGAAATCAAACTCAGCCAGATTTTGAACGGTGATGCGCTTGCCTTTGAATGACAGGCTGGTGCCAGCTGATCGCTCAGACGCAAGAAGATATAAATTTTCGAGAGGAAAATTGCGCTCCTCTAGTAGCTCGAGCAGGACCTCTCCAACGGCGCCAGTGGCACCAACAATGGCTACATTGTAAGTCTTCACTAAATTTCTCCAGACATTAAGGCAGACTTGTAATAGCGGCTACCACGGCGTCACCCATGGCTTGCGTGGTCGCGGCGTCAGCAGGACTACTCGTTATATCGAGGGTACGTAAACCCCCGTTTAATACGTGCTCTACCGCCGCCTCAATAGCGTCCGCTGCGTGACCCTCATCGAGTGAATAGCGCAGTAACATGGCAGCCGACAGAATGGTTGCCAGCGGGTTTGCCTTGCCGGCACCCGCAATATCAGGTGCGGAGCCATGAACTGGTTCGTACAACCCTCGGGACTCTGCATTAAGCGAGGCCGATGGCAACATCCCGATTGAGCCAGTCAACATGGCAGCCGTATCTGACAAAATATCGCCGAATAGATTGCCAGTCAGAACCACATCAAACTGCTTCGGTTCACGCACTAGTTGCATAGCAGCGTTGTCGACATACATGTGGCTCAACTCGATTTCCGGGAATTCTGCGGACACCTCAGTGACAACGTCGCGCCAAAGCATAGTCACTTCCAACACATTGGCCTTGTCCACCGAGCACAGTCGTCCGTTTCGTTTTTGAGCAAACTGGAACGCTAATCTAGCAATTCGACCAATCTCAGCCTCATCGTAGACATCCGTGTTAAATCCCCTTCTGACACCGTCTGCTGTGGTTTCCACGCCCCTCGGCTCACCGAAATAAATCCCTCCAGTGAGCTCTCTGACAATAAGCAGATTGAGGCCCGCGACAAGATCAGGCTTAAGGCTAGAGGCATCCGCAAGCTGCGGGTACAACAGGGCAGGACGCAGATTACAAAATAGGTCCAAATCGGAACGAATCGCCAACAAGCCGCGCTCAGGCCTTTGGGCTGCAGGCAGCGTATCCCATTTCGGGCCGCCAACGGCGCCCAGGAGAATCGCATCGGCTTGTCTCGCAAGTAATCGAGTCGCCTCCGGATAAGGGTCTCCATGGCGGTCGATTGCTACACCACCGAGATCTGCCGAGTCGAACATTAGGTCCAAATCAAAGACCCCGGCGGTTGCTACGAGGACACGCCTTGCCTGCTCAACCACCTCCGGGCCGATCCCATCTCCAGGCAGTAGCAAAATACGATGCGACATCAGAGTTTCACCTCGTTAAACAACCAAGGCTGGGTTCGTTGATGGTTTCGCTCAAAAGCGGTGATGGCATCTTCACGCTGCAACGTAATACCAATGTCGTCCAGCCCCTCGAGTAAACAGTGGCGCCTGAAAGCGTCGACTGAGAAGTCGACCTGAGTACCGTCTGGCAGTGTTACTTGTTCGCTGCCCAGATCTATCGTCAGATTAACCCCTTCGCCATCCGCACTTTGTTGAAACAGCCGATCAACAACAGCTTCATCCAGCTCGACCGGTAGTAGGCCACTTTTGAATGCATTGTTCTTAAAGATATCCGCGAAACTCGGCGCGATAACACAGCGAATCCCGAACTGGACGAGCGCCCACACCGCATGCTCTCGGCTTGATCCGCAACCGAAATTCTCTCGACTAAGAAGGATGGATGCGCCCGCGTACTTCGGCATGTTGAGCGAAAACTCTAGGTTTGGCTGGCGAGTTGCGCGTGGCGCAGCTTCGTCAAATGGATCTAGGTACCGTAGCTCGTCGAACAGGTTCGGACCAAAACCCGTCCGCTTAATGGATTTCAGAAACTGCTTTGGGATGATCAGGTCAGTATCAACATTGGCACGATCCAATGGAACAACCAGCCCGCTGTGAACTCTGAATGCTTCCATTACAGGGCCTCCACGTGCGCCGGATGGGTGAAACGACCGGTAACAGCGGCCGCTGCTGCCATTGCTGGACTCACTAGATGAGTTCGACCACCAAACCCCTGTCGACCCTCAAAGTTTCGATTCGAAGTCGACGCACACCGCTTACCCGGCTCAACCTTGTCTGCATTCATCGCCAGACACATTGAGCATCCGGGCGCACGCCACTCCATGCCAGCCTCTGTGAATACCTTATCAAGCCCCTCGGCTTCGGCTTGCGCCTTAACTAGACCCGAGCCCGGGACGACGAGAACGCGCTCCACGTTGTCGGCTTTCTTGTGGCCGCGAACGACTGCTGCAGCTGCACGCATATCTTCGATGCGGGCATTAGTACATGAGCCAATGAAGACCATATCAACAGGAATATCACTAAGTTTCATTCCCTGCTGAAGGCCCATGTAGTCCAGCGCACGCTCGAGGGACTTCCTGCCCGTCTCATCGTGCATGTCGTCCATGGTCGGAACCGTACCTCGGATTGACGTCACCATCTCAGGCGATGTACCCCAAGTGACCTGTGGCTCAATGGCCGATGCATCGATAACGAGCTCACGATCGAAGATGGCATCAGCATCGCTATGCAGGGTCCGCCAGTATGTTTCTGCCATCTCCCACTGCTCACCGGTTGGAGCCATGGGTCGGCTCTTCACGTAGTCAAGGGTAACTTGGTCAACGGCCACCATGCCCGCGCGCGCGCCGGCTTCAATCGCCATATTACAGAGGGTCATTCGCCCTTCCATCGTGAGAGACCTCACGGCCGAACCGGCGAACTCCAGAGCGCAACCTGTCGCTCCCGCCGTACCAATCTGGCCTATCACCGCAAGAGCGAGGTCCTTTGCAGTAACGCCCGGCTGGGCTTCTCCGTCGAGAACCACGCGAAAATTATCCATCTTCTTAGTCAGTAAGCACTGTGTCGCTAGCACGTGCTCAACCTCCGACGTGCCAATACCATGAGCGAGTGCACCAAATGCACCATGGGTTGAGGTGTGCGAATCACCACAAACGATAGTCATGCCAGGCAGCGTTGCCCCTTGCTCAGGACCCATGACATGGACGATGCCTTGGCGCTGATCCGCCAAATCGATAAGGGGGATATTGAAGTCATTGCAGTTGTCATTGAGGGTCTCAAGCTGGACCCTGCTGGTTGCGTCAGCCACTCCAGAGTAACCCTCTAATGCGCGTTCGTTGGGATCGGTTGATACATTATGATCAGGCACGGCAACGTTGGCGTTTAAGCGACGCGGTGAACGACCGGCAAGGCGCAAGCCCTCGAAAGCCTGCGGAGATGTTACTTCATGGATCAAATGCCTATCGATGTAAATCAGTGCTGACCCGTCGTCTTGCTGATCCACAAGGTGTGCATCCCACAGCTTGTCGTAAAGCGTGCGTCCCATATTGGATTCCCTACTGAGGCCGACAACGACGAAGGACGCTGCGGCTGACGTTGTTGAACTGCCTGCGATCACTAGTCACGCGGCGCGCGAGTCTAACATAGATCCCGTCTATTGGGTCCATTCGACAGGCTGTGGATAACTTTGGGGATCAATTTGTGCGATCGGGCGTCAATGTCCAAAACGCTTTACTCGAAAAAAGAACCCTGCTTTTCCAGCTAGAATTTTAACGACTAAAATCAGTCGGTTATAGCCACTCTAGCGACAGGGCTGTCAAGATAGGTTTACAAGTAATACCTGATATCCCTAGAGGGTATATGGGGACAATTTTTAATTCGCTTCGGAAATACTGCTCTTATGGGTAAAACGCCAACACTGATGTATGTTCGACGCCCGCTCAAAGTCTGGACCCAACGACTCCCGAGTGATGTCCTCAACGGAGTAACGCTCCGTCAAAGCCATTGATAGTTCAAACCGACGGTTATTATTAGAAAAGTACAGTACACCGTTATCGGATAACCGATTCATAGTTAGTGATAGTAGGACCTCGTGATCACGTTGCACGTCAAAGTCCGCGCTAGTCGACTTCGAATTAGAGAAGGTCGGTGGATCCAATAAGATCAGGTCATAAATACCCTCTTCTTCTTTTAGCCATGCGAGAACGTCACCCTTTACTGCGCGATGTTTTTGATCCGATAAGCCATTAATCGCAAGGTTTTCGCGATACCAATCAAGGTAAGTATTGCTGAGATCAACACTCGTAGAATATCGAGCGCCGCCCAAACCGGCATGAACACTAGCGACGCCCGTGTAACAAAAAAGATTGAGGAATCGCTTGCCCGCAGCTTCTTCACGAATACGCGCGCGAATCGGCCGGTGGTCTAGAAAGAGGCCAGTATCGAGGTAATCGAAGAGATTGACCCACAACTTCGCCCCAAACTCGTTAACCAAGCGTCTTTCGTTACGGGTAGAGACACGCTCGTATTGTTGAAGCCCTCGCTGCCTTGAACGACGTTTAACGGCTATCTGTGAGCGATCTTCAACATTAAAGACCACCTGAACCGCATCCAAGACTTCATCAAAGCGTCGATTGGCATCAGCTTCCTTGACCGACTTGGGAGGCGCATATTCGGCCATATGAATGTCGGCACCATAAACGTCGATAGCGACGGCGTATTCAGGCATATCTGCGTCATAAACACGGTAGCACTCTACCTCATCTGCCTGTCGCCACTTAGCGAGCTTTTTCAGATTCTTGTACAGCCGGTTCGCGACCATTTGCCCTCCTGCCGATAGCACGGGCAGCGAGGACTCCTGCGTCGTAGTCGCTGGCAGCGCCTCTGCGACGCGCAATTTGTTGTCATCGCCCAACGAGAATAAAAAGAGCGTAATGTCCAAAGGGCCACTTTTCATCTTGTAATTCTTGTGACTTCGCAAACCTGTGGCACGCGCGTGTGCAGCGTCAGCGGCAATCACTGACGCATCCCATCCACCAAATTCCGAGTGCATCACGTGACCCAACGCCGCATACAAATTTGCCGCTGCAGACGGCGTGCTTATTCGTTCACCCCATGGCGGATTAACGACCAATAACCCGCTGTCCATCCTCCGGTGCGTGGGCTTGGCAATATCTGATAGCTGCCTGACGCGGACTCGAACAAAGGAACCCAGTTGCATGCGTCGGGCATTTTCCTCGGCCCGACGGATCGCGCCCAAATCTCCGTCGTAACCTCGTATTTCAGCACCGTCCGGCAACGAGGAACGCACCTTGGCTCTTGCTTCGCCCAGGATAGCTTGCCACTGATCGAGCCGGTGACCGAGCCACCCCATAAAACCAAACCGCTCCCTGTGGAGCCCCGGGGCTATATTTAAAGCAATCATTGCCGCCTCAATCAGAAGCGTGCCCGATCCACACATTGGATCAATCAGACTTTCACCGCGCGCCGCCCGCTCAGCCCACCCTGAACGTACCAGTATCCCCGCGGCGAGATTTTCCTTTAACGGCGCTTTGCCACCATCAAGCCTGTAGCCCCGCCTGTGTAGACTATCGCCGGACAAATCAACGCTGAGTGCAAGCTTCCCTTTGTTAAGCTGTGCAATAACTCGCAGATCAGGACGCTTTGCATCAACTGATGGACGTTGACCCGAGTGCTCTCTGAAAAAATCAACAATCCCATCTTTTACTTTCAACGCGCCAAAATGGGTATTCTTGATGTAATTCGTCTGCCCTCGAAACTCAACAGCAAAGCGGGTTCGTGGTGTCATATGGTCAGACCACCGGAACCCCCGAGCCGCGGCATACACATCGTCCGTACTCGCAACGGCCGTCTCTGAAAGCTTGAGAAGAATTCGATTGGCCAGCCGACTCCACAGACAAGCGCGGTAGGCAACCGCTAGCGGCCCACTAAAAAACACACCTGCTGGTGTCTCTCGCACCTCGGAAGCGCCCAGCTCTGCCAGCTCGTCTACTAGCAATGTTCCCAACCCCACGGGACAGGTGGCAAGGAAAGATAATGGGTTGGTCATAAGGTCGACTCTAGATCGTTAATTCGGCGCAGGGTGGCACGCCACTCTTGATATTGCTGTTCCAGGGTTCCAGAGAGTTTAAACACTCGCTCGTTGGCATACACCGCGGTGTCACGCGTTTCGTTCTCTAACTCCAGCACTAATTCAAATAGTTCCTGCTCGTGGATCTTAAGTGATCGATGCGCTGCATACACGGCTTGCAGACGTGTGAATGTTGATTCATTTCGCAACGTCTCAGCACTGACGCCCCGCTCGCGACGCAGATCCAACCAATCCAACTGCTCCTTACTAGATTTCATCCAGAGGTAGTAAGCATCGCTGACCTCCCGCGAAACATTGGCTAACTGCTCATCGATCGTATCCACAAAGAGGAGTTCATAGTCTTGTAACCGATGCAGTCGAATGAGCATGGGATCTTCGCGACTCGGCTCTCGTCGAACGCTGTAAAGACCCGCCTCTTGACCCAAATAATCAGGAAACGCCTCGGGAACCAACTCGCTGGCATAGCGTAATGATGACAGCGTGCGTAAGTACGTCTCCTGATTGGGTGCTGATGACACCGAATGCACGATGTCATTGACCATCTTGAGGTAAAGATCCGCGAATGGGTCGGCCTTATCGTTGGTGTAATCCTCGTCGACCGAGATATCGCGATATACGGAAGACAACATTGTCTCACCCGTAACAGCGCGCACAATGGCCTCAACAACAAGTTCACGTCCATCAGACGCCAGTATGGACAGCTGTACGGTTACCTGCGGTATCACCGAGGGCTCCGGGTATAGTCGAATGACCCCCCAATCATCGTTCTGTTCAAGTTCGCCCCTTAGACGTTGCCCGATCAACAGGGCTTCGGTCTGCCTGAAGGCAGCTTCCATATCGGTACCACTTTTATTACGAACCTTGGTATTGACCGAGATACCCACATCCAGCCGTACAGGGGTATTACCCACCGACCGGACCGATTGTCCTACAACCCTCATATCGCCATCAGAAGTGGGCACGGCCAATGTCATGTGTGACAGCAAGACAGTGAGAGCCAACACCAAAAAGTGAGGTTTGCTAACAGGCCATTTGTTTCCCTGTACCGCCATTATTGCTGCGTCGAGCACACCTTTCCCCGTGTCAATGTCCGCTCACATCGGTATCCCAAAGCATCCGGATCGTAAGGCGTGAAGTACTGACTGACAACGAGAGGAAATCGCGTCGAAGCAGTCTCGACTGAGGTGACCAACAACAGCATGTCTGTCTTATCAGATCGAGAGAGACGATGTGTCACGTCCAACCCTTCCTCCAGTTCTAACACGAAGAATAATTGATCCCCATCCCAGCCACAGCGTTGTATGCCAAGCGTATCCACCGTGATGCTCAGACCTGATCCGTCGTACTCGCATACCAACGCAAAGCTTTTATCTCGTTTGACCCTGATACGAGCGTCATTTTGGATGACCTCTAACAGGACCGGCTCGGTAATGATTTCCGCCAATCTAGCTAACGTGACTAAATCGTTTTGATCGGGTAACGGGCTTCCCGCATACCCCCGCCCCTCCTCAGCAAGTCTGGCACGACGGACGGCTTCCCTTTGCACTCGGCGCGCAATCGAGCTTAATTGATCTTGCAAATTGTCGCTGCGGGCAAAGTCGATTTCCCAATGACCTGTCATGTCGACAGGCGTCGCAACGCGAGTAACCGCCTCAGTGTGTCGCTCCTGAACACACCCAAGTGAAAGAGAAAGCCAGCCGACGGCGAGAAGGCGCCGCAGCTTATGGTGAGAAACAGTCACTTCAGGCGAACTCGTCAGGCCAGCGATTCTCTTAACTGGAACTTCAACACCTTACCGGCCGGGTTGCGAGGAAGTGCGTCAACCACATGCAGACGCAATGGGAGCTTGTAGCGCGCTAGCTTGGTTTCGGCGAAGCTCCGCAATTCTTCGAGCGACAGGTCCGCATCTGGAACCAGTGCCGCCACGGCTGTCACAGCCTCACCCCATTTTTCATCAGGCAAACCGATGACCGCCACTTCGGCCACAGCCGGATGTTCAAACAAGACGCTCTCGACCTCAGCCGGGTAGACATTTTCGCCACCCGAGATCACCATATCCTTGAGTCGGTCACAGATGTAGAGATACCCCTCCTCGTCCAGATAGCCCACATCGCCAGAGTGAAACCATCCAAGTTCATCAATGGCACTGGCGGTCGCATCAGGTCGATTCCAGTAACCCTTCATGATGTTTGGACCCTTGATACAGATTTCGCCTCGCTCGAGCGCCGCCACAGGCGAGTTAGAACCGTCCACGATGCGAATATCTGTGTGCACCGGTGGCAGACCTACCGAACCCAGTTTTTCCAAGCATCGCTGCGGCCCGAGAAAGGATGCAAAGGGACTGGTCTCGGTAAGACCGTAACCTTGGCAGAAACTGATACCGCGCTCCCCATACAGTGAAATCAAAGACTCTGGACACGGTGCCGCGCCCACAATCAAGATGTCGATAGACGAGAGGTCTGTGCTTGAGAATGCAGGGTGCTGTGACATGAAGAGGAACATGGCCGGCGCGCCGAACATGTGAGAAACCTTGTGTCGCTCAATCGCTTGGAGAACCGCCTCAGGTTCAAAGTGTCGGAGTAACACCAGTGGGTTGCCCATTTGAAAGGCCGAAATCGTCATGACGTTCAAACCGCCGATGTGGAATAACGGCGCGGCGGTGAGTAAGACGTCGGTGTTTTTTGCACCGAAGGCCAGATTCGCGTTGACGTTATTCCAGACAATATTGCCGTGAGTCAACATCGCGCCTTTTGGCAGCCCGGTCGTGCCGGAGGTATACATAATCAGTAAGGTATCGTGCGCGCTAGAGCTCGCGATTTCTGGCGCAGCGTCAGCTTCTTGCATTGCCTGCTCAAGGCAGTCATAGCCAGGAGGCGTTCCCTCCACCGCAAAATAGTGATGACAAGGCAATCGATCGCGGACACTGTCGATCACGTCAGTCAGTTCGGGATCTACCACCAAAGTGTGTACACCGGCATCGCCGATAATGAAGGCAAGTTCTTCGCCGGTGAGCCGGAAGTTCAGCGGAACAAACACAGCACCCAAACTAATACTGGCAAACATAGTCTCAATGAAGCCCGGCTGATTAAAACCAAGAAAACCAACCCGATCGCCGACGCAAACGCCCCGGCTACGCAATAATCCCGCCTGTTTTCGGACACGCGTTGCGAACTCCCCGTAGGTCGTGGTCTTACCCTCGAAAATAATGGCCGTGTTACCGGGGTTTTGTTCTGCCTGTTTTATGAACTGTGCAGCAACATTAAAGTTGGGTTCGGGGCGGTGCATTTGGGTCTACCTCTTGTTCACACTGTTGCTTGTTAATGACTTTTCTCTTCATAGGCTTGGCTGGGCGGGTTTCCGCTTGGGGATCACGGGGGTATCGATACGACCCGGAAAGGTCAGAGAACTCTCGCTTCACCCCAGGTATTGAATCCTGCAATAGCCGGAGTTCCTGGCAGGTACATCTGCTCAATGGTATCAATCCCAAACCCTGCGTCTTGCAATAGCTGTCTGGTATCTCGCGTAATATGGCAGCCACCGAAGAGTCGTTTCCAAACTGGATTGACTCGACGTTGCCATTTTGCGACTGGCTCGTCGGGCGCAATGCCGTGCTCACAGAAAAAGAGCGTGCCACCGGGTTTAAGCATACGGCGCGCCTCAGCCAGCGCTGTATCCGGGTTGGGAACCGTGCACAACGTAAAGGTAATCAATACTGAGTCAAACGAGCCACCCTCGAGCGGTATGTCCTCAGCAGAACCCTGAATAAATTCGACATTAACGTTGGCTTGATCTGCCCTTTCGGCGGCCAAATCCCAAGATTTACTGCAAGGATCAATACCCACAACTTTATCAACCCGATCGGCCTGATAGTGAGGCAGATTGTGTCCCGCACCAATGCCGAATTCGAGGACCCGCCCGTGGGCGCGGGGAACCACCTTTTGTCGCTGTCGTATGACTGGCTTGGTTCCACATGCGCAGGTTACCAATCGCGGTACAACATAATCGTTATAAAGTCCCATCTATGCCCCTCTGAATGATGTCTCTGAATCACTAGTCCAAAATTTAGTTTATGTAGGCCTCTGAGTCGATTACGCGCATTTCAGTCTCAATCCACGCCTCGACACGTTTCATAAATGCGATAGCGTCTTCACCCTCCTCCGGCGTAAGTGCTGGACCAATTGAGATGTCCACGGTTCCGGGGACAAAGCGCCACGTTTTTCGCGGCCAACAACGGCCAGTCGCTGCAGCGACGGGAACCACGACCGCCCCAGTTTCAAGCGCCAGCCGCGCTGCACCGGATTTGTACAAAAGTTGATCGCCTCGTGCAGCCCGTGTGCCCTCAGGAAACATGATGATCCACTTTCCTTGATCCATTAACTTGGCGCCAATCGTAGCCACACGCTGCCAGGCATCGCCCTTGGCACCGCGATCAATCGGGACCATATGCAGACGACCAATTGCCCAACCAAAAAAAGGCACCCATCGGAGCTCTTTCTTGTACACATAGGCAACCGGATTGGTCATGACACTCGGGAAAAAAAAGGTTTCAAATGTGGATTGGTGCTTACTGCAGATAATGACCCGATTACCCTCTGCAGTGGCAAGTAAGTTGTCGTAACCCTTCACCTGAGTTTTGACACCGCCGACGTACCTCGTCGCCGCTATAGCGAGTTGTAGCCAGGGTCTACCAATCCAAAAATAGGTCACGCGATAAGGTGCAATAAAGGACGAGATCACTAATGCCGTGGCAAGCGGTATCACGGTGACGGCCATAATCAGAAAAACTAAAGCGGAACGAATAGCCAACACGGAAGTCCCCCACAAACAGTTACAAGGCGCGCATGGATAGTATCAAGGTCGAGCTGTCGCACAAGCACTTACAAAAATAGGTCAACGCTGTCATTCCAGGGTCTGGGGTTTATAATGAAGTTGAGGAGCGAGTACAGTGAAGAAACCGCCGTCAAAACAGGACATACGCCGTCGACTCGAGTCACAGACACGATCGTATCTTGATCGTGGCGGCGAGATCCGCGCGGTGCCCCAAGGTCTTAGTGCTGTTGACGAAGCGATCTCTCCCATCAAGACGCCTATTTTTACGGGAAAGCCGCAGCAACGAACGCCCGTAAACGATGTCATTGAGACGTTGCGACATCGGCGCGAGTCACAATTAAAACGCGCCCCAAAAACCGTCAGACGTCGAAAACCGCAGCCCCGGAAGCAAATTGTCTACGACGATTTCGGTGAGCCACTCCGGATTGTCTATCACGAAGAATAACCCTCGGTGAACTGAGCACATCAGGACCGCGTAGGGAACTACGCATGCTGTGGGAGTTGTGATGTTAGGCATTACCAAGACGATTACTGTTGAGCGAAGCGCAGAGGACTGCTTCCTCTATTTAAGTGATGTTCGGAACCTCATCGAATGGGATCCGGCCGTGTCCGCTACCTGCAAAGATTCACAAGGACCCGTTGCGAAAGGCTCGTACTTCACTGTGCGCGTGGCCATTGGTGCACTCTCGGTCCCATTCCGATACATCATCACCGAACATAACCCCTATCAACGGATGGTGATTGCCGGCAGAAGCGCTGTTCTCAACGTCAACGACACCCTCGAATTAAGCGAGTCTGATGGAAAAACAACCATCAGCTATCGCGCAGAATTTCACTTTAAGTTTGGACTTGAACGCCTTTTCCCAAGGCTTGCTGAAGCACTGGATAGGCAATGTCAGCTAGCCATCGATGGATTGGAGAGTGCGCTTACCGCAATGGCTGATGAAGCCGTTCTGAGCGCTCGAAACGAGAAAGCTGACGCAAAGACCTTAAGTGCGCTTCGGACGTTTACGCGGCATGGGTACGTCACTGGCCGCAAAGTCTGGGCACCGATGAGTGAGCGCATGGACGGCCGCCATGTAGTCCTCACTGGCGCCAATTCTGGAATTGGACTTGCAGCAGCCATTGATCTTGCCTCAGCGGGCGCGTCATTGACGCTAGTTGTGAGAGATGAGGCCAAGGCCGCGCAAACCGCAGAGACCATCAGAGAGGCCACGGGCAGAAGCGATATTCAATTTGAATTCGCAGATCTCAGTCTCCTAAAGGATACCGACGCGCTGATCTACCGCCTCCTTGCAAAAGGGGACGCAATCGATGTCCTAATAAACAATGCAGGTGCGTTGTTTAACGACCACACGATGACCCCTGAGGGATTGGAGAAAAGCTATGCGCTATTACTGCTCTCGCCCTGGAGACTGTGTGAACAGCTATTGCCACTTCTGAAAGATCATGACCAGACAGCGCGCATCATCAACGTCGTATCTGGCGGCATGTATGCAGAGCGACTCAATCTAAAGCGACTCAACATGGCTTCTGATGGCTATCGGGGCGCCAGAGCCTATGCACAATGTAAACGAGCCTTGAGCATAATGACTGAGGCATGGGCAGAGCGATGGCGGGAATACAACATTGTTGTCAACGCGATGCATCCCGGCTGGTCAGATACCCCGGGCGTACAAAAGTCGCTTCCCCTCTTTCGTCGGCTAACAAGACTCGTACTTCGCTCACATGCCGAGGGCGCGGACACCGTAGTTTGGCTGGCTCAGTCCAATCAGGCGGCCTTATCTACGGGCAAACTATTTTTGGATCGGGAGCCACGATCGACCTACCTACTGGGCAACAATGTCGAATCCGAGGACGACCGGAAAGCATTGGAGCCGCGCTTACAACGCGATTTCGAATCCGTGCTCACCGCCGCATGTTGATAGGACGAACCTCGAGCACGACCAATCTCTTGAGTCGCATCCCATGTCACCGTATGTTGAGGTAATCAGCAGCGGCGCACGAGTATGCCCATGGACTCAACTACGATTCGGCCCTTCACACCATCAATATCAACGGAAGTCATTGAAGATCTCATTCAGCGGCTCGAGAAGACGCGACTTCCAGAGGCCGAAACAGTCGAAGATTGGAGTCAGGGTGTCCCGCTGAGTTATCAAGCAGAGCTTCTAAACTACTGGACCCACGATTACGATTTTGCGCGTCTCGAGCGAAGGCTAGGGGCGTTCGATAACTTTAAAACTGACATCGACGGCGTGGAGATTCATTTCATCCACAAGCGTAGTCAGCACACCGCAGCGACGCCTCTGCTGATCACCCATGGGTGGCCTGGATCAGTTCTGGAATACCTCGACATTCTCGACGCACTAACGGATCCAACGCAGCATGGCGGCACACCGGACGATGCATTCAATGTGGTACTACCAGCCCTCCCCGGATTTGGTTTTTCGGGTAAACCCAGAGATACCGGCACGGGCGTTCCCAAGATCGCCACTCTCTGGGAGACGCTCATGGGTCGATTGAATTACGGCGAATTCCACGCTCACGGTGGTGACTGGGGCTCTATCGTTACGCAAGCAATCCTCCTACAACAAGAAACCTCCTGCACCGCGGGGCACTGCACGCTGCCGATCGTGCTGCCGGATGAGACAACCTTGGCTGAGCCGCAACCCGCTGAGCTCGATGCGCTTGAATCTTTCCAGTTTTATAACGATTGGGACTCGGGTTATTCAAAGCAACAGAGCACCCGGCCGCAAACACTAGGGTATGGCCTCGCCGATTCTCCCTCGGGCCAAATGGCATGGATCGTGGAAAAATTTGCCTTTTGGATGGATTGCGAGCAAAACGGCGTTCGACACCCTGAAAACGTGCTTTCCAAAGACCAACTGCTGGACAACGTCACGCTGTATTGGGCCACAAACTCAGCCGCGTCCTCAGCACGACTTTATTGGGAAAGTTTTAATACCCCAAATTTAGACCCCATCATCCGACCCATGGCATTGAGTGTGTTCCCCAGGGAAATCATGCGTACAAGTGAACGCTGGGCCCGAGGTCGATTCCACAACCTGGTGCACTTCAACAATCAGTTCGAGCGTGGTGGACATTTTGCCGCGCTAGAGATGCCAGATACTCTCGTGAGTGAGATAAGAACCTGGCGTTCTAAAACACGTTAATCGACTAATCGTTCGAAGTATGTGACCCCTTCAATAAGGGTCATGTCTACAAGCAGTTCGCGCAAATCAGGCGCGGTCATAGGGCTACCCGACAAGACGACGAGGTCCGCCAACTTTCCGGGCTCAATGGAACCAATTTCATCATCCATAAACACTTGCCAAGCCGCATCAATGGTAACCGCTCGCAGGGCACTCATACGATCGATTCGCTGATCCGGCCCTAACACCACGCCTGTCTTCGTTTTCCGCTCTACAGGGCTCCAAACGGCTTGTAGAGGCCTCATTGGCGTCACCGGTGTGTCCATGTGCGAAGAAAAGCGGACGCCCGCATCTTGGGCCCATTTTGCTGGGCTCATATTCGCTGCACGCTCGGGGCCCATGAAAATCCCCGCATGACGATCACCCCAGAAAAACGTATGTGCGGCAAAGAAGCTGGGGGTCACGCCCAGTGCTGCCATGCGTTCAATTTGGTCCTTTCGCGACATTTGGGCATGAATGATCAGTGGTCTCGCCTCAGGCCAGGGATATTTGGCCGCAGCGGCTTCAATGGCATCGAGTGCATCTTGAATCGATGCGTCACCGTTGCCATGAATGGCTACCTGCACACGCTGCTTGTAGAGGCCCTCTACCTGTTCAAACAATGCATCCCGCGGCACCGCTGGATAACCACGATAGTCGGGGTCACCTTTGTGGGGCCGGTGATAAGGCTTGCTCAAATATCCAGTAAACCCCTGGATGCTTCCATCGGCTATGATTTTCACCCGTGGCACACTGACACGCCCACTCGCGAAATTATCGAGTGCTAGTTCACCTGTGAGCAAACCGTCCCCGACCTCGTCAAAGAACGGAAACAGCGCCACCCGCAGAGGCATTTGATTGTACTTAGACATCGGGCCAAGCAGACTCGCAATAGCAGTCGGCATACCGCCTGCCGATGCAGTCGTTACGCCATATTGCAAATACTCAGATGTAGCGAGCTTTGTCATCTGCCAAGCATCCGTGGCAGACAAATCGAGTGTTTTATCCCTCGCATGATGTGTCGCTGTTTCCTCGAGAATCCCATTGGGTCGTCGCTGATCCGCAGAAGAGAGATCTCGAACAATATGCCCACCTTCAGGGTCGGGCGTTGTTTCATCGATATGAAGTTCTGCCAGTGCAGCAGAGTTAACCACCATGAGGTGTCCTGATACATGCACAACAGCAATCGGTCGGGTCGCCGATACAAGGTCTAGATCGTCACGCGTTGGGTGTCGTTTTTCGGCGAGTAAGGTGTCGTCATAGTTACTGCCAACTAGCCACCCTTCCGTACGTACTTCACCAAACGCTCGCAATTTTTCGAGAAGCTCCGCGATAGACTCGGTGTCACCAATCGGAGGGCTATTTAAATCGACCGTGAACGCAGTTTGACCAGAGCCCGGGAAATGCCCATGTGCATCAACAAAGCCTGGAATGAGAGTCCGTCCAGCGAGATCAACAACAGCCGTGCTGTCTGTAATTAAGTCCGAAATCTCCGCCGTGGTGCCCACATGTTCAATAATGCCGTCTCGGACACTGACTGCTTCTGCAATTCGGTTGTCAGCGTCCATGGTGAGGACCTCACCTCCGATGAACACTTGATGGTTCGGCGGTATAGGCGCCGAAATCAGTGTGGAAACATAGATCCCCGCAACGACAAGTAACGTCACAAGCGATATCAGAATTCGTTTCATAATAAATGTGTATCTCTTTGTTGTTCTTGGTTTTAGTAGTGAGGGGGTGGCGGCTCGTTCGGTA
>DPGN01000052.1:16206-50525 GCA_003523185.1 Halieaceae bacterium
TCTCTGTCATTTCCTGATTATTCACTACGTTGTTTTCTCAGTTATTGGGAACGCCCCTAGCACCGCACACCATACCAACTGCTAAACTTACTGGGGAAGTAAAAAACAATCCAAAGAGACCATGAAGAAACAAATCAAAGGCAATGCGGTTTACAGCACGGATCAGGGTCGACTTTGTCCTCAATGTCACCAGGCTGTCGCTAGCTGCGTATGCGGAAGCAACCGCCCCAGCCATGTTGGAGACGGCATTGTAAGGATCTCGCGCGAGACCAAAGGGCGCGGCGGGAAAGCGGTGACGGTTATCAACGGCCTTCCCGTGCCGCACGCAGAGCTAAAAGCCATCTCCAAAACGCTTAAACAAAAATGCGGCGTGGGTGGCGCAATTAAAGGCGAGCAAATCGAAATCCAAGGCGATCAGCGCGCGACCTGTAAAAGCACCCTCGAACACCTTGGATTCACCTGCAAACTCGCCGGTAGCTAAATTAGAAGGTAATGAGTGCCTTTTTACCCGTAGCTCGTACACCGTATTTTGCGCCTGCCCCCGGAGTAACGGACTCGGCTAGAGAGATTCGATCAGAATAGCCACTCGCAAAGGTCGTCGTGAGTTCCGCAACGACTCTTGCCTGCATACGGTCTACCACTTCACGACCCGCCTTCATCATGAACGGAGTCAAAAGCCATCCGCCAATACCCCACGAGAAGCCGTAGCCCCGGTTAAGCGTGGTGGGTGCAAGATCGAGCGCGCCGTAAATGTACAGTTGCTTAAATTCATTCGATCCGTAGCGAGACCATTCAGTCATACGCTGCACCGCAGCAGCCTCCATGGCCATCAGAATAGCGTTACCCAACTTTCCCCCACCAATCGCATCAAATGCCAACGTGGCTCCCGTCGCATTGAGCGCGACTGTCAACTGCTCCGCAAAGTCAGTATCTGAACTGTTTACCACATACTCAGCACCTTGCGACTTGAGGAGACTAACCTGCTCCTCGCTTCTAACAATATTGACCAACGGGATGCCCTCGTTAAGGCAAATACGGTTCAACATCTGTCCGAGGTTCGAGGCAGCCGCTGTGTGAACGATTGCCTTATGACCCTCCATCTTCATGGTCTCTACGAAGCCGAGAGCCGTCATTGGGTTCACGAAGCACGAGGCCCCCTCCTCTGGCGTTGTGCTATCCGGCAAGGGAATGCACTGGAAAATCGATACTGTTCGGTAGTCCGAGTACATTTCTCCACCGAATAGCGCGACGCGCTTTCCGAGCAGTGCCTGCGCTTCAGGGCTGGCACCGGCCTCGACAACAGTCCCACAAGCTTCGTTTCCGACCGGCAGCCACTCCCCAACTCGTGTGGCCATGGCACGCATTGCCGGCGCGGGGACATCAAGCACGATAGATGCGTGTCCGTTACGCTCTGAGGCACGAATCGAACCGACATCAGCTGCACCGAACATGAGTCCCAGATCGGAAGGGTTGATGGGCGACGCCTCGATCTTGACCATCACCTCGTTATCTTTGGGCGACGCGATATCAACCTCAAATAAGGCACATTCGATCGTGCCCTCTTCGTGGACACAAGACTGCATTTGGAGACTTTTCATACTATTTTCCCTCGTTGTTTTTCTGGTTGGTGCCTTATTGATCAGTCAACCTCAGAAAGAATGCAATCGAGCTTGATCAATAGAGATAATCGCGCTCACTTTCACTTAGCATCTCTGCCGGCTTCCCTGCTTTGAGGCGATATATTACGTTGTAAGCTAAAACAGCGCGAACATACTCGCGCGTCTCTTTAAACGGAATCGTGTCCACCCATCGCGCGACACTCATTGTGCCCTCACTCCACCGCCGCACGCGGTTGGGGCCTGCGTTATAGGCCGCCAAAGCTAACACACGATTGCCATCGTACTGTTTGATCAAGTCTGCGTAATACAGTGCGCCAACCGCCGTGTTATAGCCCGGACGCATCAGACGCGAGCGACTGTAGCGATAATTGTGCTTTCGTGCGGTTAAACGGGCGGTGCTGGGCATTAGCTGCATCAACCCTCGCGCGCCGACCTCAGAAACCGCATCGGGAGCCATTGCGCTCTCTCGTCTCGCTACAGCAAATAGCTCCTCAACATCCAAGCCTGACTCTGCGGATGCATTCGTAAATTCAGATTCGTACACGATAGGAAACCGCAAATCCACACGGCCCCACGCCTGCGCCGCCGCCGCGGCTTCGATGGCAAGGCTGTGCCACTCCGATTCCGCTGCTAACTCAGCGAGACTCAAAGCCACAGCGGGATCATCAAGCGCGGCCCTGAATTCACTCCTAGCCTCCCACGTCATACCCACTGCGATGAGCTCCCGGACCCGTGCAACGTCGCTACTGTTAGCGGCCGGCGATGCTACTATTTCGTCGGGCGCCAAGCTCGGTGGCAGTGAGAGAATCTCTGCCGCCAGGTAGGCATGGAAGCCCCGCCCTGCCGCCAGCGCATTGAGTTCCGCCTCAGAGCGCTTTGCCTCACCTGGCGCGGCTGCCATGACGCGCCAATAGCGCCACTCATCGCTTGTCTGACGACTCGCAGACAGCCACTTGTACCCCTGTCGAAAACTCGACCAATCCGCCTCGGCAATCGTGGATCTCAGGTAAATCTCGGTCAGCTCGTCATCACGTAACTCCGCCAATCGGGATGTAACCCAGTCCAAAGGAGCGGCGCTCTTTGCAAATAAACTATGGCGCACAATCAGGCTGTTCATCACAGTTTGCTGTGTTGCATCGAACTCGAATCGCGTCGACAGCGCCTGCATGGCATCCAGTGCGCGCTTGGGATTTACTTTGGCTAATCGCTTCACGCCCATGTGGGCAATGTCTCGCTGACGAGGAAGCGAACCGCGAGTCTTGCGAGTAACGCGATCGGGCCGGCTGTAGATCTCACCCAAATCGTCAAGACTGGGCTTTAATTCTGCGGATGCAAAACGTTTTAAATAACGTAGCAGGGTAGAGTTACGCGCATCAGCGGCTTTCAACGCCCTCTCCCAGACCACATCATCCGATGGACCGGACTTTCTATACCAAGTCTTAAATACAGGATCACAGGCCTTGATTTGAGACTTACCTACGGTCCATACCCGATTCAAAAGCGGTGTCGCTTTGGCGGTTTCCCCTGTCATCAAAAGCGCATGCGCGCGGTGACAGATCAGCTCCGTGCTGAGCCTTAAGCCCTCTGTCACCTCGACGACAGCACGCCATCTTCGATCCTCTATTTTGTGCCGCACGAAACTACGCAAGGTCCGCATAGCAATTGGGGACGTGCCTGCTGACTGCAAAAATGCTATGACGTCCTCAGGCTTACCGTAATGTAAGTCCCCCTCGATCACGAGCGCATCGAGGTAGACGGCAAGTGGATAATGATCCAACTCTTGGCGCAAACTCTGATACCGTGGGCCAACGCCTGTACGGAGCTCTCTCACGGCTGATTTAAACTTGTCGCGATCGCTGATCTGGCTCGCCGCCTCCTCTACTTCAGTCGCGCTTGCGACTAGAGGACCGAGCGACAGCAGACAACAAGCCATTACTGTGCGAGAGTTTCGGAAAATACAACTGAACATCTCGGGGAGCATGAAGCTCTCTGACCCTTTTTTCAATCCAAATACGAGCGCCTAAACGGCAAACAAGACAACGCGGTAACCATGGACTCAAATACGATCAAGTTGACACAATTCAGCCCAGCCGCTGGTTGTGGGTGCAAATTATCCCCTGAGACGCTTCGAGAAATTCTGGCCCCTGTGGAAATCGATGCACTCGAGGACAGCACGTCGCCCCTACTGGTCGGGAACAGTAGTCGCGATGATGCAGCCGCCATTGATATTGGTGGCGGAAGAGCTCTGCTGAGCACCACCGATTTCTTCACGCCGATCGTTGATGACCCCTTTGAGTTTGGACAGATTTCGGCAACCAATGCGATCAGTGATATCTATGCCATGGGCGGACATCCCACTGTAGCCATCGCCATCTTAGGCTGGCCCGTGGATAAACTCGCGCCCGCTATTGCGAGCCACGTACTGGCAGGCGCACGTCAGACATGTCGAGAAGCCGGCATCGCACTAGCGGGTGGCCATAGCATCGATATCTCGGAGCCCATTTTTGGTCTCGCTGTGTCGGGCCTTGTCGATATCGAGAACCTAAAGCAGAACAATACCGCTCAAAGTGGGGACACCCTTTTCCTGACTAAACCGTTGGGCGTTGGGATCATTAGCACAGCCATAAAACGCGGTAAGGCACAAGCGAGTGACATTGAACTTGCCAGCCAGAGCATGCGTTCGCTTAACCGCATTGGCCCCTCACTGGCTAGTATTAATGGTGTCAACGCCCTGACGGATGTCACGGGTTTTGGTCTGTTAGGGCACCTGACTGAAATCATGATGGCGAGTGAGCTTGATGCCGAGATTTCCTGGTCTCAGATCCCAAAACTGCCGAATCTTGAGCACTACGTAGAAGAGGGATGTGTTCCCGGGGGGACGGGACGCAATTACGCGTCGATTGCACAGCATTTACCAACACTCAACGAAACCCAGCTCGCCATTCTCTGTGACCCACAAACCAGTGGTGGATTACTCGTCACGGTTCAACCGGAGGCTATTGATGAGGTCGCTGCGATTTTGGAAGGAGCAGGACTCCCCTTCAATCCGATTGGACGCCTAAGCAAGCAACTCAATGAAAAAGCAACACTGAGACTCAGTGACTAAAACCACATTGTCACGTCTCGATTCATCTACCTTCGAGCAACTGTTCCTCGAAGACAGACCGCTGATTGACACCCGCGCACCGATCGAGTTTCAGCGGGGTAGTTTTCCTTCAGCGGTTAACATCCCACTCATGACCGACGACGAGCGCGAGCAGGTGGGCATTTGCTACAAGGAACAGGGGAAGCAAGCGGCGGTCGCATTGGGTCACAAACTCGTGTCGGACAATACCAAAGAAGAACGCATTGCGGCATGGATCGAGCAAGTAAAACGTCAAGAACATGCCGCTCTTTTTTGTTTTAGAGGTGGGCTACGATCCCAGACGGTGCAAAGCTGGCTGGCTACCAGCGGGTATCAAGTTCCCGTGGTCAACGGCGGTTACAAAGCTCTCCGCTCTTACCTACTCGCATCGCTTGAAGAATGCGTGTCCCAATTGAATCTTATTGTGATTGGCGGAAGAACAGGGGTTGCGAAGACCGCTTTGCTGAATCAAGCCTACGACACGCTAAGCTGCCCGGTGGTCGATTTAGAAGGCCTTGCACACCACAGGGGCAGCGCTTTTGGGAAACGCGCCGAATCGCAACCAACTCAGATCAACTTTGAGAATCATATTGCCATTGAACTGTTGAAACTGCGGGCATGTGGTCATCAGCAAATGATCATGGAGGATGAGAGTCGATTGATCGGCCGGTGTGCACTACCCCTCACGCTGCAGGAAAAGCTCCGTGAGGCGCCTCTCGTCATACTGGAGGCGAGTCTTGAAGACCGAGTTCACCACTCCTGGGAAAATTATATTTTAAGTAACTACCGAGAACAGGTGGCGCTTTGCAACTCAGACGAAGTCGCATTTACAGCCTTTGCGGATGCGTTAAAGCTCAGCCTTGGGAACATTCGTAAGCGTTTGGGCGGTGCGCGGCACCAAGAACTCGCCAAGGTACTGGAGGCCGCATTGCTGGCTCACCAACAGGGTGACCCAGAACCCCACAAGCAATGGATTGAAGTATTGTTGCGGGACTACTACGACCCCATGTACGACTACCAACTGAAGTCAAAACAGCGACATGTCGTCTTTCGTGGCAACTTTACCGAGGTCTTAGAATTCCTTTCACAATCAATCAACCCCGCCGAGTAAAGACTGATAGCGTCTCAATGTGTGGAGTTTGAGGAAACATATCCAGTCCTGATGCCTCATCAAGATCCAGTCCGCAACTTTGCAAAAATGCCGCGTCGCGCTCCCAAGTCGTCAAATCGCAGGAGACATATACAACCCACTGAGCTCTTGTAAACCATGGCTTTAACGCCTCTCGCTCTTTGAGACCGTCTCGTGGAGGGTCTAGAACAACCCCAATGCCAGGCTGAGACTCCGGCATGTTATCGACAATACTGTGTTGTGAGAATAAATTGATCCGCACGGGTTGCACCTTGGATAGGTTGCGCGCCGACAAGGCCTTGAGGCACGTTTCATCCCCTTCGATCGCGATTATGGGTACGTCCACTTGTTCTGCAATCACTTCCGTCAGGTTGCCCGAGCCGCAGAACAGTTCGAATACAGCATCGGGCCTCGATAAGTGAGCTAGTCGAATCCTCAGCCAAGCACGTAATTGCTCATTTTGTTCTGAATTGCCCTGTCGAAAAGTTTGACGCTGATTGACCAGCGGGGTGCCCCGCTCATCATCAATATCAATGGTTGTCCATTGACGATTCTTGCTGGTACGCCAATCACTGTTGGGCAGGGATCGACGAAGTACTTCCAAGTGCAGTTGGTTCACTTCATTCAAGACAGGACAGTAAGTCACATCGACTATCTCATGTGACCCCTGAGCAACATAACCTAGCTTGACGCCATTGGATTTAAATTGGGCGCGATTGCGATAAGCGAGGGCGTGGCTCGCCCCGAGCATAGAGCAGCTAGCTGCGTTGCTGTTGATTCGTTCAAGGACCTTCTCCAGTCGCGCTTGCTTCTGCTTAAGTTGAGTCGGGTAGTCGACAAACATCCAAGGACAACCACCACAGCTTCCCTCTCGATGATACCCACACTCAGGTGTACGCCGCGCCTCCGACGGCTGAAGGAGCGAAATGAGTTCGGCCGACGCAGATTTACCCCGTCGCGATCGCTCTATCTCGACTTCCTCGCCCTGCCAAACACCTGCCACAAAGACCACCTGCCCATCAGGTGCCTGAACCACACCGCGACCATCAGTGCTGAGATCGCGAACAACACCCGTAAAGCGGTCCTTGAGTACCGGAGTCGACAATCGTGACGCATCAGATCGATTGATTTTTACTTTACGACGTGACAAATCTAAGCTCGCCCTACAACAAATAAGAATAATGGTACCAAGCAGGCCTCGGGGGAGAGAATGGTTCGAATAGCAGAGGGCGATAAAAACGGCAGTTTTCTAGGTTGGATTCGCGAAGCCTGGAGCGCTAAGCATCGACACGCACTCCTCTCACCGTGAGCGCAGGTGTGTCGTTATTCCCTCTTTTTGAGCATTTCGACGAGACAGTAGAGCGTGTGACCACTGCCCTTCAAGAAGCCCACACGGCGGGCAAGAATTGTGTCAAAGCGCACTGGCGAACCGGAGTGGCGCTATGACATTGAAAGGTGGCGCCGCTGGCAGGGATCGAACCTGCGGCCTTTCGCTTAGGAGCGAAACGGTCATTGCTTACCAACGGAGCTTGTCGAGACTGTATCCTTTGTATCCTTTTCGAATCAAACCATTTACAACCAAAATAAAGCCTTCATTTGAGAAAGCGTTCCCTTGCACGTAGACTAATTTTGAGCCCTCGTCGCTTAACAGGATAAAGCCCACGCCTCCTAAGCGTGTTCTGGAGGTTCGAGTCCTCCCGAGGGCGCCATTTCGGTAACAGAGTGACTGCATGACGAAAACCACTGCATTTGAGTCATTTTTTAAAAAAGCCTTCGCCTTTCACCGAGACGGGAACTTTCTAGAGGCTGAGAAACAATATCTTTTTGCTTTGAAAGAAATGCCCTCGTCAGGAGTTGCGCACAGGAATCTTAGTTTAATAAAAACCTACCAAACGGAGGAGGACGAACAATTAGTGACTGCCGCAGCTCAACTAAATGATGACAATCTTGCTCCCATTGACCGTTATCAAATTCTTTATGCTGTAGGCAAAGCCTTGGACGATCTAGCGGACTACGATCAAGCCTTCGAATGCTTTAAATCAGCGGGCTTACTTAAAAGGCATCTCGATAATTACAAATATGAGTCAGACAAGGCGATCTTTTACTCTCTCGCTGCTACCGCTGAACGTGAACTCAAAAATCTAAAACCTCTGTCATTAGACTCCGCAATTCGACCAGTCTTTATTGTTGGTATGCCCAGATCCGGAACCTCTTTAGTTGAACAGATTCTGTCAATGCACTCGGAGGTCTGTGCACTCGGAGAGCTTGAATATGCGAATAAATATGGATTTAAACTCGCTATTGGCGTGGAACCCCTGAATAGGAAAGCTTTAAAAACCTTCCGCAGAAAATATCTTGGCGCGGTCACTAAGCATTCACCTTACACACAAGTTTTCACGGATAAAATGCCACTGAATTTTAGATACTTAAAGCTCTTATCTTTAGCCTTTCCTGAAGCAATATTTGTCCACGTGACTCGAGATCCGCGAGCCGTGTGCTGGTCAAATTTCAGGCACTTTTTTGCCTCTGATGGCATGCGCTTCAGTAGCACTCTCACCGACATCACAAACTATTACAGAGACTATGGCGATCTTTGCAAGATATGGCAGGGAGACTCAAGTATTAATCTATTTACTCTGGATTATGAGTCTCTAGTTACAGATCATTCTAGTGAAGTTAAGCGATTGCTTGCACACATCGGTCTTAAATTCGAAAGCTCATGCTTGACCCCTGAAAAGAGCAAACGAGCGATTAATACGGCTTCTCAAGCACAGGTAATGAAACCGATTTACACCAATTCATCTAGGCAATGGCTGAACTATTCTGCCCACTTAAAGCCCTATTTTTTGAGCCTTTAGGAGGCAAACGCTCTTCCAACTGAGCTACAACGGCACGGTGCTTAGTCTAGGGCAGGTTCACTCAAAACTCTAACGCCGAACTTTCGATCGATAAGGTTACCCAGCCGTTAGTGCAGAATACGTGGGCTGATCGACCGTAAGACGACCTGCAACGTTCAATCGCAGGTGCTGGTGTAATGCACGCGCATCAGGGAAAACTCCACTTCGTAGGGCATGTACGAGCTTCCAGCGCAATTCAGGTAGCTCCCCTTCTCCAACCAACGACATCAGGCGACACAACTCCTGTGCCTCTAGCGTAGGGGTCAGCTGCAGCTCTCGCTCGGCAATCGCTAGAGAGTTCATGGCTACGCGGAGCAAAAACTTGTCAGCACCGTGCAGGCTCTCAAGAACCGATGTTTTAAGGTGTGTCCTTACTGAGCTCAGAAGCTCGACCGATGTCGGTAAGTCCGTCGCTTCTCGTTCCGGTCTTCCGGAGTCAATGTCGCCCGGGATCAAAAGGTGTACGCAATCCATCTGCGCCTCCGAGCTCCGCCGACCAATCACCGGACGTTCAACCGAGGGGGTTTCGCCTGTACGCCAGGTCTTTGCCATACCTAAGGTGGTGACAGACCACCAAAATGACCCGAAAACCTCCCAGAAATGGAGCGCATCCCTATCGACGCAACTGCCTGACGCAGCCTCATAGCCCGCTACCAGGTCATCCACAGCACCGAAGCCACCGACGGGCAAGTCACGCCGACCGAAGCGCCATGAGTTAACGCAAAGCCAGCCCAGATCACGCATAGGATCACCCAAATGACAGAGTTCCCAATCAAGAACGGCCGTTATGCCCTGTTCTGACACCATGAGGTTGCCATTTCTAAAATCACCATGGACCAGTGCACTGTCCGACTCAGGAGGTAGATTGCTGAGTAGCCATTGCGCAGTGAAATCAATCATTGGCTGCGGCGTCTCTAACGTTATGTAGGCCTCCCAGGTCTCCCGAACAAGTTCTGCAGGCGATACCGAGTGCAGCACTTCCTGCAACCGATTTGGGACCTCTATCGCGTGAATCCGAGCCAGTGCTTGCCCGCATTCAAAGGCGAGATTCTCTCGGGCGCTTTCGAGCTCGGCTGACTTAACGATGCGCTGACCCATGGTTTCGCCCTGAAGCCATTCCATAAGGTAGCCATCGCCCAAGCCGTCAGTTGAGTGCAGCGATTCAATCACCTTGGGTACGGGCACGTCAGCCGAAGACGCCAATTCGAGCAGCTCTGCCTCGACGCTGGGAGTCACCTGACCATAAGAGGAACGCTCAAGCCCTGGCTGTGCGCGGCGAAGAGCATAGTCGGCCTCATGCCCTTCTCGGTGACGGACACTAACTCTGAACGTTTGCTGAGAAGCGCCTGCCGTCAGCTGCTGAACGTCGATGAGCTGAGCGCCAGGAAACGTCCGCCCGATAAATTGGCCTATTTGCGCGTTGAACTCGGCGTCAAGCACCGTTAACTGACGCCTTTGGGCTTTCTCTGCCCCATAAATCCAAACAGATAGCCCGCGACACGTCGCTTTTGAATTTCATCGGCTCCCTCGGTAATTCGATACCGTCGGTGGTGTCGGTAAATATGTTCAAACGGCTTATAGCGCGAGTATCCAATGCCACCATGAACCTGCATCGCCGTGTCCGCCGCCTCACAACACAGCTGGTTGGCTTGATAGTTACACATCGAGACTTTATCAGAGACAGAGAACGCACCATCCCGATCCATCAACCAGGCCGTTTTGTGGATGAGTGCTCTCAGCATTTCGCAGCGTGCTTGAAGATCAACCAACGGAAACTGAATCGCCTGATTGGTGGCGAGCGCTTTGCCAAAGGGCTTTCGGTGCTTCGCGTATTCAACGGCTTCGTTCACACAATACTGAGCGGCCCCGAGACTGGATGCGGCCTGCCTAATGCGGTTTTCATTAAAAAAGTGCTGCACTACCTGTAGGCCCCGTCCTTCACCTGCAAAGATGGCGCTATCAGGTACACGCACATTGGTAAAACGAACCCGAGCATGGTCAGACGGCATATTGAAGGTCCAGAGGTACTCTTCAACCTCAACGCCCGGCGAATCCATGGGCACCAAAAACGCGGTTATGCCAACGGCATCACCTGCTCCGCCTGAGGTGCGAGCCATCACCATATCGCTATGCGCCTTATGAACACCTGTATTCCAGGTCTTTACCCCATTGATGACCCAGTCATCACCATCCCGAACGGCAACGGTTTCCATGTGCGTGGCGTCGGAGCCGTGATCCGGTTCGGTAATGCCAAACGCGAATCCACGTGTTGCACTTTTAAGCCCGGGCAACCACTCTGCCTGCTGCTCAGGTGTACCGTACTCAAGCATCAGCAACAGGCCAATGTTGTTACCTACGATCGAGTGCTCGTTTTGCAAGTCGTTATGCAAACCCAGCCCCATAGCGGCTAGATGCTCGCGAATAATGGCCATGCCAAGATTGCCGCCGTCTCGCCCGCCGTGCTCGCGGGGAAACGGGTAACTGAAGATACCGGCGGCTATAGCGCGGCGCTTAGCCTCCCCCAACAACGCTTCCCACTCTTCGTTGGGAAGCCCATCGCGTTCCCAGTCCGTCCTAGCATCCTCTCGTCGATGGTCAAAAAATCGAATGTTGTCGTTACTGTTCTCGAGTGGTTTGATCTCGCGCTCAATAAAACGATCCACCTCCTCTAGAAAAAGGCGGATGTCCTCGGGGATATCGAAATTCATAGCTAAGTGTGTCTTGTTGTTATTACCTGTTTCACGTTACTCACCATTATAGGCAAACACAAACGCGATACAGAAGTGAACGCGACTTCGCTTTACATTAGAAGCCGCCGCCGCCACCGCCGCCACCGCCACCGCCGCCGAAGCCACCGCCGCCGCTGGCAGAGGGAGGGGAATAGCCGACGCCACTGGTGACCGAGTCACTGAATGATGATGTCCAAGTAGATCGACCTCCCCATCGACTCGAGGAGCGATAATCGTACCAACTCATTTGCTCCCCGATCGTGCCGTCTCTCATCCATCGCGCTAACTCATCCGCAAACTGATCAATCCACTCTGCCTCGAGCTTAAGCGCATAGGCATAAGGATAAAGCCGTGCGAATTGCTCTGGTGTTTTAGTTGGGGTCAAGCGTTGGTTCAACTTCTCCTCGGCTGCAGCAATGTACATTCTTAGGCCTTTGACTTGGGCAATAGCGCGCGTTCCTTGTACGGTAGGGCTATCAATGATCTTAGACATCAAAAAGGCGGAGAAACCCAACCCGTAAGCAATAGCGCCTGGGAAAAGAAGCAACACGAGTGCTTGCCATAGCGGCCATGTTTCTTCGGCATAAGCTGCCACAACATAGAATTGGAGCGCGCAAGCTAAAAAGGAGCAAAGGACAAAATCAGTGACCAGCCCTGAGGGCCGTCCACTAAAGGACGCTTTATTGATCATCCACTTCTCACGCATTCCCATCAGTAATCCTGGAAGAAACACGCTGAAACAAACAAACCCTGCCGACATCAACTGCTCATTTCGCTTTAGAAATGAGTCGCTCTGCACTAAGTCCATGACAAACAGCGCGGTGACAAGCGCCAATAGCCAAAAAAAGATCTTATGTCCAAGTCGCCATTCGAACAGGTCCGCTCCCAGTTCTTTATCTAGATGAGCAGTTAGTGCATCCTGCGCAAGGGTCAACATCCCTTGTTGTGCCTCTAGCACCCTTTCATCATCAGGATCAGTCGTCGTTTTCAGAAGCAGACACTCATCGCTGCTACCCATTAACTTTTCGAGAACTACACGCTCACCGGCCGATAATTCATCATCAGGCAAACCTGTGCGTTTTAGTAGCGTCCCTTTAATATGCTTGTCATCGATATTAATGACCCCTTTGGTGGCGGCACTGACAATGGCCGTGACCATGAGATGTGTAGGGTCTGCAAATCCAAATTGATAAACGTATCGCACGCCTGCAGCAGAGAGTCCTCTGGGGGCATCGTAAAGCGGAACGACTGTCTTAGGTGGCGGATCGATGCCCACCCTTCGCCACACCATGATCATCAAACCAATGGCTAAACTGGCAATACCTATGGGCCCAACAACGTGGCTCCCCGGTTTGGTCGTTACCCAGGTAATAAAGCCCTGATCATTAATAGCAGTCCCCGATATTAGGCTATTTGCCAAATCAGCCGTAGGATACTTCTCGGCAACCGGTACGAGATCCGACCTCGTTTTTACCATCAGTGTGATACCGTGTTTTGCCAACAGGTCATTGGCTGTGACTCGAACCATGTTGTCTTCAGGTCGCTGCCACGCCGCATTAACGAAATTGTGATCGGCACCAAAACGGCCACTCTTTATCTCAATATCTCGCGTCACAAAACCTTCTGGAAAGTGGACTTCAATCTCCGCAGACCGAATGGGAAAGGCCCAATGAAAGGGAATGACGTTCCAGTAAAGTAGATCGTGGTCTTCATACTGAAGAATAGCTTTAGACACGCGGTATTTGAGCTCGTAGGTATACCATCTGCCCGTCGTAAGACGCTGGCTTTTGCTACCCATATAGATCTGGTAAAAACTGGAGCCTCCCTCGGTAAACCAGTTTCGGAAAGGGAGACCGTCTCGTTTTACGGAAATAACATCATAGGGATTCGATGGCTGATATCGCTCAACATTCAGTAGTGAGAATTCGCGATAGATACCTCTTTTTATCTGCCGACCCAGTGCGTAAGCATCAATCGTCTCGGTAACCTCTAAGCTGCCATCCCTCTGAACATCGATTTGAACACCATAGAACCCCAAGGTCTCTCGACTTGGCGTGCGACTAGGCCGGCGCAACCTGGCCTCTTCTAACGCGCTTATAGAAGTGGCTTCGAGCTCGGTGTTTACCTCCACCGTAAGGCGCGCGGCGAGCTCACTATCGATATCAGATGCACTGGGTAGACCCGACTCAGCATCAATCTCTATTATTGAAGTTTGCGCAGACACCCCCGTCATGAAGAAGGCAAGAACTAGCCCAAGGCTGCACGTAATGGAACGAAGTATCATGTTGCGCATCAACGCCATCCCCTCCTCCGCTAGCTGAAACTGACCTCGGGTACCGCCGCATCCGCTTCATTCTCGAGCTCGAAAAATTCAGCCGACGCAAAATTGAACATCCCTGCAATCAGATTGCCCGGGAACAGTTCCAACGCCGTATTGAAGTCACGTACGGTGCCGTTGTAGTAGCGTCGCGCCTTCTGAATAACATCTTCCAAGTCAGATAGCTCAGCTTGTAACTGCTGAAAATTCTTATCCGCTTTCAGGTCAGGGTAGTTTTCAGCTACGGCAAACAAGTTCATCAGTGATTTGGCCATGTTGCTCTCAGCCACCGCCTGCTCGCCTACCGAGCCACGACCGATAGATGCGCGCGCCTGCGTCACCTCCTCGAATACCGAGGACTCGTGCTCTGCATAGCCCTTTACTGTCGCCACTAGGTTGGGAACAAGGTTAGATCGTCGCTTCAACTGCACTTCAATGCCGCTCCAACCCTCTGAAACCAGGTTCTTTAAGCGAACAAAATTGTTGTAGGCACCGATAGCCCACAACGCGATAGCCAAAACGACCAGTACAATCAAACCAATAACGCCCAATACCGCCCAAACAGCCGTGCTCACGTCGCGTCTCCTTATCTTAGACCTTCTTTAATATAGGAGCGAAAATTGAGCCCCGCAACTTGGGTGCCAGTTGACACTGGCTTCAACATTCGGCGAAATGCAGAAATAGCAGAATTAGGAAAAACCTATGGTTTACGATCTGATTATTCGCGGCGGCACAGTCGTCGATGGCACTGGCTGCGAACCTTATCTAGCGGATGTGGCAATCACGGGTGACACGGTTGTTGCGGTAGGTACTGACCTTGGTGAGGCAAAGAAAGTATGCGACGCCAGCGGCTGCTACGTGGCACCGGGGTTTGTGGATATCCACACGCACTATGATGGTCAGGCGACGTGGGATCAGGAAATGGCACCCTCGTCCTGGCATGGCGTAACGACCGTTGTCATGGGTAACTGCGGCGTAGGTTTTGCACCTGCTGCGCCCGACCGACACGACTGGCTCATCGGCTTGATGGAAGGTGTTGAGGACATTCCAGGGTCGGCACTCTCTGAAGGCATGTCATGGAATTGGGAGAGTTTCCCTGAATACCTCGATGCCTTGGAGGAAATGCCGCGAGCTATTGATGTCGCGACACATGTGCCACACGGCGCTGTTCGAGCCTATGTGATGGGTGATCGTGGTGCGGCTAATGAAGATCCAACGGAATCTGATATTGCGAGAATGGCCAATATTGTCGAGGAAGGATTGCGAGCGGGAGCGCTGGGGTTCTCCACCTCACGTACGGTGCTCCACAAATCGATAGACGGTGAATTGGTACCGGGCACAACGGCAACGCCAGAAGAACTGATTGGTATTGGTCGGGGTATGGCGCGCGTAGGTCATGGTGTATTTGAAATGGCAAGCGATTTAGTGCCCGAGTGGAATGAATTCGAGTGGATGGGTGACCTCAGTCGCGAAACCGGATTACCGGTCACTTTCACAGCCCTTCAATCACCGGTCAAAGCTATGAGCTTTGATGACCAAATGGCCAACATGCGTGAGCAGAACACCAACGGCGCCAACATCCTGGCTCAAATATCGATGCGAGGAACCGGCCTCATACTCGGATGGCGCACTACGTTTAATCCGTTCTCGTTCAAACCCAGCTGGGCCGAAGTGGCTGATCTAGAGGAAGCCGCTCAGCTTGAAAGGCTCGCCGATCCGGACTTTAGACACAAACTGATTACCGAGGAGTCGATTTATCCTGACAGTGATGTGCAAATACTGACGGAGCTCATGGCGACTGCCTTCACCATGCAATACGAGCTTTCCGATGGCTTTGATTATGAGCCGTCAGCGCAGCAGTCAATCGCCTATCTCGCAGAGCAGGCGGGCGTATCGGGTGCCGAGTATGCTTATGACTTACTGATGAGTGACGGCGGCAGAGGGTTCATCTACTTCCCGTTGCTCAACTACGCGGACGGTAATCTGAATTTCTTGGAGCCTGTCCTTCAATCCGATGACTGCATTAACTCGCTGTCAGATGGCGGCGCGCACTGCGGGACTATTTGCGACGCAGCATCGCCCACCTTCATGTTGCAGCACTGGGTACGAGATCGAGAGGGATTCAAGTTGAGCCTGAGTCAGGCGATTAAACGCCAGTGCGCTGACACCGCCAAGGTGTACGGCTTAGATGATAGAGGTGTACTCGCGCCGGGCTATCTGGCAGACATCAATATCATCGAGCTCGATAAAATTGGCATGAGCAAACCCTGGGTTGCAAATGATTTGCCAGCCGGCGGTAAGCGGCTTTTGCAGTCCTCTACTGGCTACAGAGCCACCTTTAAATCGGGCGTTCAGACCTTCGACAATGGTAGCTACCTTGGAGAAACACCAGGAATACTGATCCGCGGTCCACAGGCATCACCCGCAGCTGACTCACTAAAAGCTGCAAGTTAAGCTATCAAGCGGGGGCCATGATTCCCATCATGAGCCCCCGTGCATCCGTAGCAGGGATCGCTGGTATCACGATCCTTTGATGCTGATCTCGCTCTGCCGTAAGTAAACAGACCAGGGCATCGATGCAGTCGTCTGGGAGCACGTCTTTACGTTTGTACTTCTGACTGGCTCGCTCGAGCGCAGCATCCACCCCCGGAACATCAGCTAGGAGGGACACGCGCTCGGCTTGACCAGCCTCCGATTTTTTCGAGGCATTGAGTGCTATCCCACTGTTCAGTTGTGCAAAGGCGACCTCGGGATGGCACTCCCACCACTCACCTTGTCTTTCGGGGTGCACAAGCCAATCATCGAGCTCGCGTATTTTTGGGAAAAGATAAAAGGACTGCTTACTCAACCCTTTGCCTGTGAGCTCACGCGATAAAGCATTGGCCTGTGGATAATCAGAAATGCGGGTGACTGCTCTCGGCGGGACGCCAAATATGCTCGAGGACCGGTACGGCCTCAGTCGCTCTCGTGCCAAAGCATCGCACTGTCGACTCGAGGCATCATTCAACAAGCCAATGGGCATGTCGATCATTACGGCCGTTTCGTGACTGAGATGTGGAGTCAGCTCTGACAGGGTCTTAACTAGCGCCAGCACCGGTTCACCGTCGAGTTGAAATGCTGCAACCCAGCCAGCGCGGCAGCCATCAATACCCACTGCCGAGAACTTTAATGAAGCGGTAAGACCAAGATCTGCCAACATGGTAACGTAGGTTATATCGATGACGAGTTAACGAACCTGAAGCCTACGTTAGTAGCGGGTCACCTGCACTGGCATACGCGAAAAACCGCGAACAAAGTTGTGGCAAAGACGGGTCGGCGGTTCGACTAGCTGAATATCGCTAAAGCGCTTCAGGGCCTCTTCCCACACAACGCGAAGCTGCATTTCTGCGAGACGATTGCCCATACAACGATGGATTCCAAAGCCAAAGGCGGCATGATTACGAACCCCCGAGCGGTCTATTTGGAAAGTCTCTGGTTCTGCTATCACCGACTCATCTCGGTTCGCGGAGCAATACCACAGAATCACCTTGTCACCGGCCTTCATGTGTTGCCCGCGGAATTCAGTATCTCGCGTCACCGTGCGTCGCATGTGAGACAAGGGCGTCTGGAATCGGATAATCTCAGAGACCATCGACGGAATGAGGGATCGATCGGCCTTAACCCGAGCAAACTCCTCAGGAAACTCATTGAGGAAGAGAACACCGCCAGACATCGAATTGCGCGTAGTGTCATTGCCTCCCACGATAAGTAACATGAGGTTACCGATGTAATTCATGGGGTCATCCACCATATTGGCGGTGTTTTCGTCGCGCTGCAGCAATCTAATCAAATCGAAGGACTCGACGTTATCGCCTACTCGTTCGTGCCACAATTTAGTGAAGACCTCGAGGATCTCCATGACGATCTCAAGCCGATCCTCTTGCTTTAGACCCTGACCTGCTGTCATCCGCTCATCAGACGTTACCGCATCTGACCAGTCTGACAGCTTGTGACGTATGTCCCACGGGAAATCAAACAATGTCGCCAACATCTGCGTCGTCAGATTGCGCGACACAAGCTCTACCCAATCAAATGTTTCGCCCTCTGGGAGCGCATCGAGCGCCTCTGCCGTTCGCTGGCGAATAAGCGCCTCGAACTCCTGAAGGTTTTTTGGCGCAACGACGGGTTGTACCGCTCTACGCTGAATATCGTGCTCTGGCTGATCCATAGCAATGAACATTCGTGAACGACGCTCAGGCGGCGGATCTATGATGGCAATGGTGGGCTCTGAAGAGAAAATCTCGGTGTTCTTCTCGACTTCGACAATGTCGTCAAACCGGGTAATCGACCAAAAGGGGCCGGCCGGGCTTTCTGCTTGAAAGTGTACCGGCGACTCTTCGCGTAATCGCTTGAACAATGGTTGCCAGCAATCCTGCTCGAAACGTCTTGGATCTGATACGTCTAAGTCCTGGAGCGGCGTCTTAAGCGGATCGGCTAGCATGGGGTCGGCGCGATTGTTCATATCTGAACCTCCGACTTGTCGGCCAATGGCGACCTTTGGTTACATTTGGAATTCGGGCAACTTGATGGTCATGTCACCGATGCTATCGCTGACCTGAATCTGGCAGCTAAGCCGCGAGTTACCTTCTCGGTCAGGCCTCAGACCCAACATCGACTCCTCTTGAGGATCAACCGCGGGTAGAGGCCCGGCGGATTCTTGGATGAAGCAGTGGCAAGTCCCACAGACCGCACCACCGCCGCAGTCGGCATCAATGCCAGGAACGTCGTATTTCATCGCGACTTCCATGATGCTCATTCCGGCATCAGCATCGACGTCATGCTCGGTGCCATCAAACTCAATGAACTTAATTACTGGCATTACCTATCCTTACTAAACTCGTTAATGCGTCGCGAATTGTGAATTATTTCCACTCGTTGCGCTAGTGCCCACGCAGACGAAAATAGCTCAAGCGCGGCCGGCGATTTTTAATAGCAAACCTCTAAAAAGCGTTGATCGCAACAGCGGATCCAGCCACCGATAGAGCCGCCCGGAGATCACAACCGAACGGCCCTTCTCACAGCCCATCAAACCCTCTCGAACAACCGTAGCCGCGTCATACCAAATCCAACTCGGTGAGTTGGTTTTTGCCTCCATCAAGCCCGCAACCTCATGAAACTCGGTGTGAGTGAACCCCGGGCACAGTGCAGTCACATTGACCCCTGAGCCACGTGTTGCCATCTTGAGCTCCTCTGACAATGCAATGATGTACGCCTTTGCAGGTCCATAATTACCCGAATCAGAGCTGGGAAACCGACCCGCAACCGAGGCCACATTGATCACCCTACCGTAGCCACGCTCGCGCATACTTGGGATCAATCGACTGCACAACTCGGCCACTGTCTGCATCATCAGCTGCTCGAAGTCACGTTGCGTCGAGAAATCAGAGACCTCTAGCAGATTGGGGCCGGCTATCCCGGCATTGTTAATCAACACATCGACTGAATGGCCATGTGCTGCGATGGTCTGACATAACCGCTCAGGCGCACCCGGCTGACTCAAGTCCTGTTCGATCACCGTCACCGGTGTCTTCAACGTCTCAGCCACCGTCTCGAGTTTATCTACCCGTCTGGCCACCAAAATAAAATGCGTCGCTTTGCCATCAAGCTGTCGAGCAAACTCAGCGCCCAATCCAGCCGAAGCACCTGTAATCAGCACAGTGCCTTTCATTTTCTATCTGTCCCTAGTAGTACTGCTGAGGGTTTAATTAATCACGCTACATTCGAAGCCGGAAACGGGGAAATGCACGTGACACAGGCCAACGTCCTCTGAGCGACGCGCCACAATAATGCGGGTCTCACTTCTACTTACGAGCGTACCAGTCACAGGCACTCGCCCCGTATCCAACGGTGTAACCGTCACCCATTGCCCCAGGTCTGGGTGATCGCCACTCGCCTCTGGCAGTGGTCTTGGTTCCTGTGCTTTTGCCTCGGCCATGGCCTCATCACTTGAAACAGCCGAATACTGACCCCAGCCGAAGCCAGCCATACGCGCCATCCATGCCTTCACACCAGCCGGTAAAGCCGACTCCTTGATGCTCTTAAAGCCCTGAGCTAGAAAAATGGGGTGATAGCAGCAAAAGTCACTCAAACTGGGCGCATCGCCGCCCAAATAGGACTGCGAGACTAGCATCTGGTCCAAATCCCGCAGGAACAAGGAAAACACCGATCTTGCTACATCAGGTGTCTGTGCAGCGGGGCCGTGCCCCTGAGTAAATGAGGCCCGGTCTTTTGCGAAGGCAAGCATTCCCTTGAAGCCAATCATCACTGTGAGCCCTATGGCTGTTTTCAGCTGCGACCCCTGCCGTATCGCCGCAAAAAACACGTCGGTCTCCGCCCGCTTTGCTAGCTCTAATGCGGCTTCACTACATGACGCCAAATCCCGGTCTGCTTGCGATATCACCTCTTCACAAATAATGGCAGTGTCACAAAAAACATCCGCACCACACTGCATGACGGGGATCCGACGATAGCCACCCGCAAGAATCGCTAACTGGTCACGGGGTGGCTGTATCGGCACTTCCACCGACTGCCACCTCACACCTAAATAGCCGGCCAATAGCCTCACTTTTTCCGCGTAGGGCGATGCTGGATAGTGATACAGAATGAACGGTGAACTAGACATGCGGCTTCCCCCAAACAACCTGAGAGAAGCTTAGAGTGCCGTGGTCTGAATTACTACTGTCCCAGCGCGTCTCGAATGCTTTGAGTGACAGCCTCAACCGACCCGATACCATCAATACGATGATAAGAAGGCCCTTCCAGAGTGCTGTAAAAATCGACCAGCGGCCGAGTCTGACTTTCATAAACCGATAGCCGATGCCTTACAGTCTCTTCAGCATCGTCATCGCGCTGGATCAGCGGCTCGCCGCTGGCATCATCCACACCCTCTACACGGGGCGGATTGTGTGTCATATGATACACGCGCCCGCTTCCCGGGTGCACTCGTCGCCCACTCATGCGTGACACAATTTCCTCGTGGTCAACATCAATCTCGATCACCTGATCGATAGCAATGCCTGCATCGACCATCGCCTCCGCTTGTGGAATGGTCCTGGGAAAACCGTCAAATAGACAGCCATTGGCACAGTCAGGCGCCTCCAGTCGATCTTTAACCAGGCCAATGATGATCTCGTCGGAGACTAGGCCACCTTCGTCCATGATGACCTTCGCTTTTTTGCCCAGCTCGGTGCCTGCCTTAACGGCAGCTCTCAGCATGTCGCCCGTACTGATCTGTGGGATTCCGAAGTGCTCGCACAAGAATGCGGCTTGAGTACCTTTACCGGCGCCTGGAGCACCCAGAAGAATAATACGCATGTTGTTCCTATTTGCTGGTATCGGGCCGGATCTCAGCCGAAGAGCGTGAAAATACACACCGTTCGGCTCGCTTACAACCCGTGTTTATTTTTCTCTTTCAGCTTCGCTTTTTGCCAACGCTCGTCAAGACGCTCAGCGGATTCTTCGATAAGGGAAACCCCCTCTGCCACCGCATCACGCTCCGCGGATCGAATACGGGCCTCAAAACGACGGTTTGCTTTTCGCAACGCGGCCTCCGAATCGACCTTCAAGTGTCTTGCGATATTGACGACGGTGAATAGTACGTCTCCAAGTTCGTTCTCGATCTCATTTTGATCGGCGGACGCAATTGCCTGTTCTAATTCTCTATATTCATCCAGAAGGCGGGCCGACACATCGCTAGCGCTACTAAAGTCGAATCCTACGGTCGCCGCTCGTTTTTGAAGCTTTTGAGCCCTTGAGAGCGCTCCAAGCGTCGCCGGAACGTCATCCATGATGCTCGTTTGTGAGCGGTCTGCACGCTCCTCGGCTTTTGTCTTTTCCCAATTAACCTTAATGGCGGCCATTGATGTTCGATCTTCAATGACGCCTTCAAGCTGCCCGTCTTTAAAGACGTGAGGGTGACGCCGAAGGAGCTTTGCCGTAATACCTGATACGACGGAATCGAAATCAAATCGTCCCTCCTCCTTGCCCAACTGCGCGTAAAAAATCACTTGAAACAACAGATCACCAAGTTCTTCCTCCACGTGCTCATAGTCCGACTGCTCTAACGCATCGATAAGCTCCAGACATTCCTCAAGCGTATAAGGGGCGATACTTTGGTAGGTCTGCTTTAAATCCCACGGACAACCATAGGCAGGATCGCGAAGCCGCTCCATCAGGCGCTTGAGGTCTTCTATGTCGTACGCACGGTCCATGCCGTTAACCTACGAGTATACGCCGGTCGATAAGTAACGATCACCTCGGTCACACACAATGGCAACAACCGTTACATTATCCTGCGATTCCGCAATTTCGATCGCCGTTGCGATTGATGCTCCCGACGAGACGCCGGCAAAAATACCCTCTTCTCGGGCCATGCGCCGCATCGTTTCCTCTGCCGTCGATTGAGAAACGTCGACAACGCAATCAACCGCCTTAGCATCGAAAATCTTTGGCCGGTAGGACTCAGGCCAACGCCGAATGCCTGGAATCTGTGATCCCTCAATGGGCTGCAGTCCAACAATTTGAATCTCTGGATTTTTGGCCTTGAGAAATGAGGACACTCCCATGATCGTCCCCGTGGTGCCCATTGAACTGACGAAGTGTGTGACCTCGCCATGGGTCTGCTCCCAAATTTCGGGTCCCGTGGACGATACGTGCCCGAGCGGATTATCAGGATTAGCGAATTGGTCGAGCACAATACCCTCGCCGGCGGCCGCCATTTGATCAGCTAGATCTCGCGCACCCTCCATACCCTCAGACTGGGTTACCTCTATCAGTTCGGCGCCATAAGCGGCCATCGACAGCTTTCTCTCACTACTCATATGACTGGGCATGATAAGAATCAGGCGATATCCGCGAATGGCCGCAGCCATGGCCAAGGCAATGCCGGTGTTACCACTAGTTGCCTCGATGATGGTGTCACCGGGCTTGATGAGTCCCCGGGCTTCGGCTTCACGAATCATGCTGATCGCCGGCCGATCCTTAACTGAGCCCGCCGGATTGTTCCCCTCGAGCTTTGCTAATACCACGCTATGAGGATTACCCAGCATTCGTTGCAGGCGCACGAGTGGCGTCTGACCAATAGTGGATTCAATCGTGGGGTAGTGTTGCTTACTCATGAAGAATGGTGTCCGACAGGCCCTCCGGCTCAAGGCGACTATTGCGCAATAGCGAATGCAACCACCGAGTCTACTTCATCCGCAATGGACACCAAAACTTGTTGCGCACCGATGACGCGAAGTCGTTCAGCCGCAGCACCCGTCAAAGCCACATGTGGCTTGTTTAGCGCGTTTTTATTGATGGTAATAGACGGCATAGTGATGCCGCCTCTAAAGCCGGTTCCCAAGGCCTTTGCAATGGCCTCTTTAGCGGCAAACCGTTTAGCAATAAGTGATGACGTTATCGGTCCGGCGGAAAACTCCTCGGCGGACAACACTTTTCTCGCAAAGCGGTCACCAAAGCGCCGATGCACGGCTTCAATCCGCTCAAGCTTAACGATGTCAACGCCAATACCCTGTACCACCGCAGATTCTCCCACTAGTCTCGATTGTAATTCGATCAATTCTGACTCTTTTAGCCGCCAATCTCTCAAATGTCACTCTCTCAGTTGGCGCCACTCGCTGACTGCTTCTCGCACTTTTAGAGGACGACCGCCCAGGCGCTGATCTATCGCTAAACGCATGATGCCCTTCAATTTAGCTTGGCATGTTTGGTCTATGGCGCAACCCGAACGTTGCCAGTCCGCCAATGTTAATAACTGAACACCCGAAATCACGAGCGACGTGTCTGCTTCCCGAATGGGCACAAATCCCCTGTCGGGCTGATAACAATAGTGTGTAGTCTGTTGAATGGGACGCTCCTCAAAATCACGCTGCCACTGAATTTGATAGCCAAGCTCCTCCAACAACAATACCTCGAACCGACGCAAGGTGAGCTCCGGGTCCACAGAGGTCGAGATCACCTCGATAGCATCACCGTAAGCAGCGAATAACGTTTGCGCGGCGTCGAACTTGGGCAGGAGCCGTGTGAGTAATTCATTGAGGTAGAGCCCGGAGAACAATGTTTCGCCAACCAGCGTGCGGCTGATACCGGCGCTTTCCGCCGCCGCTACGTATTTCAACTCGCTGTTGCCCCCGAATTTCACTAGAAGAGGCTGAAATGGCTGCATCAGCGCCGCCATCATGCCACCGCGCTGCTTTCGGTGAGCCCCCTTAACAACGGCAGACAGCCGCCCATCCGACGCCGTTAGGAAATGCACAAGGTAACTTGAGTCACGATACGACTGTCGTCCTAGTACCCAAGCCGGCTGCATGGCCGAGGTCACGACTCGCCTTCAAGCCCAAGACTGCGCAATGCGCGAATATCGTCGGACCAACCTGACTTAACCTTCACCCAAAGCTTAAGCATTACCTTGCAATCAAAGGCTATTTCCATGTCGCGTCGCGCTTCGGTGCCTATTGATCGGAGTCTCGAGCCACCGGTGCCAATAACGATTCGCTTTTGCCCATCCCGTTCCACAAAAATGATCGCATTGATGTGCAAAACACCCCGATCATCGGTATGAAACGCCTCGATTTCAGTGGCTGTCGTATGCGGCAACTCATCCCCCAACTGGCGAATGATCTTCTCTCTGATAAGTTCCGCTGCCAGAAATCGCTCGGTGCGATTCGTGATCTGCCCCTCAGGGAATAAATGATACCCCTCAGGGAGATGCTCTCTCACAAACGTTTCCAGCCGATCTAAATTTTTCTGGCGCAGCGCTGATATAGGAAAAATGCCAGCGAAATCATGACGTGCATGCAGCTCATCCATCTCGGGAAGCAGCGCGTTAGGATCGTCGAGCAGATCCATTTTGTTAACAACCAGTGCGACCGGCACCTTCACCGAGCGCAGTTTCTCGAGCACCCAGGAGTCCTCTTCGGTCCATTTCGCTCGATCTATGAGAAACAGAACCAAATCGACATCGGCAATCGCAGAGGTGGCAGACTTATTCATGGCTTTATTAATCGCGCGAGGCTCATTGCGATGCAGCCCAGGCGTATCGACAAAAATCATTTGATCCTTGTCCACTGTTTTAACACCCAATACCTGTTGCCGCGTTGTTTGAGGCTTGCGTGAGGTAATGCTGAGTTTTTGCTCAAGAATAAAATTGAGCAACGTTGACTTCCCAACATTGGGTCGTCCCACCAACGCGACTAAACCACACCGAGTATCTGGTTTATCACTCATGTTCCAGTACCTCTAACATTGCAGCTGCCGCTTTTTGCTCCGCTTTTTTACGACTCGATGCCGTGCCGACCTGCCCGTTACTAGCGGCTTTGCAGCTACACGCTACTTCAAATACCTGATTGTGATCGTCCCCGGAGATCGCTACGACCTCATAGACGGGCAATGGGTAACCCTTCCCTTGCAACCATTCCTGCAACAGGGTCTTGGCATCTCGCGTCGTGTGGATATCGAGCGAGGCAACATCGGCAATAAACCATGACGCAACAATTTGACTTGCTGTGCCAAATCCAGCCTCCAATAGCATCCCCCCTGCCAGCGCCTCGACAGTATCCGCCATGATACTTGCTCGATGTCGGCCACCGCTCTTTCGCTCACCGGCGCCCAATAACACCAAGGGGCCAAGCTCGAAGCGCTCGGCAAGCGTCGCGAGCCCCTCTTTCGACACCAGTTTGGAGCGCAGTCTTGATAGACTTCCCTCATCAAGGTCGGGATAGTGAGAAAATAAGAGCTCAGCCACAACAGCGTTGACAAGCCCATCGCCAATGAACTCAAGACGTTCATTATTATCTGCACCAAAGCTTCGGTGGGTCAGCGCGCGCACGAGTAGCGCCGGCTCCTGAAACTGGTAGCCGATGGTTCGCTGCAAGGCAGCGTGCTTCGGTTTCATGGTAAGAGTAGCCAGTTTCGTCTCCCGGGCTAGCGGCCATCCACTTCAACGGTACCGAAGTCCCACACACCTTGTATAGGACCGACCAACGGAAAGACTGTCTGGTACTCGAGCGTCAAAATGACGCCTGTGCGACGCCGATCATTGGATACTTCGGACGCGTCAACCTGCGAGATGCGGTTAATCGACCACGCCTTGCGAAGCGCTTCTCTGACATCGGCACTTTGATCCTGTCCTGGCACGTAGCCAGACGCCACAGACTCCATAGCACTGACAATGGTCCTGTGCTCCATGAACACCGGTAATACTCGTAGTAACCCCGTCAGAGCCACCCAGGCCGTAACGATGACGCACAAAATAGAGAAGCTGGATGAGCCTCGCATGCCACGATTAGCCTGTAAGTTTAGATGCCGACTCAATGCAAGCCTCCAGCGCGCTCGAAGCTCGGAATACTGAACAGGGATTCCCAGTGCATCCAAATGGCCACCGCCTCACCCACTATATCGCGCTCTGGAACCTGACCCCAAACGCGACTGTCGCTACTGTTGTCCCGGTTATCACCCATCATGAAGTAATGACCAGGTCTAACCACCACCGAGAAATCTCGGACTGGCCTCAGCTGGTCAATCTGTACGAGGTGGCTTCTACCCTCGCGAGGTTCCTCCAATCCGATCTGAATCCGACGAGCACCGGGGACGTCGGTTAGCCACTCTCGTGGCACCATCTGTCCATTAACGGTCAATTGCTTGTTTCTATATTGAACACGATCCCCGGGCACACCTATGACACGCTTAATGTAGTACTGATCATTCGCGTGGGGAGGATAAAACACCATCACATCACCTCGCTTAGGCGAACTGACGTCCCATACCTTGGTGCGGGTCACGGGAAGACGGAGCCCGTATCGATACTTATTCACCAAAATGTAATCACCGACCTGAAGGGTTGGCACCATTGATGATGAAGGAATCTGAAAAGGCTCGTATAGGAAAGAGCGAAGCACAAGCACAAAGGCAAGGACCGGAAAAAATGACTTCGCATACTCGACCACAACAGGATCGGCAGCTTCTCGCGACGCACTCTCGATGAACAATTTTGCGTCGGCCGACTCGGTCTCATTCCAGCGCGGATATCGCTTTTGCAGTTCAGCGAGTCGTGCTGAGCGTGCTGACGCGAACAGCAAACTGTCGATCAACCAAACGGCACCGCTAGCCCCAACAATCACTGTCAGGATAAGGGGCAGGTCAATATTCAATGGAAAATCCTCTTCGCCTTTTGGCTAGTCTACCTGAAGCACGGCCAGGAAGGCGGTCTGTGGGATCTCCACATTGCCCACTTGCTTCATGCGTTTTTTCCCTGCCTTCTGCTTCTCTAGAAGCTTTTTCTTTCGCGTGACGTCTCCGCCATAACATTTCGCCGTCACGTTCTTGCGCAGCGCTTTCACTGTTTGACGAGCCACAATTTTCCCACCAACAGCGGCCTGGATAGCGACATCGAACATTTGACGCGGAATCAACTCTTTCATCTTTTCAGTGAGGACACGACCTCGACTCTGAATATAGTCTCGGTGAACAATCACCGAGAGCGCATCAACCCTATCGCCGTTGATCAATACATCGAGCTTGGAAAGCGGTGCCGTCTCGAAGCGTTCAAACCCATAGTCAAGTGATGCATACCCGCGACTCGCCGACTTCAACCGATCGAAGAAATCCAGAACGACCTCGGCCATGGGAATATCGTAGATAACCTGAACTTGTTGACCGAGGAACTGCAAATCCACTTGAGACCCGCGTTTCTCGACACACAAAGTGATAACCGCCCCCAGATAATCCTGCGGTGTGAGTATCGTGCATCGCGCTATGGGCTCCCGCATGCTCTCGATATCACCGAGATCGGGCAACTTTGACGGATTATCAACGTTGACAACATCGCCTGACTTTTTAACAACCTCATAGATAACGGTGGGTGCCGTTGTGATGAGATCTAAATCGTACTCACGCTCGAGCCGTTCCTGAATGATCTCCATGTGAAGCATTCCCAAGAAACCACAGCGAAAACCGAAGCCAAGCGCATCGGAGGTCTCTGGTTCGTAAAAAAGAGACGCATCATTGAGCGTTAGCTTTCCCAGCGCATCTCTAAAATCTTCATAGTCATCGGCATTGATGGTGAAAATACCCGCATAGACTTGCGGTTTTACTTCTTTAAAGCCTGGCAATGCCGCCGTCTCAGGTGCGCCTGATGCAATGAGCGTATCGCCCACCGGAGCGCCCTTAATGTCTTTAATACCCGCAACAATAAAGCCGACTTCACCTGCTTGAAGTTGATCAGTCACCGTTCGCCGAGGTGTGAAAACGCCGATCATGTCCGCTTGATGGACCTTTCCGGTGGACTTCACTACAAACTTATCGCGCTTTTTAATTTGTCCCTGCTTGACGCGCACCAACGAGACGACCCCGAGATAGTTATCAAACCAGGAATCGATGATAAGCGCCTGTAGCGGCTCGTCTCGATCACCCTCGGGGGCTGGAATATGCTCCACTAGATACTCGAGCGCATCTTCGATACCGAGGCCAGTCTTGGCACTCACAGGCACAGCCTCGCTGGCCTCGATGCCAATGATCTCCTCGATTTCATTTTGAACCCGCTCAGGTTCTGCCTGCGGCAAATCCATCTTGTTCAGTATCGGCAGCACCTCGAGACCCTGCTCGATCGCGGTGTAGCAGTTGGCGACAGACTGCGCCTCGACGCCCTGTCCCGCATCTACCACCAACAGAGCACCTTCACACGCCGCCAGAGAGCGAGAGACCTCATAGGAAAAGTCTACGTGTCCGGGCGTATCGATAAAGTTGAGCTGATAGACCTCGCCATTGCGAGCCGTGTAGTTCAGTGTGACGCTCTGCGCCTTGATCGTAATGCCGCGCTCCCGCTCGAGATCCATAGAGTCGAGTACTTGCTCAGCCATCTCTCTGTCAGTTAAGCCGCCACAATGCTGAATGAAGCGATCAGCCAAGGTCGACTTACCGTGGTCGATATGGGCAATGATGGAAAAGTTGCGAATGTGACTCAGGTCGGTCACGGCGGCTCCCTAAAAGTAAATGAGGGCTTTTAGTAAGCCCTCGTGCGCGCGGATTTTAGCGCAGGGTCTTGCGCTATGACCACTCAATGGTCAGTCATTTTCCGGTACTTTGATACCAATGAACTGTGGCGCGCCTTGTCGAATTAGGCGCACCGAGACCGAGTCTCCGGGTTCGAGGCCATCTGCCGCCGCTGACATATCACTCAGCCGGCTAATCGCAGAGCGTCCAAATCGAGTCAGGATATCCCCAGCTCTCACTCCACCCTCGAAGGCGGGTGACCCTGGCTCGACTGAGCTGACAACCACACCACCACGAACGGCGGGCCCGGATTCGTCGAAATCCTCTAACTCCTTTATCGTCATGCCCAAAACACTAATCGTTCCCGGCTCACTGGGCGCTGTCACTACTCTGGCAATCTCATCAGCCTCCAAAGCGCCAATTTCAACCTCGAGCATTGCTTCCTCACCATCTCTAATGATCGAGACATCCACTACATCTCCCGGTGCGAGCAATCCCACGATATGCGGAAGGTCGGCAGAAACCTCTACTTGGGCACCATCCACTGCAACGATTATATCCCCGGACTCGATACCCGCTCGTTCAGCTGGCGAGTTACCGCCCACCTGCGCAACTAGGGCGCCTCGCGGACGATCCAAGTCAAATGACTCGGCAAGCGTTCGGTCTACATTTTGAATGCTGACACCCAACCAACCTCGGACGACTTCCCCATTTTCCCGCAGTTGCTTAACAATGTTGCTGACAACGCGAGCGGGTATGGCGAAGGACAAGCCAATCGAGCCACCTGAGCGGGTAAAGATTTGCGAATTTACCCCGACAACCTCCCCTGCCAAGTTGAAGAGTGGACCTCCCGAGTTACCGGGGTTAATTGCAACGTCTGTCTGAATGAAGGGAACGTAGTTTTCGCCCCTTTCTGTTGGCAAACTTCGGCCTTTGGCACTGACAATGCCCGCCGTCACCGAGTAGTCGAGGCCAAACGGCGAGCCAATCGCTAGAACCCATTGTCCCACCTTCAAGTTCTCGGAGTTACCCAAACTTAAAAAGGGTAATTCATTAGCGTCGACTCTGAGCAAAGCGAGATCTGAACGCTGATCAGTACCGATGACTTCTGCGTCGAACTCCCGCCGGTCGGAAAATCTGACAATCACCCTATCGGCGCCATCCACTACGTGGTGATTGGTGACAATGTATCCATCACTCGAGATGACGAATCCAGAGCCCGTGCCACCACCTCGGGGCGCCGGTGGATTGCGATACTGGAAAAATCGACGAAGCGCCTCAGGTAACTGCTCCAGCTCCTCCAACTCTTCCATTTCATCGCGCGAGAACCGTGACGGCGCTTTTACTTCCGCAATGATTTTCACTACAGCGGGCGATCTCTCTTCCACAATGGTCGCAAAATCCGGAAGTGACGCCGTCGCGAGCTGACTGACACACGCGAGCAGCACGGCCAAAGTGAATCTAACCATCATTTAATACATCCTTTTAACCAAAACCTTACATGTAGATCCGAACAGCACTAGCGCATGACCGGTCTGAAATTCACTAGGACTGGATATGAACTATCGCCTCATCCGTTGTGGACTCAACTATCCGCTCCAGTTGCGGCTCAACCGCACCAAAGAGGGATCGGCTGCTCATCCAGCGTAGCCCAGCAAATGCGCCCAATAAGCCAACAAAAAAACCCATAGCTGCGCGAGCATCACTCTCAGCTCCAATCAACAGCGCTAGCGCAATACCTGACACCAACGGCAGTCCGTATAACATTAGCGCTCCTACCGATAATGTGGATCTGGGAATCGATATTTCAACCCTGTCATTTACTGAACAATCAGCGGCTTTAAGAGAATCAGACTCGCGCGCTCGCACAAGACCTTTATTACTAGTCAAGACACCAGCCAGTGTTCTGTGGCCACAGCCAGAGCGAGCGGCACAGGAGCCACAAGCAGAGCTCCGAATGGTCTCGACCCATACGGCAGCGCCCTCTAGAGCCACGACTCTACCGATCTCAACAATCGTCATTGCGTTAACGACTCGGTGCGACACGCACGGCTTCAGCTATCAACCGAGCGGCGGCAAGTGGGACCTCGCCTATTACCGTCACCAAAATGCGCGTACCGGAGACCACGCTACCTCTGGAATAGGTCAAGGTAGCGCCGTGGCGCACAGCTCCCTCACCCGGTGACAAATCATCCGGGAGCGGCTCGAAAACAACCGTCGCAGCAGCAATACCGTCACTGACAAACAATGCTTTTTCTTCGAAACCTCGCGCAAGGCTAGCTTTATAACCAAACGGTAAGCCGACAATATCTAGGTGCTGCATTAGCGCTGTCACGCTCTCTTCCGCTGCCGCGTCCTCTTTCGGAGTCACCGTGATTGAAGCGTATTCATGCCGCTCTAGAAGCTTTCCATCCTCACTGAATGACTCTGACTTGAGGATCAATCCGGACGCATTATCCAGTGCAAGGCGATACCCCAGACGCAGTCCGTCTCGAGGCCTTAGATGTAACGCAGACGTGGATCTGCCCGCTACTTTCGGGCCGGGCTCTAGATGCAACGAGTAAACGGCGCTCAACTCACAGGCAGTGATGGCGGGACCACGTGGCGCCCAAACACTTTGCATCTCTTCAGTCGCGGGCGCATTGAGGTAATCAAGCTCACCCAGTTCCTCTCCGGCGGCATGCGACTTGGCAATAAAGTTCCTTGAGCCGGAAGACTCCTTAAGAAATGTGCCGGAATACGAAAAGTTCTGATGCGACTCTTGAATCTGATCGACAGCACCCGCAATCGACTGGTCTATATCACACTGATTCTGAGCGTTTACGAGCGACGGCAGCAATGCCGTTCCGGCGATGGCAATGGAGAAAAGCGCGTGTCTCAACTGGGTCACCGCCACCTCAGCTGCTATTGGCTGTCTGTTGGATCGACTGACCGGGACACAAGAGGCGTAATCGAAGCCGCTGAGGCCGTGGTGTTATGCACTTTAAGCAGCGATTCGAACCGTTCGTCGGCAAGCCGGTTGTAACTTGCTCTGTTACTGTACGGATCAACCGTATTCACCGATGTCGGTGTGGCCACAGTGCGCGGTTGCATTACCTGAGACTCTGCAAAACTCGCTTGTACGGCGCCTGTGCCAGGGACTTGGACAATTGCACCCGGAGCTGTGATTGAGTTCGCGGGCATCTGGTTGAACAACAGGGCCTGCTGACCACCCAGAACAACAGCCACAGTAACCGACGCAGCAACGGCCATTGACATCAATGGATTTGCATACCGTCGTTTCTCCGACGAAATTGCCGTCTGAACAGCCTCACTGACATCGATCTCCAGGTTCGACGCCAGCTGCCCAGCCATCGACTCGCGGATTAACTGTTGTCGCCGCCAATACGCACGTAACTCATCAGACCCAGCAACACCCCGCAGCGCTCGCGCGATATCGAGATCATTCGCCTCTCCGTCCATGAGGGCGGACAGGCTTTCCTGTTCTGCCGATGAGGCTTTACCGCTCGCAAACTTATCGTCTTGTTTTGTCAACCTTCGTTCCCCTGAAGTTGCTGAGCCACCTTAATATCAATGGCTTCGCGCGCCCGAAAAATCCGGGACCTGACCGTACCAATCGGACATTCTAAAACGTCCGCTATCTCCTCGTAACTCAAGCCTTCGAACTCACGCAGCGTCAGCGCAGCCCTCAACTCTACTGGTAATTCCTCTATCGTTCGAGAAATTAGCATCTCCAATTGTTGACCCATAATCACCTCGTCCGGTGACTCGTGGTCTTTCAATCGGCCCGGCACGTCAAAAACCTCCGAGTCGTCCAACGCCATATCTGACGAAGGCCTCCGCCCCAATGCAACGAGATGATTCTTCGCCGCATTGGCCGCGATGCGATAGAGCCAGGTATAAAACGCACTGTCGCCGCGAAAATTGGGGAGTGCTCGATAGGCTTTGATAAAAGCCTCCTGAGTTACATCTTCAACCTCAGCCGCGTTGTTCAGGTAGCGAGCAACAAGTTGCGCCACCCTCCCCTGATACTTCAAGACCAGAAGATCGAACGCGCGCGAGTCCCCTTTTTTTGCGCGCTTTACGAGCTTGTCGTCACCATCGCTGAGTGCCAAAGTACCGCTTCCCACTTAACAGATCTGGCGTCTACCACTTCTGCCCAATCTGTTTTCTGTTTCATATGACGTTTGATGTTTCGAAAAGTTCAATTTATTTGACACAATGTTCAAACGTCGCTCTACCCCTCCAGAGTGCCGCAGCTGTTAGACGGAGTCCATGGTGCGAGATACACATTTTGATGTTCTGATCGTCGGAAGCGGCGCGGCAGGTCTCAGCCTTGCGCTTCAGCTCCCGGAGACTCTGTCCATTGGCTTGTTATCGAAGTCGGATTTGAATTCCGGCTCCACCTCCTGGGCTCAGGGTGGAATGGCCGCGGTATTACACGAGCGAGATACGATTGAGTCGCATGTCGCCGACACCCTGCAAGCCGGGGCGGGCCTCTGTCATGAGGATGCGGTGACATTTACCGTTGAGCAAAGTCGCTCAGTTGTCGACTGGCTCGTCGCTCAAGGCGTAGATTTTGATCTGAGAAACGATCAACCAGACGCTGAGTTCAGAGAGTTTCACCTGACAATGGAGGGTGGGCATTCCATACGCAGAATCCTCCACGCAGCCGATCAAACCGGCAGCGCGATCTCAAAAGCGCTCAATGCGCGCATCAATGAACGCCCCAGTGTAGAAATACTAACCGACCGTTGCGTTGTCGATCTCATCGTTACGAACGGCGAAACTACGGGCGCCTACGTGTTAAATACCAGCACTGGCGTGGTGGAAACCATGGGCGCGAGGGCGATTGCATTGGCCACCGGCGGGGCCAGCAAAGCGTACTTGTATACGAGTAATCCTGACGGAGCGACAGGCGACGGTATCGCTCTTGCGTGGCGCGCAGGTTGTCGGGTAGCGAATCTTGAATTCAACCAATTTCATCCGACCTGTCTGTACCATCCGAAAGCGCGAACATTTCTGCTAACCGAAGCGCTTAGGGGAGAAGGCGCGACGCTGCATCTGCCGTCCGGCGAGCGGTTCATGCCTCGCTTTGACCATCGCGCGGAGCTCGCTCCTCGCGACGTTGTTGCTCGTGCGATTGATCACGAAATGAAGCGATTGGGGCTTGAGTGCGTCTACCTAGACATCACACATAAGTCGAGTGGGCAAATCCAAGAGCACTTTCCCACGGTGAAAGCCCGATGTGCGGAGCTGGGCCTTGATATCGCTCAAGAGCGAATACCTGTTGTTCCGGCAGCACACTACACCTGCGGCGGCGTGGTCGTAGACCAGTATGGCGCCACTGATGTACAGGGACTTTACGTCATAGGCGAAACTGCCTGCACGGGTCTCCATGGTGCGAACCGAATGGCGAGCAATTCATTACTCGAATGCTTTGTCTATGCCTCCAGTGCTGCGAAGCACATGAGCAT
>DPGN01000052.1:50734-56745 GCA_003523185.1 Halieaceae bacterium
AGCACAGCTGGCATGCCCTGCGGCGTCTTATGTGGGATTACGTTGGTATTGAGCGAACCAACAGACGACTGAAGCGAGCCGCGAACCACATTTCCGTCCTTGAACAAGAAGTCGACGAGTATTACGCGAGCTTCACCATTACCAAAGAGTTGCTTGAACTCAGAAATCTCACGCTGGTTTCAAAGTTGATGATCGACTCGGCTCAGAGCCGAAAAGAGTCACGGGGGCTGCACTTCAACAGTGATTACCCGTCGATGCTTAGCGAGGCCCGTGACACCGTTCTGGTCCCCAAGAACGGAAAGAGCACGTCGACGGAGCTGCCGAAGTACAAATAAGCGACGCCTACCGCATAGGTGCAACGCGCTTGTACTCTCTGATTGCGGACACGATAGGTTCAAGAGTGTCATCAGGATCGGAGCGCCCCATTAGCCACTCGAACATATCTTGGTCGGCCGAACTCATTAGCTCTCGATAAAGCGCTTTGAGATCGGGTGATAAACGCGGATACTCATCAGCCACAAAATCAGCGAGAAATAGGTCAAGTTCGAGTAATCCACGCCGACTTGCCCAGCGCATTCTGTTATGGTCATCATCCGTCATGGCGGCACCATAACGGAAACAAGACAGCCATTCGATAGCGATGTGACATATGGGGCTAAAATCGTGAGTCAAAACTTGAGCGATCATATTTTTTCGTTCGATGGAGCCGATGTTCGCGACGTGCTTCATGGTCAAACGACGCGAAATTTCAAGGCACTCGATCTGCATCACCCCATCGACGGCGCCTTTTGTGACCTCAAAGGTCGTGTGATTACCGACTTCACAGCTGTGCTCACGTCAGAGACGACCGTACTTATGCGCGTGAGCAAGGGTGTTGCTGCATTACTGCAAGAACACCTAGCCAAATATCTCATGTTCTCAAAAACAAAAATGACAACGCTTGACTGGCATTGTTGGGGGTGTAGCGATAGTTCAGAGAGTGCGACCTCGGGCATACGTGTTCCGCGCCCGGATGGCCACTCTGAGGTATGGTCGTCGCCATCGAACCCGCCAGCGCATGCAATGCCAGCAAACAAGTGGCTACTGTTCCGAATTAAACGCGGATTGGCTCGAATCCACGAGCACAGCGTTGGCAAGTATCTGCCGCAAGATCTCAACTACGACCTGAATGGATTCGTTGATTTCGACAAAGGGTGTTACACAGGGCAAGAAATCATTGCCCGCCTCCACTATCGGGGTCAACCAAAGCGACGCCTTAGTCTGCTAACGGTTAGATCATCGACTCAGCCAGCCAGCGATGAGCGAATCATCGACAGTGCAACGGGAAAATCAATCGGCTCAGTCGTGGAGGTAGTCGAAAATGAAGATGCCTTCCTTTGCCTCTGCGAGGTTGTCACCGACGTAGCCACTTTGGATATTGAACTGGGCGGCAACTCGGCCAAAACGACACCCTTTACCGGACAATCCGCCGAGTAAGAAGGTTAGCAGGCAGACTCCCATCGAATAGCCTGCTCCCCCTGCGAGGTGAGCCATTGGTTGGTAGCACTGAAGTGGGCGCAATCGAAGAACCCGCGATAGGCACTCAGCGGTGATGGATGCGGAGCTGTTAATACCAGATTCTGCGGGCCATTAACCAAGACACTTTTTCTCTGCGCGTGAGCACCCCAAAGCAAAAAAACTGTTGGCTTTTCCGAGGCAGCAATGACACTGATAATTCGATCAGTAATCGTCTGCCAGCCCAGACCTTTATGTGACTCCGGCTCACCTGCACGGACACTCAATGTCGTGTTGAGCAGTAAAACGCCCTGCTCCGACCAACGCCCGATCTGAAAACGGTTGCCCACAGCCACGCCTAAGTCTCGCTCCAGCATCTTCCCAATATTTACGAGTGAGGGCGGCGCGGGCGTCGGCTCGGAGACCTCGAACGCGCGCCCCGTAGCCTGATGCTCACCGTGATACGGATCCTGTCCCAGTATCACCACCCGCACGTCCCTTGGGCTCAAACCTTCGAGCGCTGCAAAAAGACGGTTAAACCGAGGGTAGTACCCATTACCGCTCGCGACCTCCTGAGCGAGTTGGTTCTCTATGCCTTGAGCGGTGACACTGGTCAACACGTCGCTTAACGCGGACCGCCAATCAGCGGGGCAAATGTCTAAAAGGGTCATTAGAGTCAGAAGGCTTGGCGCATAGCTTGATGAACAGTGCCCCAACTGTAACACTCTGATTAATCTTTTGTGGGATGGGCTGGACACTTGGGGACTTCTGCGGCCAAGGATAATATCGTCAGTGAATTGGAGGCTCTGAGTGCAAAGCGACTGACGCACGCACTGCGCTCCATTGGCTGCCACATTGTCATCGAAAACTACAACCCGGCGCGCAGCAGTTCCGAGGCTATCCATGAACTTCATGCCAGTGACATTATTTTGGAAGCTAATTTCTGGGAGCGTGCTGCTCAGAACGAACCATGGGCAACGGTTCTTCCGCAAATTATCTCAGATGTCCACCACATACTCGGACACACCGTGACCGTCAGAAACCCGCAAGTGACCCACAATATTGAGGCGAGTGGTATCGATTACATCGAGCGTCATTCAGCGGTTGCGCTATCACCAACCGAATTTTTGAACTATTTCGGAAAGGCGTCACTCAGCGAGGCGTGAGGAACGCCAGGCATCAACACTGACCGCAATCACACCCAGCCATACCAATCCAAAGGTCAGTGCCGTAATGAGATTTGCGGGCTCTTTTAAAATAAAAATGGCTACCAATAACTGTAAGGTCGGGCCCACGTAGGTCAGGAGCCCAATGGTTGAGAGCGATAACGATCTGGCGGCAGCCACGTAGGTCAATAGAGGGGTTGCGGTGAATACGCCACTGAACAAGAGGAAGAGATCAACTCGAGCCCCATGAAGACCCAAACCGGCACCATTGGTCAACAACAGCCATACAATGGCAAATGGCGCCATGCAGAGAGATTCCAGAAACAATCCTTGAAGCGAATCAGCCTCTATCTGCTTTCTAATGGCCGCGTAAAGCGCAAAACTCAGCGCCAGTGTTAGCGATATCCAAGGTAGACTCCCGTAAGACACGAGCTGAACAAGCACAGCAGCAATCGCGAGGCAAATTGCCAGCATCTGTACCGGCTTAGGTTTCTCTCCAAACACAAAGACACCCAGCGCGATAGTAAGCAAAGGCAACATGAAGTAGCCAAGGCTTGCCTCAGTCGCCCGTTCGTTGGTCACCGCAAAAACGTAGACACCCCAATTGATCGTCAGCATGAAGGCTGCCAGCGCTACCCAACCGAGAAATCGGACCGAAGATATAAGCGCTAACGTCTCTCGGAGTCGTCTGTAACAAAGGATGATGAACAGGGTAACGGGCAAGGTCCAAAGACCGCGATGCGCCATCACATCGATTGCCTCGACTGGCTTCGTTTGCATCCAGTAAAGCGCGGCCAAGCCCCAAATAAAGTTAGCAATGAGTGCGAGTCCTATGCCTCGCATCGCTTCGGTATGACTGCTCAAGTGATATGCTTCCGTTTGGCTGCCCAATCGCGGGCGCGCTACTTAATCACCCACGCGTCTGAGGTGCAAGCCATGATTCATATTAGCGGTCAGAGACACCCAGTGTGCTAAGCGAGACTCGGTACACCACACGCTGGGTTGCAGCAGCCACACTAGCGTTGTTGGGGGCATTGATGTTTTCAACTAGAGCAAGTGCCCAGTACCTTGCTCAGCACGCGTCAGTGCTGCCTTTGGAGGTCAGCCTGCAGCGAATGGAGGGGCAATCTCGGCGCCACTTTTCCGAGCGATGCAGTGCGTTTTTCGTGGGCTTCGATGACCGAGAGGCTATCCTACTCTCCGCATGGCACTGCATCGATGGTCAGCTGTCGCCTTTGCGGCAACCCACGGTATCGGTGCGGGGCAATACTGTAGAGGTCACCATCATTGAGAGCGGAAAAACCATGGATCGGGACTGGCTCGTCATGAGAGCACCGCGTGCTGCGTTTACCTCACTAACGCCCATCAGAGTTAGCGAGCGCCCTGTGGCGAACGATGAATCGCTCATTGCCATTGGTTGGGGGCGCGAGACTGATTGGACTGACATCGAAGCAAGCTCGCTTGACTGCCCTGTTATCAGCGCAAGTTCTGCACTTACGCTCCGGTGTGGACTGACCAAAGGTGACTCAGGCGGCGTCGTGGCAAGACAGCTTGAAAACGGTCAACTCGAGGCAGTTGGCATTATCTCGAGCGGAGATTCGATCTCGCTCAGTTACGCGTTTCCTTCGTGGCGGCTGCCCAATATTTTTGACTAACGACCTTGCCTAGCGGGCGCAGGTGCCCCAATGTGGTACTCCCCTCGGCGCTTTGCCAAACCGATCTGCTTCTGACGCTCCGCGAATCGACCTTTCTGTTCTTCCGTGTGCGCGTCATAGCAGCGCGGACAGGAAACCCCCGGCACATAATGTGGTGACTGCTTTTGAGCGTCGTCTATGGGAAAGCGGCAGGCAAAACATTGGTCGTAACTACCCTTCTCCAGTTCATGGTTAACCGCAACCCGGCTATCAAAGACAAAGCACTCGCCTTCCCAGCGCGAATCTTCCTCCGGGGTCTGCTCAAGGTAATTTAGGATGCCACCTTTCAGATGCCAGACGTCTTCGAATCCCTTGGAGACCAGAAGCGAAGTCGATTTCTCGCACCGAATACCTCCAGTGCAAAACATCGCCACTTTTTTATGTTTACTGGGGTCGAGGTTCCGATCTACCCAATCAGGAAACTCTCTGAAACTGTTGGTATGTGGGTTTACCGCGCCTTCAAAGGTGCCGATTTCAACCTCGTACTCATTGCGCGTATCGATTACTAAAACTTCCGGATCATCAATCAGGGCATTCCACTCTTGAGGAGACGCATAGCGTCCAACACATTCGTTGGGATCAATATCAGCGTGCCCCATGGTAACGATTTCGCGCTTGAGCTTAACCTTCATTCGCAGGAACGGACGATCCTCGTGATAGGAAAACTTATAGTCCAGATCTGCCAAACGTTCGTCGGCGGTCAGGTATCCGAGCAGCCCTTCAATGGCGGAGCTACTGCCGGCCACAGTTCCGTTAATGCCCTCCCGCGCGAGCAACAACGTTCCCTTGATGTTCCTATCGAGACAAAAATTTAGTAACGGCTCACGAAGCGACTCGAAGTCATCCAGCCGCACAAATCGGTAGAGTGCGACCACCTGGGTGGATGCACTCGTCTGGTCTACGCTCACGCTTTACTACCACCCATGCAGTTAGGTGAATCGGGAGAGCCGTTTCGCTCAGACCACTCGCTCTCTGTGTAGGTATGGAGGGCAAGTGCGTGAATGGGTGATCCCATGAGTGGCTGCAGAATGCGATACACCTCTTGGTGACGTTTCACCAGTCGAAGACCTGCGAATAGATCTGAGACAAGCGTCACCTTAAAGTGACTTTCTGACCCCGGAGGAACATTGTGCATGTGGCTCTCGTTCACAATTTCCGCAAAAAATGGCGAGAAATGCTCGGTTAGGTGCTGCTCAACTTGATCTTGGATAACGGGCATAGGTTAGACTCACACTAGGTCGATACAGGATATCAGATACCTTTTTCAGCAGGGAACTGTCACCTAGAAACTACGTGCTGGAGGCAACACCATGTTCGATGTTTGGTTTGATGGCGAGTCAGTGGAGCCAATCGTCATGCAGACTCGAAACGAAGCTTCAAGACGCCTTTAACCTGCCAGCCACTCAAGCTGCTGTGCTGGTCAACGGCAAGTCTCATCGCATCAAGCGCAGTTGCAGTGCTGATGAAGCGCAGAAATTATCAGACCAATTTACCTCTTGGGGCGCAAAAGTACGTATCGAGGCGATTGAACATGCCGTCGTATCCAGCACATCCGATGAAATAGCATCACCTAATCCAGCTTCATCGACCAGCTCACTCAGCCTCGCGGCAGCCGGTGAGACTATCCCCACCCGACCCCGGGACATGACCCCACCCT
>DPGN01000052.1:56841-59869 GCA_003523185.1 Halieaceae bacterium
GGTCTCAACAGATCATTTACAATTAGAGGATCACTAGCCTCAAGGAACTCGTTTTGAGTGACATTGAAGACGGTACGTCCCTGCCGAGAGCGCCGTTTTGGCGTCATCTCCTAGCCATGGTGTATGACTTGTTTCTTGTCATCCCGCTGTTGATGGTTACATCAGCAGTTTTGGTTGCCATACACGGTCCAACAGAAACAGCGGCGGTAAGGACAGTCCCAGCTTGGCAGCAATGGAGTCTTGCTTATGTAGCCCTTATTGGCTTCTACGGCACGTTTTGGCGGCAAAAAGGACAGACGCTGGGTATGCAAGCGTGGCGCGTTAAGCTGGTGCCCAGCGGGACGTCAATGAGAGTTACCTGGGGTCAGGCGGCAGGTCGAATCATTGCGGCTTCTATGCCATTTATCTTGGGCTTGATGCCCTATCAGGTATTCGATGTGAACAACGCGGGACTCTGGATCTACATCACTACCGGTGTGGTTGCGAGTTGCGGATTTTTATGGCGATTTTTTAATGAGGATCGATTGTACCTCCACGATTTAGTGACCGGCACCGAGCTTATGCTCACCCCACCGAGAAAGAAGAGCTAGCCCCTCTCGCTATTGCTTTCTTAGCAGCAAAACCAACCCAACGCTCCAGCAAAGTATCACCGTCAACAACGCGGCTACGCCACCGCTCATTCCCATAAGAAGCGTTACGGGACCGAAAAAATCTTGGCTGATTCGGAAAACGACACCCGCTAGAACGCCCACAAAAATACGTGAGCTCATATTGGTCTCCCGGAGCGGACCAAAAATGAATGACATAGCCAAAATAACCAACCCAGCACACGATAACGGTTGCAGCACCTTATTCCAGAAGGCCAACTCAATGTCATTAGCCAGTAAGCCTTGGCTGCGTAGGTAGTCGGCATAACCCCAGAGTTGGCTCGCCGGCAAGCTCTCTGGCTTTACCGTGTCCAGTGTGAGTAGATTAGGGGTAATCCCGGACACCCACTCACGGGTCGTTTGGCGCGATACTTGAGTACCAGAAGCTGTCATCTCTGTCGTCGCAACGCCCTCGAGTAGCCACCGATCTCCCTGAAATGTGCCTCGGTCGGCGGCAACCGAGCGCGTAAGTGCACCTGACTCATCAAACTCGATCAGTGTGACGCCAAAAATCAGACCTCCGCGTTGAACAGCGTCGACATGTACAAATGTACCGCCATCCCTATTCCATGCGCCGTATCGGCCGGCCAAATTAGGATCATCACGCTGCGCCAGCGCACGTTGACTGACCGCAATTTGCTCCGAGATCGGTGCGACATACTCACCAACACCGAACCCCGCCAGGGCTACAATGAGTGCTGGCTTTACGGCCATCCACGCTAGCCGAGGCATCGATACGCCAGCGCTTCTGATGATCGTGAGTTCGCTACTCGAGGCTAAACGTCCCAATCCGAAAAGTGCGCCAATCAAGGTTGCATATGGCACAAACTCCTCGACTCTTCGAGGTAGCGTCAGGGCAATGTAGATCAAAAGATCAGAGAAACCGTAGGTATCGCTGAGGTCGCCTAATCCGTCGATCAAATCACTGAGTCCATCCAAGATAACTAATACGCCCAGCACACCCACAATTGACCATAACAACGTCTCGAGCAGATAGCGGTCTAGATGTTTCACGCGCGCCCCCTTAGCCATCGTGGAAGCTCTTCTTTAAAGAGCAGATACAGGCCGCTAAGCATAAACAGCGCATGTACGGCAATGAATATCAGCGCAGAACTCGAATCCTCGGAAATCGTGCGCGCTTGTGATAGGGCGACAAAATAAAGCAGGAATATGATCAATGCGGGACCCAACCGCGCATAACGACCACGACGAGAGTCTGTGCGACTAAGCGGAATCGCGAACAATGCCATGATTGGAACGATGAGTGGCAGCGATACCCGCCAGCCAAAGATCGCTAAATGCTCCGGGTTATCGGACGAAAGCAGCATCGAAGTGGGTAGGGTTTCTATCCGGGCTTGTGATCGCAATCCTCCTTCCACCTCGGGTATCAGCGAACGATAGCCACTGAATTGCGTCTCAGTCAGCTCTGCACTACCGGGCGTCATGTCGTACCGTTTTCCGTCAGACAAGGCTAAATATCGCCGTCCTGAGGCTTGATCGATTTCGATCGAGCCGGCATCGGCAAGCGTGGCCGACAGTGATATGCCCGATTCGGCGCGCTGACGCTCAGCGACAAAAACCGTATCCATGCGACCGTCATCACCAATGCGTGCCACGTAAGTAACGTAATCACCACCACGCTGCTTTTTGAAACGCCCCTCTGCCAAGACATGCATGCCTTCCGCTGAGCGAGGCTCCGATAGCAGCGCATTAGCTTTGAGCGCGCCATAAGGTCCAGCAAACAGTGCAATAACCGCTACGCTTGCGGTGACCGCCAATGTTGCGGGGGCCACGTGTTTAAACAGTTGCACCTGACTCGTGCCACTCGCTCTAAAAATGACCATTTCGCTGTCCGCGTACAGGCGGCCAAATGACAATAGCAAACCAATGTAGAAGCCGAGAGGGAGAATAAGTTCGAAAAAAGCGGGCAGCTTATACAGCATCACTGGGAGCAAAATGCCTGCAGATAAGTCGCCTATGGCGGCCTCGGCTAGGTATTTAATAAACCGCCCACTGAACACCACTAAGAACAATACCAGCGATACCGCTAGCGTGTGGGTTATGACATCGAGCGCAAGGTAACGAAGTGTACGCATTTTTTTACGACGCTTGGCGTGCTTAATTGACCATCAAGGTTTAGTTCTGGCTGTCATCATCATACACTAGGCCGCAGTTTGACTAGCCCGATTTACGTAAGGAAATACCATGAGCAAACTCACCGTACACGGCGCGAAAGCAGCGAGCACAGCCACGGCTAAAAGCGATATTGTTGTTGTCCCGCTGTTCACAAATGAGGACCTCAGTACTTCCGCATCCGAGGTCAACGTTGCCGCGGGGGATGTGTTGCAGCGAGCAATCAATATTGGTGATGCAGATGCAAA
>DPGN01000053.1:0-42299 GCA_003523185.1 Halieaceae bacterium
GAGGGCCACCAGGTCGTGATTGTCGTGTTTGAGTACAGAGGCGTACTGGTAAGAACGACACCACCCTCAAACTCCATCTTTTCAGTGCCAGAAATAAGAAGATTACGCGCGAGATGGCTGTGAATGATGCCCTTGGGGATGCCCGTCGTCCCGGAGCTATAGAGAATGTCGTACTCCTCGTCGAGCGCCATATGGACGTTCGGAGAGCTAGCATCAAAGGTGTTGGCCCACGCCGTATGATCATGAAATTGCTCGCAAGCCGTCTCCAACGCAAATCGCAGATCCGCTCTGATCGAAGGGATGTCCATGAAGTGCTCAAGCGCCGCTTCGCGGTATTGATCTGAAACAAACAAGCCCTTCACCGCGCTGTCTAGCAGCATATTTCTCTGCGCCTCTGGTGTCGCAGTACTTGGGACAGGGACCATACTTGCACCTGAGCACAAGATGCCCGTCATCACCTCCGCGCACTCGACGCTGTTGCGCGATAGCACGGCTATGCGATCACCCTTACCAATGCCGGCTGCAATGAGTCCATTAGCGATACGAAAAACGTGATCAATACTGGTTTTGTTATCGCGCTCGACCTCATCAATGATGTAGGCCAGCCGCGCAGGCTGATTCGTCCGGCGGCTATCAAGTCGTTCACAGAGCGATAGGGTCACGATGGAGCACCTCACGAAACGGTTGTCTAAGGATCTATCTACCCAGTGCAAGATACCAAAGGTTTGATTGTCTGACAGGCTATAAAAAAACGCCCGAAAAGACTGAACGGACCTGAATTTTGGTCCGTAAAACCTTTTGAGACAGCGGGTTTTGGGGAACACGCCATGGAACAGCATGAAAATAAAGAAGGTAACGCACCAGAGTCAAAGTTCATTGATCGGTTTGACGGCGTGGTTTTGGGACTTTTTGCCTTTGCCGAACGAGGACTGCTACTACTGATCGGTGGATTAGCGATCGTAGCGGTGGGCTTCGAATTAGGTGATTTACTGGTCAACCGGGATATTAACCTCGCTGACCTGCTGCTGCTCTTCATCTACCTCGAGGTGCTTGGTATGGCCTACGCCTATTACTCGACCCACAGTGTGCCCGTTACCTTACCCGTGTTAATTGCAATTACAGGCATCACACGACTGATTCTACTGAGCAAAGATTCAGAGCCTAATGAGTTGATGTACGAGGCCGGCGCGGTGTTGCTGCTGGCGATCGCCTATGGCGCATTGTCCTGGGCATCGAACTTCTTCAATCGCAAATAAAGCGTACACCCTGACTTCTCGTCAGGTTTAATCCTCGTCTATCATGGCGTATGAACCTTCGTCGCCATCGTATGAGAGCCTTGCCGGTAAACGTTTTCTTGAGAGTCTTCACTCTCTTCGCTGCGTCATTGCCGATAACAGCTATTTCTGAGCCAGTCAGCTTTGACGACGTATTACAGCTCCCCTTTGCAGAGATCGCGCAGATGCAGTCTTATGGGAGCTCTCCACAGAACACAGTCGTCAATATCCCAGGATCAGACTCATCGCGTGGCGTAATCACCCTTATCCACGGTGGCTGTTGGTCCAACGCCTACGACCGGAATCACACTTTGCCTATGGCCGAGGCACTATCAACCATGGGCTACGATGTTTGGGTACCTGAGTATCGACGAGTGGGCGATGCAGGCGGCGGTTGGCCCGGTAGCCTTGAGGACATTATCGCTGCGGTTGAATTCGTGACCGATAAAACGGGACAAGAGGCCATCCTCGTCGGCCACTCGGCCGGTGGGCATCTAGCCTTGCGCGCAGCCCAAACAGGTTTAGCGATTGCCGGTGTAGTGGGCTTAGCTCCCATCACAGATCTCGTGTCTTACGGCGCGGAATCAGGGAGTTGTCAGTCGATGGTTGCCCCTTTCATGGGTGACGACGCTTATTCCCCGGATGAGTCCTATCGAGATGCTTCTGTAAATCTGAACGCAATTAATGCCCCAGTAGCCGTCGTCATCGGCAAAGAAGACCCTATTGTCGGAGCGGTGCAGGTAGTGATTTTCGGTGCCGCTCAGGTAACCACCGTCAAGGGCGCAGGACATTTTGATGTTATACACCCCAAAACCGAGGCATTTAGCGCTGTTGTGAACGCGCTTAAAGCACTCAAAAAGAAAGGTCGCTGAGCTCATGAGTGCCGTCGATTTCGACCAATTACGTTCGCGCTTCCATCTGCCACAAGGAAAGGTCTATCTGGACGGTAATTCGCTTGGCGCACTACCACGCTACACCGAGGGGCGGCTGCGCGAGCTAATCTCTACGGAGTGGGCTGACGAACTTGTCAGTGGCTGGAATACCAAACAGTGGATAGATCTGCCGCTCAGTGTAGGTGAGCAAATTGCTCCCATCATTGGCGCAGCATCGGGTACCGTCGTTTGCTGCGATAGTTTATCGATCAATTTATTCAAGGCGCTGACCGCCTGTCTCGAAGTGAACGAGCGCCGAAGCCTGATCACTTTGGAGGACGGCCAGTTTCCCACCGATAGCTATATCGCTGACGGTTTATCGCGACTCCTTGGCGCTGATCGCTGCCGCACACAAGCTGTCGATATTGCCGCGCTGACACCTGAGACTCTCTCGGAATCTGCCGTGCTACTGCTGTCGCACGTCGATTATAAGTCAGGTGCTCTTAGAGATATGGACGCCATTACTGCCATGGCGCAGTCCGTCGGGTGCTTGGTGATTTGGGATTTAGCGCACAGTGCAGGGGCCATTGATATGGACCTGGAGGCAAGTCAGGTCGACTTTGCCGTTGGCTGTACCTACAAATTCCTGAACGGTGGCCCTGGAGCGCCGGGCTTCCTCTATGTCGCTGAGCATCACCAGGAAGTACAGAACCCGCTACCGGGCTGGATGGGTCATGCACGCCTGTTCGATTTTGAAGCCAAGTACGAAGCCGCGCCGGGTATCAAACGATTCTTGACGGGTACTCAAAGCGTCCTTGCACTCAGCGCTGTGAGTGCCTCTTTGTCCATATTTGAGGGACTTGCAGTGCGGGACGTCAGAGCTCGAAGCCTCGCGCTCACGCGACATTTCATTACCCGTTGGGAACAAAGTACGGTACTACAGTCACATGCGGCGCTGGTCACACCTATCGATGATGCGCAGCGTGGTTCTCAGGTCAGTCTTGCGCTCGAACATGCGTTCCCTGTAAGCCAGGCACTGATTGCAGATGGCGTCATCGTTGACTTTAGAGAACCGAATATCGTCCGATTTGGCTTTTCACCGCTCTACAACACATTTAGCGATGCCGACCAGGCAATTTCGTCGCTCGAAGCTGTACTTGTCAGCGAACGCTTCCGCCTTCCTGGGTTTCAAATTCGATCGACGGTCACATGACAGCTGATGAGCCATCGCTAACACTCCTGAGATCAAAGGTACGGGATATCCCTAACTTCCCCGCACCCGGCATCTTATTCAAAGACATCACCCCGCTTCTCTCAGATCATCTCGCGATGGATGCAGCGCTCAGTCTTCTCGCTCAAGCGGTTAAAGACCTGACATTTGATGTCATCGCGGCACCGGAGGCGCGGGGATTCATCCTTGCAGCGCCGCTCGCGAGGCACTGCAGGGTGGGCCTAGCACTTATTCGCAAGCCGGGTAAGCTGCCCGCGGCGACCCTGAGTCATACCTACTCACTAGAATACGGAAATGACACCCTGGAAATGCATGCCGATAGCTTTGAGGGGATGGATTTACCGAGGGTTCTGATAGTCGATGACGTGCTCGCCACGGGCGGAACGGCCGCCGCGGCAGCTGAACTCATCAAAAGCGCCGGAGGGGTGCCGATTGGCCTCGCGGTTCTCATTGAATTAGCCGCGCTCAATGGTCGGAAAACCCTGTCCGATGTGGCGGTCAGATCGGTCCTTAACTACTAGCTAGCGGCTCAGAAAAACCTACCCCAAAGTCGTTACTTGAGAGGCCAAAAAACAGTATTCGCCGTAAAAGCTTTGAGATAGCGTTGGCCCGCTAATTGAGGAGCGAAAAATGCACGGATTCGCTTTAAACGACATATTTAAAATTGGGATTGGCCCCTCATCGAGTCACACGATGGGACCGATGCACGCAGCGCAGCATTTCATGTCCAACTTAGAACAGACTCTAGGGAATGGACCGCTGAAGGTTTCAGTAACGCTGCATGGATCGCTCGCCGCTACTGGCGATGGCCATGGTACACCTGGTGCGGTCACCGCGGGACTCGTGGGTCATCACTACGAAACCGTCACCCTCCCCGACATTGAATCTATATGGGATTCAGCAATAGCAACCGGTGTGATGCGTTCACTCTCGGGTCACGATATCCATTTCAACCCTTCCGATGACTTGCTTCGAGATATGCAACCACTGGCATCGCATCCCAATGGCATGACCTTTCGCGCATGGCTGGGTGATGCCCTCATAGACGAGAAGCAGTATTTCTCTGTAGGCGGCGGCATGGTTGAGGATCAGATGGGCAACACGCTGGCCACGTCTCCATTACCGGTGGGTGATGCTCCCTTCCCCTACAAGTGCATGGAAGAGCTCGTTAGATGGTGCGATCGAGAAAAACTGTCTATTGCTCAGTTACAGGCTCGGAATGAGCATTTTTGTCTAAAGCGCGAAGAATATGACCCAATTGCTGCCAAGCTGTGGGCCGTTATGTCCGACTGTATAGACCGAGGTCTATCCACCGAGGGTCAACTTCCCGGCGGACTCAATGTTAAGCGTAGAGCAAGCGCCTTGTGGAACCGCTTACTAAACAATTCCTATGGCGATAAAGCACCGGCCAATGCGGCTCAACGAGCGATGGTCTATGCCATGGCAGTCAATGAGGAAAATGCAGCCGGCGGGCGTCTTGTTACGGCTCCAACAAACGGCGCAGCAGGGATTGTGCCCGCGGTGCTTCGCGCGCATCTCGATGAGCACAAGCTAAATGAGGCGGGTGTTAACCGCCATGTAAGCACCTTTTTACGCACCGCGACCGCGATTGGCGGCTTATTTAAGATGAATGCGTCTATTTCGGGTGCTGAAGTCGGCTGTCAGGGTGAGGTAGGCGCAGCGGCCTCCATGGCGGCGGCAGGACTCACTGCTGCGATGGGCGGCAGCCCGCGACAGATCGAGAATGCAGCAGAGATAGCTGTAGAACACTGCCTCGGACTTACTTGTGATCCGATTGGTGGCTTGGTACAAGTGCCCTGCATTGAGCGTAATGGTATGGGGGCGGTCAAAGCCGTCGCCGCTTCAGATCTCGCTCTCGCAGGGGACGGTCAGTTCATGATCTCACTCGATCAAGTGATCGATACAGTGCGAGAAACCGGGAAGGACATGGACAGCCGCTACAAGGAAACCGCCCGCGGTGGACTGGCAATTCATGGGCTAAAAATCCCTGTGACTGCCGTTGAATGCTGACGGTCCTGTCTGTCGGTCAGCCTTGGCTAGCGCTGTCTAACCAAGCCCTCATCCGAAGAAAGTCACCCGGTAGAGCCGACGAGACGGATAGTGCTTCATCGCTAAGGGGGTGCCGAAAAGCCACCTGCCTGGCGTGAAGCCACAGTCGCCGGATTCCCAGGCGCTCCTCAATAAACCGGTTGTGGGTCCCCTTTCCGTAGCGGACATCACCCAATATAGGGTGCGAAATATGTTTTGCATGCCGTCTGAGTTGCCGATAGCGACCCGTAATGGGTTGCAGCTGAACATGGGAGTAGCGCGCCTCAGGATATCGGTCTACCGGCTCTGGTACGGTCCATAAAGTCAGTGTTCTGAGCTCTGTCATGGCCTCTCGTGCAGTCCCGTTCTTAATTTTACGGCCTTTACTATCCACCTCATCCCGTAGCGCATGATCTATATGCAGACTTTGGGGGGTGTGACCGCGCACAAATGCCTCATAGGTCTTCATCACCTCACCGTATTCAAAAGCCTGCGACAGTGTTCTTGCCACGTCGCTACTCAAAGCGAAGATGACCAATCCTGACGTCGCTTTATCCAAACGGTGTACGGGGTATACAGACTGATTTAACTGGTCTCGAAGGGTCTGCAGGAGAAACGCCGTCGCATGGGCGTCGATGCCACTTCGATGCACCAACATGCCGCAAGGCTTATCAACGACAACTAGCGCATCATCCTGAAAGCAAACAGTGAGTGGCATCTGAGCGTCGGTCACAATATGGTCTCGTTATGCGGGTGATCGGTTTATGGTTCATGGGGTTCAGCTGGCTTCATAAGTGTATCCCCGTCTAGTCCTTCGGGACTGTTTTTTTAATGTATTCCCAGTGCCCATCCCTTTAGTATGTGCCCGTGAAAATGCGGTCTGAGGCCCAGCGTCCAGCGGTCCCGAAATAATAGTCAATAAGGCAATAAGGACAGTCAAATGAGTGAGCAACATCAGCTTTACATCAACGGCGCGTGGATCGAAACCGAAGCCTCCGTGGTCAACACAAGCCCATCCGATACTACTGACGTCATTGGTCACTACGCTCAGGCTTCCATGCCTCAGGTTGAGGCGGCGATCACTGCTGCCAATGCCGCCGTACTGGAGTGGGGAAGCTCTGCTCTGGAGACCCGTTATAGCGTGCTGATGGGCATTGGAAACGAACTGATCGCGCGCAGTGGCGAGCTGGGTGAGTTGCTCGCTCGAGAAGAAGGTAAGACTCGCGCTGAAGGCGTTGGTGAGGTCTATCGTTCGGGTCAGTTCTTTCACTATTTCGCGGGAGAGGTTCATCGGCAGATCGATGATCGCGCTGAGTCCGTGCGACCCGGGATCGAGATCGATACCCGTCGAGAACCAGTGGGGGTCGTGGCCATCATCAGCCCCTGGAATTTTCCCATGGCGACGGCGGTCTGGAAGATTGCTCCTGCCCTGGCCTTTGGTAACGCCGTTATTTTTAAACCTGCAAATCTAGTACCTGCCAGCGCTTGGGCGCTCACTGAGATTATCTCGCGTCAGACAGCCCTGCCTGCCGGCACTTTCAACCTCGTGATGGGGTCAGGCGGCGCTGTCGGCGACGCCATTATCAACAGTCCTGATATTCACGCCGTTTCGTTTACTGGCTCGCTTCCGGTCGGTCGGGAAGTCGCTAAGGCCACCGCGGCGAATCTGGTTAAGTGTCAGCTGGAAATGGGCTCTAAAAATGCGCTCATCGTGGCGGCTGATGCAGATCTTGATGTGGCCGTGAATGCAGCCTTTGTGGGCGCTTACAGCGGAACAGGTCAAAAATGCACGGCCTCCTCGAGACTCATTGTCGACGCTAGCGTCCACGATGAATTCGTTTCAAAGCTCATCGCAAAGCTAGAATCAACCACCGTGGGTCACGCGCTCGGTGAGGGAATCGATATCGGTCCCGTCGCATCCGAAGTGCAGCTCAATGAGAACCTCGAATGGGTTGAAAGAGGCAGGAATGAAGGCGCGTCTCTGGTATTTGGCGGAAACCGTATCGATGCGCCAACAAACGGGTACTACATGGAGCCAACGCTCTTCATCAACACCACTAACGAAATGAGCATTAATCGTGAGGAGCTGTTTGCGCCGATTGCCTGTGTGATCAAGGCCGATAACTACGAGGATGCGCTTTCCATCCTCAATGACACCGAATTTGGCCTCACCGCCGGCATCATCACTCAGAGCCTTAAAACCGCCTCAGACTTCAAGCAGCGCGCGGTTGCAGGCTGTGTAATGGTGAACCTTCCTACCGCAGGTACGGACTATCATGTGCCATTTGGCGGACGCAAAAACTCAAGCTTCGGTCCCCGGGAGCAAGGGCAGTATGCGAGAGAGTTCTATACCACCGTGAAAACAAGTTACGTTCAGGCCTAATCTCGGAGCCAAGCCGTGAATCAAGAATGGACAGTCATCGATGGATTGCAGTACTCGGCGTGGTCTCGCGAGATATTCGAGCAAATGCACGAAGGAGGCCTGAACTGCGTTCACGTCACCATTGCCTATCACGAGAACACCCGAGAAACACTGACGCGACTGGGCGAGTGGAACCAGCGATTTGAGTCCATGCCGGATCTCATCCGCCCCGTTTACAACCCCAGCGATATCGCGCTGGCCAAGGCAGAGGGTCGGATTGGCATCATCTTCGGCGCCCAGAACTGCTCACCGATTGAGGATGAGATTCGGTTGGTCGAAATTATGCGACGGCTGGGACTCATGATTATGCAGCTTACCTATAACAACCAGAGCCTATTGGCATGTGGGTGTTATGAGGATGAAGACAGCGGACTCACACGCTTTGGTAAGCAAGTCATCAAGGAAATGAATCGAGTCGGCATGGTGATTGACATGTCTCATAGTGCTGAGCGATCAACACTCGAAGCCATTGATTACTCCGAACGGCCCGTGATTGTCTCGCATGCCAATCCCAGTCACTTCCATCCTGCGATTCGCAATAAATCCGATAGAATCATCGATGCGGTCGCTGCCAATGAAGGTATTCTCGGCTTCTCGCTCTACCCTTTCCATCTAAAAAACGGTCCCAAATGCACGTTAGATGACTTTTGCGACATGGTCGTCTGGACCGCAGAGAGAATGGGCATAGACCGCATTGGACTCGGCTCAGACCTATGTCAAAGCCAACCTCAAACTGTCCTTGAGTGGATGCGTAATGGCCGATGGTCTAAAACCATGGATTATGGCGAGGGCTCCTCAGCCAACGCAGGCTGGCCCGAGAGTCTCAGCTGGTTTGCTGATAACCGTGACTTTCCAAGCATTGCGAGCGCATTGTCTAAGCGTGGTTTTTCGGACAAAGAGCTCGGTCAGATTATGGGTGGAAACTGGGTATCGTTACTTGATCGGGCCGCTACGCCAATATCGCCCCCCTTTGGCGATCTATAGCTTTGGCGGCACAGCTTCGTGATATTTGACCCTTCAACACAATATGCCAACTTATGGCTCAGACCTGCTTCGTCAGTCATGGAACTGCCGCGACTAGGTGCTTTCTCGAGTAGCCGGCTGAGTTTTGCTCGCTCATTAATACGCAAAATGGCTAGACAGCGTTGGCAGGTGACACAGACACGCTTCGATTTGAATGCAGATGGCTACGGTGAGGTTATCTACCGCATACAAACACCTCAGGCACGATACCACGTGGTTATTTTCTCACGGTATCTTGATGATGCTCAGCGATCAGACCGTGTTATCGCGGAAGCTTGGGATCTCACCTTTGGCCTTGTGGAAGGAGATGTTGAAGATGATCTAATGATGTCGTTGTCAGAAAATGTACCCTTGCAGGAGGCGGGTCGGCAGCATCCGAACTTATTGGTGATATCTCGGGCCAATCGCAGCGTACGAAACTTTTCGTCCTTCGTAGAGCAACTGAGCCAAGGCCGACAACCCGCCGAATCATTACTCAAGACCGCCGGATACCTTTATCGAACGACAGCCGTTTACGGGAATGGAAAGTTTGGTATCGCCGACTTTGCGCGGCTCAAAGACAACCCTGACTTTAGACAGCCTTTCTCGGCACAGATGACCGCGGTATATGTACTTCGGCAATTTTCGATCGATCAGGTAGAGCATATCGCGCGGAATAAGAGCCCTGACGCGGTGCCCTTGTCCGACGACCTAAAGCGCTACGTTGGCATTGGAAATTCAACAGGCTTGGGAATGGCGCCGTTTCTAATCAACCATCCCCTGTTGATTAATCAGTGGGTTCATATGCGAGAGACAGCCCTAAGCCTCGCGAAACAAGAAGCGGCAGATGAGGAGGCCCAGCAACGTCTGCTTGATTTAATGCGTCGTGCAATCCAAAGCCTGCAGGAATGCGATATTGAGAATGATGATCAACGTCTGAAAAATGAAGATGTTGTCAGTGAGTTATCCATGGCCGCTATATGGCTTGATCAAGTATCCGCTGAAGCGGATTTATGGCTTCAGCTCACGGATTGGGCAGAGGCAGCGTTTACGCTCGAGACACAAGAGCTTATCAACACGCTCCTTATCGAGATTTATCCAGACCATACGGACGGGCTGGAGGACTATATGGCTGCCGAGGAGTCCTTGGATCTCGTTCCGGATATGCCCTTGATACAGCTTAAACAGTTAATCGAAACCTACTTAGATTGGGCATTGCAGGTAGATTTAACGTCATCTGACGAACGCTATTGGTTCTGGTATCGCTCAATCGAAAAGGAAGAACCGCGGTTGGGTATTCGTGGCGTTGACGAGGGCGAAGAGAAAGAACTCTCTATCGCTATTGGCCCCCGGGTGCAGCGGATACACGCCACTTTGGATGCTCACCTCCAGCAGGATCCTGCCGCTCTAACAATCGATTTCCTTATGGCGAATCAGCGCGACAGTGACATTGTTCGCCGCATACAGACCATGGCAGGATCTGCCTACGGGGAAATTCGGGCCAATTTGTGGCATCGAGAAATGAAACCAATGCATCTGCTGCGCACGAAGCTCTCATTTTTAGGAGCTCAACGCTTTGATCCAAAAGGTGATCGCTGGGTACGAGTTACCTTTTTTCAGGGGGCACCACTCATCGCTGAACTAAATGCTGAGCCTGTAGATTTGGTTGACTTCGATGACTGGAGCTTTGCGCTTGCCCCTCAGAGACCCCGTCGGTAAACGATGCCATGAAAGTCTCGTTTAACGAACTGCAATCGCTCTCTTGGAAGGCTTTTATTGGGCTGGGGTTTTCCGATGGTCAAGCGTCCGATGCAGCAGACATGCTTTGTTGGATGGAAAGTTTCGGCTTAGATGGCGTTAAAACTTTAAAAGACGCGCTCGAGCAATACTCTTTAGAACACCCCTACTCTCCCCCTGACATCCTGTATAAAGATACCGATGTCACGGTTTTAGATGCGCATAATGCGAGTGTTTTAGCCTGTTCGCACCTACCGCTTGAGCTCGCTTTCACTCAGGCACGTGCCCGTGGTTTTTCGGTATTGAAAATTCGGCACTGCCGACAACGCCAACTTGTCATGGGCTATTTAGCTCGACTGGCCAACCGTGGCATTAACGTCACGGCGTTTTGGCGTAACTCGCAAACACCCCTGACCGAGCAAGTGGTTGGTTTTAGGGCAAGCTCGTCGGTACCGTCCATCAGAATCTACGCAGTCTCAGAACTCCCTGACGAAAATAAAGACAACACGGACATCACCGTCGTCATGGCAAATCACGTCGATTTATTGCCGACAATGCGATCTGAATATGAATACGACCTGCTGGCACGTCATGACGAGAGTGACCTGCTGGAAGTGCGATCTAAAACTGAGCGTGAGGGCATAGCGGTTGATGCCTCCCTTTGGGAGCAGTTGCAGGGGCTTGCCAAATTGACCTTAGTAGCTTCAACATCCAGCTCCCGGCTGGGTGCCGGTCCCGCCGATTAACTAGTTTATTAGCGAGAGCATCGCATTGCGCAAACCATATGGCTTCTGCGCCTTGAGCAGTGATGGTCCGCGAGGATTGGGGGAAGCGCAATCGACCGAACCATTCATTACCTCCAATCAGCCCAAAAGACTTTTTTTCACCGATTTCATGGCCATGCATAACCATAGATATCACCCTGCCGGAGTTTAGATGTTTGCAACACTCGCAGCCCCCGGGCTACGCAGTGCAAAAAGACTAAAATTTTCTGAAAAAAGTGGCAGGGTATGCGCTTCGAATTCCGCTACCATGCGAGGAATAAAAGCAAAAGCGTAAGGTCGGTTCCAATGCCTTTTGGCCTCCTTAAATACGGTATTTCAAACGACTATCCGTTTGAGAAAGAGGCCGATCTGCCGTTGCCAACCGAACTCAAGCGTCAGTACGACGTTGTCATCATTGGCGGTGGCGGTCATGGGGTGGCAACCGCTTACTACCTCGCCAAATATCATGGCATTACCAACGTCGCGGTGTTGGAAAAGGGCTATCTGGGTGGTGGCAACACGGCGAGAAACACCGCTGTCATTCGCTCTAATTACCTGACACCGGAAGGTGTGAAGTTCTACAGCGAATCCGTAAAACTCTACGAAAACCTCTCTAACGAATTCGATTTCAACATCATGTACTCACAGCGAGGCCAGCTGACACTCGCACATACCGATGCGACTGTCCGCGCCTTTCGCCAGCGCGCTGAGGTCAACAAGCATTTTGGTGGTGGAACCGAGTTAATCGACCCCAGAGACGTTGCAGAGCTCGTACCCACTCTAAATTTGAATCCTGCCAACTTGCCAGTACTCGCGGGTCTTTGGCACAAAGACGGTGCGACAGCCCGCCATGATGCGGTTGCATGGGGCTATGCCCGCGGTGCGACGCAATGCGGTGTTGAACTTCATCAGGTGACCGAAGTCACCGATGTGCTCGTAAGCAATGGTCGCGTCACGGGTGTCAAAACCACGCGTGGCGATGTGAACGCAGGAGTGGTCATTCAAGCGGTGGCGGGGCATAGCGCGTTAATGGCGCAGAAAGCAGGCTTTCCGTTACCCCTCGTTGCCTACCCGCTTCAAGCGATGGTCACACTTCCCGTAAAGCCCTTTCTCACACCGCTCGTGAGTTCATCGGCACTGCACTGCTACGTTCAACAGACCAGCCGCGGTGAAATGGTGATTGGTGGTGGCTCTGACCCCTACCCGCTTTACAACAGCCGAGCATCGTTACCACTCAAGGAAGGCCTGATCTCAAGCGCCGTCGAAATGTTCCCGTTCCTGAGCGAAATGCGGTTACTGAGGCAATGGGCGGGGATTACCGATATGACAAGTGACTACAGTCCCATCATGGGCCTGAGTCCGGTAGAGAATTACTACATTGACGCGGGCTGGGGCACCTGGGGTTTCAAAGCGACACCGATCTGCGGCAAAACGATGGCAGAGCTGGTAGCGTCGGGTGGCAAGGTACCCGAGCTCATTCAGCCCTTTGAGCTCGCGCGCTTTGATCGCTTCAAGCAGGTCAACGAAATGGGCGCCACGGCGGCAAGTCACTGAGGTAGGGTATGAAGATCATGACATGCCCGCTAAACGGGCCACGAAATATCAGCGAATTTGTCTACGGGGGTCAGGTTAAGGCGATGCCTGATCACCAAAACGTCTCGGATACGGATTGGGCTCACCACGTCTTCTACGAGAAAAATGACGTTGGGATTGTGCTCGAGTGGTGGATGCATAGCCCCAGCAGCTTCTGGTTCATTGCAGAACGGCATAACGCGACCGATGAGATTATTCGCACCTACCCCGCAGACCAACTCTTCAAACAGCGCGTCGATTTTGTGGCCAATGAGGGTGAGTCATGAAACGGGTCAAGAACGCGCATTTTGGTCAATGGATTGATCCATCGCAGACCATTCAGTTCACCTTCGAGGGAGGGCTAGTACAGGGCGTGGAAGGCGACACTGTAGCTTCAGCGCTATTAGCCAACGGCCAATGGGTCCAATCGCGGTCGTTTAAGTACCACCGTCCGAGAGGGCCGTTGACGCTCTGTGGCTATGACGCCAATACACTGGTTCAAACACCCGTAGCGCCCAATCTTTTGGCCGATCGCCTGCCTGCCGAAGACCATCTTGCGGTGACGGCTCAGAACTATACCGGCAGCCTCCACTTTGACCTGTCTCGATTACTCGATTGGTTCGGCCGCTTTTTGCCGGTCGGCTTCTACTACAAAGCCTTTTTCAAACCTCGGGGCATTTGGGCCTGGTGGGAGCCCATTGTTAGGAAGACCGCGGGACTGGGTATTAGTAACCTCTCGGTTAAAGCACCCTACAATGACAAAACCTACGCGTTTGCTGACGTTGCCGTCATTGGTGCGGGACCTGCGGGTTTAAATGCGGCTTTGCTGGCCGCAAATGCAGGGGCTCAGGTGACGCTTGTCGAGCAGGAGCCACGTTTGGGTGGTTCGATGAACTATCACGCCTTTGAAGGTAATTATGAGACTACGAAGTCGGCCCGGGATGCCTTAGTAGCGGCCATAGAGGCTCACGAAAACATTGATGTGCTCTGCTCATCCACGTGTAACGCCTGGTTCGGTGATCACTACCTTCCAATTATTCAAAAATCACGCTTGATCAAGTTGCGGGCGAAACAGACCATTCTCACCACCGGCTCAAGCGAGCAACACGTGGTGTTTCGCAACAACGATTTACCCGGCGTGGTCATGTGTAGCGCGCTTGATCGCTTGATGCGCCTGTACGGTGTCGTGCCCTCGGCGCCCGTTGTTGTGCTAGCGGGCAACGATCTCGCCTACCGAACCGCTTTCAGCAGCCAGGACGGTGGTGCCAACGTTGCTGCAATCGTGGACCTTCGCACGACCTACAATGACCCAGCATTAAGTGACGAGGCCAAACGGCGAGGTATTGCCCTCTTTCAAGGCTGTGGCATTTACGAGGCTACACAAGGACTCTTTAGTCATGGACTGTCACAGGTCGATGTGCACAAGCTGGACGAACGCGGCGAGGTAGCGGAAAAGCTCGTGAGCATCGATTGCGGGCTGCTTGCCATGTCAGCCGGGTTCATGCCGTCCTATCAGCTGGCGTGTCAGGCCGGTGCTGTCCTGAGCTACGACGACAGCACGTCTCAATTCCAGCTCTCCAATCTACCTCAGGGCATGCATCTCGCCGGCAGTGTCAACAGCGTATTCTCACTGGATCTGGTAGAAGCCGACGGTAGGAACGCGGCACGACAGGCATTGAGCAATCTGGGGATCGCTCCTGACAGCGAGACGGGGTCAGCTGAAGACGTCAACTTTACCGAGCAGGTCAATCATCCTTGGCCATTCTTGAAGCACCCCAAAGGTCGAGAATTTGTCGATTTCGACGAAGACCTACAGATCAAAGACATCATCAATGCAGCGCGCATGGGTTATCGCGACATCCAGCTTGTGAAGCGCTTCTCCACAGTAGGTATGGGTCCGTCCCAAGGCCGCCATTCGGCACTTCCCACAGCACGTTTGGTCGCCAAAACAACCGACCGCACCGTACATGAAACGGGCGTCACCACGGCAAGACCACCATTGATGCCTGAGCCGCTAGGGTTACTGGCGGGAAGACGTTTTCATCCGCTTCGGCGAACGCCGCTGCACCATAGGCATATCGGACTGGGGGCTCAAATGACGCCCGCCGGTAGCTGGCAGCGCCCCGCTTACTATGGCGATCCCGTGCAACGGACGGCTTGTATTCAGGCTGAGGTCAGAGCTGTCCGACAGGGCGTGGGCATCATTGATGTCAGTACGCTGGGTGGCATTGAACTTCGGGGATCCGATGCACCGGAGTTTATGAATCGGCTCTACACCTTTGGCTTCGTTAAACAGCCGATAGGTAAAACGCGCTACGCCGTGCTGACCAATGAGCAAGGCGTTGTCGCTGACGACGGTGTCGCCGCTCGACTGGGAGAGTACCACTACTACGTTACGGCGACCTCTAGCGGCGTTGATCGGGTGTATCGCGACATGTTGCGCTGGAATGCCCAGTGGCGACTCGATCTCGATATTGCCAACGTCACGAGTGCATTCAGCGCGATAAATGTCGCAGGCCCGCTGTCACGGCAAGTTATCGAGAGCGTTGATTGCAGTGTGGACCTGAGTGCCCAGCACTTTCCCTACCTCGCCTACCAGGAAGCGTCCGTTGCGGGCATCCCTGCGCGCATGATGCGCGTCGGTTTCGTTGGCGAACTCGGTTACGAATTGCATGTGCCCTCGCCTTTGATGGGTGAACTGTGGGATCGACTGCTTACAAGTGGTAAAGCGCATGGTATTCGCCCCTTTGGTGTCGAGGCTCAACGGCTACTAAGACTCGAAAAAGGTCACATCATTATTGGGCAGGACACCGACGGCATGACACAGCCCGATGAAGTGTCACTGCGCTGGGCAATTTCGTCGAAGAAGCCCTTTTTCGTGGGTTCAAAGAGCGTCGATATCCTCTCCAAAAGTCCGCTGGAGCGACAGCTCGTGGGTTTTGAACTCGGTGCCACAAGCCCCCAACCCAAAGAAGGTCACCTGGTTATCCGCAATGGCCATATTGTCGGTTCGGTAACCTCCTGCGAGTACTCGCCAACCTTGAACAAGATCATTGGCCTTGCCTATGTTCATCCCGAGGATGCAGTGCCTGGTACAACGGTGGTTATCCGGACTGATGATGCAGTGCATGCCCATGCGCGGGTAGTGAAGACACCCTTTTATGACCCAGATAATCTGAGGCAAGCCCTATGAGCGTGCACCTCGATCACATCTTCGAATCACCGTTGCGTGGACTCAGTCATGAAGGCGATATTTCGATTCATGACCTCACGAACCGACATCGCTGGGGTTTACGGGGTCAAGGCGCCGCAGAGGCGCTACGAATTCAGGGTTGGGATCTTCCAGAGCAACCAAATCGCTTGGTTGCCTCAATAAACCAGAGTTTTGTGATGGCGCTAAGTCAGCGTGAGTTTTGGGTGCTCGACCCCCACAATGACGCGGCAGACCTCGCAATGGGTAATGACTTTACCACCGACGCCTATCCCCTCTTCTGCCAAAGTAGCCACGCGTGGCTCGTACTAAAGGGCAGTGAAACGTCAGCGCTAATGGCGAAACTCTGTAGCGTTGATCTGAGACCAGACGCCTTTAACTTGGGCGATGTCGCACAAACTCAAATGGCGCTCATCAACTGCATCGTTGTGCGGCATGATCTGGCAGGTGACGACGTCTTCTCAATTTTTGTCGATCAGTCCTATGCAGAATATGCGCTAGAAGCGCTGCTGGACGCACGACAGGAGTTCCTCTAGTCGGCAGGCGCAGTACTGGCTGTAAAAGGTAAGCACCTGCAGAGCGGTTACCCAACTGATAACTCCGCGATTTGAGCGAGTAATGTCTCCGGCACCTCAACACCTTGGGCTTCGTGAATGCGTCGTAATTCAGCCCGACGTTCGCCCGGCACCCTCACCTCGTTATCACGCGTTAAGTCACTGAACATGGACTCAAGGTGCTCGACGAATCCCCCGCTGAAGAAGGAGGGATCCATTGCGATAATCGTCTGACCGACATTAGGTGGTCCCCCCTCGGTGGTTGCGAACATGGATGCTTCATAGGAGCAATTACTGCCTGTAAGTACTCCCCCCAGAACATCCACCATAAGCCCGAGGCCGAAGCCCTTTGCCCCCCCCACCGGCAACTGGGCGCCCTTCAAACCTGCGGCCGGATCCGTCGTTGGGTTGCCCTCTGAGTCAATTGCATGCCCCCGTTCGATTTCCCGACCTTCGGCTGCCGCTTTGACCAAATTGACGCGCGCCGTCGACGCCGTCGCCATATCAACCACAAGTGGCTCATCACCAGCCCTGGGCGCACCAAAGGCAAAGGGGTTGGTCCCAAAGAAAGGCACTTTACCTCCGTGAGCAGCAACGGCCTTGGAGCTATTCGCAAACATCAATGACACTAGCCCCTCTTTCGCGAGTCGACGCACAAACCAACCCAAGACACCCGCAGAGGACGACTGATGGATCGACATCAATCCAACCCCCTGCTCTCTCGCTGTCTTGATCAACCGCGCTTCACCCATGAGATAGGCGTGATGGCAAAAACCAAAATCTGCATCAATCACCGTGCTCGCCGCGGAGGTTTTCACGATCTTGGGAGACGCGTGAGGTTTAACCTTTTCCACCTTGAGGTGTTTCAAGTAAAGGTGCATGTAACCCAAACCCACGTTCCGGATACCTTCGGCCTCTGCATCCGCGATCTCTGCGGCAACGATTTCAGCTTGCGCGTCACTCGCTCCAACACGCAGCAAGGCATCTCGACAAAGGGTTTCGATTTCACCAAGGGTCAGTGTCGGCATGGTTTTCTCCATCACATCTGGCATGTCCACGATAGGGAGGAGTCGGCTGTAGAGCAACCGAAAGTCATCAATTAAAAAAGCCCCACCCAAAGGGTGAGGCTCTGTTGTATGGCGCGCCCGGTACGATAACTCAAAGCGCTGTTGCCTCCAGCGCTTTAACCCTGCGGGCTCGTCGTTTCACGACTCGGTGCTCACTGCTGCTCAGCGAGTCGAACGTCTACGCTCTCTCGACCAAAACCCATCCCATACAAAAAAGCCCCACCCAAAGGGTGAGGCTCTCTTGTATGGCGCGCCCGGTACGATTCGAACGTACGACCGCCTGATTCGTAGTCAGGTACTCTATCCAGCTGAGCTACGGGCGCGAAGGGTTGCGATAATACTCCTCACCTTGTCTTTTTCAAGTCCGATGACCCGGATTGTCCAAATGACTTCATAGGCCAGTTGATTTCGCTTAAACAATGACTCACATCACCCTGACAAAAACGAATACTCAGTACCGTCAACCGGGGGCGAGGCTCGCTTTAAAAATCGACGCGTAAATCAACTCCGTAAGTCGCTGGCTGGCCCCAATAGCTAACCGTCCAGAGCCCAAAGGGAATGATGTTTTCTCGGTATTCCTCATCGGTGATATTTTTACCCCATGCCGATACCTGTAACCGCGCACTATCGCCCAGTTGCACGTCACTGAGACTTACCCGTGCGTTAAGAATGCTGTAAGAGCCAAGCTGCCCCGTGGCGTTTTGATCCGGGTTTGTGTAAGCCACATAGTCGCTTTTTCGGCTCCAATCAATGTGCGCATCGATGCTACCCCAGTCTGATTGCATCACAGCCCAATCGAGGTCGATACTCATTGTACGATCAGGTGCGTATGGGAAGTCTTTGGCGTCCTTTACGTTCTGGCCAAGCTCGATGAACTCATCGTACTGGGTATCCAGCGTGCCTAAGTTAGCGCCCAATCGGAGTGACTCAGATAGCTGAGCGATTAGCTCAATCTCAACCCCTTTAATGGTCGCGGCGCCTGCATTATCAACAGTAGAAGCAGCACCACCCGTGCCCTCTAGAAACACGCTGAACTGCATATCTGACACGTCATTCATAAATACCGCGGCATTGAGCTGAACTCGGTCATCCATCAAGCGAGATTTGAAACCCAGCTCTTGAGAAAGCAGTTCCTCCGGATCATAGCTTTCGAAGAAGGCGTCCGCCGAAGGCGCTTCGCCGTTGTAACCGCCTGCTTTCCATCCCTGAGCGAGCTTACCGTAGACGTTCACATTGTCAGACAACGCGTAAGTGGCAACCAACGTACCGGTTGTATTGCTCCAACTGTCAGAATCAGACACATCAAAGGCGCCCACGCCGCCGGTGGAGGCCTGCGGATGAAACACATATTGGTCCTTTTCCTCGTTGGTGTAGCGCAACCCCACCGTCGTGGTCAGTCGATCGCTCATTTGCCATTCGTATTGGCCGTAAGCGGCCCATGAAGTGTTATCCAAGCCATATTCATTATTGTCTGCAGGTGCGCCAAAGAGTCCAAAGAATGAGATGGGGTTGTACACATCTCCCTCTTCAGCGAAGTAATACACACCGGCTACCCAGTTAGACGTTTCGGTCTGTCCCAACCATTGAAGCTCTTGCGAGAACTGCTCGTAATCGATCTGACGCTCTGAAGTAAAGAGGTTCATTGGCGTACCGTCGATATCCAATTTGTCGGACCAATCGAGGTCGCGCTGACTGGTAATCGACTTGAAGTTCACGTTCTCAAACTCTTTAGTGACCGTGAGCGACATGCCTTTGACTTTCGACTTCTCAAAACCAGATTGATCGTTACTAATTGCCTCGGCTCGGCTGTTCGGTGAAGTCTCATACAGCGCCTGTAGATTGCCAAGAAAACCTAAATCTACATCAGGGTTAAGGAACGGAAAAATAGCTTCGTTGACGTCAGTTAATTGGCCCATGCTAGGTGCTTTGTTCACGTCGCTTTGGTCAAAGCTGAATCGATAAGACAGCGTATCAGTGGCTTGAATAACCGCATCCAAGCGAAACGCATCGCTGTCCATGTCAGAAAAGCTGGAACTGGAACGGGGATTGACAAAATTGTTGAAGCCACCAGTTGGATCTGAGTCAATATTGTCATAGAAACCGTCGCGACTTTGCGTTGAATAGGCAATGCTCGCTCTAACTTCGCCAAGTCCCTCGCCAACAACACCGGAGGCACCCGTGTCGACGCGACCGCGAAGCACTTTGTAGCCTTCATTACCAAAGCCACCTTCCAGATATCCACCAAAATCCTCACCTGGCATGCGGGTAATGAGATTTACCGCGCCACCGAGCGTGTTCTTTCCATAGAGCGTCCCTTGCGGTCCTCGCAGTACCTCAACACGTTCAAGTTCAGCCACCTCAAAAATGCCACCGAGGTTCTTACCTAAGAACACACCGTCGAGATACAGACCAACAGTGGGCTCCCATGTGAGCGCCGGGTTAATCGTTGTCGAGCCTCGAATCGCAATAGTTGCCCCCGTATCACCCCCTGGAGAGGGAGCAATGTTGATATTGGGAACAAAGTTACTGATGTCTTGCACATCTCTTATACCGCGCGCCGCAATATCCTCAGCTTGAAACGCTGTGATCGCAATCGGTGCATCCTGCAAGCTCTCTGCTTTGCGCTGAGCCGTCACCAACACTTCTTCCAAGATCGCTTGAGCCTGAGCTACTGGAGCAGCAGCAACCAAGCCAGCCATTAATACAGTTTTTTTGAACGGTCGTTTCATGGTTTCCCCATTTGATTTTGTTATGAATCTATAAAAGTCCAAAACCGATCAAAGGTGAAGTGCCACTCCTAATCCCTATGGGTGATTTTTGACCGCCAAAACGGGAAATGCCAGGAGCTCTAGTAGGCGTTCCACTGAGTCAGTGCGATTACTTATCGTGTTCCAAAAAATATGAGCACACACATAAGTAAGAGCGTCCACAATCCGAGAAAACCGTATGCTGGAACCCAGCTTTTCGTGAACCCTGCATTTCGATAGAAGGCAGGACTCCAAAGGAGGTCAGCAAGTTCCTGTTCCGATGAGGGCTGGCCACTAGTCATCAGCCCTACACCCATCGTGGCTGCAAGTCCGATAACGTTCCACCATAGCCATGAAACAGACGGCATAGCGGCCCACAAGAAGGCATTGACGGCGAGGCCGGCGAAAAAGCCGACTCGGGCCCCACGTCCAGTAGCGGTTTTCGCCATTAGCCCCAAGAGGAAGACGCCAAGAATAGGACCGTTAATTAGCGAACCCACCTTGTTAACCGCCACTATGACTGTTGATGCGATATCGTCGACGAAGAAAGCGGTCACCAGCGCAAACACCCCCCAAAAAACCGTCAGCGCCCTACCCCACCACAGCTCCTGTGCGGGCGTCGCAATTCGATCTTCCATGGCCGGTTTCACAAAGTCCTTCAACGTGGTGGCAGATAAACTGTTAATCACAGAGTCAAGCGACGACATCGCTGCGGCAAGGAGCGCAACAACGGCTAGCCCCACCACGCCCACCGGCAACTCCCGCGAGAAGAGAACAGGCAGTGCCATATTGTAATTGGGCGCATCGTTGATCAGAGGAAGAGACGATAAAAAATCGGTATGTGAGCCCGCGTATGCCGCAAGTCCCGCGCCGATGAGGCAGTAGAGCAAGACCAGAGGAAAACGCAAGATACCGTTGATGATCAATATCTTTTGGTTGTCGTCCTGCGTCGCTGCACACAGCTGTCGCTGCACCTGACTCTGATCGCAGCCGTAATAGGCAACATAAAGGAAAAATCCGCCGATCAGCATGGGCAAAAAGGCAAAGTCGTGACCGTCACCGAGGCCGTGGTGTTGAAATGACAGTGCCGCAGTGCGCTCAAATGGGATCTGCGCCAGCATTGACTCCAGACCGCCTGCCGACCCAATCAATAAGTACGCAAGATAACCAAGGACGCTGGTCAAAATGACCATTTGAATAACATCGCTAACGATGACAGCACGTATGCCACCTAACACGTCATAAATGATGGTGATGGCGCCAAACAAGACAACCGATTGAGCAAACGAAAGCCCAGTCGTGATGGCGATCATGCTTGCCACGCCGTAAACCGTGATTCCGGCCACTGCAGCCCGCGACAACTGAAACATCCCACTGATGAGTAGCTGCGTTTGATCATCAAAACGCCGCCCCAGATAAAGGTAAACCGACACCAGACGCTGCCGGTGGAATACGGGAATCAAAAATATGGCGATAAAAACCATCGCTAATGGCAGCGCTAGCTCGTACTGCAACCAGACGAGTCCACCTCCGACAACGAAGGCGACAAACGCCGGCGCTCCTAAAATGCTATTGGTCGAGCATTGTGTTGCCATAACGGAGAGCGCAATACTGATTGGCCCACTACTGTTACCAGCAACAAAGTAATCCTCAGCGGTCTCCTGGCGTCGTGACAAATACAGACTGATGGCCACCAAACCGGACAAATAAATTGCCACGACGAACCAATCAAGCGTTGCTAGCATTCGACGCCCTCCACGTCTTGTTTACGAGGGTGATAACCAAAACCACTGTCAGAGACCAACTTCAACCGGAAACGCGTTTGGTGGAAACCAGCACCGGTCTGCTATCACCATACACCATGCCGATTGACACAAACTTAAGGTCGAAAACGGCCGCGCAGTGTGATAACTAATGAGTAACAAAAACACTTATTACAACGGTTGAATTTGTATGCGCAATGCTCGCTTTTCTCGCACCTCCCTCACAAAACAAGCCTTCATTTTTACCAGCCTCTTCGCGGCATCGGGTCTGACATTATCGGAGGAGACTGAGACACCATCGTGGGACGTCTCGGCACCGAGCTACTCAGCCGAGGTTCAAGAGATCGACCTCAACGTGACTGAGGGCACCTGGATGAACCTCGATGTCTCACCCGATGGGCAGCACATTGCTTTCGATCTCTTGGGAGACATTTATCAGATACCGATTACGGGTGGTGAAGCGACACCGCTACTCAGCGGCCATGCGTGGGAAGTACAACCGCAATACAGCCCCGATGGACGTTTTCTCGCATTTACCTCCGACCGTAATGGTGCTGACAACATTTGGGTAATGGACCTCACCAATCCAGACAAAAAGCACCAAATAACACATGAAAGTTTCCGACTGCTCAATAATCCGAGTTGGCACCCGTCGGGAGACTTTTTGGTAGCGAAAAAGCATTTCACCACCTCACGATCGCTCGGAACCGGCGAGGTATGGCTCTACGATGCCAACGTTGATCAAGCCCTGGCGCGAGGAAACCTACAGGGCTCGGTACTGGTAGAGCGACCAAGCCCTTCATTCCAGAAAGAGCTGGGTGAACCCACCTTCAGCGCTGATGGAGAGTCGGTGTTCTACATCCAGAACACGACACCCGGCAATACTTTCATTTACCACGAGGACAGCAATGGTGAAGTCATGGCTATTAAGCGCTATGACCTCGAGACGGGTGAGATTGAGAAAGTAGTTGGCGGTGCAGGCGGCGCGGTTCGACCAACGCCATCGCCCGACAGTAAAACACTTGCCTTTGTAAAACGCGTGCGAGCCGCTTCGCGGCTATTCGTTATGGATCTCGCATCAGGCGAGCAAACCATGCTGGTTGATGATCTCGACCCCGATATGCAGGAAACCTGGGCGGTTCAGGGCGCCTATCCCACCATGGCTTGGACGCCCGATGGCGACTCCATTGTCTATTGGTCACAAGGCCATATTTGGCGTGTTGACGTTGCCTCGGGTGAATCGAGTCAAATTCCGTTCTCGGTTAATGACACGCGCACGGCTTATCCTGCCGTTGAAGTCGCGGTCGATGTTGCGCCCGATACCCTAACAACCACCATGCCGCGGTTTGCTACGCAAAATCCCGATGGTCAGTCTGTGGTCTTTGAGTCCATGGGGCGGCTGTACGTGAAGCGTGACGGCGAAGACGCCAAGCGCCTGACGCGCGACACCGCGACTGCGGTCGAATTCTCACCCGCGTTTTCACCCGATGGGAAGGATGTGTATTACCTGACCTGGTCGGACGAGAAGTTAGGCTCCGTACGTAAAGTCAGCGCCCGCGGTGGACGTTCTAGGAACGTTCTCGCAACGCCGGGTCACTATGTCGATCTCAGCGTTTCGATGGATGGCGAGACCCTGCTATTTGCCAAGCTGAGCGGCAGTCCGCTAACCAACCCGCACTGGGGTAAAAAACCCGGCATCTATATCTTTGAGCTCGGTGATGACGAGGCTCAGTTTGTCAGCCGACGGGGTCGATCACCCCACTTCGGTCCCGACGATCGCATTTACGCCACCGAGCGCGTGAGCTCGGCGGTCGGTCGCGGCAGTGATGATGCATCCAGTGAACTCATTTCCATGAATCATGATGGTAAGGATGTGCGGACGCACGCAAGCTCTCCGCTAGCGACTGTCATTCGAATATCACCCTCAGGCAAGCACGTGGCTTATCGTGAGGCAGGCCGTCTCTATGTGGCGGCGCTGCCGATGACTGGCCGTTCCATCAACCTGTCAGCCATTGAAAATACGGCCTCAGGCGCTGCAGCCTATGCCACGGAGCGCGTAAGCGCGCCGGGCGGCGAATTCATTCACTGGAGCGCTGATGGGACCTCGCTGAACTGGAGCGTGGGTCCGCACTTTTTCCAGTATAACGTCGATGGCTCTTTGGGCACCGGTGCAAACGAAGCCCAGCAGATTGCTGATCTCAGCCTGTCACTGGACTCCGATCGTCCCCGGGGACTGGTGGCCTTTACCAATGCTCACGTTATCACCATGAACTCGGCGCGAGATGTCATCGACAATGGCGTTGTCATCGTTGAGGACAATCGTATTGTGGCGCTGGGTGCCGCAGGTGATGTTTCCATCCCCGAGAGTGCGAAGCAGGTCGATCTAGCTGGAAAGACCCTGATGCCAGGCTATATCGATGCGCACGCACACGGCCCTTACGGTCGGGATGACATTATCCCGCAAAATAACTGGTCGCTCCTCGCGCACCTGGCCCTCGGGGTCACGACCGTACACAACCCCTCAAGCAGAGCCGCTCAAGTCTTCCCAGCCGCTGAATATCAACGCGCAGGCAAGATCATCGGGCCACGCATTTTTTCGACGGGTGAAATCATCTACGGGGCGAAGAGCACAGGCTTCGACCCCATTGAGTCGCTCGATGACGCCAAAGCCGTGGTTGATCGCCTCAAGGCGCAGGGCGCCATCAGTGTCAAAAACTACAATCAACCCCGCCGAGCCCAGCGACAAATGGTCATCGAGGCTGCTCGTGAGGCCGGCATGTTGGTGGTTGCTGAAGGCGGTTCGCTTTACAACATGGACATGAATCTGGTGGCCGATGGTTCGACAGGAATCGAGCACAACATCCCAACCTTAAAAATCTACGATGACGTCCTCGACTTCTGGTCAAGCACCCGTGTTGGGTACACACCCACCTTGACCGTGACCTACGGCGGATTAACCTCTGAGGACCGCTTCTACCGAGACACCGAAGTCTGGAAGCACCCCCTACTGTCTCACTTTGTTCCACCTACCGTATTACAACCTCGCGCCGTTCGTCGGGTTACAGCTCCTGAGCCAGACTTTCGCGATGATGATGCGGCGGCCGTAGCAAAAGAGCTAATGGAGCTCGGCGTTCTGGTCAACACCGGTGCTCACGGACAGCGTGAGGGGCTGGCAACGCACTGGGAAATGTGGAGCTTTGCCGAGGGCGGCATGAGCCCGATGCAAATGCTAGCAACAGCGACTATTAATCCTGCCCGCTACCTCGGCATGGATGCCGATCTGGGTTCAATTGAGACTGGGAAGCTGGCGGACTTGCAGGTGGTCGATGGCAACCCGCTCGAGGACGTGAAGACCACAGACCGTATCACGCACGTCATGGTGAACGGGCGACTCTATCGTGCCACTGACCTCGGAGAGGAAGTGACCGGCTCGCGTCCAGCACCGACACTCTGGTGGCACAATCAGCCACAGCATCAAATACGTTAATCGTCAGGAAGTCCGTATGAATCTGTTACCACGTGCGTCGCTACTCTGCGCCCTATTTCTCAGTGTCACCCTCGCGCCCGTAACACATTCAGGGTCGCTGTCAGCCAAGGAACAAGCCATGGTTGACTGGATTGATGCGCACCAAGACGAGGCGATTGAGCTGCTGGCTGAAACCGTCAACATTGGCAGCGGGACAATGAACCATGTCGGCGTTCGTGCTGTCGGTGACGTCATGTCACGCGAACTGGAAACGCTTGGCTTGGGGACGCGTTGGATCGACATGCCCCCTGAAATGGATCGCGCCGGCCATCTGTTTGCTAGCAAGGAAGGCAAAGGCAAAGGCAAAAAATTACTCCTCATCGGACACCTCGATACCGTTTTTGAGTCAGATGATGACTTCCAGGCGTTCACGCGCGAGGGCAACATTGGGCGCGGTCCTGGCATCAGCGACATGAAGGACGGTAATGCTGTCATCATCTACGCATTAAAAGCACTTCAGCACATTGGTGCCTTAGAAGATATTGCGGTTACGGTCGCCTATACAGGCGATGAGGAGATGACAGGCAAACCCTTGTCCGTCAGCCGAAAAGATCTCATAGAAGCCGGAAAATGGGCGGATATCACCTTAGGTTTCGAGGGTGCGATTACCACTGAAGGTTCTGACTGGGCGACCATTGCCCGCCGCAGTTCCAGTGGCTGGATGTTAGAAGTGTCAGGCAGACAAGCACACTCTTCAGGTGTCTTTAGCGAACGCGTGGGTGCTGGTGCCATCAATGAAGCCGCGAGAATTCTGGATACGTTTTATAACGAGGTTCGCGGTGACTACGGTTTAACGTTCAATGCGGGCACCATTCAAGGCGGGACCACCGTGAACTACGATTCTGCTCAGAATCGGGGCACCACGTTTGGAAAAACGAATGTCGTCCCCAGCGTAGTCATCGTGGATGGGGGCATAAGAGCGTTGTCACTTGAGCAGTTGGCGTCGGCAAAACAGAAAATGGAAGCCATTGTGGCAAACCACCTCCCCCACACCAGTGCCTCGATCAGCTTCGTGGATAGCTATCCGCCGATGCCACCGTCTGATGGCAACCGTCACCTTGCAGAGGAACTTTCGGTCGTCAATCAGGACTTAGGTCGTGGACGAATGAAGATCTGGGATCCATTGCGACGCGGGGCAGCCGATATCTCTTTCGTGGCACCTTACACCGATGCCCTGGCTGGCATGGGCGCACTCGGTAAAGGCGGCCACACGCCTAACGAGAGTCTTGATCTGGACTCGATGGCACTAGCGATTAAGCGCGCTGCGATCCTCATGTATCGGCTCTCGGGGACGGCAGAGGAGGAGTAAACCGATCCTCTCTCGCCACGCGTTTAACCACTGAAAGGGCCTCGGACTAGGCGCCCTGCTGTTCCCGATATGCGTCGGCAGTTAGGACTAAAGACGCCAATCTAGAGAGCTGAAAAGTAACCTTCAAACTGTCATACTAACCATATGACTAAAACGAATACGCATATTGCTTATTTGATGGGCGCAGGTCTGGCGATCTACTCCCAGCAAGCTGCGCTCGCACTCTTCTTAGGTATCGGGCTGGCCTTAACCGTCGGTCCGCCTCCCCTGAGCGATGCATCTCGACTGTCACGCGGGGCGTTGCAATGCGGTGTGGTCATCCTGGGCTTAGCTCTACCCTTCAGGGAGGTCGTGACGCTGGGTTCGGCTAATGGAGCTGTTGTCTCGGTAATGGTTCTGGCCACCCTAATCAGCGGTCTCGCTCTATTAAAGCTACTTCGGACGGATGATGTCAGCGGAAAACTTCTAACGACGGGTACAGCAGTCTGTGGCGGTACAGCGGTAGCCACCCTCGCTCCGGTAATCAAAGCTGAGAACCAGCAGGTCGCTCAAACCCTCACTATCATCTTCATCCTTAACGGCATCGCCATTATTCTGTTTCCTGCGATCGGTCATGCCTTGGATTTGAGTCAGCAGCAATTTGGCATGTGGGCTGCGGTGGCCATTCACGACACCTCTTCCGTAGTAGGCGCAGCCGCCGCGTACGGCGACGAGGCCCTCACGACCGCAGCGACATTGAAAATCCTCCGTATTTTGTGGCTCATCCCGGTGATAATCGTGGCGAGTTACTCGATGAAGCGCATCAGCGCCAACGAGATTCGGATACCGCTCTTCGTCGCCGGCTTCATCATAGCGAGTGTGATCGGAGGCTACTTCCAGTTCGATGGGGAGGTCACCAGCTTGTTTTCACTGATCAGTAAGAGCCTATTTGGCCTCGCTCTATTCCTGATCGGCTCACAAATGTCCCTGAAGTCGCTCAAGTCGATCTGCCCTCGGCTGATTGGCATGGCACTGGTGCTTTGGTCGGCGCTGAGCCTCGGCAGCCTTTACTGGGTAACAACGGTCTGACAACCCAATCGCTTTGAGTCATTTTCGGTGAGCAGATCCATTTTCTTTGCCGTTAGTCCGACAAGTGGATGACGGAACAATAGATTTTGGGCAGACTGCCGGCTCATTTGGTAGCGGTGTTGCGGAGCACCGTAATCTGAGGCTCAAGAAAGACTAGAAGGATTGTTCATGGCTCAGTGGGAATGCATCGTTTGTGGTTTAATCTACGACGAGAAAGAAGGCTGGCCCGATGATGGCATTGCGCCCGGCACAAAGTGGGCTGATGTACCCGACGACTGGACGTGTCCCGATTGCGGTGTGGGTAAAGATGACTTCGAGCTGATTCCTGGCACGGACGATGAAGCTGAATCTGAAGACGCATCTGCATCGAGCGAAACCGGACCTTCGGGTCACCCTATTGTCGTCATCGGCTCTGGACTCGCGGCTTACAGCTTGGCTAATGCCATCAAGAAGACCGATGTAGATACGGCCATAACGCTCATCACGCGAGACGGCGGTGAAAACTACTCTAAACCTATGATCTCGACAGGTTTCACTAAGAAATTTGAGCCTGATCAACTGGCCACTCAAACCGCCAAAAACATGTCAGACAATCTGGGCGTCACCGTGCGAACGCGCACCGAGGTGGCGTCGCTCGATACGGCCTCAAGTGAAGTGGTTCTGACGACTGGAGAGCGAGTTCCCTACTCAAGCCTGGTACTGACGATCGGCGCTGAGCTGATTCGCCCACCCATGGGCGGAGATGCCGCCGATGAGGTCATGGGCGTTAACGACCTCGACGACTATCGACGGTTCAGAGACACACTAACGCAGACTGGCGCTAAAAAGGTCGCGGTTATTGGTGCAGGACTCATTGGCTGCGAGTTTACTAATGATCTTCTCAATGGTGACTTCACGGTTGAAGCCGTCGATCCGATGGATTACTGCCTACCCACGCTGTTGCCCGAAACCGCGGGGCGCGCTGTTCAACGAGCGCTAGAGGAAAAAGGCGCACGCTTTCATTTCGGGCCATTGGCAACGGACGTCAACCGATCCGAGGGCGGCTACAGCGTTGCTCTTAATAACGGCGACACCATCGAAGCCGACGCCGTACTGTCTGCAATAGGTGTTCGACCGAGAACGCAACTTGCGGCTGATGCTGGGATTGAGTGCGGACGCGGTATCAAGACGGACCGATACCTGCGCACCAGTGTCGATAATGTCTACGCCATTGGCGACTGTGCCGAAGTGGAAGGCCACGTCTTGGTCTATGTGGCACCGCTCATGGCGGCTGCGCGTGCGCTAGCGGCCACACTAACTGGCACACCGACAGAAGTGGCCTACCCTGCTATGCCCGTGACCATTAAAACACCCGCGTGTCCGGTCTGTGTGTCACCCGTAGGGCGTGACGCCGAGGGTGAATGGACCATTGAGGCTGATGGACAGGACGTCAGAGCCTTATTCCACAGCCCAGACGGTGACCTACTCGGCTTTGCGCTGACGGGCCAAGCGGTAAAAGAGCGTATGCCGCTGACCAAGCAGCTACCTGCCATTCTCTGATTCCTCGGCATACCCAATTAAAACGCATAAAAAAGGCGCCTTTGGCGCCTTTTTTTGTTTCTGTGCTCGAAGGTTTCAGCAAGCCTCTACCAAACCGGCGGCACCCTGGCCTCCCGCAACACACATGGTCACAACGCCATAACGACCACCGGTGCGCTTCAGCTCACGCAGAACGCGACCCACCATCCGCGAGCCCGTCATACCGAAGGGGTGACCGATGGCGATACTGCCGCCATTCACGTTGTACTTGGCATTGTCGATATCGAGGAAGTCCCGGCAATAGACGCATTGCGATGCGAACGCCTCGTTAAGCTCCCAAAGATCAATGTCGTCCTGACTGAGACCCGCGCGCTTGAGGAGCTTTGGTATCGCGAATACGGGGCCAATCCCCATCTCGTCAGGTTCACAGCCGGCAGTAACAAAGCCGCGGAAATAGCCCAAAGGCTCGACACCCAATTGCTCAGCGCGTTCAGCACTCATGAGAAGCGTCATTGAGGCGCCATCGCTCAATTGTGATGAGTTACCAGCGGTGACGCTGCCACCTTCTTCAAACGCCGGCTTGAGCATGGAAAGTCCATCGAGCGTGGTGTCGACCCGATTGCACTCGTCGCGATCAACCATCACATCTTTGAATGTCTCATCACCGGTCTCCTTGTTCACCAACTTCATGGTGGCGGGCATCGGTACGATCTCTTCCTGAATCACACCGGCATCGACGGCCTGAGCGTAACGCTGCTGGCTCTGAAGCGCATATTCATCCTGAGACTCGCGGGTTACGTTGTATCGACGAGCTACCACTTCAGCCGTGTTACCCATCTGCATGAACACTTCAGGCTTGTTTTCGAGCAGAGCACAGTTTTGCTGGTACTTGCCTTCCTCCTGCCGCACGCGCATCGAGATGGACTCCGCACCGCCCGCCATCATCACATCGGTATAGCCCGAGCCAATTTGGTTTGCCGCCATCGCAATTGTCTGGAGTCCCGAGGCACAGAATCGATTCACTGTGGTGCCCGTCGCCTCGATGGGTAGCTTCGATAGAAAAGAGGCCATGCGTGCGAGATTGCCGCTTTGCTCACCCGACTGATTCGCCGCGCCCAAGATAATGTCATCGACCTCGCCTGGATCGAACTGGGGGTTTCGATCGATCAGTGCATCGATCAAAAAGGCCGCCATATCGTCAGAGCGTGTCCAGTTAAAACTCCCTCGAAATGACTTCGCCAAACCTGTGCGAACGCTATCTACTACCACTACATCTCTCATATCCAATCCTCTCTTATTATGCCGCTCACCTTAGTCGGCGATTGGCTTCACCCGCAAACGAACGTTGTCGCCGCGTTTATGATGTTCTTCCCACAGCCGCTGATAACCGGTTCGCGCGATTCGCCACTCGCCGTCCTCACGTCGATATTCGTCCTTGTAGAGCGCACTCCCCGTGATGGTGATGTCATGCTCGAGGGAGACAAAAATATCCTGCAGGTACCAGATGCCAGTCGCGGTATCGCCATCGACACAGATTTCCGGGTGATGTCCGTTGTGCATGCCGAAGTTCTGGCCCGTGAATGACTTCTTGTAAAACGCCTCCAACTGATCCCAACTGTCCAGCTGAAAGTCATAATCACCGCCCACAAAAGACGCTGTTGCATCGCTTGTGAAGACAGTCTGCAGCCCCTCGATGTTGCGCGTATCCAGAAAGCGGAAGTAGCGTGCCTTTAATTGCTTAATGAGTTCTATTGACTCTAGATCCAACATCGCAGCCCCCTACGCGTTCATGTGACACGCGGCCTGATACGCCATGGTCATTGCAGGACCCAAGGTTGCCCCGGGACCCGGATAAGTCGGCAAGATGGCTGCCGAGCAATTGCCCACGGCAAACAAGCCCTCAAACACACCGCCATCGGCTTTTTTGACCCGAGCAGAGGTGTCGGTATCCAAGCCGCCCAACGTACCGAAATCACCCGCTTCGATGCGCATCGCGTAAAACGGTGCTTTTGCAATGGGCGCGAGACAGGGATTTGGTTTAATTGCCGGATCCGCATAGTAACGGTCATAGGCCGAATCCCCCCGACCGAAATCCTCGTCTTTACCCGTCTCGGCGTAGTGATTCATCTTGCCGATGGTTTCTTCAAGACCGTCGGCGTCGATGCCGAGCATGTCAGCTAGCTCGCGGATGGTGTCGGCCTTAGCCACAAAACCCTCGTCGAACCACTTCTTGGGAATTTGAGAGTCCGGCTTCATGGCCTTGGTCATCAGCGGCCCCACCATGAAATTCTCTCGGAATGTCGCATCAAACACATGCCATGCAGGCGCGTTTGGATGCTCTTCCGTGTGCGTTTTGAACAAATCCTTCTGGAAGGCCATGTAGTTCTGAGACTCGTTGGCAAACCGTTTGCCATCGCGATTAACGACACAGGAGCCCGGGAACGATTTCTCCATAATTGCGAGCCGTGGCGCAGGCTCGTCAGGCACACATAAGGTGGTCGTCCACCACGCATCGTTCATCAAGCGCGTTTTCGCACCGAGCTCGAGACCGGCTAATAGCGCGTCTCCCTCGTTACCGGGATTCCCAGCTGACCAAGTGGTGTTAGTCGGAGCCGGCAAATACTGCTCTCTGAGCGCCTGATTTTTCTCAAAACCGCCCGACGCCAAGATCACGCCCTTAGCTGCGCGAACACGCTGGCGCTGACCCTTGCATTCAACCACCGCGCCCAGCACCGTGTCGCCATCTGCAATCAGCTCGACCATTTGCGTGTTGAACTCCAACGGAATCTCTCGCTTCAAGACCGAGAGATATAGGCGTGCCACACCGGCAGAACCACAAGCCAAGCGACGCGAGATCGGCGTTTTGAATCGCCAGGGAATATCGCGTATGTAATCCCACATGAGACGCGCTAAAAGCTTTTTCCACCCGGGCAACTGGACCATCAGCAGGTGGGCTTCAACCTGCGTGAAGTGGATGCGATTAAACATGCGCATCATGAAATGCGTCCAGGTCATGTTTTTCCAATTCGCACCGAGTTCAGACGCCATGATGGGCGCGGGCTCCAACGAGCGGTGCCCCTCTCTGGCACCTTCCATATTGGTGTAGTAGTCCGGGTACTCCGCGAGTGACTCGTAGCGAACGTCGGTCCGATCGTGGAGGTATTTGAGCATCTCAGGCGCTTTCTCAAGGTAGATATCAATCATCTCCTCGGGTACATCCTCGCCGAACAAGGTATTCATAAGGTAGGCCTTGGCAGCCTCAGGACTGTCCTCAGCACCCACCTCTTTCGCGTAGTGACTGTTAGGAATCCAAATACCACCACCAGAGGTCGCACTAGTGCCACCGACCTTGTCTTGTTTCTCGATGATCAATACGTCCTTGGTACCCATCTCCCAGTTACACACTGCCGCGGTCAGTCCTCCGTTACCGGTACCCACCACTAGCACGTCGACTTCGCGATCCCAGTTCATTTGACTCATCTGTCCTGCCCTCTGTATCTCTTTTTTGTCAGCGTCTTATCGTTTTATCGCTTTTTTTGTTCGTCGGAAGTCATCAAGCGTGCTGGCTTGACACCGATACCACCTCACCCGTCATGTAGCTCGAGTAGTCCGACGCTAGGAACATCATAACGTTGGCCACTTCCCAGACCTCCGCAGCTCGACCAAAAGCTTCTCTTGACGCGAGCGACTCTAGAAGCTCCGGTGTTGATGTTTTCCGGAGGAAATCATGCATCGCAATACTGGGTGATACCGCATTAATTCGAATACCGAACTCGGCAGCCTCCATCGCGGAGCATCGTGTTAGTGCCATTACGCCCGCTTTTGCCGCGGCATAGTGGCATTGCTCTTCCTGAGCACGCCATCCGAGCACCGACGCGTTATTCACGATGACACCCTTTCCACGCGGTTGCATGTATCGCAACATGGCCCTGCTCATTCGCATGGTGCCTGTGAGCGTAATATCCAGCACCCGGGACCATCCTTCGTCTGTCATATCGGTTAATCGACAGCTGCCACCCAATCCTGCGTTATTAATCAAAACATCCACGCCACCGGTTTCCGCCTCAGCAAAATCGACCAATGCCTGCACCTGAGCTTCATTGGTCACATCGCATATCAGGGCACTAACCTGACAGGTATTCGATAGCTCAGCTAACGTGTCTTTGGCTTGATTCAAGCGTCCCTCGTGGACGTCACTGATGACAACGGCCCTCGCACCCTCTTCGACCGCGCGCTTAGCGGCAGAGAAGCCAATCCCAGCGCCAGCAGCGGCAGTGATCAGCACCGACTTACCCGCCAATAGGTTGTGGCCTTCAACGTAATCTGGAATCTCTCTGCTCATCTTGTTGTCATCCTCGAATTACTTACCTGGTCCGCGGGGCTCTTTAGGCATACCGAGCGCGCGCTCTGCAATGAGGTTACGCTGGATCTGATTGGTACCACCGTAGATCGTATCCGCTCGGGTAAACAGGAAAAGCGATTGAAGCTTGTTGAGCTCATAGGGCCCACTTTCTATCAATTCAGCCTCCGGCCCTAACACGTCCATCGCTAGCTTACCGAGATTACGGTGCCAGCTTGACCAATACAGCTTATAAATCATTGCCTCACGACTGAGACTGCCATCCTCCCCCCCTGACAACATGCGCATGCTGTTATAGCGCATCGTTTTCAGGCCAATGTGCGCCTCAGCAATACGCTGCCGGATATCGGGGTCTCGCGAGGCACCGTTTGACTTCGCGATGCGGATAATTTCATCGAGCTCCGTCTGAAACAGCATTTGCTGCCCCAGCGTGGAAACGCCTCGCTCAAAGCCCAGAAGACCCATGGCGACCTTCCAGCCATCACCGGGTGCTCCGACGATATCCTCGGCATCACAAACTGCGTCGTCGAAATACACCTCGTTGAATTCGGCGGTACCCGTGAGCTGGGTAATGGGTCGAATGGTCACCCCCGGCTGATCGAGCGCCACTAAGAAAAAGCCCAAACCGTGGTGACGGGAACTGTCGCGATCTACTCGCGCAAGTACAAAAACGAAATCGGACTCGTGTGCGAGCGAGGTCCACACCTTTTGTCCCGTAATCTTCCATTGTCCTGAGGTTTCATCCTGGACCGCCTTGGTCCGAATGGCCGCCAGGTCGGACCCTGCACCGGGCTCCGAGTACCCCTGACTCCAGAAAGCCACACCATCTCGAATTGGTGGCAAATATTTTGCCTTTTGCTGCTCGCTGCCAAACGCAAGCAGCGTCGGCCCGGTCAAGGTGTCGCCAATATGTCCCATTCGGCCAGGACCGCCAGCGCGGGCATACTCCTCATGAAAGATCACCTGCTGCTCAATCGATGCTGCGCGTCCGCCCCAGGTCTCGGGCCAGCCAATACAGGTCCAACGACCGTCCGCCAGGCGGCGCTCCCAGGCCTTGCGCTCATCGACAAATCGATGTTCATCACCCGGACCCCCGCGGTAGCGAATATCGGCAAATTCATCTCGTAAGTTATCGTTGAGCCAGTCTGCGACTTCCTCTCGAAATTGCTCGTCTGCGGCAGTAAAAGTCAGCTTCATGCCACATCACCTTCAAGTAGCTGATAGGCAATAGCCTCGCGCATCTCTGACGGCCTACCTAAGTAGCTCTCAGTGGCGCGTGCTCGCTTGAAATACAACTGAATATCGTACTCTTCGGTAATGCCCACACCACCGTGCATTTGAATGCCGCTACCGGCGTTGAAGAACGCCGCGTCACTGGCACAGGCGCTGGCCATAAAGGCCGCCTCATGCAATGCCGCACGATCGACCTCACCTGCCAACCACGCATCGACCGTGCAGGCCGCGTAGTACAGCAGTGAGCGTGCAGACTCGACCTTAAGCATCATGTCAGCGGCCTTGTGTTTTATAGCCTGAAACGAAGCGATAGTGCGGTCAAATTGCGAGCGCTCCTTGGCGTAGTCGACACTGATATCGAGACTTGCCTGCGCTACACCGACTTGATCCGCAACGGTCAGAATGCGACTCAAGGCCAAGGTATCGGAAACGAGCTCGTCCGCATGCGAAGCGAGCAATTGATCGGACGTCACCGCCGCTTGCTCAAATCGCACGGTCGCCATGGGCCGTGTCTGATCCATCGTCGGCGTCGGCTCGACAAAGACACCATCCTGCTGTGGATCGACCACCCATAGAGTCAGCGCATTGCTCGCATCTCGGGCAACAACCAACAGCTTTGCTGCAGCAAATCCAAAGGGTACAAAGCGAGCTTCGCCCGATAGCACGGTCGTGGTCGACGTCTCGCTTGCCGTCACGCCCACCGAGTCCCAACCAACCGACTGATTGCCCATCGCCAGAGACATAACCTTCCCCGCAGCCATCGATGACAGCAACAAGTCGCGCATCTCCGATGCGGGGCATCCCACCAGCGCCGCGGTGCTCTGTGCCACTGCAAATAGTGGCGAGGTCAGTAAACGCTCACCGGCCGCCTCCAGCACAATCGCCATCTCGACCCAGCCCAAGCCAAGACCGTCGACATGCTCCGGAATCAGAATCCCTTGCCAGTACATCTCCTCACAGATGCTCTGCCAGAGAGCCGTGTCATGACGTTCTGGAGACGAACACGCCTGACGAACCGCTACCGACGTCGATTTATTAGCAAGGAATGCCTGGCTGGTGTCTCTGAGCATTTGTTGCTCGTCTGTGAAGGCAAATTTCACGATTGCGTCCTATGTACCCCAGACCTGCTGGGCAGGTACGGCGCTGGCCATGGCGGCTTCTAGGGCTGTGCCGACATCAGCCGGCGCCCACCGCGAGCCTTTATCGACGCCTTCAGTACTTCGCCAGCCGTCGGCAATGGCAATGCGTCCACCCTCGGCTTCAATGATCTGGCCGGAGACATGACCAGACCGCTCTGAGCACAACCACGTCACGACCGAGGACACATTTTCAGGCGCAAAGTGATCAAATGAACCGTCATCAGGCGCAGCCATTCGTTCCGCCATGGCCGGTACCGCAGTGGTCATGCCGGTTCTTGCCACGGGGCAAATCGCGTTGGCCGTGATGCCATAGCGCCCCAACTCCGCTGCTTGGTTTAAGGTGAGTGCTGCAATTCCTGCTTTTGCCGCCGCATAGTTGGATTGACCAATCGAGCCCTGCAGGCCCGCACCTGAGGTCGTGTTGACAAGCCGCCCTGATACCGCATTGCCAAGCTTTGACTGGTGCCGCCAGTACTGAACCGCATGCGATGCGATGCAAAAGTGACCTTTAAGGTGAACGGCCATGACCTGATCCCAATCCGCCTCCGAAAGCGAAGCAAACATGCGGTCGCGATTATTGCCCGCGTTGTTCACGACACCGGTCAGATCACCGAAGGTCTCGACCGCCTGGGCAACCGCCTGACCGCTGCTCTCGTAATTAGTAATGTCAGACTCGTTCACCACCGCGAGGCCACCAGCCGCCGTGATCTCATTGACCACCGCGCGAGCTGCCTCGGTGTTGATATCGTTGACAAGTACCGCCGCGCCCTCACTCGCGAGCACCCGCGCATGCGCAGCACCCAAGCCGTCGCCCGCTCCCGTGACAATAACAACACGCTGATCACAAATTCCCATCACAGTACCCCTAGAGACGCTCGAGTATGGTTACGTTTGCCTGACCACCGCCTTCACACATGGTTTGAAGCCCGTAGCGAACCTCACGACGCTCCATTTCATGAAGAAGCGTCGTCATCAATTTTGTACCGGTAGACCCCAGCGGGTGTCCGAGTGCAATAGCGCCACCGTTGACGTTGGTTTTTTCGTGGTCGTAATCGAGATCCTTCAACCACGCCATGGGGACCGACGCAAAGGCTTCGTTAATCTCAACAAGATCGATGTCGGCCATCGCAATGCCCGATTTCTTAATGGCGTGCTGCGTGGCGGGAATGGGTGCCGTCAGCATCCACACGGGATCTTCCGCACGCACTGACATATGCGCAATACGTGCTCGAGGCGTCAGGTTGTAACGCTTCAATGCCTCTTCAGAAACGATCAGCACTGCCGAAGAGCCATCGCAGGTCTGACTCGAGACCGCCGCCGTGATCGTGCCGCCGGGAGCGAGCGGTTCGAGACCCGCCATCGCCTCCATCGAGGTGTTGCGAATGGTCTCGTCAAAGCTCAGACCATCAAACGGCATGATCTCACGCTCGAAATAGCCGGCATCGGTGGCCGCCCGCGCTCGTTGGTGCGACCGTAGCGAGAATGCTTCCATCTCTTCGCGAGAAATATTCCATTTATCAGCAATCATTTGCGCCGACTTGAACTGCGAGATCTCCTGCGTTCCGTAACGAGCAACCCAGCCCTCACTGCTGGTGAACGGATTATCGAAGCCGTAGGGCTGGCCCGCGTACATGGCGGCGGAAATCGGGATGGATGACATGGTCTGTACACCACCGGCAACCACAACATCCATCGTGCCCGACATCACGGCCTGCGCGGCGAAATGCACCGCCTGCTGTGAAGAACCGCACTGTCGATCAACCGTTGTGCCCGGCACCACATCACTAAGCCCGGCTGCCAACCAGCAGGTACGAGCAATGTCGCCCGCCAGGGGTCCGATGGTATCGAGACAACCGAAGACCACATCCTCGTACTCGTCATCGGGAATGTCATGACGCTCGACCAACGCTTTTAGGATAAATCCGCCGAGGTCGGCGCCGTGCACCGTCGCAAGCGAACCACGTCGCTTTCCCGTAGGTGTTCTAATTGCATCGACGATGTAGGCCTCTGCGCGCTGTCCCATAATCTCTCTCCGTTTAGCTGCCTTTTCTAGCCAGCGTTCGCTTTATCTGTCAGTGAACTCCGTCCAAACGTGTATTCTGGCCCTAACAAGGCGTTTTTACGCAGCAGCCACTCGTGAATACGGTTATTGTGAAACCCCTCATCACCCCATTCGCGTGCCAATGCCCAGGAACGCTTTGCCCAAATCTGCAGGTCACACTCCCAGGTGTATCCCATGGCACCAAACACCTGCATGCAATGCCTCGATGCTAACAAGGCCGCTCCCCCCGCCGCCGATTTGGCGTGAGATACCGCAAAATCCGCCCGCGTAGGCGATACACCCACCGTATAGGCAGCGCGATAGATCACCGGCTTGGCGTATTCAACCTGCACAGCGACATCCGCCAATAAGTGTTTAACCGCCTGATTGGCGCCAATGGCACGACCGAACTGCTCTCGATCACTCGTGTAACTGACACTTTGCTGAAGCATGCCTCGCGATAATCCGACCAATTGGGCTGCGCTAGCCAACGCGCCGCGATTTAACATGGCGCGCTGAAGGTTCGCACCGGCGTCGCCGTCTGCAACCAGATAAGCGTCGCTGACAGCGAAAGATGCCGCGAACAGGCGCCTGGATGGATCAACGCTTGTTTTGACCTCGAGCGTTACTGCTTCCTTCGGCAGCAAATACACACCGTCGCCATCGGGAAGCAAAAACCAATCCGCACTGTCCGCATAATTGATGCAGGGGTTGATGGCATGACCCAGGGCAACACGAACCTCGCCCGCCAAGACACCATCGATGACTTTCTGCACATCCGCATTACCGAGACCCTGATCCAGAATGTCCACCAACGACGGTGTGGTGACCATGACCGACTCGACAAGCGGCTCTGGCAACGCCACTTCGCCACAGGCTTCAGCCAACAAAATAAAATCAACCGGCGTTAGTCCCAGACCACCCAGTGACTCGGGAATGAGCATGCTGTTCAGACCGAGATCATGCGCCTGCTGCATAAATGCGCTGTCGACGCCCGACTCATTCTTCCACCGCGCACGAATCGAGTCCGCTGTCACCTCGACGCGCAACATGCTGCTGATCGCCTCTTGGAAGTCGAGCTGGTCTTGAGTGAATGTAAAATTCATCGAGCTACCTCACTTCCGCGGCATGCCAAGTACACGCTCGGCAATAATATTGCGTTGTATTTCATTGGTACCCGCGTAAATAGGACCCGATTGGGCGAACATGAACCCGTCCAGCCAGGTACCCAGTTCTGCAAACTCGGCCGCTGTATGCGGTTCAATTTCGGCACGGGCGCCGAGCAAGTTCATCGCTGTCTCGTGAATCAGAAGATCCATTTCAGACCAGAAAATCTTGTTACAGCTCGCCTCAGCACCAATAGAACCGCCCGAGCAGAGCTTCGATGCCGTTTGATAGGTGGACAGCGCATAGGCCTCTGCATCCATGTAACAGCGCACAACCGCCGCCTCGATCGACGGATCGATAACGTCAGACCCATGCTCACGATAGAGGGCTACCAGTCGCTTGGACGCCTGCTGGAAACGCGCTGGGCTTCGCAGCATGAGACCGCGCTCAAACCCTGCTGTCGCCATAGCAATCCGCCATCCCTCGCCTTCTCCACCCAACAAATTAAAGGCCGGAACGCGAACATCATCAAAGAAAATCTCGGCGAACCCAGGCAAGCCGTTTAGCTGTGGAATCGGTCGAACCGTGACTCCCTCGGAATTGAGCGGGACGAGAATTTTGGACAGGCCGTGATGGCGCGACGATTCAGGGTCGGTCCTAAAGAGACCAAACACCCAATCGGCATACACTGCGCGCGTCGACCATATTTTTTGTCCGTTAATGACAAACTCATCACCGTCACGATCGGCACGACATCGGATTGCCGCCATATCGGATCCAGCATTAGGCTCAGACCATCCCTGCGCCCAGATTTCATCACCACTGGCCATTGCCGGAATAAACCGCGCCTTTTGCTCCGGCGTTCCGTATTCCATTAACGTGGGACCTAACAGGAAAATGCCGTTCTGATTGACACGCAATGGGGCACCAGCGCGGTAGTACTCCTCCTCGAAAATCAGCCACTCAATGAGGTCACAACCGCGACCGCCGTAGTCTGTCGGCCAAGTGACCATGCCCCAATTGCCTTTCGCCAGGGTCCGCTCCCACTCGCGATGCGCTTCGAAGCCCTCCGCGGTATCAAACGACGGCAAGCGCTCGCTGGGGACGTTGGCGGCTAGCCAATCACGAACTTCAGCTCTAAAGGCTTGCTGCTGCTCTGTGTAGACTAAATCCATCGCATCAACTGTCCTGTGACTTGTTGGCCGCCGCCATGGCCTTGGCATCGAAGCCACCCAACTTATCGCCGGAGACGACGTCATTGTGCGCGTGAGCAAAGTGATGCCAGGCGAATGCAGCTTCCATACCCTGACGCTTACCCTGAAGCTCCTCGACGTTATTGATCGCTTGCTTGGTCAACGCCAGACCCAACCGTGGCATGGCCGCAATCTTGGTCGCGAGTGTCGTGACGTCATCCATCAGAGCCTCTCGAGAACTAATTTGATTCACCATTCCCATCTGGTAGGCGCGCTCTGCGCCCATCTTGTTGCCTGTGAACAAAAACTCCTTGGCAATGCGAGGGTTGAGTTCGTAGGGATGAGCAAAGTACTCAACGCCCGGAATGCCCATGCGAACCACGGGGTCAGAGAAATAGGCGTCGTCGGTGGCTACGATAAGATCGCAAATCCACGCCAGCATCAGACCACCCGCGATACACGCGCCCTGAACCGCAGCAATCGTGGGCTTGGGAATGTCACGCCACCGACGGCACATGCCCAGATAAGCCTCTGCCTCCCGCACGTAGAGGAACTCACCGCCGGGCTTGTTGGCATGGTCGTACCAGCTGGTCACACGCTCCTGACTCAAATGCACGTCACGTCCTGGCGTACCAATATCGTGGCCTGCCGAGAAATGCTTCCCCTCACCGCGAAGTACAATGACCTTCACATCATCATCTGCCACCGCCTGCATAAATGCCGCGTCCAACTCATAGGTCATCCGCCCATTCTGCGCATTGTTGTACTTGGGCCGGTTCATTGAGATCCAGGCAATCCCGTCAGCAGACTCGTAAGTGACGATATCGGTTTCTTCAACGTAGTCAGTTGTCGTGTCGCTCATCTTCTTCTCCTCAGTCCTCTGCTAGGCGGCGCTTCGAACGCCTGGAGGGTTGTCTTTGAGTTGCTTGGCTCGGACATTCAGTGGATCCAACTCCGAGATAATCTGCAACTGCTCATCGGTCGGTGCTTCGGTCTCACCAAGATCGTCCGATACGGCAAGCTCAAATCCGGTGTTTTCCTGCACCTCGGCCAGTGCCACACCGGGATGCAAACTGATCACCCGCATTTGCTTGTTGGGACCATTAAAGTCCATCACGCAAAGATCCGTAATGACGCGTCGTATGTCGATATCGTCGAAGGAATACCCTTTAGGGAGACGCTTGGGGTTATAGCCTATGGAGCAGACCACGTCGCACTCACCCTCAACGAAAACACGCGTGGAATGTTTAGGCACGAAAAACGAGTTCGCGTGACTGATTGAGTTGCCTGGGAAGCCCCTGACACCCAATAACTGAACCTTGGGCGCCTCATAGGTACCGCCCAGCGCAGCAATATTGGTTTGACCAAACCGATCGACCTGACTTGGACCGACCAAGGCATGGCGAGCCCCGCTCCAGACATTGTCAAAAATGCGGGCGAAACCCATCCAGTTCTCGTTGGCTTGTCCCTTGTGCGAGGTCATCCCACTCACAGGGTTCGGCTTGGACAACATGAAGGACTGACTGTCCGTCATCATCAT
>DPGN01000053.1:42491-56010 GCA_003523185.1 Halieaceae bacterium
GGTAAAGCTAGTTGATGGATCGCGTCGAGTCCGCCTACCTTGCTCTGGTAGTCGGCTTCGGAGTCTCCCAGGAAAGCATCCGCCCAGGCGGCGTACCCGCCCTCGGCGATGAGCCCGCCATAGGTTTTGTAGTGCGCAACGTCAAAACCATACAAGGGATCGGATGAGGATGGATGAGCACCCCCCTCGAGGTGAACAACCTGTGAGGTGACGTTGCGCTCCCAATAGACGCGACGCGCTACGTCGGGATCATTGAAGTACGTGGAATCCACCATTTCATCGACCGAGACAATGGTGTGTGCCGATGCTCGGGCAAACCAGTCATCCATGTAATGATCCGGGCTGGCGATTTCACACACGCCCCGCTCATCGGCGCGCGTCGCATGGAGAAGCGCTACATCCAGATTCAGCGCGGGCATGGCCACCCACGCTTTGTCGTCGTAGGGACTATCGATCAACTTCAAGTCGGGATTTCGCGTCACCACATCGGTTCCCAGACCAATACGCGTTGGAATGAAGGGGCTCCCCCAAGCGGCCGCACGCAGTCCGAGCAGCATCATTCCCTCATCAATCTCACGCACCTCGATGGCGCCTGACTCTCGCGCCTTTCGAAACGCGGGCTCGAGTGGTATGAAATCAAGCGACACGAAGGCGAAGACGACTTTCGATACTTTTCCTGACGCGCAAAGAAGCCCAACATCGGCACCGCCGTAGGCAACCACGGTTAGGTCATCCACGTCCGAACGCAAAAGTTCGCGAACGAGGGCCATGGGCTTTCGCCGCGGGCCCCAACCACCAATACCGATGGTCATGCCACTTTTAACAGCCGATACCGCTTCAGCGGCGCTGACGCATTTGTTCATGCGCGCGTTTCCTGTAGTTCTGATCAGATGAAAGCAGTATCAAAGTCACCCTTTAGACCCACATCCCCCATAGAGACTATGACAAGTCAGCAGAACACACTTAGCGTGCATAAAAAGACTAACTAACGCCTTTAAGGGGTCAACGTGTCAGGCTTCGTGCCCACATCAACTGCCGAGTTACTGGATAACGCTGCCGCGCACTTTGGCGACAAGCCGTTTATTGTCGATGACGGGCGCAGCGTTTCGTTCTCTGAACTCGCAAGGGACGTTCGAGCGCTTGCCCGTGCGCTGGTCGCAGAGGGCTTTAGCTCGGGTGATCGAGCCGCCATTTGGGCGCCCAACTGTGCCGAATGGATTATTGCTGCGCTGGCCATACAGTACGTGGGCGGAACGCTAGTAACGGTCAACACACGGTACAAGGCCTCGGAAGCTCGCGACATCATTAGCGATAGCGGCAGTTCAGTGGCTTTTGTGGTCGATAAATTCCTAGGCGTCGACTATGCCCAGTCACTGGCAGCGCTCACTATTGATGGACTTGAGCATATCGTCACCATCAAGGCACCTGGCTCTTCTGACCACGATGGCATCAGCGAGTGGATCGCAGACGGCGCTGCTGCAGACGATGAGTTACGCCGTCAGTGCACCGCGCAACGGCAGTCAGTCGGTGCCGACGACGTATCGGATATTCTATTCACCTCGGGCACAACCGGCCGAGCCAAAGGCGTTGTCACCACCCACGGCCAGAATTTGAAGGCATTCACAACCTTCGCAGACATCCTGGGGCTCGATGCCGACGACCGCTATCTCATTATCAACCCCTTCTTCCATAGCTTCGGTTATAAGGCTGGCTGGTTAGCGGCGCTCCTCAGAGGCGCCACGGTCTACCCCATGGCCGTTTTCGATGTGCCCGCCGTGCTAGACGCCATCAAAACGCAGGCCATCACCGTCATGCCGGGACCCCCGACCTTGTTTCAGAGCATTCTGATGCACCCGGAGCTGGAACCCGCCGATATCGCCACTTTAAAGAAGGCAACCACAGGCGCTGCGGTTATTCCGACTCAGCTCATTGTCGACATGCGCCAAACGCTGGGGATCGATACCGTCATCACGGCCTATGGCCTGTCGGAAACCTGTGGTCTAGTCACCATGTGCCGTCAGGGCGATTCACCTGACGTCATTGCCCACACGTCAGGACGCGCAATTCCTGAGGTGGAGGTGGCCATCATGGATGCTGACGGCCGCATCTGCGACGCAGACGTACCCGGTGAAATTGTGGTACGAGGCTATAACGTCATGACCGGCTATTTTAATAACCCGGAGGCCACGGCCGACACGATCGATGCCGATGGCTGGCTGCACACGGGTGACATCGGAACACTCGATGCGGAGGGCAATATCCGCATCACCGATCGCTTAAAAGACATGTTCATCTCGGGCGGCTTCAACTGCTACCCGGCTGAGATCGAAAATCAGCTGCTGCAGCACGCGGATGTAGCGCAGGTTGCCGTCATTGGCATGCCCGATGAACGCATGGGGGAAGTCTGCGCGGCCTTCGTTGTACCCACGCCCAATAGCGGCATTAATGACGCATCACTGATTGCGTGGAGCCGCGAGCATATGGCGAACTACAAGGTACCGAGACGCGTGATTTTCACGGATGCCCTTCCCTTAAACGCGTCGGGAAAGGTGTTAAAAACAACATTGAGGAATATGCTCTGATCACAATCAGCGTCATCAGTGACCCGACGTGTTGATGTGAGCAAACTAACTAACAAACAACAAGCAAGACAACACAAGAACGACAACACAAGAACGACAACATAAGGAACACACTATGGCCATTCAGAGCCTGGGGTACATCGGCGTCAACGCCACGCAACTCGATTCATGGAAAGGATTCGCTTGCGGTGTCATGGGTCTTGAAGACGCATCCGACACACTTGGGGACGACAGCACCCACTACTACAAGATGGACTACCACCCCTATCGGTTTTTTGTTCAGGCGGCAGACACTGACAACTTGGCGCTCTGTGGCTGGGAAACGAACAATCAGGCAGGATTGGATGAGGTCGCCTCGGCATTGACCGCGGCCGGCGTCGCGTTCACCTGGGGTGATGAGACGCTGATCGCGAAGCGCCGTGTACAAAATTTGCTGTGCTTCACCGACCCCGCAGGTAATCACCACGAGGCCTACTGGGGCGTGGTCTCCGACTTCAAAGTACTGAACTCACCCCAAGGCGTTTCCGGGTTTGTCACCGGCGATCAGGGTCTTGGTCACGTGGTGCTACCCGCGCCCAACTTTGATGAAACCGCAAGTTTCTTCACCGACACCTTGGGATTTGGCCTGTCTGATCTGATGAAGCTGCGGTTTACACCCGATCCTGATGAGCCCGTAAAGCGATTGTGGTTCATGCACTGCAACCGGCGGCATCACAGCCTTGGACTTCTGGAAATCCCCCACCCTGCGGGTTGCATCCATGTCATGACCGAGGTCAATGCGCTCGACGAGGTGGGTCGTTGTAACGATCGGCGAATCGCTGCGGACGTAAAACTCACGGGTACCATGGGCCGCCACGCCAACGATCATATGGTCAGTTTCTACATGCAGAGCCCAGCAGGCTTTGATATCGAGTACGGTGCCGAAGGTAGAACCATTGATGACTGGTCCCGCTACGAAGTGTTCGAAAGCACCGTTCCTAGCTTCTGGGGCCACGACTTCTCTGTAGGCCACCAGGATTAGACGAGTTTTTCGAGTTAGTACATACGAGGTATGTCGACGGCGCCGCGCTTTGCAACGATGTGTGCAATGCCCTAAAACCCGCAGCAAGACGGATACAGCTAAAGGATCTTTGCCATGAGCACACATGAACCAGTCGTAACACAGCAGATACTGGACTTGATTTCGAGCAAGTCAGACGAGCAGCGAGCCGCTCGTGAGATGTCGAAGGAAGTCGTTGATGCGCTCAAGGAATGTGGTTTCTTCACCATGTTGCTTCCCAAGCAGTGGGGTGGTCTGGAACGTCGTCCACAAGAGTTTTTTGCTGAGCAAGTGCGGATCGCCGAAGCGGACATGAGCACGGCCTGGGCCGGTGGCATCATTGCTGTTCACGCCTTTCAGCTAGCGCTGATGTCAGAAGAGGCGCAGCGAGAAGTGTATGAGAACGACCCCAACACGCTCATCAGCAGCTCTTACAACCCGGTGGGTGCACGAGCGGAAATGTGCGAGGGCGGATTCATGCTCCACGGACGTTGGGGCTGGAGCTCTGGATCAGGACACTGCACCTGGGCACTGCTCGGCGGCGTTATTCCGGGGGATGGCTACCGCACCTTCCTGGTACCTCGCAGCGAATACGAAATCGAAGACACCTGGAACGTGATGGGCCTTCAGGGTACGGGTTCAAACGATGTTGTCATTCCCGAGCCGATTTTTGTTCCAGAGCACCGAACGCACAAGCAGATGGATGGCTTCAACTGCGTTAACGATCAGGAAAACCCCATGTACGACTTGTCGTGGGCACAAACCTTCGTGCGCGTTGTCAATTCGGCGGCGATTGGTGCACTGAAGAAAGCGGTCAAGGTATTTGTGAAGTCCAAGCAAGGCAACTCGACCACTGACATGACCAAATTTGCCGGTGACGTTGAGACTCAGGAGCGTCTGGCCAAGGTACTCAACACGATCGCAGAGCTTGAGGCGGTGATGTACCACAACTTTGACAAGATGGAGGCTGCCAACTGGAAGCCAAGCCTTGAAGATCGAATCATGTACCGCTACCAGGCCTCATTGGTTATCGATAAAGCCATCGAAGCGATTGATACCCTGTTCGATGTAGCCGGCGGACGATCGGTCTTCAATGGTCATCCGCTTCAGCAGCTTTGGCACGATATCCACATTGCGCGTTGCCACGTTGCCAACAACCCAACGGCGTTTGCGCGGAACCTCGGTAGCGTCACGCTGGGTATGGAAAATCAGGATGTCTTTATCTAATGCCTGCTAATCCGGAAGCATCGCAATTTCACGAGGTGAGTCCGGGCAGATCGATTCACTACACGGACCACCCTGCCACCGCCACAGAGTGCGGCACGGCCGTCTTTATTCACGGCAGTGGTCCGGGTGCCAGCGGCTGGAGCAACTTCAAACACAACGTCTCTGCCTTCCAACAGGGCGGATACCGTTGCATCGTGTTTGACCAGTGGGGTTACGGTAAAACGTCGAAGCCACAGGATGTCGACCACACACTGGATTTCTTTGTTGACGGTCTAGAGTCCCTCCTCGACCACGCTGGCGTTAGTAAGGCGATCTTGGTAGGCAACTCGCTCGGCGGCGCGGTAGCGCTGGGCTTAACGTTACGCAACCCTGAGCGCATCGAAAAACTCATTCTCATGGCACCCGGCGGCATCGAATCGCACGAGGACTATTTTTCGATGCCCGGCATACAGGCCATGGTGAAGTATCCCATGGGATCTCCGGAATTCACCAAGCCAGTCCTGGCGGAGCTGCTCACGCAGTTGGTGTATGACCCTGCGAATGTTGATCAGGAGCTGGTTGACGAGCGCTGGGCAACGCTAGAAACCCAGAACGCGCATGTACTTGCCACCATGCAAATACCGGATCTGACTGACCGGTTACCTGAGATCGACACCACAACCCTTGTTTTCTGGGGCACAGAAGATCGCTTCTGCCCTGCCTCAGGCACCTGGAAGGTGCTTGGAATGAAAGGCTCGGTCCAGGCAGAGCTTGTGAATCATTGCGGGCATTGGGTGATGTCGGAGTATCCGGATCTCTTCAACGAGCGCTGCCTGTCATTCCTCGCTAACTAATTCGGAGAGCGGCACCATGAGCCTATCCAAGGCTGATCACACCACATTGGGGCGAGCGTTGTATGAGGCGATGCGCTCTGAGGTGCCCATCAAACCCCTCATCCAGTCACACCCAGACATTACCATCGAGGATGCCTATCAGATTTCTCGTGTGATGCTGTCACTTCGCATGGAGCAGGACGGGGAAACCATCGTTGGTAAGAAAATCGGCGTCACATCGGATGCGGTGCAGAAAATGCTGGGTGTATTCCAGCCTGATTTTGGCTTCCTGACGGATGCCATGGCCTATGCCAACAACCCAGACATTCCCATTGCTGGGAATATGATTTCTCCACGTGCCGAGGGCGAAATAGCGTTTCGTCTGAAATCAACACTGTCGGGAATCCAGAATACTGAAGCAGATGTATTGGCTGCGACAGAGTGCATCATGCCCTGCTTTGAAATTGTCGACTCCCGTATCGAAAACTGGCAAATCGCGATTCAGGACACCATAGCGGACAACGCCAGCTGCGGCGTCTTCGTGGTGGGTGACACCGAACTCGACCCGCGGGCGTTAGACCTGCCCAGCATTCGTGTTGACGTTACCAAGAACGGTGCACCACTGAGTTCAGGCTTGGGTAGTGCCGTGCAGGGCAATCCATTAACGGCGGTTGCCTGGCTTGCCAACACCCTCGGTGCCTATGGCATTGCGCTCGAGGCTGGCGAGGTCATTCTCTCGGGCTCAGTCGTGCCGCTCGAACCCGTGCAAGCCGGCGATGAAATGCATTTGATTATGTCGGGCGAAGGCTTCGACGACTGCAGCGTAGGCTGCCGATTCGTATAAACAAGGTGATGTATGACAGCTAAGGCAAAAGCCGCAATTATCGGGCCAGGAAATATTGGAACCGATCTGTTAATGAAGTGCCAGCGCAGCGAATTAATCGAGGCCACCTGGATGGTAGGTATCGAGGAATCGGCAGGTATTCAACGCGCGCGTGAGTTCGGACTCAAAACATCCACCGAGGGCGTTGATGGTTTGGTGGCCGGTTTCGACGAGTCCCCTGTCGACTTCGTGTTTGACGCCACGTCCGCCTATGTACATGCGGAAAATAGTCGTAAGGTGACGGCGCTGGGCGCCACCATGATCGATTTAACTCCTGCGGCGATTGGTCCCTTCTGCATTCCTCCGGTAAACCTCGATAGTTTGTTGGGCACTGGCCCCGCACAAAACGTCAATATGGTGACCTGTGGCGGCCAAGCCACTATTCCCATGGTTCATGCGGTCAGTCGCGTGCAGTCGGTGAGCTATGCCGAAATCGTTGCCACCGTGGCCTCCAAATCGGTCGGTATGGGCACACGAGACAATATTGATGAGTTTACTCGTACCACCTCATCGGCCATTTCCCAGATCGGCGGTGCCGACGAGGGCAAGGCCATTATCATCATTAACCCTGCCGAGCCGCCGTTGGTGATGCGAGATACCATCCACTGTCTGACAAAAGACGCGCCGGATGAATCCACTATACGCGACTCTATTGATGCCATGGTGTCAGAGGTACAGCGCTACGTGCCGGGTTACAAACTCAACAATGCGCCCATTATCGACGGCAACCGCGTCACCATTTCAGTCGAAGTGGAGGGGTTGGGTGATTTTCTTCCCAAGTACGCGGGTAACCTCGACATCATGACAGCAGCGGGGCTTCGAACCGCAGAAATGATCGCTCAGCGACGCACGGCATAAGGACCCGCAGAATGAAGCTTGAAGGACGTAAGGTCACCCTGCATGACATGTGTCTTCGCGACGGCATGCACCCCAAACAGCACCAGATTACCGTTGATCAAATGGTCGATATTGCCGGCGCACTCGATGATGCTGGCGTTCCACTCATTGAGGTCACCCATGGGGACGGCCTCGGTGGCGCCTCGGTGAACTACGGGTTCCCCGCCGCCAGTGACGAGACCTATTTGAGGGCGGTGGTTGAGCGTGTATCGCAGGCAGGCATCTCTGCCCTACTGCTACCGGGCATCGGTACTGTCGATCATCTTCGTATGGCGGCCGACTGTGGCGTCACCACGATTCGCGTGGCCACCCACTGCACCGAAGCCAATGTATCCCGGCAGCACATCAACCTGAGTCGTGATCTTGGTCTCGATACGGTGGGATTTTTGATGATGGCACATATGGTGTCTGCTGAGGAATTACTGGCACAGGCCCAGCTGATGGAGTCCTACGGCGCCAACTGCATCTATTGCACTGACTCTGCAGGCTACATGCTGCCGCAGGACGTGACCGATCGGGTCGGTTTACTGCGCAACAACCTAAAGAGCGAGACTGAAATCGGTTTCCATGGACACCATAACCTAGCCATGGGCGTCGCTAACTCACTGGCAGCCATTGATGCCGGTGCTGACCGTATCGACGGCTCAGCGGCTGGACTGGGGGCTGGTGCTGGTAATACGCCACTTGAAGCCATGGCCGCCGTGCTCGAGCGCATGGGCGCGGAGACAGGCATCGATATTTTCAAACTGGCCGACGCCGCTGAAGATCATGTCCTACCTATCATGGATGAACCGGTCCGGCTTAGCCGAGATGCGCTGGTACTGGGCTATGCCGGCGCCTACTCCTCGTTTTTGCTCTTTGCCAAGCGAGCACAGGCCAAATACGGCGTTCCATCGCACGAAATCCTGCTCGAAATGGCTCGAAGAAAGACGGTAGGGGGTCAGGAAGATCTGATCGAGGAAATCGCCATCGAGATGGCGGCGAAAGCCAGCTAGCGCTGGACGGCAGTGGGTCTTTCTGATAACTAGGGTTTAGGGAATAACCGGGATGTCTGTACGTAGCCCTATGAATCAACCAAACATAGCGGAGCTCTCGAAACTGATTGGTTTCCTCTACGATGGACACATCGAGGAAGACCCCTATAGTGCGTTTCTAGCTGAAACCCGCCGCATCATTGATTCTAATTTTGCTTCGATCACTATGCGCGAGCCGCAAGGTGACGATGGCGGTTTGTTATTCGTCTCCTGCGAGGCGCTGCCAAAAACCTTCGTCGATGATCACGACAACCCCTACACGGATCGCTATTACACCTCTAACCTCATGACCAACCTGCCCTGGGGCAAGGTTACGTCGCTGGACGAATGCGTGCCCTACCGCACCCTTGAGCGGACCGAGCTCTACAAGTACTGCATGGCGCCCATCGACATCTATCACATGATTGGTGTGGATCTGCGCAATGCCAACGGGCTTCGCTTTAGCGTGCGATTCTGTCGACCAAAGGCAGCCGATAACTTCGGCCCGCAGGAGCGCGAGTTCCTCGAGATGTTGGCCAGTCATATCCAGCGTGCCGTTGCTAATGGCATGCAACTCATTCAACTGGACAAGGAGCGCAAGCTCTACAGTTCGACCATCGCGAAACAGTCGGTTGGCGTGGTCACGTTGGATGAGCGAGGCAAAATAGTCTCGCGCAATGCTGTAGCGGACACGCTGATACGCGAGAAAGATGGCTTATCAGTGGTGAATGAGCAGTTACACCTCGAGAGCCCGTCGGCGAGAACCAAGCTGAACGGATTTATCGAAGATATTGTGGTTGCTCAGCGTAACCAGGACCCCGCCCCTACCAACGCGCTTTCAGTAGAACGTCCGTCAGGAAAGGCAGATCTCGAGATCCTTCTCAAGCCCATGATGATCGACAAGACGGTGGAGCCCGGTCACACACCTCACATGATTGTTTTCATCAACGAGCCCGAGCGCAGTTTCCAGATAGAAACGCGCATTCTGATGTCGCTCTACGGGCTTACCAAAGCGGAAGTCGCTTTGTCCAAACTACTGGCAGAGGGCGCCAATCTCGATCAAGCGGCCGCCGAACTAGGAATTGCCAGAAACACGGCCCGGGCCCAGCTTCGGTCGATTTTTGCCAAAACCGGCGTCTCGCGACAGTCGATGCTGGTAAGCCTACTTCTTAAGAGTGTCGTTACCTACTCTTAGTGTTACTCGGATCAGCAACCGCCCCTTTCGCGTTTGCACCCAGGTAGCATTGTGTTGGGCTGCGTCTCTACTGCAGAGAGATGGCGGAAGCACGTATCGATTGCACACTGCGAAAGCACAAAGAAATTAAATGGCGGTTGCTACTACAACACTATCCGCGCGTTAGTTAGGTCACACAACTCATTGAGGGTCCGCCAGAGCAGCAAACTCGGACTTCAAGATTTCTTCGCTTAGACCATACTGCCCAGCGATGTAGTCAAAAAACGGCTCCCAATGGTTAACGAGTACATCGACCATGTTCTCGCCCTTTACGAGATTTTTAAATGCTGTCTCGCCCGGTATGCGGATTCTTTGACCTGGCCGAGTTTCTGTTGCTTTGATTGCGCTGATAAATTCATCCGACCGTGCCTTTACCGCCGAAATAGGACCAAAGACGGCCGGATCTATACAAATGTAGTAGCTACCTCCAACGGTAGCGGTTACGTCAGCACCTTCCGTCAAAGCACGCTGGTAATCATCGGTATCTGAAATCCGGTTAGCGGTTACGCCCAAAGGATTGATAATGGCGGTAAGCGCTTCAGTCCATAGATTGAGTGCATAGGTCCTTGGAGACTCAATTTGGCCACCGCAGGAGTAGCCCCAAACTCTTCCGTAGCCGGGATAAGGGCGAGCATATGCTGTTGGGTCGTCGGTTGTCTCACCAGTTTCCGGGTCAATACACCACTTACCCTGCATAGGTTTGTTCTGAAGCACCGCTTCAGAAATATCAGCGTCATAAAATTCGGCAAACTTCAACGAGGCCCAGATTGGGGGTTCATTCCCCGAGGGCGCGATAGAGTCGAAAGGTGGACACGACAGCATATTACGACGTCCACCAAAAGGGGCAACTAGAGGTGGCGTATTATTCGACGAGAACGCCATCATGTCGTGCTGCCACGCCTTGTAGACATAAGATGCGAAACTACCTGCATCATTATGGTTACCACCAAACACCAGTGCTATTCCCGATGTTTTTGCCTTCTCTATCGCAATATCAGCCATGACATTGAGTGTGTAATAACCAGAGGATCGATTCCCATCAACAACCGCCCAAGCCGCATCTTCATCCACGACCTCTGGGGTAGATGTCATATCTAGGATTCCAGACTTGATCGACAGGTCCAACACTTCGTAGACCCCTAGACCCTGATTGAGCTTTCCTTGCAAATGAGCAAAACCAATGGCCTGAGCAATGTAGCTGGCATGCACTTCGCTGGCACCCGCCGCCATTGCAACTCGCGACAAAGCAAACTCCAGAAACCGAATATCCTCTTTTCTAACCGCGCTACTCATCATACATACCTCCTGATACGGCAAGCGCACGTCGCGCCCTATCGTTGACGCCAACCGAGAGACCTCCATCGATAGTCAACGCCTGACCATTAACGAATCCGCAATCTTGCGTGGCTAAAAAATGAACCATTGCGGCCACCTCCTCGGGTTCACAAATTCGTCCGAGTGGTGACATCACCTCTTCCCATTCGAGCAATAGCTCTCCCCCAGGCTCGTGTGCCATTGGTGTGTTCACTGAGGCGGGGCAAATACAATTGACACGAATACCTCGCGCTCCCAACTCAAGCGCCGCCGTTTTTGTAATACCAACTACCGCATGTTTAGACGCACCGTAGGATGCGAGATCAACACAACCTGTCACGCCCGCAAGAGAAGCCATGTTTACGATTCGACCACCCGTGGTCATGTGGGGTGCAGCCACAGCGATACCGTTAGTGACTCCCAGGACGTTCACCCGATAACAGTGCAGGAAATCCTCTGGCGGCGTGTCGACAAGCGTTTTATACCCAGCGAAAACACCGGCGTTATTGATGAGCACATCGATCGCACCGAATTTTGAAACGACATGATCTACCATGCCTTGCATGGCCTCTCTATTCGACACATCGACGGTATAGCTATCGCAACCTAATGACTCGGCGACCTCACAACAGTCATTGAGGTCAGCGATGACAACGGTAGCGCCCGCCTCAGTGAAACGGGTTGCAACTGTTAAACCAATCCCAGAGCCACCCCCGGTCACGATGGCGACCTGGTCTTTTAACGAGAAAAACACAGCCAACTCCAGTCGTTATTCTTTGTTTTATGCTGTTGCGCCGTTGTTGGACGAGCAAGTACCCAATCTGGTTACACGCCTGGTGCCATTCCCCCGGCGACCGGTAAAGCAACCCCCGTAATGTAGGACGCATTTTTATCCGCGAGAAATACGACGGCCCTCGCCACCTCCGAGGGCTCACCTCCGCGACCCATCGCGATCATTGCATCTTCCTCGGCCCGAGCGTCTTCTGTAGAAATATTTTGTTCCTCGGCCACGCGTTCAAAGAGATGCTTGCGCATATCCGTATTAATGGCCCCCGGGCAGATGGCATTGCAACGAATGCCCTCCGCCGCGTATTCAAGTGCTATGCCCTTAGTAAGACCAACTACGGCGAATTTAGAAGCGGTGTAGGAGACAGGAATCTCCGGTATAGCACCTAACCCACAGAGCGACGCTATATTAATAATTGCGCCTTGCCCTCTTTCACGCATGGAAGGCAATACCGCACGGCACCCATTCACCGCACCCATGAAGTTGACATCGAATGCTGACTTGAAATCTGCTTCGCTCAACTGCAAGAACTCTGAGCTACCCCCTCCGACACCGGCATTGTTTACCAAAATGTCTACCGGCCCATAGTTGGCAGTAATTGAGGAAAACGCAGCATCGACGGATCCTGCATCAGATACGTCCATCGCGCACATAGCCACGTTGGGATAGCGACTTTTCAGATTAGCGACAGCTGCATCCAGCCGCGCTTCAAACGCAGGTAGATCACTGATCACAACAAAGGCGCCGTGTTTTGCCAGCTCCTCGGCAACCGCATAACCAATACCTGCCGGGCTGCCCGCCCCCGTAACGATCGCGATTTGACCTTCAAACATTGCAGTTACCCTCCCGCCGGTTCAGAGATTAAGTATCTCCGCAGGTACCGACAAAAAATACTCTTCAATCGTACCTACTAGGGAGTATTGATGGCGATCTCTCTGGAAGCAGAGGATGAACCATCCGTCAGAGAGTAATAGGTATGCATACAGAGTCACCCGAATTTCTCCATAAAGTCTATAAAACGGTAATCAGTGCCTGGGGAGCACCAGAACATCAGGCCGAGGCTTTTGCCGACGCCATTCTCGCCGGTGACCTGTATGGGAAAGACATGCAAGGTATGGGCATCGCCATGATCGATCATCTCATGATGCAGCATGGGCAAATCAACATGACAGCAGAGCCCGAAATTCAACAGGAGCGCGATAATTTTTTAGTCGTGGATGGGCATCGCGGGCTTGGCCAGTACACGATGACCTGGACCATGAACAAGGTTATTGAAAAGGCAAAAACCCAAACATTCGCGATTGGTTTAGTGCACGACTGGCATGATATCGGGTGCGCCAGTGCTTACACCAAACTAGCTCTGGACCACGATTGCATCGGCATCCTGTCGGTAAATTCAGTGACACAGACAGCGCCTTGGGGAGGACGGGAACTTAAAATGTCTGCTCCGCCTTTATCGTATGCTGTTCCCGGCGGGCACCACGGACCCATTATTGGGGACACCTCGGTGTCGGGCATCTACGAGACCTATTTATCAGAAGCGGTTTTAGCAGGGAAAAAGCTGGACACTCCCAGTATTGTTGATCCGATCACCGGCGAACTGACCGATGACCCAGCGCCTTACATTGAGCATCCGGAGCATCGCTCGGCACCGCTCCTCGGCGCTCCCGTGTTTCCCAACGTAAAACTGTATGTGCTCAACGTATTTCTGGAAATCATGACAGGCATTCT
>DPGN01000075.1 GCA_003523185.1 Halieaceae bacterium
GGCGAGATACGCGATCGCGCGACAATGGAATATGCAGTGTCCTTTGCCGAGACAGGCCACCTGTGTGTTTCAACACTGCACGCCAATAACGCCAATCAAGCACTGGAACGGATTGTTAACTTTTTCCCCGAGGAACGTCGTCCCCAGCTGTTGATGGACCTTTCACTGAACTTACTGGGCATCATGTCTCAGCGCCTTATCCCCACAGCCGAGGGGGCGCGCTGTGCGGCGATCGAGGTGTTGCTAGCGTCGCCCTTAGTGAAAGACTTGATCTTACAAGGCGATATTCACGCAATGAAGGACATCATGGAGAAATCGATTGATCAGGGCATGAAAACCTTTGATCAGGCACTTTTCAGTCTGTATCACGAGGGCAAGATTACACAGGAGGAGGCGATGCGAAACACGGACTCTGCCAATAACCTGAGACTCAAAATCAAACTAGCCAGCGAGGGCGGTGCCGGCGGCGTTGGCGGACTATCGTTGGAGGAGACTGACTAGCTCAACTGTTGAGCTGAGCCAGTAAGTCATCAATGACTCGCTCTAATTGCTTAAGAGTGCTGCACTCGGCCGCCACATCGCAGTTGCGGATGACGCCCGGCATTTCAGAATCACCTGTGCCCCAACTTCTCTGGCTTTCCGGATTAAGCCAAATCAGTTGTCGACACTTCGATCGAATTTCAGCAAGTAGGTCGAGTCTTGGATCCGTATTGTTGTTTCTCGCATCGCCCAAAATAATCACCGTAGTGATGCGATTTATGTCGGCCATGGCCAGGCTGGCAAAGTCTTCGAAGGCACGTGCGTAATCCGTGGCGCCACCATATTTTAAGTTGACGCGCTCGATAGCGATCTCTACGGGAAGCGCGCGCAATGTCTCGGTGACTTCGCCCAAGTTCGACGAAAAGGCAAAACTGCGAGTTCTCGGCAGAATATCTTGAAGTGAGTGGAGGAACAGCAATAAGAATTTCGCATAAGCCGCCACAGATCCGCTGACGTCGCAGAGGATGAGAATCTGAGGTTTGCGTCTTACGCTCTTACGCCACTGGGGTTTAAAGGGAATGCCGTCGGTCGCCATGGCTTTTCGCAAGGTGGCTGGAACGGCCAACTGTCCCCGTTTAACGCGCTTACGCACCCGGCCGTGACGTGCCGCGAGTTTGCGTGTCATACGCTCTAGCAACCGCTTCAGGCGCGCTCTGTGGTGCTGGTCTACATTACCTAGCGACATGTTACTCAGTGCTTCATCGAGCATATCCTCGGCATCGCCACTGGCGTGAACCATGTAGGCTCGATCGACCCGATCTCTGACCTTATTACGAAGCTGCTCGCGTAGCGCCTGCACTGCTTCAAACGCAGCGGGTTCAGTGCTTTCAAGCTCTACCGCGGCATCTCGAAGGGCTTGCTCTCCCAGAGCATCAAGCATTTTGCGGATGTACTGTCCTCGTTGCGTCAGTAGCTTAATCGCCGATACATCGACCTGTTGCGCCGCCGTCTCTACCGCGATGGCAATTGCTGCCTCATCGCCGCTCTTCAGGGCCTCAACCAGTTCGCTCGACAGGTTTTTCGCAAGTTCAGGTTGTGCCTGCATTGCCTGCGAGAGTTGCTCGCCCAGTTCCTGAGAGGATGGGCTGTCGCCTGTGCTGTCATCCGCGCTGCTGGATGAGTTTTCATTTTTGGATTTATCGGACGAGGGTGCGCCAAAATATTGCTCGAAGGCTTCGTTGAAGACTTCGATCTCAAACTTTGATTTAGCCAGCGCACTGCCCAGGCCATTTTTGAGCAGTGTCCGGTCGTCGTAGCCAACGAGCCCAGCGACTTCCATAGCCACAAGTGAATCGGCAGGCGATATCAGTATGTCTCGACCGCGCATAAATTCGATGAAGGCCAGCAGTCGATCGGTGGGTGCGTCCTGACTGAATCGTTCAGCGTGTGCCATGACGTTTTAGGCGTTGGCCGCCTGTTTTTCGGTATTGAGGAGATCCACCAAGTTTTCGACCACACTGGTCAGGTCTTCCTCATACTTCAGGAGTGCGTTCAAAGAGCTTTTCACAAGCTCTTCATCCAACGAGTCTGCGTGTAACAGGACCAGACTTTTTGCCCAGTCGATGGTTTCTGATACCGATGGAAGTTTCTTGAGGTCCATCTCGCGCACTTTGCTGACGAAGGTGACCAGATGATCTGTCATAGCCTCAGTGATCTGAGGTACGCGCGCTCTGACGATGCGGCCCTCGAGTTCCGTCGTTGGAAAGTCGATGTGTAGGTGCAGGCATCGGCGTTTTAACGCGTCGGACAGATCCCGGGTATCGTTACTGGTGAGGAAGACAAGTGGCTTTGACCTTCCCTTAAGTGTACCGAGTTCAGGTATGGAAACCTGAAAGTCGGAGAGCACTTCAAGTAGTAGCGACTCAAACTCAAAATCTGCCTTGTCAATCTCGTCCACCAAAAGCACAACACCGCCCTCGGCATCGATTGCTTGAAGTAGGGGCCTTGGCTCCAAGAAATCTTTTGAGAAGAAAACATCATCAAAACTGTGCAATCGCTCAATCGATGCGCGTAAACCCTGCGCCCCTTCCATTACCTCGGAGAGCTGTGTCTTGAGAAGCTGTGTGTAAAGCAGTTGCTTTCCGTACTTCCACTCATAAATCGCCTTTGACTCATCGAGACCTTCATAGCACTGCAAGCGTACCAGCGGTGCACCTGTCACCTGCGCACAGCTTTTCGCGAGTTCCGTTTTCCCTACACCGGGCGGACCCTCTACCAAGATAGGCTTTTCTAGTGCTGCGGCTAGATAGACAACCGTGGCGATTTGCTCGTTGCAAATGTAACCCGCAGTAGCAAGTGACTCGACAATGCTGTCAACGCTCTCCAGCTTCGGAAAGGAATGGGACATAAATAAATCCTAGTGTGATGTTATCCGCCAGTGGCGCTCATCAAACGGACAACCTGAGGTTCATCTGGCTGATCAAACACATGACGCTCGGGTTTATACGCAAGAGAGGCAACAATTGCACGTTTCAAGCTGGACGAATCCATGTCGCTACGCAGCATCTGGCGTAAATCCAGAGAATTTTCGTGGCCTAAACACAGGACCAATCGGCCGTCTGGTGTAATTCTGAGGCGATTGCAGGCACCACAGAAGTTATCCGTAATCGGTGAGATAACGCCGACCTCGGTGCTGGTTCCCTCCACCGAGTAGCGTCGTGCGGGTCCATCGGTTGAAGACCCCACGATAGGTACAAGGTTGAACCGGCGCCGAATCGTCTCCAACACTTGTGCGGAGGGTACGAGGCTCAATTCACGGTCAGTTTGAGTGATATGTCCCATCGGCATCTCTTCGATGAAGGCAATATCAATACCCTTATCGAGCGCATAGTCGATGAGTGGCTCTATCTGGGTGTCATTTTTACCCGTCAGTAAGACGGTGTTGAGTCGAATCCGTTCGAACCCGGCATCAATGGCCGCATCCAATCCAGCGAGTACCTTACTTAGGTCGCCGGTTCGCGATAATTCGGCGAATTGGCTGTCGCACAAGGTATCCAGACTCACATTGATACGAGAGATTCCTGCGGCGACCAGAGGCCTTGCCAGCGTTGGCAGTTGGCTACCGTTGGTTGTCATCACAAGCTCATTGAGCCCTTCGATGTTGGATAACCCCTGGGCGATATCAATGATGTCAGGACGCACCAACGGTTCGCCACCGGTCAGTCGAATTTTCTGAACACCCAAATCCACGAACAGCGTCGCGAGCCGAATAATCTCTTCGGCGGATAGCACGGCTTTACGGGGTAAAAACCGCATCTCTTCAGTCATGCAATACTGGCAGCGAAAATCGCACCGATCGGTCACCGACAGCCGTAGATAACGGATCCGGCGATCGAAAGTATCGACAAGAGAGGATGGCTGAGATTTCATGGCACCTAGTGTAACGAACAACCATGGGTAATACGCAATGCTGAAACCGCATTGGCTAAATTTAAATGCATCGGTGATTCCTGGACTGGTTACCGCCCTGGCAGCGGGGTGTCTCTCGGCCCTTCTGGGGCAGTCAGAGGCCGCGTCTGTTACGACAGGCGTCGCTGTCCTGTGTGTTTTCTGGTGGATTTTCGAGCCCATCCCGATTCCGGTCACCTCCTTGATTCCCATGGCAGTGCTGCCGCTCTTGGGTGTCATTAGCCCAAGTGATGTTGCCGCTGCCTATGGATCACCCTTGATACTGCTTCTGATGGGCGGGTTTTTATTGTCTAAGGGTATGGAGTCTACGGGGGCTCACACGCGGATTGCGGTGACGGTTGTTCGCTTCGTTGGCGCTGACGAGCCGAAGCGTTTAATCATGGGATTTATGCTCGCTGCAGCCTTACTCAGCATGTGGATTTCCAATACCGCCACCGTATTGATGCTATTGCCGGTTGCGCTAGCAGTTATTGCCACCTCGAGTGCGCCGAAAGCGCTGGCAGCACCCCTTCTGTTAGGGCTTGCTTGGGCTTGCAGTATTGGCGGGTTGGGAACGCCGATCGGAACACCGCCTACGCTTATCTTCATGCAAGTTTATGAGGACACGACAGGCTTGGCGATCAGTTTCAGTCAGTGGATGTCATGGGGGGTTCCAGTCGTAGTGTTGATGATTCCGCTGATCGCCATAGCGCTGGCCCGGAAAGTCCCGACCGATCTCGTTGTGGATCTTCCAGATATTGGTGCCTGGCGCAGCGCAGAAAAACGGGTGCTCATTATTTTCGGGTTAACCGCGCTCGCATGGATGACGCGTACCGAGCCGTTTGGTGGTTGGCGCGCATGGCTCGATATGCCAATGGCCAATGATGCAGCGGTCGCGTTTTGTGCGGTCGTAGCCCTGTTCATAACGCGTGACCGAGAGGGAGAGCAGCTTATCTCCTGGGAGCAGGCGAGCAATATACCGTGGGGTGTACTACTACTGTTTGCAGGTGGCATTACGTTGGCCAAGGGCTTTGTCAGTTCGGGCTTGAGTGGTCAAGTGGGAGAACTCCTTGCCAGTCTTGCCATGGTGCCGACGCTTATTGCGATAGCGACGGTGGCGTTGCTGGTAACTGCTTTAACCGAGGCTACATCGAATACAGCAACAACCGCACTGCTCATGCCGATTTTGGCGGCAGCCTCCATGGCAGCCGACATTGATCCCCTGATATTAATGGTGCCCGCAGCGATGAGCGCTAGTTGTGCCTTTATGCTTCCTGTCGCCACTGCACCCAATGCGGTTGTTTTTGGAACGGGTCAGATCGACATTCGGACGATGGTGCGCTGGGGAATTTGGGTAAACTTTCTTGGCGCACTGATCATTACATCGGTGGTTTACGCGGTTACTACAGCGGCTTAGCCGCAGTAGTAACCATTTTATCTGTCAGAGTAGCGCCATCATCGTTTCTGCAGAGCTCGCTTCCACGCCTGGCCCTTCCTCAACGTTGATATGGGCAATGATGCCGTCATCAACCAACATGGCATAGCGCTGACTGCGCTTGCCCATACCGAATCCGGTTGCATCGAGTGTAAGTCCCATGGCGTCAGTAAATTGTGCATTACCATCGGCGACCATGATGATTTCGCTGGCATTTTGAGCCTCGCCCCAAGCGCCCATCACAAATGCATCGTTGACCGAGAGGCAGGCGATTGAATCTACGCCGGCTGCTTTAATCTTGTCGGCATTGGCGACGTAACCTGGTAGGTGGGCCATGGAACAGCCCGGTGTGAAAGCGCCTGGTAGTGCAAACAGAAGCACGCGCTTACCTCCGAAAAGATCATCAGTAGAGAGCGGTGCGGGACCTGATTCGCCCATAACAGACAGTGTGCAAGATGGGACTTTGTCCCCAGTGGTAAGCGCCATGAAAAACTCCAAATGGTTTTGTTTGAGCCGCAAATAGTCCGCGAAAACTCCCTCACTAGGCAAGTGGCGATTGACCCGAATTTAACGCGATGACCATTTTTCTCGATGACGTTTGGGTATTGCCCCGAAAATGTGACAAGTTTTTAAACGGGTAACTGACCCGGCGCCGTATAACGTTCAAGTTCACCTGAGACAAAAGCTAGACACCAGGCTTGAGTTCGGGCTGATGAATCCCCATTTAGTCGACAGCCTTCCGAGACGGAACAAAATATGTCTGATACCCCTGAGGTTTCTACAGTGGCCAATCGCCTGTCACTGAGAAAGTTATTTATCGCCACTGTGGCTACCCTTACGGGTCTTGCACTAACGTGGGTTGTTCTTACAGCCAAGTCGGAGCCGCAGGCTGGACCACCACCGGGTCGTCCCGCTCCGATGGTGGCTGTAATCGAGGCAGCGCCCGCAACACACCAATTATTGGTCCACACGCAAGGCACCATCGACGCGAAGCGCCGGGTGGACCTTGTGGCTCAGGTAGCCGGCAAGGTACTGGAGGTGAGTGATGCCTTCGCAGACGGTGGATTTTTCGAAAAAGACGACGTGCTGTTATCCATTGAACGCGATGACTATGAGTTTGCGCTGGCGCGGGCCGAGTCCGCGCTGGCACAGGCCGAGCAACGTCTGGCCGAAGAGCGAGGACGCAGCCGGCAGGCGCGTCGCGAATGGCGAGAGCTGGGTTCGGATGAAGCCAACGATCTTTTCCTAAGGAAGCCGCAGTTGCGAGCAGCAGAGCTGGCGGTAAAGGCCGCTCAAGCGGATGTCGCGGCTGCTGAGCTTGCGCTTGATCGCACCATTATCAGGGCACCTTTTGATGGACGCGTTCAACAGAAGCGCGTCGATATCGGGCAGTTTGTTGGAAATGGTACTCCGCTCGCACAGATTTACGCACTTGAGGCACTGGAGCTGCGGCTGCCTTTGTCGGACGCTCAGCTTGCCCTGTTGCCCGAGCAGTTGCTGACTTCCTCCGGCGGTTTGGTCGGATCTAGTTCGTCTGTGTCGGTCAACATTGGTGGTCGAGCATGGCAATTTCCTGCTGATATCAAACGATCTGAGGCCCAGCTTGATCGGCGAAGTCGCGTCGCGACGGTGATTGCCGAGTTCCCTGGTAGTCCCGATTTGGAAAACGGAAGACCCGCTTTGACACCCGGTATGTTTGCGCGCGCAGAAATCATTGGCCGACCCGTCGATGGTGTGATCGAACTCACGAATGCGGCATTGAGCCCCGATGGTCACGTGTTGATCGTCAATGAAGAGTCGAAGTTAGAGCGCCGCGACGTTGCGGTCATTAACCGTGAAGGGCGATCGGTTTGGGTGTCCGGTTTAGTTACTGGCGACTTGGTGGTGGCGCAGCTTAACAACACGCTCTTCCCAGGATTACGTGTTGCAACAGAGGAAGCGGTTAACTGATATGAGTGGACCTATCACCTGGTTCATTAAGAACCCCATCGCGGCGAATCTGCTCATGGTGCTTCTTATCATTGGCGGGTATACCAGTATTCCCAAGCTGGATAAGCAGTTCTTCCCCACACCTGAAATCAATCAGATCGAGATTCGCATGGAGTTTCGCGGCGCGAGTCCTCGAGAAGTTGAAGAGCAAATTTCGGTTCGCATTGAGGAGGCTATTCACGACCTCAACGGGATCGAGGAGCTCCGGTCGACCTCTAGAGAGGGGGTTGGCGTCGTACTGGTCGAGGTGGAAAGCGATTACCCGACTCAAAAGCTGACCAATGACATCAACACGCGTGTCGATGCGATTAGAAGCTTCCCGTCAGATGCGGAGCGGCCAACGGTCACTGAAATCACCTACCGACACCAGATGGGGCGGGTTCAGATTTTCGGGGACCTAAGTGAGCGTGAGATGAAAGAGCTCGGCGAGACGTTGCGTGACGAGCTTGTGCGCCAGCCTTGGGTATCCGTTGTCGAACTCCAGATGGCGCGTCCTTATGAAGTATCGATCGAGGTATCCGAAGAGAGCCTCCAACGTTATCAACTGACCTTCGATCAGGTCGCAGCTGCTGTCCGCTCTGCCTCTATCAATCTGCCGGCCGGCGCGGTCCAGCGAGACAGCGGTGATCTACTGATTCAAACCCGAGGTCAGGCCTACAACAGAGCGGACTTTGAGTCGATTGTCCTGAGAAGTGACTTCTCAGGGCAGGAACTACTCTTGAGTGATGTCGCTAAGGTGAGGGATACCTTTGAGGATATCGACGTCGATATCGAGTTCAATGGCAAGCGCTCGCTAGGTCTCAATGTTTATGTCACAACGTCACCAGACGTTATTTTGACCACGGATACAGTGAAGGCCTGGGTCAAGGAGCGCGAGCTGTCGTTACCCGAGGGCGTATCGCTGGAGTTTTGGCAGGATCCCTCGAAGTCGTTTAAAGAGCGGGTGCGAACACTGGTAAGTAATGGTCTTGGCGGCTTAGTGCTGGTCATCATCGTGCTGATGTTGTTCCTGCGTCCTATGCTGGCCTTCTGGGTGTCGGTCGGTATCGTAGTCGCCTACATGGGCACGCTTTTCCTCCTACCTTACACGGGGCAGGGGTTGAATATGATTAGCCTGTTTGCTTTCCTGCTGACGCTCGGCATCGTCGTTGACGACGCCATAATCGTCGGAGAGTCGGTGCATTCGGCACAGTCCCGTGGTTTGAGTGGCGTTCACGGTGCCCTGGTGGGGACGCGTCAGGTGGTGAAGCCGGTGGTATTCGCCGTCATCAGTACGATGGTGTTCTTTGCCCCCATGTTCTTCTTACCCGGGGAGTGGGGACCCGCGTCGAAGGGAATTCCGGTTGTAGTCTGCCTGGCTCTGGCGTTCTCGCTGATTGAGAGCTTACTTATTCTTCCGTCGCATCTGGCGCACATGAAGCCTGAGCCAGAGGTGCCCGATTCTGGTTGGTTAACGCGCACTCGCATGGCCTGCGCAAGCTGGCTCGCGCGCTTTGCTAACGAACGCTATCGACCCTTCCTTGAGAAGTGCTTGCGTAATCACGCCTCGGTGGGTGGCTTCTTCCTAGTTTTATTGTGTTTGAGTTTGGCATTGTTCGGCGGCGGTTATCTGAAGAGCGCCTTCTTCCCTCGTGTGAATTCAGATTTTGTCATGGGCACTGTCGAGCTGCCTCAGGGTGGTGCTTTTGCCGATTCGCAGGCCATGCGCGACCGCTTGGTCACTGCGGCAGAGGCCATTAAGACGGATTACAACAGTCAGCCTCGTTATCAGCAGACGCCAGCCATAGACAACATCTTGGGCGTTGCCGGTGGAAATAAAGTCGATCTGTTAGTTCAAACAGTGAACGATGATCTCGATACGGAAGAAATGACCAAGCGCCTACGACAAAGCCTAGGTGATTTGTCACAGGCCAAGGACGTGAGGTTTGATTACACCATTCGTGATCCAGGCAAGCCCATTTCCTTGTTATTTGCATCCGATAGCATCGCTGATCTTGAGGTGCTTGCGCAGGAAGTGCGCGGAGCACTGGAGCGCTACCCGGGCGTCTTTGATGTCACGGACAGTTTCGATGCACCACTAGAGGAGCTCGTGCTGTCTTTGAAGCCAGCGGCTGAAACGCTCGGTGTTTCGCTCGCTGATGTGGCGACACAGATACGTCAGGCATTTTATGGTGAAGAGGTTCAGCGCATACCCCGGGATGGTGAGGATGTCCGGGTGATGATTCGTTATCCAGAGTCAGAGCGCCGAGCGATCGCCAATATCAATTCGATGTATATCCGCACCCGTGATGGCGCCGAAGTTCCTTTTTCGACCGTAGCTTCTTACGGTGTTGAAACCGGTTATCAGTCGATCGAGCGACTGGATCGCCTGAGAACTCTGGAAGTCAGTGCAGATGTGTCCGAGGACGGTGCGCCGCCCCGAGCTATTGTCCAGTCGGTGCTTCGAAATGACGGACCTGTGTGGCTCCAACGGTATCCTGGGTTGACCATTAATATGGACGGCGAACTTCAAGAGGAGATCGAGTTTCAGCAAGCGATGGTCTACATGGGCTCGCTCTCAATGCTGATTATCTTTGGGTTAATGGCGATTGCCTTTAAGTCCTATTGGCAACCCTTCTTGGTTCTAACAGCCGTGCCGTTTGGACTCATGGGCGCCATCTTTGGTCATTGGTTGCTTGGTTGGCAGGTCAGTATGTTTTCCATTATGGGCGTCATCGCCTGTGCGGGCGTCGTTGTAAATGACAACCTCGTGTTGATCGATCGGATCAATAATCTTCGCGATGAGGGGATGGATCTGGTTGATGCGCTGTTGCAAGGAGCGACCGATCGTTTCCGACCGATTATCCTGACCTCAGTGACCACGTTTGTTGGGCTCGTGCCAATTATGCTGGAAACCAGTGTTCAGGCTCAGTTTCTCATTCCCATGGTGGTGTCTTTGTCATTTGGGGTGATGTTCGCCACAGGTGTGACGCTGGTGTTGGTGCCTGCGCTCTACCTGTTGGGTGATGATATCGGTAAGATCCTATCGAACGTCACGAAGCGCGAACTGGAGCGACAGGATGGAGACGTATCGCCACCCCTAGTCTGAAGAGCAAAGGGTAAAGGGTGGAAAGATTACACCGCCGCGCTTTTCTGCGGAGGTCTCTTCAAAGCGAGCTGTGATTGAAAATTACACACCATAGCAAACGGGGCAGTAGCCCCTTTTTTTATGGTGTGTTGAGTGTGCTTACAATTGAGGCCCGGCGGCAACGATGTCATCGCTGACGTCAAACTTCTCGATGTTGCCTTTGAATAGGGTAGCCAGTTTCTTGGCCTGCTCTTCATAGGCATCATCATCTCTCCAGCTGGCTTTGGGGTCGATGTATTCGTCGGCTACGCCGGGAATTGTGATCGGGAAATCCAGATTCAGCGAATCGATGTGCTTTGTCTCCACATTGAGCAAGGCGCCGCTTTGAGCGGCGGCAACTACGGCACGAGTGACGGGGATTGGGAAGCGATTACCTTTGCCATCTGCACCTCCCGAGCCACCGGTCCAGCCTGTGTTAATGAGGTAGACCTGCGACCCGAAATCTTCAATACGCTTCATTAGCAGGTCTGCGTAGTCTTGAGCTGGGCGAGGCATAAACGGAGCACCAAAGCAGGTGCTAAAGGTTGGGTGGATGCCGGCTTCGGCACCAAGCTCAGTCGAGCCAACACGGGCGGTGTAGCCAGAGAGGAAATGGAAGGCTGCCGCTTCTTTTGATAGCAAGCTGACAGGCGGAAGCACGCCGGACACATCGCAAGTGAGGAAGATCACACACTTGGGTTCGCCGCCCATGTTCGTGGCTGAGCGCTTCTCAACGTGATAGAGCGGGTAGCAGCAGCGACCATTTTCGGTGAGGGTCGTGTCCGAGTAATCGGCTTGTCGCGCCGCATTCAGCGCGACGTTCTCGACGATCGCACCAAACCGGATGGCATCCCAAATGATAGGTTCGTTTTTCTGACTTAAGTCGATGGTCTTTGCGTAGCATCCGCCTTCGATATTAAACACCGAGCCTTGCGCCCAGCCGTGCTCATCGTCACCAATCAGATAGCGCGCGGGGTCTGCCGATAGGGTGGTTTTCCCCGTGCCAGAAAGACCAAAGAATAGAGTTGTATCGCCTTCGTCACCGATGTTTGCGGAGCAGTGCATGGGAAGCACATCTTTTTCAGGAAGGAGGAAGTTCTGTACCGAGAACATCGCTTTCTTCATCTCACCGGCATAACGCATACCCGCAATGAGCACTTTGCGCTGGCCAAAGTTGATAATGACAGTGCCGTCCGAGTTGGTTCCGTCCCGCTCAGGATCGCAGACAAAGTCCGCGACATTCATAATTTGCCACTCTGGCTTTTCTGAGGGGTTGTAGTTCTCGGGCCGAATGAACATGTTGCGGCCAAACAGGCTTTGCCATGCGGTGCCCGTCATGACCTTTACAGGTATGTAATGGTCATGATGCTCGCCTACGTGGAGATGCTGCACCCACTGCTCACCGGTGGCGAGATGCGCCTTCACCCGATCCCACAGCGCATCAAAGGCTGCCGCATCAAACTCGCGGTTAACGCTGCCCCACTCGATCGCCTCCTCGCTCGAGGGTTCTCGAACGATAAATCGGTCGGCTGGAGACCGGCCTGTCCTATGTCCTGTCTCGACGCGAAGTGCGCCGGTATCTGTCAAACAACCCTCCTTCCGGTCTAATGCCATCTCAATAAGTTGGGCTGCAGTGTTGTCAGTGTGTTTAATCGGTGCTTTGGCACTCTGTTCAACTGTCATTGGTATGTGCTTCCAGTGTGAGTGTGGAGATACAGTTAACCAATCAGTGGATCGTAGGCTCCTCTGATTGATCTACATCGTTACGCGTAAAGTGGTAGCTATCGCCACACATTTCGCAATTCATTGTCACCGTCTGTTGCTCCTCAAAGAGCTCGGTGATCTC
>DPGN01000054.1 GCA_003523185.1 Halieaceae bacterium
GGCAGTGTGATTGAGAAATAATGATCTCCTTCGCGCGTCATACGCTGATATACCGTGCACTGGTTGGACTCGCCAATGTTTGCTAGATCTTGACCTGTAGCGGCGTACAGCGCCGCCAAGCCATTGGCTGGGTGACTGGCATTGTTCGAGCTCGAGGTCGTCAGTGCAGACAGCGTGGTGATTTGATAGCCGTACTGCATCTGCTCCGGCGTGATGCGGAGGTTATCCATTAGCACTTTGCGAGGAATGGTGACTTCAGCTGTGACACGTCGCCCGCGACCTTTCAGCATGTTGACCGCTGATGTCTTTTTCTCGGTATCCCAGTTGCCGGACAGCATGTAGTTACGCATGGCCCCGGGGTAGTTCTTACGAATCCACTCACAGGCAAAGAACGTCGCTCGGCTGGTCATGTTCTGACCCGCGGCATCACCGGTCGAGTAGTCGAAACGGCAGGCCACAAAATTGTGCGTGTGGTAGTTCTCGATCTCGAGTAGTTTTCCGACAGAGGTTGTGCTCTCTGCCTGCTCTCTGATCGCGTCGACGTTGGCTCGCAGCCACAGTTGGAAGTCTCGAGCTTCTCGCGCATCGCTAAAGATGAACAACGGCGCTCGCTGCATCGATTCAGCCGAGACGGTGGTCTTTACGCCACCAGACTCACGAATAACCTTCATACCGCGGTTGTAGCTCGCCAGCATGGTGCCCTCAACGGTGGCCATGGGAACAAAAAACTCGCCCTTGGCATATTCACCGTCCACGAGGAGCGGTCCCGCGATGCCGATAGGGATCTGGGAAACGCCCCAGATGTTCTCGATGTTTCCGGACATAACGTGCGGGTCATACGAGAACTGCTTGGTGTGGTTTAACTTGGCACCGGTCTGGGCTTCGATAAACGCTTGACGTTCAGCAATGATTTCCGGGCTGTAGTCGTCCTCATTCGAGCGAGGTATTTTTGCGCGTTGGTCGCTCATACTTAAAGAATCCGTGCCTTAGCCGCGTTGTATTGCTCGACCAGAGTGGCGATGTATTCACCAGCTGTCCCGCGCGCTTTGACTGCACCAATGCCTTGGCCAGAACCCCAAATGTCCTTCCACGCCTTTGCATCGGTGTTTCCACCCGAGCCAAAGTCCATCTTTGTTGGGTCACTTTCAGGCAGGTTGTCAGGGTCGAGGCCGGCATTCTCAATCGATGGCTTCAGGTAGTTGCCGTGAACGCCCGTGAATAGACTGCTGTAGACGATGTCATCAGCCCCGCAATCAACGATGGCTTGCTTGTAGCCTTCGTCAGCATTGGCCTCTTCTGTGGCGATGAAAGCTGACCCAATGTAGCCCATATCAGCACCCATCGCTTGTGCCGCGAGGACGGAGTCACCCGTGGCCATAGAACCTGATAGCAGCAGCGGTCCGTCGAACCACTCGCGTATTTCCTGGATTAATGCGAAGGGCGAGAGCTGTCCCGCGTGGCCACCGGCACCGGCAGCAACTGCGATGAGGCCATCCGCGCCTTTACTAATGGCACTTTTGGCAAAACGGTTGTTAATGATGTCGTGGAGGACGATGCCACCCCAACCATGAACCTGATCATTGACCCACTGCTTAGCGCCGAGCGACGTAATGATGATAGGCACTTCATACTTTTCGCACATATCCATGTCGTGCTTCAGTCGGGCGTTAGAGCCATGAACGATTTGGTTCACCGCAAAAGGTGCCGCTTTGTTATCGGGGTTGTTCTTGTCATGATCTTTTAGCTCAGACGTGATGCGATCGAGCCACTCCTCGAGCACGGGTTCGGGTCTCGCGTTGAGTGCTGGGAACGAACCGATGACACCAGCCTTGCATTGTGCAATGACGAGATCCGGGTTGGAAATGATGAAGAGGGGCGAACCAATGACCGGGATCGACAAGTTGTCTTTGAGAATTGATGGTACTGCCATGTGAGTCTCCTAATAACGCAGGACTGAGTGTCATATAAAAATTCGAATTTGAACTTACAGTATGTTTTTTTTGCCAGCAAGCAAACACGACATGATTCCGCGTATTCATCGCGGTTTTGCCCGTGCATAATGTCGGCAATGAATTTGTGACAGCCTCGTATGTATCACCAACATTTTGGACTCAACGAAGCGCCGTTTTCGATCGCGGTCAACCCGCGCTATCTATTCATGAGTCAGCGGCACCGCGACGCCCTTGCACATCTTCTCTACGGTGTGAGCGGGGGTGGCGGTTTCATCTTGCTGACCGGTGAGGTAGGTACAGGGAAGACAACGGTTAATCGTTGCTTACTCGAGCAGTTACCTGACACCACCGATTTGGCCATCATTTTGAATCCGGCGCTGAGTGCCGTTGAGCTGCTCGCCAGTGCCTGTGACGAGCTAGGTATCGACTATCCTCGTGAGACCCATAGCCTAAAGGCGCTGACCGACGCCCTCCATCGCTACCTTCTTGAGAATTACGATCGTGGGCGAAAGACGGTATTGATGATCGACGAGGCACAACATCTCGACTTTGATGTTTTAGAACAGATACGCCTCCTAACGAATCTCGAGACCAACGACGAGAAATTGCTCCAGATTATTCTCATTGGACAGCCAGAGTTGTCGGATAAGCTAGCTCGGCCCGAATTGCGACAGCTCAATCAACGGATCACCGCCCGCTATAACTTGCAGCCATTGAATCTCGACGAGACAGGCGCCTACATTCGACATCGCCTGGAGGTGGCCGGCTTAAAGGGCGATCGACGTTTGTTTGATTCGTCGGCGGTAAAGCAGATTCAAACCCTCACACGAGGTATTCCGCGCTTAATTAATGTGTTGTGTGATCGAGCCTTGCTAGGAGCCTACGGCCAGAAGCGAGGGAGTGTTAACCGCACCCTGGTGCGCTCGGCTGCAAAAGAAGTATTTGGCGAGAGCCACAGTGAGCAGCCATCATCTAGTGGTGTAAGCGGGTGGTGGCTTGCTTTGGTGATGCTTGTCCTCGTTGGTGCAACGCTTGCTTACATGGGTAAGCTGCCTACCGATGTACTGAGTGCTCAGGATACCGACAATCCGACATCGGCAGACACGCCAGTTGCAGCAGACTCGGCAGCCCCCTTTGCACAGCCCACAATGGCGCCGGCCGCTCCCCAATGGGAATTCAGCGAGTCGGATGGATTGGTGAAACTGTGGCTGGCTGCAACGGATCTGCCAGCACCCAGTTCTTTGTGTCCACCACCTGCCATTACGCGCCTTTCCTGTGGTGTTGGCTCTGCAAGAGTTTGGAATGAGTTAGCTTCGCTCAATCGACCGGTCCTGCTTGAAACCGTTACACAGGATAAATTTTTTGCCAGTGTCCTCGTATTTCAGATCGACGGATCTGAGGCTGTTGTTTGGACGGATCAAGGTCTGCAGTGGGTGGCATTAGCAGAAATTGCCGATGCGTGGACAGGCACGTATCGATTCTTCTGGCAGGCACCCATGGGCTGGGAGGGCGCTCTCTCTCTCGGTGATTCTGGGGTCATGGTTACTCAGGTGGCCCAAATGTTTGCCACGCTCGATGGGATGGAGATAAACGAGGTGACCGAGTTCGGGCCGGCCCTGGAAACGCGTATTCGACTCTTTCAGGAAGCTGAGGGTTTGCCTATCGATGGTGTGATGAATGAGCTCACCTTGTTGAGGCTCAATGATCGTTTGGGCATTGGTCTGACAGTGAGTCGTGCGCTGACACGGGCTCAAAACTGGCAGGACGCGCGCTGATGTCGATGATCCTTGATGCCATTAAGCGCTCTAAGGAAGCGCCTGAGGGGGGAAGGTCTGTTCCGTCTCTCGATACCGAGCACTATGTAGCGCCCGATCAGCCAATCTGGAAAAAGGCGGGATTCAAGCGTGCCTCACTGGCCGCTGTTGGCATGATGGTTGTCGTTTTGGCTGTTTTGTATTCATCCGATCGCGATGGGTCCCACACATCTATCGCTAAGGGTGGTGATTCAGCGGTGGGGGCTGCGGAGGAGAGGATCGGTGATGCTGTTGCAGCAACACCCAAGGACATCGTCTCCAATACCCAGTCTCAGACGCCTCTTACACCTTCGACACCCATTTCGGGGTCATCAATAAAAGATAAAAGTTCACAGCGATCTAGCGGTGATATGAGAGGTACGCGACCGATTGTCATTCCGACTGAGACCCAGCCAGCAAAAAATAGTGGCCCCAACGCAAAGGCGTTGTCATCGCTCTATGCCGCGATGAACGAGGAGGCTGTGGCTACACTAGACTCACAGACCGCCTCTGAGGCTCAAACAGAGGTTGTTCCTGATGCGGTAGATCAGGCGACTGAGGTATCGGAAGCATCGGATGGTCTTCAAGATGCTACGGCGGTTGATTTCGCGGAGATTCTCGCTCAAACGCAGAAGGAACTGGGTGTTCAACCATTAGTCGAAAGCAGCGAGCCGCTGTTGGAGACACTGTCGCAGCAAACGAAAGATCAAATACCGTCTTTGATTTACAGCGAGCATACCTACTCCGCAAACGGGCGCTCGGAGGTGGTTTTAAACGGTCAGTCACTGACAGAGCGGCAGCGTGTGGGTCCGTTCACCGTTGTGGAGATTCTGCCCGATAGCGTCATCCTGCGATGGCGCGAGACCCAATTCAGGGTCCGCGCACGCAACAGCTGGATCAATATGTAACGTCGTGGGACTTAAGGAGCAGGGTTCGGGATGGCCTGCTGTATGGCTTCAATGCCCTTTAAGACGTCCTTACTCAGAACGACGTCCAGACTGTCAATGTTCATTTTGAGCTGTTCCATGGTTGTGGCACCAATGATGTTGGACAC